>CALQLA020000026.1 GCA_943331295.2 Bordetella parapertussis | reverse complement strand
CGCCGGCTGGGAAGCCGAGATCCGGATCGCGGTCGAGATCCTGTTCCCGACCTGGCTGCTGCTCGAATGCCTCGACCGCTTCGGCGCCGAGAGCCCGCACACGCGGATCGAGGTCATCGAATCCGTGCTGGGCGGAACGGGCGAGGCGCTGCTGCAGGGCGAGGCCGACCTCGCGATCTCGCCGCAGGTGCCCCCGGGATTCGCCGCCGACCCGCTGCTGCGCTTCCGCGGGATACCGGTGGCGCACCCGTCGCATCCGCTGCACAAGCTGGGGCGCTTGCTCACGCTGCGCGACCTCTCCCGGCACCGCCACCTCGTCGTGCGCGACTCGGGCAGCCGTCGCGACCGCGGCGCGCTGTCGGTCGAGGTCGAGCAGCGCTGGACGGTGAGCAACATGTCGACGTCGATCCAGGCGGCGTGCATGGGCTACGGCTTCGCCTGGTTTCCCGAGGACAAGATCCGCGACGAGCTCGCCGCGGGCAGTCTCGTGCCGCTGCCGATGGCCGAAGGCGCCGAGCGCTTCGGCGATCTCTACCTGATCATCGCCGACCCCGAGGCAGCGGGTCCCGGCACGCGGCGCCTCGCGCAACTCATCCGCGAAGGGGTGGCCGACGAATGCGGGAAGCAGCAGGCCAGGGCGAAGCAGCGAATCGCTTTACGGAAACAGCAAAGCGCCCAAGAATGAGCGCCCTTCCGTGCACGGTTCCTTCCGCGGCGTGACCCAGATGGCATCGCACCTGCCCTTCGCATCCGGCGAAAGCCGCCGGCAGCTCGCCCTTGCCGCCGTTGCGCTGCTCGTCGCCGCCTGCGCGCTGATGGCGGTCGGCGGCACGCGCCTCGCCGACGAGTGGGTGCACTACGCGCAGGTGCAGTGGTTCGTCGACGGCAACTACGCGGTGGTCGAGCCGCTGACCACGCTGCCCGGCTTCCACGCCATCGTGGCGCTGGTGCTGAAGGTGTCCGGCATCCACGCGTTCGGGCTGGCGCGCGGCGTGACGATCGCGTTCGCCGTCGTCGCCGCGCTCGGCTTCGCGCGCCTCCGGCGCAAGCTCTTCCCGGGCACCGATGCGCTGCTGCCGACGCTGCAGTTCGCGTTCTTCCCGATCCTGTTCCCGTTCTGCTTCCTGCTCTACACCGACGTGCCGTCGCTGGCGCTCGTGCTGTGGGCGTTCTCGCTGTCGCTCGACCGCCGCCACCTTGCCGCGGGCGCGATCGGCATCGCCGCGCTTTCTATCCGGCAGACCAACGTCGTCTGGATCTGCTTCGTCGCGCTGCTGCAGTTCATGGCGCTGCGCCCGGCGGGCGCGCCGTGGCGCGAGCGGCTGCACGGAGCCGTCGCGCTGTGGCCCTATACAGCGGCAGTGGCGGCGTTCGCGGGCTACTGGCTGCTCCACGGCTCGATCTCGCTGTCCCGTTCGCAGGCCCGGGCCCACCCCGACATCTCGCTGCACACCGGCAACCTGTTCTTCATGCTGTTCCTCGCCGGGGTGCTGTTCCTGCCGCTCCTTCCGGCGTGGCTCGGCCGCTACGCCACCGCGGCGCGCGCGCGGCCCGTGCTGCTCGCGCTGCCGCTGGCGCTTGCCGCGCTGTACGCCACCACTTTCCGGGTCGATCATCCGTTCAACGCGATCCTTCCCGACGAGTTCCTGCGCAACGGCCTCCTGCTCTGGGCCATCCGTTACCACGGGTCGTTCGCCGCCTTCGGCGCCGTGGCAGTGGCGGCCGCCTGCGCGCTGACGCAGGTCCGCTGGCAACGCCCGTCGTTCGCGCTGCTGCTGCCGGTATCGGCGCTCTTCGTCAGCGCGTCTTGGCTGATCGAGCAGCGCTACTACCTCATCCCGTTCGCGCTGCTGCAGGCCTTCCGGGCGCCCGAGGACCGGCGCGCCGAGCGCCTGCTCCTCGCCGCCTGGATGCCACTGGCACTGTGGCTGCTCTGGGGCACGCTGACGAACCGCTTCTTTCTCTGAATCGCGGCCGCGCCCGTAGCCCGGCGTTGAGCGAATGCGAAACCCGGGTGGATGCCGCCATGGCCGCTTCCGGGTCATCCATCCGCCGCCCCGGGTTTCGCTGGCGCTCAACCCGGACTACACGTCAGGGCTACGCATTGTCGGACTGCGGGCCCCGGGGCGCCCCGCGGACTGCCCCGATCGGCTAAGATTGTCCGTTCATCCAGGAATCTTCTCCCAGACAATGCAACCTCAAACCACCGGCAGCCCGGCGGCGGACGCCGGCAACGCGCCGTCGACCGCAAGCGCGCAGGCGCGCCTCACGCACCTCTATTCGACGATGGCGCGCATCCGCGCCTTCGAGAACGCCGCCGAGATCGCGAGCCAGGGCGGCGTCCAGGCCTGGGGGCTCAAGACCTCCGACAAGCCCGCCCTCGTGCGGGGCCCTCTGCACCTGTCGACCGGGCAGGAAGCGGTCGCCACCGGCGTGTGCGCCAACCTCGTCCGCGAGGACCTCCTCACCTCGACGCACCGCGGCCACGGCCACACGCTGGCCAAGGGCGCCGACGTCAACCGGATGATGGCCGAGCTGTTCGGCAAGGCCACCGGCACCAACCACGGCAAGGGCGGCTCGATGCACATCGCCGACTTCTCGGTGGGGATGCTGGGCGCCAACGGCGTCGTCGCGGCGGGCATGCCGATCGCGGTGGGCGCCGCGCAGGCGCTGAAGATTCGCGGCCGGCCCGAGATCGTCGCGTGCTTCTTCGGCGACGGCGCCGTCAACCGCGGGCCGTTCCTCGAGGCGCTCAACTGGGCGGTCGTCTACAAGCTGCCCGTGCTCTTCGTCTGCGAGGACAACCGGATCTCCGCCACCACGCCCACGGGCCCGATGACCGGCGGCGCCGGCGCCGCCGCGCGCGCCGAGAGCGTCGGTGTTCCCGCCGCGACGGTCGACGGCAACGACGTCGAGGCCGTCGACGCCGCGGCGCGGCGCCTCGTCGCCGAGATCCGCGCCGGCGCGGGGCCGCGCCTGCTGCATGCGGTCACCTACCGCTTCAAGGGGCACGTGTCGGTCGACCCGGGCGCCTATCGCGATCCCGCCGAGGTGGCGCGGGCGCTCGAATCCGATCCGCTGAAACTCGCGCGCGCGAAGCTCCTCGCGCAGGGTGCAACAGCGACCGACCTCGACGCGATCGACACCGCCGCGCGCGCCGAGATCGACGCCGCGATGGCGCTGGCCGCCGCGGCGCCGGTGCCCGATCCGGCGTCCGCCTACACCGATGTGCAGGACACGGGAGCCGGCCAATGGCGCTGATGAACTATTCGCAGGCCGCCGCCGCCGCGCTGTCGGAGGCGATGCGCGCCGACCCCGCCGTGGTAGCGCTGGGCGAGGACCTGGGCCGCGGCGGCATCTTCGCGCAGTATCGCGGGCTGCAGCAGGAATTCGGCGCCGACCGCGTCATCGACACGCCGATCTCCGAGGCGACGATCATGGGCGCCGCCGTGGGCATGGCGCTCGCCGGATTGCGCCCGGTGGTCGAGATGCGCGTCGTCGACTTCGCGCTGTGCGCGATCGACGAGCTCGTCAACCAGGCGGCGAAGAACCGCTACATGTTCGGCGGCCAGGGCCGCGTGCCGCTGGTCGCGCGGATGCCGATCGGGCTGTGGACCGCGTCGGCGGCGCAGCACTCGCAGTCGCTCGAGGCGTGGTTCGCGCACATCCCGGGCCTCACCGTCGTCGCGCCGTCGATCCCGGCGGACAACTACGGCCTGCTGCACAGCGCGCTTGAATCGGGCGACCCGGTCGTCTACCTCGAGCACAAGGAACTGTGGGGTGTCGAGGGCGAGGTGACGCCGGGCGAGCGCGTGCCGCTCGGCAAGGCGCGCGTCGCGCGGCCGGGCCGCGACCTCACGATCGTCAGCTGGTCGAAGGCAGTGGGCACCTGCGTCGACGCCGCGGCGGAACTCGACGCCGCCGGCATTTCGGCGGAGGTCATCGACCTGCGCACGATCTGGCCGTGGGACCGCGACACCGTGCTCGGGTCGGCCGCGCGCACCGGCCGCCTGCTGGTCGTCCACGAGGCGGTGCAGGTCGGCGGCTTCGGCGCCGAGCTCGCCGCCTCCGCGGCCGAGGAAACCGGGTGCCGCGTCCGGCGCCTCGGCGCGCCGCGCATCCCGTCGGGCTACGCGAAGTCGCTCGAGGACGAGTCGCGGATCGGCGTCGCGCACGTCGTCGCCGCCGCACGGGCGCTGCTGCAGCGATAGGCCGACGGCCAGGCGCTGCACGGACGGACACCAGCGATGACGAGCTCCAGCAAAGCCATGGTCACCGGCGCCGCTAGCGGCATCGGCGCCGCGACGGCGCGCGAGCTCGCGGCGCGCGGCTACCGCGTGGCCTGCGTCGACCGCAACGGCGACGGCGCGCGCGCGGTCGCCTCGGCGCTGCCGGCTGTCGCCGGCGGCGCGCATGTCGCGGTGACGGTGGACGTCGCCGACGAGCCGGCGCTGGTCGCCGCGTTCACGCAGGCAGTGCGCGACTTAGGCGGCCTCGACGCGCTCGTCACGTCCGCCGGCGTGGCCGACACGACGCCGTTCATGGACCTCACCGCGGCGACGTTCCGCAGCGTCTACGACGACAACGTCGTGGGCACCTTCCTGTGCCTGCGCGAAGCCGCGCGCCACATGCCGGAGGGCGGCCGCATCTGCACGGTGGCGAGCGTCGCCGGCATCCGCGGCGGCGGCCTGTCCGGCACCGCCGCCTACGCCGCGAGCAAGGGCGCCGTGCTGGCACTCACGAAAAATGCCGCGCGCGCGCTCGCCGCGCGCGGCATCGCGGTCAACACCATCGCGCCCGGCGCAACGCTGACGCCGATGATCGCCGGCGTGTTCGCCAATCCGGAGCACAGGAAGCGCGTCGAGTCGATGAGCGTGATGCAGCGCGCGGCCGGCGCCGAGGAGATCGCCCGCGCCATCGCGTTTCTCTTGTCGCCGGACGCGTCGTACGTGACCGGCAGCACGCTGGTCGCCGACGGCGGATTGACGATGTATTAGCAGCAGGAATGGGCACGTGGGGTGTGTAGCCCGGATTGAGCGCAGCGAAACCCGGGGCAGCCGGTGCCGATGTGATTTACCACCCGGGTTGCGCAAAGCGCAGTTTCCAAAGCGCAGTATCCAAAGTGCAGTATCCAAAGTGCAGTATCCAAAGTGCAGGTACAACAACGAGGAGGCAACACCATGACCATCAACCGCCGCCGGTTCGTGCAAACCCTGGCCGGCTCCGCCGCGATCGCCGCCGGCGTGCGCCCGGCATCGGCGCAGGCCGCCGAATTCCAGATGAAGTGGGCGAACAACATTCCCGCCACGCACCCCAGCACGGTGCGGGTGAAGGAAGCCGCGGACAGGATCAAGGCCGAGACCAAGGGCCGCGTCGACATCCAGGTGTTCCCGAACAACCAGCTGGGCAGCGACACCGACATGCTGTCGCAGATCCGCTCCGGCGCGATCGACTTCTTCCCGCTGTCGGGCCTCATCCTGCAGACGCTCGTGCCGGTGGCCGCGATCAACGGCGTCGCGTTCGCCTTCAAGGACTACGCGACGGTCTGGGCCGCGATGGACGGCGACCTCGGCGCCTTCGTCCGCGCCGCGATCGCCAAGGCGGGCCTGCACTCGTTCGACCGCTGCCTCGACAACGGCTACCGGCAGATCACCAGCAGCACCCGGCCGATCGCCACGCCCGACGACCTCAAGGGATTCAAGATCCGCGTCCCCCCGAGCCCGCTGTGGACGTCGCTGTTCAAGGCGCTGGGCGCGTCGCCGACCAGCATCAACTTCAGCGAGACCTACTCGGCGCTGCAGACCAAGGTGGTCGAAGGCCAGGAGAACGCGCTGTCGCTGCTCGAGATCGCCAAGCTCTACGAAGTGCAGAAGTACGTGTCGATGACCGACCACATGTGGGACGGCCAGTGGGTGCTCGCGAACAACAAGTCGTGGGGCGCGCTGCCGAAGGACCTGCAGGCGATCGTGACGAAGAACGTGACGGCGGCGGTGCTCGCGCAGCGCGAGGACATGGCCAAGCTCAACGTCGGCGTCGAAGCCACGCTGAAGCAGAAGGGCATGATCTTCAACTACCCGGACAAGAACGCGTTCCGGGCGGTGCTGACCAAGGCCGGCTTCTACGAGGAGTGGAAGGGCAAGTTCGGCGCCGAAGGCTGGGCGGTGCTGGAGAAGTACGCCGGCAAGCTCGCCTGATCGCAGTCGCGCAGCCCGGGTCGAGCGACAGCGAAACCCGGGGCGGCGGCGCCATGTCCACGGTCCACCCGGGTTTCGCTCACGCTCGACCCGGGCTACGCATCGCGGGCTACGCATAGACGCATTCGGAATCGCACCTGATGGAAATCGCCGCACCCGACCTCACCCCGTCCCGCTTCGCGCGGCTCGACCGCTGGCTGGGCTGGATCACCGAGATTCCGGCGGCGGCGCTGGTCGTCGCCGAGATCGTGATCCTGTTCGCGGGCGTGGTGTCGCGCTACGTCTTCAACAAGCCGGTCACGTGGTCCGACGAGCTCGCGTCGGTGCTGTTCCTGTGGCTCGCGATGCTGGGCGCGGTGATCGCGCTGCGCCGCGGCGAGCACATGCGGCTCACCACGTTCGTCAACCTGCTGCGTCCCGAGTGGCGGGCCTGGGTCGACACCGTCAGCGCGCTCGTCGTCATCCTGTTCGTGCTGCTGGTCGGCGCGCCGTCGTACGAATACATCACCGGACAGTGGGTGATCAGCACGCCGGCGCTGGAGTTCCACGACGCCTATCGCGTCGGATCGATCGGCGTGGGCTTCGCGCTGATGATGGTGATCGCGCTGGTGCGACTCGCCGAGCAGTCGAGCCTGCGCCACGTGCTGTCCGCGGTCGCGGTGCTGGCCGTCGTCGCGGTCGCCTTCTGGCTGCTGCGTCCCGTGCTGGTGCCGCTCGGCAACGCCAACCTCGTCATCTTCTTCGTCGGGATGGTCGCGCTGTGCGTCGCGATGGGCGTGCCGATCGCGTTCGCGTTCGGTCTCGCCACCCTGTCCTACCTCGCGCTGACGACGCGCACGCCGCTCACCATCGTCGTGAGCCGGATGGACGAGGGCATGTCGAGCCTGATCCTGCTTTCGGTGCCGCTGTTCGTTTTCCTCGGCGCGCTGATCGAGATGACGGGCCTCGCCCGCGCGATGGTCGACTTCCTCGCGTCGCTGCTGGGCCACGTGCGCGGCGGCCTGCAGTACGTGCTGCTGGGCGCCATGTACCTGGTGTCGGGCATTTCCGGCTCCAAGGCCGCCGACATGGCCGCGGTGGCGCCCGCGCTGTTCCCCGAGATGAAACGCCGCGGCGCGCACCAGGGAGACCTCATCGCGCTGCTGTCGTCGTCAGGCGCGATGTCGGAGACGATCCCGCCCAGCCTGGTGCTGATCACGATCGGATCGGTGACCGGCGTGTCGATCGCGGCGCTCTTCACCGGCGGCCTGCTGCCGGCGCTGGTGGGCATGGTCGCGCTCGGCATCGTGGTCTTCTTCCAGACGCGCCGCGACGACACGTCGCAGTTCGCGCGGGCCACCGGCCGCGACATCGCGAAGGCGCTGGCGTTCGCGCTGCCGGCGCTCGCGCTGCCGGTGGTGATCCGCACCGTCGTCGTCGAGGGCGTCGCCACCGCCACCGAGGTGTCGACCGTCGGCGTCGTCTACGCGCTGATCGTGGGGCTCCTGTTCTACCGCCAGTTCGACTGGCGCCGCCTCTTCCCGATGCTGGTCGACACCGCGGCGCTGTCGGGGGCGATCCTGCTCATCATCGGCTGCGCGACCGGCATGGCCTGGGCGCTGACGCAGTCGGGCTTCTCGAAGCAGCTGGTCGCCGTGATGTCGGCAGTGCCCGGCGGCCAGGCGGGGTTCATGGCGATCTCCGTCATCGCGTTCGTCATCCTGGGCAGCGTGCTCGAGGGCATTCCGGCGATCGTGCTGTTCGGGCCGCTGCTGTTCCCGGTGGCGCGCGCGCTCGGCGTCCACGAGGTGCACTATGCGATGGTGGTGGTGTTCGCGATGGGCCTGGGGCTCTTCGCGCCGCCGTTCGGCGTCGGCTTCTATGCGGCATGCGCGATCGGCAAGGTGTCGCCGGACGAAGCGATGTCGCGCGTCTGGCGCTACCTCGGTGCGCTGTTCGTGGCGCTGGTGATCATCGCCGCGGTGCCGTGGCTGTCCATCGGATTCCTGTAGCGGCGCGACAGTCCCGCCGGGCGGCGAAACGCGGCCGCGACGCCCGGCGGTGTACGCTGCGGGGCCCTGCATTCGTTCGCGCCGCAAGCCATCGGGAGACGCGATGAGCCACAAGCACGAGAACCTGCTGCGCACGATCTTCCAGGACCCGGTGAAGGGCACGCTGCCCTGGCGCGACGTCGAGTCGCTGCTGCGGCACCTGGGTGCCGACCTCGAGTCGCTTTCCGGGACCCGCGTGCGGGTCCGGCTGAACGGCGCCGAAGGCCACCTGCATCGCCCGCACGGCGGCAACGAGCTGGGACGGCAGGAGGTGCTGCACCTGCGCGAATACCTGGCGCACGCGAAGGTGACGCCGTCGCTGTACGAAGCCGCGAAGAAGGGCTGACGCCCGCCGCCGCGGCCGTCCCGACCCGATGCGCGGCGCAACGCTGTTCCTCGCCGGTGCCGTCGCGATCGCGGCCATCGGCGCGACCCCGCCGGCGCGCGCGCAATGCCCGGCGACGCTGCCCGCGCAAGGCGCGGCGATCCGGGGCGTGGCGCCGCTCTTCCCTGCCGACAACCCGTGGAACCTCGACATTTCCGCGGCGCCGGTCGATCCCGCGTCGGCCGCGTTCATCGCGTTCATCAACAACGGCGGCACGCGGCGGCTCCACCCCGACTTCGGCGGCGAAGTGTCCCCCGGCAGCACCGGCATCTACGGCTTTCCGTACGTGGTGGTCGACGGCGCGACGCCGAAGGCCGCGGTGACGTTCCAGTACTGGGACGAGAGCGACGGCGTCGACTACGCGACGCGGGCCGGCGTGCCGTTCTACCCGATCCCGGCGCAGGCGAGAACCACGGCGCACTGGATCGAGGGCGGCGCGCCCGGGAACGTCGACCAGCGCAAGCAGGGGGACCGGCACCTCCTCGTGGTCGACTGCGTGAACCGCCATCTGTACGAGTTGTACAACGTGTGGTTCGACCCGAATGCGCTGCGGTGGCACGCCGGTTCCGGCGCCTTCTTCGATCTTGACAGCAATGCCCGCCGGCCCGACGGCTGGACGTCGGCCGACGCCGCGGGACTCGCGATCCTGCCCGGCCTCGTCCGCTACGACGAGGCGTGGGACCCGGCGGTCGCCGACCTGGGCCACGCGCTGCGCGTCACCGTGCGCGCCACCAACGGCTACGTGTTCCCGGCATCGCACCGCGCGGGCTCGACCGCGGGCGCGCTGCCGATGGGCGCGCGACTGCGCTTGAAGTCGAGCGTCGCCGGTGCCGATCCCGCGCTGCGGACCGCGAACCCGAACCTGCGCAAGGTGTTCCGCGCGATGCAGAAGTACGGACTCATCGTCGCCGACAATGGCTCCGACCTGTTCGTCTCCGGCACGTTTGACGCGCGCTGGGACAACGACATCCTGAACCCGGCGTTCGCGCAATTGACCGCGGCCGACTTCGACGTGATCGCGCTCGGCTGGAACCCGGCGCCCGCCGCGCTGCCTGCGCTCGCGGCGCTTGCGCTCGATCGCGCGCAGGTGGCGGGCGGCGCGTCGTTCACGGCCACCGTGACGCTCACCGCACCGGCGCCGGCCGGCGGCGCAATCGTGCAGATCGCGACCAGCCATCCGCTGCTCGCCCCCGTGCCGCCGACGGTCAGCGTCCCCGCCGGCGCGACGGCGCAATCGTTCACGGTGACGACCGCGGCGACGCGGCGCAATTCTCCGGCAACGATCACCGCCAGCTTCAACGGCGACACGCGCAGCGCGACACTCTACGTCACGCGCAGCGACATGGTGATCGACCCCGGCAGGCAACGATTGCCGGTCAAGCAAGCGCCTACTGCGGATTGAGCTTCAGCGCCTTGGCGAGCTTGCCCATCGCCTCGTACTCGTTGTCGATGTACTTGCGCAGCGCCGCGCCCTTGCGGATCGCGACCTGCTCGCCGGCATCCTCGAGGAACTTCTTCGACGCGACCGACGTGGCGGCCTTTTCGAACGCCGCCTCGAGCTTCGCCACGCGTTCCGGCGGCGTGCCCTTCGGCGCCACCAGCGCGCGCCACAGGATCGTCTCCTCGTTCGGGATGCCGAGGTCGGACAGCGACGCGGCGCCGGGCAGCGCCGGCACGCGCTCGGCGGAGGTCACCAGCAGGCACTTCGCCTTGCCGGCCGAGAGGTGCGGCAGGATCGGCGGGATCGAGCCGACGTAGATGTCGACGTGCCGGCCGAGGAACGAATTCAGCGTGTCACCCGCGCCCTTGAACGGCACGTCGCGCGCCGAGGCCTTCATCGCGCGCAGGATGCGCTCTGTGGCGAGCTGACCCGGGCCGCCGGCGCCGTCGTTGCCGTACGTGTACTTGTCGGGGTCCTTCTGCAGTGCCGCGATGAGCCCGCGCCCGTCGGCAGCCGGAAAGTCCGGATGCACGCACAGCACGTACGGCGCGCTCGACACCTGCACCACGGGGATGTAGTCGCTCGGCGTGTACGGCACCTTCATCGTGTTCGGGCTGACCGTCACGGGCCCGAGCCAGACGCCGGCGACCGTCTGCCCGTCCGGCGGCGAGCGGACCATCTGCGCGAGCCCGATGGTGCCGCCGGCGCCCGGCACGTTCTGCACGATCACCGGCTCGCCCAGCAGCGGCTCCACTTCGCGCGCGAGCACGCGGAAAAAGCCGTCGGTGCCGCCACCCGGGGCGGTCGGGATGATGAGCTTCAACGCCTCGGCGGCGAGTGCAGGCGAGGCGGCGACGGCCAGCGCGACGGCGGCCAGCAGGCGGGTGACGCGGGAACTCTTCATCGGGATGTGCTCCTTGCCCAGCCGATCAGGAACGGAGCGCGGCATGCGCCGCGCGGTCGAAATGAAACAGCCTTGCCGGCGTGTCGACGAGGATCGTCCGGCGGGTCGCGTCGTCCGGCACCCACGCGTGGATCCAGGCGACGCATTGCGCGTAGGTGATGGCGTCCTCGTGCGACACGAACGGGAAATCGCTGCCCCAGACGAGCTGGCCCGGGCCGCCGGCGGCGAGCAGCGCATCGACGTAGCGCTGCGGATCGGCGCCGCCCAGCCGGTACGGCGCCGACAGCTTGACCCAGGTGTCCCCCGCGCGAACGCCGGCCTGCGCCGCCCGGAAGCCCGCGTCCGAAGTGCCCAGCGCGGGATCGGGCGCGGCGAAATGGTCGACGACGACGGCAACGCCGGCCGCGCGCAGCCGCGGCAGCACGGCGGCCAGCTTGGGGCCCTCGAGGTAGATCTCGACGTGCCAGCCGAGGTCGCGCACCGCGGCGAGGAGCCGCCGGTAATCGGCGGAATCGATGTCGGGCAACTCGGCGCGCTTCGCCCAGTTGAGGCGGATGCCGACCACGCCCTGGCGACCCATCGCCGCCAGCACCTCCGGCCTCGTGTCCGGCGCGACGATCGCCGTGCCGCGCAGCCGGTCGGGATGCGCCGCGAGCGTTGCGAGCAGCAGCGAGTTGTCGGTGCCGTAGAAGCTGGGCGCGGTGAGCAGCCCGCGCGCGATGCCGTGCGCATCGAGCACGGCCAGGTAGTCGTCGACGCTCACGTCGCGCTTCGGCGCGGAGTGCCGCCCTGCCGCCAGCGGCAGGTCGACGCGCATCACATGCGCGTGCGAATCGATCGCGCCGGGAATGACCACCGCGGGCTCAGCCACGGAGACCTGCCGCATGCGCGTCCGCCACGACATCGGTGACATGGGGTACCGGCGCCGCGTCGGCGCCCTTGCCGTACTTCGCCTCGAGCTGCGCCGGCGTGAGGAAGCGCTGCTCGAGCGCCTCGACCTCGGCCATCCCCATCACCGCGTGCAGTTCCTCGAACGACACCAGCGCGTCGGGCCGGTCGACCACGAGGCCCGTGGCCACCGACTGGCCCAGCAGCGCGAGGCCCTGCTGCATGCCGCGCAGCGCGCACGCGGTGAGGAGCCGGGGATAGATGACCACGGCGACGCCGAGGTCCTGCAACTGCGCCGCCGACAAGAGCGGCGTGGTGGAGCGCTGACGGATGCCGAAGCCCATGTTCACCGCAAGCGGCTTCGACACGTTGCGTGCGATGGCGCCGATGTCGGCGACCGACATCGCGGCGTCGGCGAACAGCAGATCGGCGCCCGCTTCGGCGTAGAGGTTGAGGCGGCGGATTGCCTCGTCGAGCCCGTGCGTCGCCAGCACGTCGGTGCGCGACTTCAGCACGAAGTCGGGGTCGGTGCGCGCGGCGGCCGCGGCGCGGATCTTCTGCACCATCTCGTCGGCGGCGATCACTTCCTTGCCCTTCATGTGGCCGCAGCGCTTCGGCCACACCTGGTCCTCGAGCATCAGCCCGGCCACGCCGGCGCGCTCGAATGCGCGCACGGTGTGGAAGACGTTCACCGCGTTGCCGTAGCCGGTGTCGGCATCGGCCAGCAGCAGCATGTCGGTGCAGGCGGCGATCGCGCGCGCGGCGGCGACGTTCTCCTCCATCCCCATGATGCCGACGTCCGACTGGCCGAGCCGGCTCTCGCTGACGCCGCTGCCGGTGATGAACGCGGCCGGGTAGCCGGCCTGGCGCACGAGGCGCGTGGAAAATCCGTCGAACACGCCGGGAAGCACCAGGATCTCGGGTGCGTCGATCAGCGCCTTCAGGCGCCTGCCGGGACTCGTCAGCACGATGGCATCCTCCTGGCGCGACGCGATCTCTGTCGGTGCGCGCGGTTGCGGGTTGGAAATCTTGTGGCCGGGATTATCGCACCCTTGCGCGGCGGGGCGCCAAGGATCAATCGAACGGCAGCGACCGCGGCACCGCGCCATCCACCGACACCAGCGACCCGGCGCGCACGCCGAGCAGGCGGATGCGCCGGTCGAGCGGGATGCGCTTCAGGCATTCGCCGGCGGCGCGGCGGATCGCGCGCGCATCCTGGACCGGCGTCGCGAGCGTCTGGTCCCGCGTGACCGTCCGGAAGTTGTCGAAGCGGAGCTTGAGGCCGATCGTCCTCGCGGCGTAGCGCTTCTTCGCGAGGTCGTCGGCGAGCCGCACGCAGAGATTGGTGAAGATCCCCGACAGCGTGCTCCGGTCGCGCGTCGCCGACAGGTCGCGCTCGAACGTGGTTTCGCGGCTGATCGACTTCGTCTCGCGCACCGTCTCGACCGGCCGCTCGTCGCGGCCGTTCGCGGCATCGGACAGCCACGTGCCGTAGTGCCGGCCGAAGCGCTCGACCAGCCACGCGAGGTCGGCCGCGGCCAGCTCGCCGATCGTGCCGATGCCGAGCGCATCGAGCTTCGCACTCGCTTTCGGCCCGATGCCGTTGATCTTCCGCGGCGGCAGCGGCCAGATGCGGCGCGCGATGTCGGCGGGCCGCAGGATCGTGAGGCCGTCGGGCTTGTCCAGCTCCGACGCGATCTTCGCCAGCAGCTTGTTCGGCGCCACGCCGATCGAGCACGACAGCCCGGTCGCGGCGCGGACCGCGTCCTTGATCGCGCGCGCCACGTCGCGGGCGCGCCACCACGCATCGTCGTCGGTGTCGTCGGCGGCCTGGGCGTCGGCGTCGAATGCGTCGCCGGCGTCGTGCGGCGGCGCCACGCCGGTCAGGTCGATGTAGACCTCGTCGATGCCGTTGTCCTGGATCACCGGCGCGATCGTCGCCACCGCGGCCTTGAACAGGCGCGAGTACCGGCGATACGCGTCGAAGTCGGTGGGCAGCAGGATCGCGTCGGGGGCGAGCTGCGCCGCCTTCATCAGCCCGAGCGCCGAGTGCACGCCGAGTGCGCGCGCCTCGTACGTCGCCGTGGTGGCCACGCCGCGCCCGGTGTAGTTGGAGAGCGTCGCGTACTTGCGCACGACGCGGCCGGTGGCCGGGTCCGTGCTTTCCTCGGGCTGGTGGCGGCGCCCGCCGCCGATCACCACGGGCAGTCCGCGCAACTCCGGGTAGCGCAGCAGCTCGACCGACGCATAGAACGCATCCATGTCGAGATGCGCGACCAGCCGCGTGACCACCGGGTCAGCCGGAGAGTGGTGCGGTGCCACGGAGAACGCTGGCGAGGCGGCGGAACGGCGACTCGAACGCGTCGAGCCGCTCGTTGAGTCGGGGGAGCATGAACGGCACTCTACCCGAAGCGCCGCTGGTGCGCGTTGCCGGGGGGCCACCCGTCCGGGCGCAGGCAACGGCCCCGGCCTGCGGCATTGGTATAATCGGCAGATCCGTCGCCCGCCGGGTCCCGCCGCCGGCGACTGCCCCCTCGTCCGGGCGGCCCCTGCGCTGCCCCCTTGCCGGCCCCGTTTGCAACGCCCCACCCGGCCCCTGTTGCCCGCCGTCCCGCAGTTCCGGAATCATGAACGCACCCCATTTCCCTGCCGATCTTGTCCGCGACGTTGCCAAGCGGCGCACGTTCGCCATCATCTCGCACCCGGACGCGGGCAAGACCACGCTGACCGAGAAGCTCCTGCTCTACGGCGGCGCGATCCTGATGGCCGGCACGGTCAAGGCGAGGAAGAGCACGCGCCACGCGACGTCCGACTGGATGGAGGTCGAGAAGCAGCGCGGCATCTCGGTCACGAGCTCGGTGATGCAGTTCGAGTACGGCGGCCACACGATCAACCTGCTCGACACGCCCGGCCACCAGGACTTCTCCGAGGACACGTACCGCGTGCTGACCGCCGTCGACGCGGCGGTGATGGTGATCGACGCGGCGAAGGGCGTCGAGGCGCAGACGATCAAGCTGCTCGAAGTGTGCCGGCTGCGCGACACCCCGATCATCACGTTCGTCAACAAGATGGACCGCGAGGTCCGCGAGCCGCTCGACCTGCTCGCCGAGATCGAGTCGGTGCTGAAGATCGACTGCGCGCCGGTGAGCTGGCCGATCGGCATGGGCAAGGCGTTCCGCGGCGTGTTCGACCTGCAGCGCGACCGGCTGGTGCGCTTCACGGGCGGCGAGGAGCGCAGGAGCGAGGACAAGGAGCGGATCGAGGGCCTCGACAACCCGCGGCTCACCGAGCTCTACCCGGACGAGGTCGGCGCGCTGCGCCGCGACGTCGAGCTCTTGCGCAGCGCGAGCCCGCCGTTCGACCTCGACCGCTTCCTCGCCGGCCGGCAGACGCCCGTGTTCTTCGGCTCGGGCATCAACAATTTCGGCGTGCAGGAGATCCTGCAGGCGCTGACCGACTGGGCGCCGCCGCCGCAGCCGCGCGACGGCGGCGAGCGCATCGTGCATCCCACCGAGGCGCCGTTCTCGGGCTTCGTGTTCAAGATCCAGGCGAACATGGACCCGAAGCACCGCGACCGCATCGCGTTCTTCCGCGTCTGCTCCGGCCGCTACACGCCGGCGATGAAGGTGCGCCACCTGCGCCTCGGGCGCGAGATGAAGCTCGGCAACGTGATGACGTTCATGGCCAACGAGCGCGTGAGGAGCGAAGACGCCGTCGCCGGCGACATCATCGGCATCCACAACCACGGGCAGCTGCACATCGGCGACACCCTGACCGAGAGCGAGGCGCTCGATTTCAAGGGCATCCCCTACTTCGCGCCCGAGATGTTCCGCGTCGCGCGGCCGCGCGACCCGTTCAAGACCAAGCAGCTCGCCAAGGGGCTGCAGGAGCTGGGCGAGGAAGGCGCGATCCAGGTATTCCAGAACGTGCAGTCGAACACGCTGCTGCTGGGCGCGGTGGGGCAGCTGCAGTTCGAGGTCGTCGCCGCGCGGCTGGCCAGCGAGTACAAGGTCGACGCGCTGTACGACCCGGCCAACATCTCGACCGCGCGCTGGCTCACGTTTCCCGACGACAACGCGCGCCGCAACTTCGAGCGCGAGCAGTCGTCGTCGCTCGCGACCGACGTCGACGGCAACCCGGTCTTCCTCGCGACCAACAAGTACAACCTGCAGGTGACGATGGAGCGCTGGCCGAAGGTCGGCTTCCATTCGACGCGGGAACACGGCCAGAGGCTCACGCATCCATGAACCCGCAAGCGCTGTCCACCCCCCTTTCGCTGCAGGAAATCAGCGAGCTCGAGGCGCTCCTCGACTCGGAGGCCTTCCGCGGCGAAGCGATGCTGCCCGACGAGCTGCAGGGATTGTTCTTCGCCGTCGCGAGCGGCCCCGACCCGGTGCCGCCGTCGGTGTGGATGCCCGAGGCGCTGGGCGAGAGCCCCGACTACGACGACGACGCGCAGGCGGAAACCGTCGCCACGCTGCTGATCCGGTTCTACAACCAGTGCGTGGCCGAAGCCCGCAGCGAGGAGCTCGACCTGATCCTCTACGAGACCGACACCGGCGAGCTCGACTACGCGGCGTGGTGCAGCGGCTACCTGACCGGCGTCGACCTCGCCGAGACCGACTGGTACGAGGCGGGCGACCCCGACGAGGTGGGCGAACTGCTGTTCCCGCTGCTGGTGCTGGCCGACGCGCTGCCCGAGGAAGAGAAGCGCGGGATGAAGCCCGCCGAGTGGCGCAAGCTTGTGCGCTCGTGCGAGGACGCGCTGCCTGACACGCTGGGCCAGATTCACACGTACTGGGCGACGCTGGCGTCGCCGCCCGTCACCGTGCGGCGCGATGCGCCGAAGACCGGCCGCAACGACCCCTGCCCGTGCGGCAGCGGCAAGAAATTCAAGCAATGCTGCCTCGCGCCGGGCGCGCTGCACTGACGGCGCCGCCGGGCCGCCCCAAGGGCGAATACCGGAGCGCGCAGCGCGAAGGGGGAGTCCGATGACGGCGCCAACGATCGCGGACCCGCGCAAGTTCACCACGATCGCGCACGCCGGCCATCGCTACTACAGCCCGCTGTCGCCCGCGCGCGCGGCGGCGCTCGTCGGGCTGCTGGCACTCGAACCCGGCGATGGCGTGCTCGACATCGGCTGCGGCCGCGCGCAGTTCCTGCTCGACGTGCTCGTGGCATCGCCGGCGCGCCGCGTCGCCGCCCGGAGGCCCGGTCCGGCGCATCGCATTTGCTAGAATCGCGGGATTCGATTTCCCGGAGCATTCGACATGGCCAGCCTTCCTCCCGCAGGCGCGCGCGACACCAAAATGGACCCGACCTCGCTCTACCGCGAAGAGGTCTACACCGACCGCGGCGCCGCAACGCTGCGCGTGCTGGTGCCGGTCACCGCCGCCGGCGCGCCCGATCCGGCGCGCGCCACGATCTACATGGGCGAAGCCCAGATCCTGACCAACATGGGCCCGATTCCGATCAACTTCGAGATCGACGCGGCCCATCTCGCCGACGCCGTCGCGGGCTACGGCGACGCGGCCAAGGCCGGCGTCGAGAACGCGATGCGCGAGCTGCAGGAAATGCGGCGGCAGGCGTCGTCGCAGCTGGTCATCCCGCAGGGTGGCGTGCCCGACCTTGGCGGCGGCGGCAAGATCCAGCTGCCGTAACCCGCGCTGCGCCGCGGCTACCGGCGACGGCGCGCCGCGGGCGGCACCGGCGGCACCGGCGCCACGTGGGCGCACGTCGGCAACGGCTGGCTGTTCACGTCGCCCAAGGGCGGCTGGGAGTACCCGGCGTTCCTGACGCTCGCGTCGATCGTCGTGGGCCTCCTCGGCGCCGGGCGCCACGCCTTCGGCGCGACGGCGGAAGCGCCGCGCACCGCCGGCAGTCGCCGCCTGCAGGCCGCCACCTGAGCTGCCACCTGAGTTGCCACCTCCCCTCCCGGCGTTCCCCTCGCGGAACGCCGGGGCTTTCCCCGCCACATCCTTCAAGGAATCACCCATGAAACTCTATTACTCGCCCGGCGCCTGCTCGCTGTCCCCGCACATCGCGCTGCTGGAATCCGGCCTGAAGGCGGACCTCGTCAAGGTGGACCTGAAGTCGCACAAGCTCGACGGCGGCGACGACTACTACGGCGTCCACGTGAAGGGCTACGTGCCGCTGCTCGAACTCGACAACGGCGAGCGTCTCTCGGAAGGCCCCGCGATAGTGCAATATATCGCCGACCGGAGCCCGGCCTCGGGCCTCGCGCCGGCGGCCGGCACGATGGAGCGCTACCGGCTCCAGGAATGGCTCAACTTCATCACGTCGGAGCTGCACAAGTCGTTCTCGCCGCTGTTCGACGCGAACGCGCCGGACGAGTGGAAGACGACGGTGAAGGCGCGCCTCGCGAAGCGCTTCGACTGGCTGTCGCAGCAACTGGAAGCAAAGGACTACCTGATGGGCAAGACGTTCACCGTCGCCGACGGCTACCTCTTCACCGTCCTCAACTGGACGAAGTGGGTCGGCATCGATCTCGCGCGCTGGCCGGTGCTGTCGGCGTACGTCGCGCGCGTCGCGGCGCGGCCCAAGGTGCACGAGGCGATGAAGGCCGAAGGCCTCGTCAAGTAAGGCCCGGCACGATCGCGTAACAACGCTGTCGAACCGAAAACCACCGAGGATTCGCCATGTCACGCCTGCCCACGCTCTTCCTGTCGCACGGATCGCCGATGCACGCGGTCCAGTCGGGAGCCGCGGGCGACGCGTGGCAGGCGGCAGGCGAGACGCTGCCGCGTCCGCGCGCCATCCTCGTCGCGTCGGCGCACTGGGAGACCTCGGTGCCGATGCTCACCGGCAATCCGCAGCCGGCGACGATTCACGACTTCGGCGGCTTCCCGGCCGAACTCTACAAGCTGCGCTACCCCGCGCCCGGCGCGCCCGAACTCGCGGCGCAGGCGGTCGCGGTGCTGAAGGACGCCGGCATCACCGCCGGCATCGACGGCTGCCGCGGCCTCGACCACGGCGCGTGGGTGCCGCTCCTGCGGACGTACCCGGCGGCCGACGTTCCCGTCGTCCAGATCTCCGTGCAGCCGGGCCTCGGCACCGCGCATCACCTGCGGCTCGGGCAGGCGCTGGCGCCGCTCGCCGACGACGGCGTCCTGATCATCGGCTCCGGCCACACCACGCACAACCTGCGCGACTGGATGGCCGGCCGGGGCCGCTCGGCGCCGCTGCCCTACGTCGGCGCGTTCGCCGGCTGGGTCGACGCGCAGCTGCGCGCGCATGATGCAGCGGCGCTGGTTGCGTATCGCGAAAAGGCGCCCGACGCCGTGCGCGCGCACCCGACTGAGGAGCACTTCCTGCCGCTGTTCGTGGCATGGGGCGCGGCCGGGATCGACGCCGACGTCACGCGCATCGTCGACGCCGTCGAGGCCGGCGCGCTGGCGATGGATTCGTACCGGTTCACGAGCCGCGCGAGCGCCCCCCGTGCGCTCGCGGCATGAGCGAACGCGCCGGGGCAGCGCCCTTCGGCGTCGCCGGCGCGCCGGTGGCCAGCGTGTTCCTGGTGCAGGCGCGCGACGAGACCACCGGCGTTCCGCTGCCCGCGATCGCGCAACTGCGGATGCTGCTGGTCGAGCCGTCGGCCCGCGGCCTGGGGCTGGGCGGCCGGCTGGTGCGCGAGTGCGAGGCTTTCGCGCGCGAAGCGGGCTACCGCGAGATCCGCCTGTGGACCAACAACGTGCTGTCGGCCGCGCGCGCGATCTACGTCAAGGCCGGCTACACGCTGGTCGCGTCCGAGCCCCACCGGAACTTCGGCCACGACCTGGTCGGCGAGACGTGAGAGCTGCCGCTCGGTTGAAACATCGCCGGCGCAATGCACAGGATCGCGCCATTGCGTAGCCCGGGTTTCGCTGGCACTCAACCCGGGCTACGGTACACGCGGGCCACGCGGCAGAGAGACCGGCTTCCGGCTCAGCCCGGCGGCGCGAAACCCAGGCCGAGCGCCGCGAGTTCGTCGATCGCGGCGGCATCGAAGCCCCAGTCGGCGAGCGCCGCGCGCCCGCCCGCCCCGCGCTCGGGCGGCGCGCCGCGCACTGCGCCGGGCGTCCGCGAAAACCGCGGTGCCGGCGCGGGCTGGGTGACGCCGCCGACCTCGACGAACGCGCCGCGTGCGGCAAGGTGGGGGTGGGTCTCGGCCTCGGCGAACGTCAGCACCGGAGACAGGCATGCGTCGGCGTCGGCGAACAGCGCGTTCCACTCGTCGCGCGTCCGCGTCCTGAACACGGCGGCGAACCGCTCGCGCAGCACGGGCCAGCCGTCGCGGTCGTGCTGCGCCGGCAGCGAGTCGGCCGGGAGGCCCAGCCGGGCGAGCAGCTCGGCGTAGAATTTGGGCTCGATCGCGCCGATCGCGACGTGCCTGCCGTCGCGCGTCTCGTAGGTGTCGTACCACGGCGCGCCGGAGTCGAGGACGTTGGTGCCGCGCGCCTCGCCCCAGCGCCCCGCGGCGCGCAGGCCCGTCATCATCGTCGTCAGCAGCGACGCGCCCTCGACCATCGCCGCATCGATGACCTGGCCGTGCCCCGAGCGTTGCGCCTCGACCAGCGCGCAGGCTATGCCAAAGGCGAGCAGCATGCCGCCGCCGCCGAAGTCGCCGACCACGTTGAGCGGCGGCACCGGCGGGCCGCCCGCGCGGCCGATCGCGTGCAGCGCGCCCGACAGCGCGATGTAGTTGATGTCGTGGCCGGCGCGCGACGCGAGCGGACCGTCCTGCCCCCAGCCGGTCATGCGACCGTAGACGAGCCGCGGATTGTCGGCAAGCAGCACGGCGGGGCCGAGCCCCAGCCGCTCCATCACGCCGGGGCGAAAACCCTCGATCACCGCGTCCGCGCGCTGCGCGAGCCGGCGCGCCGCGGCCACGCCGGCGGGCGTCTTCATGTCGAGCGTCACCGAGCGCCGGCCGCGGAACATCGTGTCGTACCAGCGCTCGCGGCCGAAACCCAGCCGGGAATCGCTCTCGCGATCCACCAGCAGCACGTCAGCGCCCATGTCGGCGAGCATCATCCCGCAAACCGGGCCGGGGCCGATCCCCTCGAACTCCAGCACGCGTATTCCGGCAAGCGGTCCCATCGCGTTTCCTCCCCCTCGATACCGTCATTGTGACCGACGCCGCCGGCCGATGGCGCGCGGCGCGCTTCGCCTCTCGCGCGTTACGTCCCGTCGGCCAGCGCGGCGAGCGCCGCGCCGCACGAATCCTCCACCTTGACCTCGAACAGGTGGTCGGCGCGCGTGCGCCCGCGGTTGATCGCGGCGATCGGCTTGCCGGCCGCGTGCGCGGCCTCGCAGAAGCGGTAGCCCGACCAGACCATCAGCGACGACCCGACGACCAGCATCGCGTCGGCGGCATCGAGCGCCGCGCGCGCGGCGTCGACCCGGACGCGCGGCACGCCTTCGCCGAAGAACACGACGTCGGGCTTCAGCATGCCGCCGCAGTGCGCGCATTCCGGCACCACGAAAGCGTCGAGATCCGGCCACGTCACGTCGGCATCGCCGTCGGGCGCGACGGTGGCGCCGGCGCCGGCGAACCCCGGGTTCGCCGCCTCGAGCGCGCGCTGCACGTCCTCGCGCGCGCACAGCGTCCGGCACTGCAGGCACACCACGCGGCCGACGCTGCCGTGCAGCTCGACCACGTCGGCGCTGCCCGCGCGCTGGTGCAGGCCGTCGACGTTCTGCGTGACGGTGCGCACGACGCGGCGCGCGCGCTCGAGCCGGGCCAGCGCCGCGTGGCCGGCGTTGGGCTGCGCGCGGCCGACGAGCGGCCAGCCGTGCATGCTGCGCGCCCAGTAGCGGCGACGGGAGGCGGCGGACGCCAGGAAATCCTGCAGCATCACCGGCGGCGCCTTCCGCCACTGCCCGGCGTCGTCGCGATAGCCGGGGATGCCCGAGTCGGTGCTGATGCCGGCACCCGTCAGCACGAACAGGCGGCGGTGCCGCGCGGCGAAATCCTGCAGTGCCGTCATCGACGCCAGCGGCCGCGGCCCGGCATCCACGCTATTTCCTGCGGGCGAGGATCGTCTCGATCTCGTCCATGATCGCGTTCATCCGTGCGACCAGCGCCTGGTACGGCGCGGGCGTGGCGAGGTCGACACCTGCCTTCTTCACCAGCTCGTAGGGGTGGCCGGAGCCGCCGGCGCGCAGCATCGCGAGGTACTTGTCGAGCGCACCGGGATCGCCGCGCTCGATCCGCTGCGCGAACAGCGAACTGGCGGCGATCGACGTCGCGTACTGCCAGACGTAGAAGCCGCGATAGAAGTGCGAGACCAGCGCCCACTCGGTGCAGTAGGCGTCGTCGACGACGACCACGCCTTCGCCCGCGCCGTGATGGCGCTTCAGGATGTCGCAGTAGGCCTTCGTCAGCGCCTCGCCGCTCATCGGCAGGCCGGCATCCACGCGCTTGTGGATCTCCCGCTCGAACTCGGCGAACATCGCCTGCCGGAAGAACGTGGCGCGCAGCGATTCCAGCGCCGAACCGAGGAACAAGAGCCGCTCGTCGTCGGTCTTCGCGTTCTTCAGCATCCGCTGCAGCAGCAACTCCTCGTTCAGCGTCGACGCGATCTCGGCGACGAAAATCGCGTAGTCGGCGGTGACGAACGGCTGCGCCCTGTTGGCGAGGTACGAGTGCATCGCGTGGCCCCACTCGTGGGCGACGGTGGTGACCGACTCGTAGTCGTCGTTGTAGTTCATCAGCACGTACGGGTGCACGTCGTAGGCGCCGCCCTGCATGTGCGCGCCGGAGGCCTTGTTCGGGCGCGGGTACGCGTCCATCCAGCGGCTGTCGAAGCCCTGCCGCATCGCCGCGACGTAGTCGGGGCCGAGCGGCGCGACCGCCTCCAGCACCATCGCCTTGGCCGAGTGCAGCGGGAACCGGATGTCGCTTTTCACCAGCGGCGGGTAGATGTCGTAGTAGTGCATCTGCGGGAGGCCCAGCATCTTCGCGCGGAGCCGGAAGTAGCGGTGCAGCGTCGGCAGGTTGGCGTTGGTCTCGCGGATCAGCGTGTCCATCACCGCGACCGGCAGGTTGTTGCCGTCGAGCGCGCGGGTGATCGAGTCGGGATACTTCCGCAGCTTGGCGTAGACCGCGTCCTCCTT
The DNA here is from genome assembly GCA_943331295.2 of Bordetella parapertussis. Classification (GTDB taxonomy): domain Bacteria; phylum Pseudomonadota; class Gammaproteobacteria; order Burkholderiales; family Casimicrobiaceae; genus CAIWHR01. The sequence continues at coordinate 47,110 of CALQLA020000026.1, read as the reverse complement.
CAACTGCGAGTAGAGGGTGACGCCCATCGTCCGCTCGTAGGTCTTGTAGGCGCCGAAGAACGCGTCCATCACGCGCTTCCTGTCGTCGCGGTTGGCCGCCTCGCGGTACTTGGTGTAGGCGGTGCCGTTGAGCGTGATTTCCTCGCCGGTTGCGAGCTTCAGCTTTGGCCACGGGATGTCGGCGTCGTTGAGGATCGAATAGGTGCTGCTCCCGGTGCCGGCGGTAAGGCCGAACTGCGCGACCAGCGACTCGCCGGCGGCGTCGAGCGTGTGCGGCGCGGCGCGCAGGATCTCGTCCAGCGGAAAGCGATGGATCCGCAGCCCGGGGTCCTGCGCCACGAGCCGCGCGACCCGGGCTTTGCCGAGGCGCAGGATCTCGGGGCTCACGAACGACTGCGCCTCGTCGAGCTTCGAGCCCAGCACCTCGGCCCGCTGCACCAGTTCGAGCGACGACGCGGAGCCCGTATCCTCGGAGAGCTGCTCCTGTGCAAAGACCCCCAGCCGCCAGTAGCGCTTGGTCATGTCGGCGCGCAGGTCGAGGCAGTGCTTCAAGCGCGCCGCGCTGTCGCCCAGGTGCCCCTTGCAGCGCGTGAACTCCGCCATCTGCGCCTCGAGCCTGGCGGCATCGGCGGTCCAGGCCGCGACGGACGGGTAGATTTCCGCGAGATTCCAGCGGTCGGCCGGCGATTCGGCTTGCGGCCGTGCAGGCGCGGAGTCTGGCGCGGAAGTGGCCACCGGCGCCTGCGCCAGCGCCGGCGGCAGCACCGCGGCGGCGAGCAGGAACACGGTTAGGTGAAAGCGCATGACGGGGGCCTGTCGGGAGCGGGGGACGGGGGCGCGATTCTACCGCAGACGGGCCTGCCTCGTTCCGCCGCGGCCGGCGCCGATATACTCGCCGCTCGCCCCAGCCACCCGACGAGGCACGCCACCATGATCGGCGTAATCCTGGCGCACCCCTACCTGCACCGCTCCCACGCCAACCGCGCGCTGGCCGCGAATGCCGCCGCGCTGGCGGCGGGCGGGCTGGCACTCGGCATCGCGTGGCAGGGCGCGCTGGTTGCCGGCCTCGCGCTGGCGCTGTCGTCGACCGCCATCGCCATGCAGACGATGAACGAGCGCAACCTGACGCCGGCGCCGACAGCATCGAGCTCACGGACCGCGTCCGCCAGAACTTCCCCGGCCTGCCGATGATCGCGCGCGCCCGCAACGTGAGCCACTACGTCGCGCTGCGGACGCGGGGCGTCAACGTCGTCGAGCGCGAGACCTTCGAATCGGCGCTGCGCACCGGGCACCACGTGCTCGAAGCGCTGGGCGTCGACCGCTTCCGCGCGCGCGAGATGGCCGACGGCTTCCGCCGCCACAACGTGACGACGATGGACGCGCTGGTGCCGGTCTTCCGCGCCGAGACGCAGGGGCTGTCGGACGCGAAGGCCGGGCGCGAGGAGCTGCGCGAATGCTTCGAGCGCGACCGCGCGCAGTTCGAGACCGAGCAGCACAAGGGCTGGACCCGCGAGTGACAATCCCCACGGAGGGCATCATGGAAAGACGCAGTCTCGGCAGCACCGACTTCGCGGTCGCGCCGCTCGCCTTCGGCGGCAACGTGTTCGGCTGGACCGCCGACGAAGCGACGTCGTTCCGGCTGCTGGACGCCTTCGTCGCCGGCGGCGGCAACCTGATCGACACGGCGGATTCGTATTCGCGCTGGGTGCCGGGCCACACGGGCGGCGAATCGGAGGCCATCATCGGTCGCTGGATCGCCCGGCGCGGGCACCACGACGACGTCGTCATCGCCACCAAGGTCGGCTCGGACATGGGCCTCGGCCGACGCTGCCTCTCCCGCGACCACGTCCTGCGCTCCGCGGAGGACTCGCTCTCGCGGTTGCAGGTCGACGCCATCGACCTCTACCAGTCGCACTGGGACGACGAGACGACGGCGTTCGACGAGACGCTCGAGGCCTACGCGCAGCTCGACGAACTGCTCGCCGCCGCGCGGATCGGGCTCGACGCCGACGCGGTGGCGGCGCTGGACGGCGCGTCGGCGTGAGTCGCCGTGCACAGGGCCGCGCCGCAGCCGGAATCAGCGCCCCGCGAGAAACGGGGTCTGTCCCCGTTTCTCGGCCGCCGAAGCCTTACTTCTGCAGCGTCGCTTCCTCGATCAGCACCTTGTAGGCATAGCCGGAGCCCAAGTCCACGTCGGTGTGGACGACGCCCTTGAACACCACGACGTCCCCGAGCTTGGTCTCGGCCAGCGTCGTGACCAGCACGTCGTTCGTGCCGGCGTCCGCCGAGCCTGAGCCGTCGCGGAGATGGACCCAGTTCTTGCCCATCACGCCGGGCGTGAACTTCACGACCTTGCCGCGAACGACGACGTTCTTGTTCTTGAGCTCCGGCCCCTTCGTAAGGACCTCGGCGACGGTCCTGGCGTCCGGCCCGGTGGCCTTCGGCACCTTCACGTCGGCGATATCCACGGGCTTGGCCATTCCCGAGTGCATCGCACCCATCGTGCCGCCCGGCGCCGGCGCGGCGGCAGGCGCGGCGGCCACCTTGGCGCCCGGGGCGCCGGCAAGGTTGCCGAACAGGATCTTGTCGAACGTCTTCTTGAGCGTCTTGCTCTCGAAGTTGGTCATGACGGTCGGATTCTCGATCGTCACGGTCGCCCCCACCTTCACCGGCGCCTTGTTGACCGCCGCCCAGACCTCGCCGTCGGCGGTCTTCAGCCGCAGGTACGAATAGATCTCGACGTCCTTGACCTCCTGCACCGTGCCCGTCACCGACGTCGCGCCGGCCGCCGGGGCGGCGGCGATGAGCGCGAAAAGGACGACTGCGAACCATCTGAACATTTCACATCTCCAGGGAAATTGCCGTGGCGCCGGGGCGGGGACGGCCGGATTGCGGGCGGGCGGCCGGCGTGCCGGACCCTGCGATAATGGCGACTAGGTTACCCGATGCGGGGCTCGGGGCCTTGAGCCAGCGCAAACCGGGTGCGGGAAGGCAAGCTGGCCCGGTACACCGAGACGCGCATCACCCGGGCGGCATCCTCTTTCGGCCGCGACCGGCGCGGGAGGGGTCCCAATGCACGGGGGGGCGCGCTTTGGCGCCCCCCGTCGCGTTCGGCTCGGGCTTCAGGCCACGGCAACTACTGCCACTTGTAGATGTACGACAGGCCGACCACGTTGACGTTGTAGTTCGCCGCCTGCTCGTTGGTCGGCAGCACGCTCGTGATCGTCCCGAACTGGGTGCCGTCGAACGCGTAGTCGGTGGTCTTCATGTGCTGGTACCAGTAGATCAACCGGACCGACGAGGCCTTGTTGATCGCGTACTGCCCGGTCAGCTTGAGCTCAATCGTCGTGTTGGTGACGTCGGGCATCCCGGTGGCGGGGATGAAGATGACCGCCGGGACCACGGCCGGCTTGCCGGCCACCGCGTAGGGGTTGTTCGCGTAGCTGCCGCCGTTGATACCCGTCGACGATTTTACCTGCGTGTACACGAGGTCCCCGGTGAAGTCGAGCTTGCCGGACATCAGGCCGGTCCATTTCGCGCCGATGCCGAACGAGTTGATCTTGTCCTTCATGTCGGTCGACCAGTTGAGGCAGTTGTCGACCTTCGCGTTCATGTTTCGCTCGACCACGGTGGCGTAGCAGCCGCCCTCGACCACCGTGTTGCCGGCGACGCCGCCCACGTTGGCGGTGTTGCTGTTGCTGCCGTACGAGATGCCGGCGCTTTCCGCCTTCTGGTCCTGGTAGGTGTACCAGGCGTTGGCCGAGAAGTTGTCGGACAGGAGGTAGTTCGCCTCGAGAGTCAGCGCCAGGTCCTTCGCGCTCTTCAGGCCGTAGATCGAATTGTTGTAGTCGTCGTCGTTGTACTCGATGTTGCCCTGCAGCGACAGCTTGTCCGTGACGCCCCAGTCGAGCGACGCGCGCACCTTGCTCTGGTTGCGGTCGGCCATGTTGAACCGGCGCATCCCGACCAGGTCGTTGATATTGTTGCGGCTGCCGTAGAGCGCCTGCGGGACGATGTTGTTGTTCGGCGAATAGACCGCCGCATCGCCGGTCAGCGGCGTCGTCGGGAAGCCCGCCACGGGACCGAAGCCCGACAGTCCCGTCTGCTGCAGGTAGGCGTACACGCTCCCCGTCGCGCCGACGCCGGCCGGGACGACGTTGGCCATCGGCACGAGCGCCAGGAAGGCGTTCTCGTCGTAGTCGACGCGGCGTTGCGAATAGGTGTAGCTCAAGCGCCCGCTTAGGCTTTCGGCCAGCGTGCCGTCCCACGCCGCCTTGAGGGTGTTCTGCGTGGTCTTCGGCGCATCGGCGCAGTTGTACCAGCTGCCGCAGGTGCGGTCGATCTGCTGGTACTCGTACTCGCCCTTCAGCGCCTGCCCGGGCATGAACTGCCAGCCGGTGTCCGCGTTGAACTGGTTGACCTTCTTGCTGTAGGGGCGGTTGTTGTAGATGTTGATGTTGCTGCCGAGCGTTCCGGCGGGGAGCCCCAGCGCCGAGTTGAAGGCCGAGGTGCCGGTCTTCGCCTCTCCCGCGTCGTAGAACATGTAGGTGTTGATCGGCGTCTTGTTGTCGCGGTCGTTGTACTTGTAGCCGGCGTTGAAGTAGATGTCCTTGACCGGCTTCGACGTCAGCTTGATGTTGAACGCCGTCGACTCGACCAGACCGTTGAGCGACGACGTCGGCAGGCCGACCGGCAACAGCGTGGGATCGTTCATGAACGCGTCGTTCTGCGTATTGCGCGCATACGAGGCGCCCATGACGAGCTTCGTCGTCTTCGAGAAGTTGTAGCCGCCCTTCAGCGTGAACTGGTTGAACTCGTTGCTGGGCGCGCTGCTCTGCGTCGCCAGCGTTCCCGGCGCGAAGAAGTTGTCGAACGTCATCCCCGACACGTGGTTCTTGTAGAACGACCCGTAGTACGCCGCGTTCATGAAGAACTGCTCGCCCGTGTACGACAGGGCGAGGTTGTACTGGTTGGTCGTCTGGTCGATCAGGTTCGGCAGCAGCGCCGAGGCGGTGCCCGACACGAGGTTGATCATGTTGAGCGGCTTGAGGCCGCTCTGGTCGGTCTGCAGCGCGCTGCCGGTCACCTGCCAGCGCGGGTCGATGTTGAACGAGAATCCGCCCAGGTAGTTCTTGCGGATCGTGTCCAGCTCGATGTTGTTGAAGGCCGGCAGGTCGGCCGCCAGGACCTGGTTGACCTGCGCCACCTGCGCCGGCGTCGGCGGCGTCAGCACGCCGTTGACCAGCGCGGTCGCGGTTCCCGTGACCGGCGACAGCCCGCGGGCGTTGCCGTAGGCGAGGCGGAAGCCCGAGCGCCGGTAGTTGTCCTGTTGCGCGGGAACGCCGTCGAGCCCGACGTTGCTGCCGGCGAGCCGCGCCATCGCGCTGCGCCACAGCGCGATCCCGTATCCGTTCCGGCGGTGCTCCGGCACCACGATGTAGAGCCCGATGAAGCCGAACGCGCCGCCGTAGGAGACGGCCGAGATGCAGCCGACCGGCGGGTCGCCGACGAGGTTCGGATCGGCCTTCGCCTTCAGCTCGCGGCGATCCGGCGGAAGCCGAAGTCGCAGCGCTGCACCCACGCGGCGAGGCCGACCGACGCGTCCTGCACCTTCTCCCACGCGCAGGGCTCGCGCCCCGGTCACCGCCGGTAGTCGCGCAGGTTCGGGTTGAGGCGCTCGATGTCGGCCTTCACCTGCTCGCGGCTGCGCTCGTAGACGATCTCGCGCCCCATCGCCTTGCCGACGTAGGCGGCACCGGTGCGCGTCGGCGCGAGGTCGCAGCGCACGCTGTGCACGCCGGTTCCCAGCACCACCTGGATCGACTCGGTGCGCTTGTTCAGCACGACGACGTCGAGCATGTTGCCGGTCTCGGTGATGCGGACCTTGATCGTTTCGTCTTTCATGGTCGGGGCGGGTGTCCTTGGGACCGGGAATCGGGATCGGAACGGGCGGCGGGATGCAACGCGCAGTATACGTCGGTGCCCGCCACGCCCCGGCGCTTCGCGTATGCTGCTCGCGCGGAAAGCGCCGGTGCCGGCGCTGAGGCACGCCTGCCGGCCCGCCCCGAACCTGCACAGGAGACCCGAATGACCGTGAACCATCGCGCCGACCACGAGAAGTTCCTCCGCCGCAGCATCGAGCTGTCGGCGCGCGCCGCGCTCGAGTACAGCACCGGCGGCGCCTTCGGCGCGGTGATCGCGCGGGACGGGCAGATCGTCGCCGAGGGCATGAACCGCGTCGTCGCGAGCCACGACCCGACGTGGCACGGCGAGATGGAGGCGATCCGGCTGGCCTGCACCACGCTGCAGAGCTTCAAGCTGCCGGGCTGCATCCTGTACTCGTCGGCCGAGCCCTGCCCGATGTGCCTCGCCGCGTGCTACTGGGCGGGGATCGAGGAGGTGTACTACGCCGCGTCGATCGAGGACGCGGACACCTACGGCGACTTCGACGACCGGCCGATCTACGAGCAGCTCGCGCTGCCGAAGGCGCAGCGCAGCGTGAAGATGACGCAGATGCTGCGCGACGAGGCCATCGTGGTCTGGAAGCGCTACCAGGCGAAGTCCGACCGCGTTCCGTACTGAGCGGCGCGCGCGAGGCCGGGCGCGACGGACTCGCGTTCCCGCTATCATGGCGCTCGCCCCCGTTCCCACGGACCCAACGCCATGGACGCACCGGTTCGCAACAATACCGAGCTACGCGCAGCACCACCCGACGTCGACGGCTACGACGGCCCGCTCAGGGCGCGCTGCGTCGCGCTGGTCGATGCGCTGCGCGCGGGCCGGCTGACCGTCGACGGCTACCAGCGGGAGGTCGCCGCGGTGTTCGCCGATCCCGGGCTCGGTGCCGAGCTCGCGCCGCCCGTCGCGCGGGCGCTGGCCGAGCAGCGCGACCAGGTCTTCTACCGGCGCCAGGACGGCATGCGCCGCACGACGCTGCAACTGCTCTATCTCGCCCCCGGCGAGGTCCACCTGCCGCACTGCCACCACAACCTGGTCTCGAACCAGATGAACGTCGCCGGGCGCTGCCACGCGCGCGAGTTCGACCGCGTCGCGCGGCTGGCGCCCGACCTGCTGCTGCTGCGCCTGGCGCGCGACGCGTGGCTCGGACCCGGCGACCTGATGCAGACGACCGAGGTCCATCGCAACGCCCACTGGTTCGCCGCCGGCGACGCGCCGTGCGTGGTGCTCAATTTCTACCTGCTGGGCTTCCAGGAATGGACGTTCGATCCCGCCGCGCCGACGCGGCGGCTCGGACGCCAGGCGATCGACCCGATGCACGGCCGCCAGCGCGACGGCCTCGTCATCGCGAAGGAGATCGATCTCGACACGGGCTACGCGATGTTCGACGGCCGCCCGCTGGCCGACTTTCCGATGCCGTGAGAACCCTTGTCTGGCGCGATCCCCCGTCGACCAGCAACGACAACAATCCCGAAGAGGACACCATGAGCGGCTCGATCCTGACCCCGGCGCAGCATGCCGACTACCAGCGCGACGGCTGCGTCACCGTGAAGAAGCTGTTCGACGCCGAGGAGATCGCGCTGCTGCGCGCGGCGATCGAGACCGATCCCGCGCTGCAGGCGAGCCTCTACAACCGCAAGGACGCGGCGGGCATGGCGACCCGGATGGCGACGTGGAACCACCCCGGCGACAGCGTCTACGGGCTCGCCGCGCGCAGCACGCGCGTCGTCGACACGATGGAGCAGATGCTGGGCGGCGAGGTCTACCACTACCACTCGAAGCTGACCGCGAAGGAGCCCCGCGTCGGCGGCGCGTGGGAATGGCACCAGGACTACGGCTACTGGTATCACAACGGCTGCATGTTCCCGCTCATGGCGAGCGTGATGGTCGCGCTCGACGCGACTACCCGCGAGAACGGCTGCCTGCAGGTGGTCCCCGGCTCGCACCACCTGGGCCGCATCGAGCACGGCGTGCTGCCGGGCGAGCAGGTCGGCGCCGAGCCGAGGCGGGTCGAGGAGATCCTCAGGCGGATGCCGGTCCACTACGCGGAACTCGAGGCCGGCGACGGCCTCTTCTTCCACGCCAACGTGCTGCACCGGTCGGACCAGAACCGGTCGGACAGCCGCCGCTGGACGGTGCTGATGTGTTACAACGCCGCGCGCAACGACCCGTACCTGGACCACCATCACCCGCGCTACACGCCGCTCGCGAAGGTCGACGACGGCGCGATCAAGCGCGCCGGGCTGAGGCTCGCCGCGTCGGGCGACGAATTCCGCAAGACGTACGCCAATCCGCCGGAACTCTCGCGGCGGCTCTGACCGCCGGTGCGGGGAACGCCCGCGTCACGCCCCGGCCCGCGGGCGCGACGTCAGGCGGGGTCGTGCTTGTCGCGGTTCGGGCAGTCGCGGCAGGAGAGCTTCTCGCCTTCCGGCCCGGTCACGCCGGGACCGCCGCAGGAGCCGCGCATGCAGCGGCCGGAGAGCCTCTGGCCGATCGCCATCGCCCCTATGGCACCGCCGAAGACGACGAGGACGAGGGCGAACACCAGGCCGGCGGCAGCGGGATCCATGGCCGGGATCGTCAGGCGACCGGGCGGCCGCCCAGCGCGGCGAACGCGCGCGAGGCATGCTCGTTGAAGCGTCCGTTCGCGGAGCGCTCGATGAAGAACGCGGCGAGGCCCCGGGCCTCGGCCAGCGCGAGGCCGCGCTCCGTGCCGAGCACGATCAGCGCGGTCGCCATCGCGTCGGCATAGCCGCAGTCGGCGGCGACCACGCTGACCGACGCAAGCCCGTTCGCGATCGGCGCACCGGTGCCGGGGTCGATCTCGTGGCAATACCGGCGCCCGTCGCGCTCGAAGAAGATCCGGTAGTCGCCCGACGTGGCCATCGACATGCCGGCCAGCGGGACGATGTAGTGCGGGCGCTGCGGCCCGGCATCGGGGCGCTCGATGGCGATCTGCCACGGCCGGCCCTCGCCGTTGCGGCCGCGGGCGCGCACTTCGCCGCCCGCCTCGACCATGTAGTTCGCCACACCCGCCGCCTCGATCGCCTGCGCGGCGCGGTCGACGCCGTAGCCCTTGGCAATGCCCGAGAGATCGGCGCGCAAGTCCGGCCGCGCCTTCGTGACGGCGCCGTCGTCGCCGACTGCGAGCATCTGCCAGCCGACGCGCGCTTCGAGGATCCCGATCTCGCTCGCACCGACGACGCGCTCCACGCGGCCCGGGCCGAAGCCCCAGGCGTCGACCACGGGCGCCACCGTGATGTCGAAGGCACCGCCGGTCGCCTCGCTCACGTCGCGCGCCAGCCGGAACACCGCGTGAGTATCGGGCGACAGCGCGAACGGTCGCGTCCCGGCGGCCGCGTTGAACCGCGACAGCTCGGACTCGGGCCGGTAGGCCGACATCGACTGGTCGACCGCGGACAGCGCGGCGTCGACCGCCTCGCGCAGCGCCGTCGCCGCGGCCGGGGACAGCCCCGCATCGGCGACCTTCACCGTGTACGTCGAGCCCATCGTGGCGCCGCGGAACTCCTGCACGGGCGCCACCGCGGCGCCGCGCCGGTCGCCGCACGCGGCGAGGAGCGAGGCGGCGCCCAGCGCCTGCAGCACCGTGCGCCGGCGCGGGGAGATGAGGGTGTCCATGTGCGTGCTCCTGTCAGCCGTTGGGAGTGCCTGCCGCGCGGACGGCCGCCTCGAACCGTCCTTCGCCGCGGCGGATCATCTGGTACACGAGGTCGCGCATCGAGACGAGGCCCTTCACCGCCGGGCCGTCGATGACGAGCAGGTGCCGGAAGCGGTGGACGTGCATCAGCGCCAGCGCCGCCTCGATCGTCGTGCCGGGCGAGACGAAGCGCACGTCGCGCGTCATCACCAGCGACAGCGGCGTGGCCGCCGGGTCGCGGCCGGCGTTGACGACCCGTGCCAGCAGGTCGCGCTCCGAGAACACGCCCGCGACGAGCCCGTCCTCGGTGAGCACCAGCACCGCGCCGACGTCGCGCGTCGCCATCACCGCCACGGCGTCGGCCACCGTCGCGGAGGCCGGCACCGAGATGAGTTCGTCGCTCGCCCGGTCGCGGACGATGGCTTCGACGGTCTGCTCGATCATGTTGCGTGCTCCTTGTTCCGCCGGCCGGGGGACCGGTCAGCCGAAATCGTCCAGCATGATGTTCTCGCGATCGACGCCCAGGGACAGCAGCATCGCGATCACCGCCTGGTTCATCGGCCCGGGACCGCACATGTAGTACTCGATGTCCTCGGGCGCCGGGTGCCGCGCGAGGTAGTTGTCGTGCAGCACGTTGTGGATGAAGCCGGTCGGCCCGGTCCAGTTGTCCTCGGGCAGCGGCTCCGACAGCGCGAGATGCCACTCGAAGTTGGGATTGTCCTTGTGCAGCGCGTCGAACTCGTCGGCGTAGAACGTCTCCGCGATGCTGCGCGCGCCGTACCAGAACGTCGCCTTGCGCTTCGTGTGCAGCCGCCTGAACTGGTCGAAGATGTGCGAGCGCATCGGCGCCATGCCGGCGCCGCCGCCGATGAAGCACATCTCCTTGGCGGTGTCGCGCGCGAAGAACTCGCCGTACGGCCCCGATACCGTCACCTCGTCGCCGGGCTTCAGGCCGAACACCCAGGAGCTCATGATGCCGGGCGGGATGTCCTCGCGGTAGCCCGGCGGGAACGCGATCCGGATCGTGAACAGCAGGATGCCCTTCTCGCTCGGGTAGTTCGCCATCGAGTACGCGCGCTCGATCGGCGCGTCCGTGGCCGACTTGAAGCGCCACAGGTCGAAGCGGTCCCAGGTCTCCTTGAACGGCGGGCCGACGTCGAAATCGTGGAAGTCGACGGCGTGCGGCGGACACTCGATCTGCACGTAGCCGCCGGCGCGGAACGGCACCTCCTCCCCTTCGGGCAGCGCCAGCTTCAGCTCCTTGATGAAGGTCGCGACGTTCCGGTTGGAGACGACCTTGCACTTCCACTTGCGGACGCTGAACACCTCCGGCGCGATCTCGATCTTCATGTCGCGCTTGACCTTCACCTGGCAGGCCAAGCGGCAGCCTCGCTTCGCGTCGCCGCGGCCGATGAAGCCGGTCTCGGTGGGCAGCAGCTCGCCGCCACCTTCCTTGACGATCACCTCGCAGACGCCGCAGGCGCCCTTGCCGCCGCAGGCGGACGGGATGAAGATCCTGTTCGCCGCCAGCGTTCCGAGCAGCGTGTTGCCGGCGGGCACGCGCAGCATCTTGCCCGGGTCGTCGTTGATCAGGATCGACACGTCGCCGGTCGCGGTCAGCTTCGCCTTGGCCGCGAGCAGGATCGCGACGAGCAGCAGGATCACCGCCGTGAACATGCCGACGCCGAGCAGGATCTCGTTCATCGCGCGGCTCCGTCGCGCTGCGCGCTCATTGAACCGCACCCTTGGCGCTGCGCGCCTTCCCCCCGGGGGGGAGCAATTCGCGCTTGGGGCGGCCCGGCGCGCTCACAGCTGTATCCCCGAGAACATCATGAACGCCACCGACATCATGCCGGCGATGACGAAGGTGATGCCCAGGCCCTTCAAGCCGGCGGGCACGTCCGAGTAGCGCATCTTCTCGCGGATACCGGCCACGGCGGCGATGGCGATCGCCCAGCCCAGGCCCGAGCCGGCACCGTAGACGACGCTCTCGCCGAACGTGTAGTCGCGCTCCTGCATGAACAGCGAGCCGGCCAGGATCACGCAATTGACGGCGATCAGCGGCAGGAACACGCCCAGCGTCGAATACAGCGCCGGCGCGAAGCGGTCGACCGCCATCTCGACGATCTGCGTCGCCGCCGCGATGGTGCTGATGAACAGGATGAACGACAGGAAGCCCAGGTCCACGTGGGCCAGCGAAGGGCTGAGCCACGCCAGCGCGCCCTCGGCCAGCAGGTTGTGCAGGATCACGTTGTTGAGCGGCACCGTCAGCACCTGGACAAACACCACCGCCACGCCCAGCCCCAGCGCGGTGTCCACCTTCTTCGAGCAGGCGAGGAACGAGCACATCCCGAGGAAGAAAGCGAGCGCCATGTTCTCGAGGAAGATGGACTGGATGAGCAGGTTCGCGTAGTGCTCCATGGGGCGATCCTCGTCAGGCGTCCCGCCGGGCCGTCCCAAGGGACGCCTGGTGCCCCCTCGGGGGGAGGCGAGTGAAACGAGCTTCGGGGGTCGTCATCTCAGGCGTCCCGCCGGGCCGTCCCAAGGGACGCCTGGTGCCCCCTCGGGGGGAGGCGAGTGAAACGAGCTTCGGGGGTCGTCATCTCAGTCTTTTTCCTGCAGCTCGGGCTTCCACGTGCGCAGCGCCCAGACCAGCAGCGCGATCAGGAAGAGCCCGGAGGGTGCGAGCAGCATCAGGCCGTTGGGCACGTACCAGCCGCCGTCGGCGGCGAGCGGCAGCACGACCCGGCCGAAGATCCGGCCGGCGCCGCTCAGCTCCCGCACGAACGCGACGAGCAGCAGCACGAGCGAGTAGCCGAGGCCGTTGCCGAAGCCGTCGAGGAACGACGCCCACGGCGGGTTCTGCATCGCGTAGCCCTCGGCGCGGCCCATCACGATGCAGTTGGTGATGATGAGGCCGACGAATACCGAGAGCTCGAGGGACAGCTCGAACAGGTAGGCCTTCAGCGCCTGGTCGACGACGATCACCAGCGAGGCGATGATCGCCAGCTGGACGATGATCCGGATGCTGCCCGGGATCCAGTTGCGCACGGTGCTGACGGCGAGGTTGGCGCAGGCGGTGACGACGGTGACGCCGATGCCCATCACCAGCGCCTTGTCCATCCGCGTGGTCACGGCCAGCGCCGAGCATATGCCCAGCACCTGGACGCCGATCGGGTTGTTGGTGACGATCGGCGCGAGGAGCGCGGTGCGCTCGCCCCGGCCGAAGAGTGCGGCAAGTGCGCTCAAGGCTTTGCTCCTTCGCGGAACCGCTTGAGGAAGCGGCCCCAGCCGTCGTTGCCCATCCAGAATGCAGTCAGCCGCGACACGCCGTTGCTCGTGATCGTGGCGCCGGACAGGCCGTCGACGCGCAGCGGATCCTTGTCGGGCGAGCCGGCCTTGCCCTTGATGACGACGAGTTGCGGCTCCCAGTTCTCGTTGTAGATCCTGCGGCCGTTCCACACCGCCTGCCACTTCGGGTTGCCGATCTCCCCGCCCAGGCCCGGCGTTTCCTTCTGGTCGTAGTAGGTGAGGCCGCGCACCGTATTGCCGTCGGGCTCGAGGGCGAGGAAACCGTACAGCGTGCCCCACATGCCGACGCCCTCGATCGGCAGCACCACCAGCCGCGCCGCGTCGTTCTTCATCACGAAGTAGACGGCGCCATAGGTGGGCAGCCGCGCGACGCCGGCGCTGTTGGCCGGGACGGCCCGGCTCTGCACCGGGTCGTTGCGCGCCTTCTTCTGGTCGTAGGTCTTCGGGTCGAGCTTTCCGGCCGGGACCAGTTCGCCGGTGGCCAGGTCGACGAGGCGCACCCGGATGTTCTCGTCGAAGATCTTCAGCAGCTCGCGCGCCGGCGGGTCCTCTTCCGGCTTCAGCAGCCCCGCGGCCAGCAGCACGTTCTTCTGCCGGTACAGGAGCGCGTTGGTCTCCTGCTTCTCGCGGAAGCCGACCGCCGACACGGCGACCAGCAGCGCGCACACGACGCAGACGATCGTCGCGAAGATGAACGTGTAGCGCGTGGTGTCAGTTTTCGGCACGGCGCTTCTGCCTGCGGCGGACGTTCGCCCGCACGAAACCGTAGTCGATCAGCGGCGCGATCACGTTCATGAAGAGGATCACCAGCATCACCGACTCCGGGTAGGCGGGATTGACGGTGCGCACCAGCACGATGAACACGCCGATCAGCGCGCCGTAGATCCACCTGCCGCCGTTGGAGAACGGCGAGGTCACGGGATCGGTGGCCATGAACACGGTGCCGAACGCCCAACCGCCGGCGACCATGTGCCACCAGAACGGCACTGCGAAATAGGGGTTGGTCGTGCTGCCGATGGCGTTGAACGTCGACGCCATCGCGACCGTGCCGGCGGCCACGCCCGCCATCGTCCGCCAGGAACCGATCCCGGTCACGATCAGCAGTACGGCGCCGGCGAGGCAGGCGAGCGCCGAGGTCTCGCCCATCGACCCGGGCTCGAGTCCGACGAACGCGTTGATCCAGGAGAAGTTCTGGTCGGCGAAGGGGCCGGCCATCTGCCGCATCTGCGCCAGCAGCGTCGCGCCGGAAAAACCGTCGATCGCCGTCTCCGCCGTGCCGGCGGTCCAGACCCGGTCGCCCGAGATGTCGCCGGGATACGCGAAGAACAGGAATGCACGCGCGGCGAGCGCGGGATTGATGAAGTTCATCCCGGTGCCGCCGAACACTTCCTTGCCCAGCACGACGCCGAAGCTGATGCCCAGCGCCGCCTGCCACAGCGGCGTCGTCGGCGGGAGGATCAGCGGGAACAGGATGCCGGTGACGAAGAAGCCCTCGTTGACCTCGAGCTTGCGCACCACTGCGAACAACACCTCCCACGAGAGCCCGACGACCATGGTCACGATGTAGAGCGGCAGGAAGTACAGCGCGCCGTGGACGATGCACGCCGTCACGCTGCCCGGCGAGTAGCCCGTGCCGAGCCAGCGGATCACGTCGTGGCGCCAGCCGGTGAGCAGCGCGGTCTTGGCGGGGTCGAGCACCAGGTTGGCCTGCAGCCCGGTGTTGTAGAGCGCCATGTAGACGCAGGGCAGCGTCGCGATGACGACCAGCATCATCATCCGCTTCAGGTCGAGCGCGTCGCGCACGTGCGCGCCGCCCTTGGTCACCGAGGCCGGCGTGTAGAAGAACGTGTCGGCGGCTTCCCAGAGCGGATGCAGGCGCTCGAAGCGCCCGCCCTTCTCGAAATGGTGCCCGACGCGGTCGAGCAGGTCGCGCAGCCCGCTCATTGAACTGCCCCCTTGGCGCTGCACGCCCTCCCCCCGAGGGGGAGCAATTCGCGCTTGGGGCGGCCCGGCGCGCTCATGACGCCTGCTCCTTCTCGAGGCGCGTCAGCATGTCGCGCAGCAGCGGCCCGTACTCGACCTTGCCGGGGCACACGAACGTGCACAGCGAGAGATCCTCCTCGTCGAGTTCCAGCACGCCCAGTTCCTCGGCCCATTCGAGGTTGCGGGTGATGAGCGCGCGCAGCAGGAACGTCGGCATCAGGTCCATCGGCAGCACGCGCTCGAATGCGCCGATGGGCACCATCGACCGTGGGCTGCCGTTGGTGGTGGTGGTGAGCGCGAGCCGCCGCGCCTTGGACCAGTGGCCCAGCACCACGCCCCAGATCGAGAACTTGCCGGCGCCGGGCGCGATCCAGCCGAACAGCTCGCGCTGCGGGCCTTCGGGCACGATCGCGACCTGCCGGTGATAGCGGCCGAGGTAGCCCAGGACGTCACCCTGCGCGGTGCGGCCGTCGAGCACCGAGCCCGAGATGACGCGCTGCGCGCCGGGCTTCGCTTCGGTCGCCGCCAGCGGATCGGTCGCCGCGCCCAGCCGCACGCGCAGGAGCCGCGGGTCGCGCGCCCCCGGCCCGGCGACCGAGATCACGCGCTCGACGTCGAGCCTGCCCGTGGCGACGAGGCGGCCGATCGCCAGCACGTCCTGGTAGCCGATGTGCCAGACGGTCCGTCCCGGATGCACCGGGGCGAGATGATGGATGTGCACGCCGGGCGTGCCCGCCGGATGGGGCCCGGCGAACTCCTCGACGGCGATCCGCTCGCCGGCGGGCGCAGTCACCAAGGACCCCGCCGCCTTGCAGACGTAGGTGGTGCCCGCGCAAAGCCGGGCAACGGCCCGCACGCCGGTCGCGAAGTCCTCCTCGCGGCCCGCGATCACGAGATCCACCGGCGGCGCGTGGGGGTGGGTGTCGATCGCGGTGATGAAGATCGCGTGCGGCGCCGTCGACGGCGCGGGGACGCGGCTGAACGGCCGCGCGCGAAAGGCGGTCCACAGCCCAGATTCGACGAGCAGCGCGCGGACGGTGTCGGCATCCATCGCCGCGGGTGCCAGGCCGGCATGGCTCGCGAACGGCATGGCGGCGTCGGCCCCCTCGTCGTCGGCGACGTCGATGACGAGCGACCGGAAGGCGCGCATGTCGCCGCGGTTGATCGCCGCCACGGTGCCGGCCGCCGGCGCCGTGTAGCGGACCCCGGGGGTCGCCCGGTCCTCGAACAGCGGCTGGCCGCGGCGCACGCGCTCGCCCTCCTGCACCAGCAGCGCCGGCTTCAATCCCGGGTAGTCGGCGGCGACGAGCGCCACACGCGACGGCGGCGCGGCCGCGTCGATGCGCGCCGCGGGCTCGCCCGCGAGCGGCAGATCGAGACCCCGTGCGATGCGGTGCAATGCCAAGCCGACTTCTCCTCCGGTCCGGCCGGGGCGTCCACGTCGCCGCGGCGTTCCTCTTTTTTCTGCCGGGGCGTGGGAAGCTTCCCCTCCGCCAGCGTGCAGACTAGCGGCGAGCGCGCGCCCATATCTTGAGAAAGATCAAGAGAATCGGTATGAGTCGCGGCGGCCCCGCGCAACCCGGCACGTCCTCGCCACGATTTCCGGTGTCCGGCGCACCCGTCCGATGACTGGAAGTTGGTTGACCCAAATCAAACCGCAGAGCAGGCCGTTATGCGCCAATACGCGCGTTCGCAATGAAGCGGGCTCGCCGGCGACGACAATGCCGACAATCTCAGGGGGATTCATGACCGACACCACCGGAATGGACTGGAAGGCGATCGTCGCCGATCCACGATTCCAGGCACTTCACCGCAAGAAGACCGCGTTCCTCTGGGGCCTGATGGTCTTCTCCGTCGTTTATTACTTCCTGCTGCCGATCGGCGCCGCGTACTTCCAGGACCTGTTCAAGGTCAAGGTCTTCGGCCCCGTCAACGTCGGCCTCCTGTTCGCGATGTCGGAGTTCGTCGTCGCGTGGGGCATCGCCTTCTACTATGCGCACAAGGCCAACTCCGAGTTCGACGTCGAGGCAGCCGAGATCGTCCGCGACGCCGAAAAGATGATGGGGAGGAAGAAATGAGCTCGCGCCGGATTGCCTTCTTCGCCGGTTTCGTCGCGCTGTCGGCCGTAGCCACGCCCGCGCTCGCGCAGGGCGCCGTGGCGGAGAAGTGGCGCTGGCTGACGTTCCTCGTGTTCGGCGTCATCATTGCGATGACGATGTTCGTGACCTACCTCGCGGCGAAGCGCGTCAAGAGCGCGGCCGACTTCTATACCGCCGGTGGCGGAGTGTCCGGGCTGCAGAACGGCTGGGCGATCGCCGGCGACTACCTGTCGGCGGCGTCGTTCCTCGGCATCGCCGGCCTGATCTCGATCTGGGGCTATGACGGCTTCATGTATTCGGTGGGCTGGCTGGTCGCGTACATCACCGTGCTGCTGGTGATCGCCGAGCCCTGCCGCAACATCGGCAAGTACACGCTGGCCGACATCCTCGCCTACCGCAACAACCCGAGGGCCACGCGGATCGTCGGCGCCCTCTCGGTGATCACGGTCTCGACGTTCTACCTGACCGCGCAGATGGTCGGCGGCGGCGTGCTGGTGAAGACGCTGATCGGCATCGACTATGAAATCTCGGTCGTGGTCGTCGGCGTGCTGATGCTGGGCTACGTGCTGTTCGGCGGCATGGTCGCGACGACGTGGGTGCAGATCATCAAGGCGGTGCTGCTGGTGATGGCGTCGATCGTGCTGGTGATCATGGTCTGGTCGCAATACGGGTTCTTCGGCGACTTCCTGACCAACGTGATCGGCGACGCCAAGGTGCAGGCACGGGTGGCGCAGATCCTGGGCGACGGCGCTAAGGGCATGTCGCCGACCGACCTCGGTCAGCGCTTCCTCGAGCCGGGCCTCCTGTTCAAGGCGCCGATCGACCAGATCTCGCTGGGCATGGCGCTCGTCTTCGGCACCGCCGGCCTGCCGCACATCCTGATGCGCTTCTTCACCGTGCCGACGGCGCAGGCCGCGCGTAAGTCGGTGCTCTGGGCGATGGGAATCATCGGCGGCTTCTACGTGCTGACGCTGTTCCTCGGCATGGGCGCGGCGATGAAGGTCGGCGCCGACCAGATCCGCGCCGTGGACGCCGGCGGCAACATGGCCGCCCCGCTGCTCGCGCAGGCGCTGGGCGGCGGCGCCGATTCGCTGCTCGGCAACTTCATGCTGGCGTTCGTCGCCGCCGTCGCGTTCGCGACCATCGTCGCCGTGGTCGCGGGCCTCGTGCTCGCCGCCGCATCGGCGATGGCGCACGACCTCTGGGTCGGCGTGATCCGCGAAGAGCACGTCTCCCCGCAGGAGCAGGTCAAGGCGGCGCGGATCGCGACCGTCATCGTGGGCGCGATGGCCATCGGCATCGGCATCGCGGCGAAGGGCCAGAACGTCGCCCACCTCGTCGCGCTGGCGTTCGCGGTGGCGGCCTCGGCCAACTTCCCGTGCGTGCTGCTGACGCTCTACTGGCGCCGCTGCAACACCGGCGGCATCGTGCTCGGCATGATCGTCGGCACCTTTACGGCGATCGTGCTGGTGCTGGTGTCGCCGAACATGACCTATCCGAAGCCGATCAAGGCCGCGGCGCAGAAGGTCGTCGACGCCGCCCCTGCCAAGCTGGAGAAGCTCAAGGCCGACATGGAAGCCGCCGCGGACGACGCGACGAAGGCCAAGGTGCAGAAGGCGATCGCCGGCGCGGAGAAGGACGTCGCCGCGGCCAAGGGCACGCTCGACAAGTTCAAGGGCGACGACACCAGCCTGGTGGGGCTCGAGAAGCCGCTGTTCGAACTACGCAACCCGGGGATCATCTCGATCCCGCTGGGCTTCCTGGCGGTGATCATCGGCTCGCTGCTGTATCGCGACAAGCGCGCCGACGACATGTGGGACGAGCTGTACGCGCGCCAGAACACCGGCATCCTCGCGTCCAAGGCGGCGGCACACTGACGCCTGGCCAGGCGTCCGCACGGCAAAGGCCCCCGCCTCACGCGGGGGTTTTTGCTTGTGGGCGCCGGCGACGCCCCGCCGTTCCTCGCGTCATCAACCGATCGAGCACACCATGACCGCACCGCCACCGCTGGTCGTCGCCACGACGACGGCATTCCTGCGCCAGCACACGCCGTTCAACCGGATCAGCGACGAGACCCTCGCGGCGCTGGTGCCAAAGCTGAAACTCGCCTATTTCGCGAAGGATGCGGCGATCCTCAACCCGCAGATGGGCGCGGTGAAGCATCTCCACATCATCCACCGGGGGCTCGTCGGCAGCCGCCCCGGCAATCCCAACGCCGAGCCCGACCCGATGCTGAGCCCCGGCGAGCTCTTCCCGGTCGGGGCGCTGTCGGCCGGCGGCCCGACGACGCGCGTCTATCACGCGGTGGAGGACACGTTCTGCTACCTGCTGCCCCGCGACGACTTCATCGCGCTGCGCCGGGGCTCGCCGGAGTTCGAGCGGTTCTGCACGCAGGCGATCACCGAGACGCTGAAGCAGTCGCTGTCGCGGCTGCAGGGCCAGTACAGCCAGGCGGCGACCGACCAGCAGACGCTGACCGGGCCGCTGTCCGACGTCATCCGCCGCCCGCCCGTCACAGCGAGCGCGGACGCCCCCCTCGTCGATGCGCTGAAGCTGATGGACGAGTCCGCCGTCCGCACCCTCATCATCGTCGGCGCCGATGGCGAGCCACTCGGCATCTTCACGCTGATCGACCTGCTGCGGCGGGTCGTGCTGGCGGGCAAGCCGCTGTCGACGCCGGTCCGGGAGGTGATGTCGGCGCCGGCGGTGACGCTGCCGGCGACTGCCACCGCGTACGAGGCGCTCCAGCTGATCGCGGAACGCGCGATCCGGCAGCTCATCGTCGTCGACGGGCAGCGCGTGGCCGGGCTGGTGTCGGAGCGCGACCTGTTCGCGCTGCAACGCGTATCGATGCGCACCGTGGGCCAGACCGTGCGCAAGGCGCGCAACCGCGACGGGCTGCGCCACGCCGCCGACGACATCCGGCTCCTCACCCGCAACCTGCTCGCGCAGGGTGTCGCCGCCGAGCCGCTGACCCGGACGATCGCCGCGCTCAACGACCAGCTCTCGCGCCGCGTGATCGAGCTCGCGCTGGAGCGCCATGAGCTCCCCGGCAGCGGCTGGTGCTGGATGGCGCTCGGCAGCGAAGGACGGGGCGAGCAGACGTTCGCCACGGACCAGGACAACGCGCTGGTGTTCGCGGCGACGGACGCCGCCGACGCCGAGCGCCGGCGGCCGGCGCTGCTGGCTTTCGCCGCGGACATCAACGCCGAGCTCGACGCGCTCGGGTTCCCGCTGTGCACCGGCAACGTGATGGCAGGCAACCCGAAGATGTGCCTGTCGGTCGACGAATGGAAGGCACGCTTCCTCGACTGGCTGCGCGAACCGACGCCCGAGGCGCTCCTCAACGCCAACATCGTGTTCGACTTCCGTGCGCTCTACGGCGACACCACGCTGACCGACGGGCTGCGCGAATGGCTCTTCAGGTACACGCAGGAGAGTCGGATCTTCCTGCGCCTCATGACACAGAACGCGCTGCAGTCCGATCCCCCGCTGGGCCTCATCCGCGCGTTCGCGACCGACGACGACGCGGAGGGGCGCAAGGGAACGATCGACCTCAAGACGCGCGGGGTGCGCATCTTCGTCGACGCGGCGCGTGTCTATGCGCTCGCCTACGGCATCGCCGAGACCGGCACCGCGGCCCGGCTGCGCCTCGCCGCCGCCCGCCTGTCGATCCCGGAACGCCACGTCGCCGCCCTGCTCGAGGGCTTCCAGTTCCTGCAGATGCTGCGGCTGCGCCAGCAGCACCTGGCTGCCGCGGGAGGCGCCGCCAATCGGATCGACCCGTACGCGCTGAACGACGTCGACCAGCGGATGCTGAAGGAAACCTTCCGCCAGGCGAAGCTGCTGCAGCAGGAGCTGCGGCGGTCGTTCCAGACGTGAACGGAGCGACGGATCGATGAGCATTGTCGACAGGGCGCTGGGGCTGCTCCGCGGCGGCCCGAAGGTGGGCGGCGAGCACGCGCAGCGGCTTGCCGCTTGGCGCGCGCGGCCGGCGGTCGACCTCGACCTCCCGCATGCGCGGATGCGCTACGTCGTCGTCGACACCGAGACCACCGGGCTCGACCTCGACCGCGACAACGTCATCGCGATCGGCGCCGCCGCGGTGTCCGAAGGCTGCCTCGGGCTCGGCGACTGCTTCGAGACCGTGCTGCGGCAGCACCGCGCCAGCGCCGATGACAACATCCTCATCCACGGCATCGGCGGCCAGACCCAGCTCGGGGGCGTCGACCCGGCCTCGGGAATGCTCGATTTCCTCGAGTATGTCGGCAAGTGCCCGCTCGTCGCGTTCCGCGCCGAATTCGACCGGCCGATGATCGACCGGTCGATGAAGTCATCGCTCGGCGCGGCGCTGAAGCTGCCGTGGATCGACCTCGCGTTCCTGCTGCCCGCGCTGTTCCCGGACAGCGAGTGCACGATGCTCGACGACTGGCTCGTGCGCTTCGGCCTCGGGGGTGGCGAGCGGCACCACGCGGTCAGCGACGCGTTCGCGGCGGCGCAGCTCCTGCAGATCGCGCTGACGGAAGCCGCGCACGAGCGGATGGGCAGCGCCGCGGAACTGATCGCGATGGAAAAGGCGCAGCGCTGGCTCGGCCGCACGAGCTGATACACGGCGCCGCGGAGTGCCTCATCGCACGACAGCCCCGGGTTTCGCCGGCGCGGAACGCCAGGCTACGCAATCCGGGCGCGTAGCCCGGGTTGAGCGAAGGCGAAACCCGGGTGGACCGCGCCCGTTCGCGCTTCTCCCCGGCGATGCCGTTCAGGCCGCGCGGCGCGCGAGAAGCGCCCAGATGCCGGCCGCCGTCAGCAGCGTTCCGCCGGCGACGTTGAAGCGCCGTTGCGCGCGCCCCGACGACAGGAGCCGCCGCGCCGAGCCGGCGAACGCGGCATAGAGCATCGCGTTGATCGCGGCCATCACGACGAACGTGAGCGCCAGCACCCACAACTGCGGCCCGAGCGCGGCGCTCGGATTGATGAAGTGGGGCAGGAACGCCACGAAGAAGATGATGCCCTTGGGGTTCAGCGCCGTGACGAGCCAGGTGTTGGCGAAGAGGCGCCACAGCGACGCCGGCGCCGCCACCGCCGGCAGCGGCGCGGACGTCACGCCCGCGCGCAGCATCCGGATGCCCAGCACGACGAGGTAGATGCCGCCGATGACCTTGACCACGGTGAACCAGAGCGCGGACGCGGCGAGCAGCGCCCCCAGCCCGACCAGCGACAGCACCAGCGCCGTCGAGTCGCCCAGCGCGACGGCCGCGACCAGCGGCAGCTTCGCGCGCCGCCCGTGCGCGATCGAGTAGCTGATCACCGTGAGGATGGTCGGGCCCGGGATGACGAGCAGCACCGCGGTCGCGGCGACGAAGGCTAGCCAGAGTTCGAGGGACATCGTTGGGTCCGCGCCGGATTGAAAGGATCGGCGCCGTGGGGTACGCCGGTCCATCAATTGTAAAGCAGCGGGACACGGGCAGCGACGGCGTGCTGCCGGCGACGGAACCCGGCAACGCCTTCGGTGGTAAATTAGCGGCCCGACGCATTTGATCAGGCCGATACCGCCATGCCCAACGACGACCGCAACGTACTCGGCGGCACGCTGCTGCCGTGCTCGATGGAACCCCTCACCGGCTTCTTCCGCGACGGCTGCTGCAACACCGGCCCCGACGACCACGGCCTGCACGTGGTGTGCACGCACGTCACGCAGGCCTTCCTGGAGTTCGCGCTCGAGCAGGGCAACGACCTCATCACGCCCGCGCCGCGGTTCGGCTTCCCGGGATTGAAGCCCGGCGACCGCTGGTGCGTGTGCGCCGGCACGTGGCGGCAGGCGATGGAGGCCGGCGTCGCCTCGCCGGTGGTGCTGGCTGCCACGCACGAGGAAACGCTCGCCGTGATCCCGCTCGACGTGCTGAAGCGGCACGCGCTCGACCTCCACTGACCCGGCCGCCGCCGACCGGCCTTGCCAGTGAAGCGCATCCACGCCAACGGACTCGATTTCGCCTGTCTCGACGAAGGAAGCGGCCCGCTCGTCGTCCTGCTGCACGGGTTTCCCGACGTCGCCGAAACCTGGGACCGGCAGGTCCCGGCGCTGGTCGCCGCCGGTTACCGCGTCGTCGCGCCCAGCCTGCGGGGCTATCCGCCGACTGCGATTCCGCGCGACGGCTTCTACGACAAGGCAACGCTCGCCACCGACATCGCCGCGCTGATACGCGCGCTGGGCGGCGGACAGCCCGCGCATCTCGTCGGACAGGACTGGGGCGCCATCATCGGCTACGCAGTCATCGCCGCCTTTCCCGAGCGCATCCGGCGCGCGGTCGTGATGGCGGTGCCGCACCCGGCAGCGGTCGCGGCGAGCATGCTGGACGCGAAGCACGTGCAGCGCTCGTTCCACTGGTGGTTCTTCCAGATTCCCGAGTTGCCGGAAAAGGCGATCGTCGCGAACGACTTCGCGTTCATCGACTACCTGTGGCAGCTCTGGAGTTCGCCCGGCTACAGCGATGCGGCGCATCTCGCGAAGGTGAAGGCGATGCTGAAGGAGCCCGGCGTGCTGGCGGCGACGCTGGGCTACTACCGGGCGATGCTCGACCCGACGAAGGGCGACCCGCGCCTCGAAGGCCTCCGCGCCAACATGGCCCGCCCGATCACCGTGCCGACGCTGGCGCTGTGCGGCGCCGACGACCTCCGCGCCGAACTGATGACGGGCCAGGCGCAGTACTTCGGCGGCGAATACCGCTACGAGGAAGTGGCCGGTGCCGGCCATTTCCTCCACCGCGAAAAGCCGGAGGAAGTGACGCGCCTCATCCTGGACTGGCTGGGCAGGCCCTAGCGCAAACGCCCTGGAACGAGGGCGGGCGCGGCCTATTCGATCCGGATGTCGTTCGCCTTCGCCACGCCTGCCCACTGCGCGATCTCGGCGGCCATGAACGCGCGCAGCGCGTCGGGCGTGCTGCCGATGGGCTCGGTGCCCGCGCCGCGCAGCTTGTCCGCGACGTCGGGCGCGCTCATCGCCGCCTTCGCCTCGGCGGAGAGCTTCGCGACGATCTCGGGCGGCATCCCCTTCGGCCCGAGCAGCGCGTACCACTGCGTCACCTGGAATTTCGGATAGCCCGATTCGGCGAACGTGGGAATGTCCGGCGCCACCGGCAGCCGCGTGGCCGCAGCCATGGCGACCGAGCGGAGCTTGCCGGCATTGAGGTTGCCCCCCGCGCCCTGCAGGCTGATGAAGATCGCGTCCACCTGGCCGCCCATCACGTCGGAGAGCGCAGGTGCCGCCCCCTTGTACGGCACGTGCAGCGCCTTGATGCCGGCCGCCGACGAGAAGAGCTCCATCGCGAGATGCTGCAGGCCGCCGGCGCCGTTGGACGCATAGGTGACCTGCCCGGGGTTCTGCTTCGCGTAGGCGACGAACTCGGCGACGGTCTTCGCCTGCATCTTCGGGCCCACCGCCAGCAGGAACGGCTGCGTGGCCAGCAGCGAGACCGGAGTGAAGTCCTTCACCGGATCGTAGGGCAGCTTCGGGACCACGGCCGGGTTGATCGCGTGCGTGTCGGCGATCGCGATCAGCAGCGTGTAGCCGTCGGGCTCGGCGCGGGCGACGAACTCGCTGCCGATGGCGCCGGTGGCCCCGGGCTTGTTCTCGACGACCACCGGCTGACCGATGCTCTTGCCCATCTTGTCGGCCACCATGCGGCCGATCAGGTCGGCCGACCCGCCGGGCGGATAGGGAATCACGATCTTCACGGGCCGCGCGGGATACCCGGCCGCCGCCTGTGCGACGGCCGCGTGCGGTTGGATCGCCATCGCCGCCAGCACGAGCGGCAGCGCATTGCGCAGGAACTTCATCTTCATCGTCTCCTCATGTCCGTTCCAGCACGGCATCCTGGCGCAGCAGCGTCGTCCGGAGCCGTTCGGTGGCAAGATCGGCGGGCGCGACGCGCCCGAGCGCAGAGAGCGCCCCTATCGTGCCGGCCGCGTGCCCCGTGGCCATGCACACCGGCTGGCCGCGCGCCGAGCCTGCCGCCTCGTGCGTGGCCGAGAGGCAGCGCCCCGCCACCACGAGATTGTCCACGCCCTGCGGCACCAGGCAGCGCGCCGGAATGCCGTACGAGCGGTCGAGCCGCCACAGCGTGACGCCGCTGCCGCCCACCTTGGCGCCCAGCACGGTGGCGTCCCGGCCGACGTCATGGATGTCGAGCGGATACGCGCCGCGCGCGACCTGGTCCGGAAAATCGCGGCCCGCCAGCACGTCGTCCTTCGTCAGCACGTAGCCGCCTTCGATGCGTCGCGTCTCGCGCACGCCCACCTGGAATGGGCTCGACACGACGTAGCATTCGGCGAACCCGGGCACGTACTTGCGCAGGAAACGCACGGCCTCCAGCGTCTGCAGCTGCGTCTCGACCTCGGCGCGCGTGAGATCGTCGGGGTCGGTGCCGTCGATACCGTGGACGCGCGTGATGTTGATCGTCACCTCGCGCCGGCCGGGCAGCGGGTTGAAGCCGAACTTGTCGCGCGGGATGTGATAATCACCCGCGGCGCGCGCCTTCGCGACCAGCGTGCGGAAGCCCTCCACGCCGACGCCGGGCTTCGCGCGGAACGCGTCGGCCGCGTATTCGCCGCCGACGTCGGCGGCATCGCCGAGCGGGGTCTCGAGGTCCTCGGGGTGCTGCGCGAGATACGCCCACGTCGCGTCGAGCTCGACCCCGCCGACGCGAAAGATCGACGACACCGGCTGCAGGTGGCCGTCGCCCTCGCGGCCCAGCGCGAATCGCGCGCCGGCGCGCGCCGCGAGATCGGCGTCGCCGGTGCAGTCGACGAAGCACTGCGCCGGAATGGATTCGAGGCCGCCCTTGTGCGCGACGCGGATCGCCGCGATCCGCGTTCCGTCCATCACCGCGTCCACCAGGAACGCGTGCAGCAGCAGGCCGAGCCCGGAATCCCGCACCATCTCCATCAGCGTGAGCTTCATCGCCTCCGGGTCCTGGCCCATGATCGAGCCGTGCCGCGGATGGTGCGACACCAGGGTGGCGCCGCCGATGCGCCGCGCGCCGGCGATCAGTTCGGCGCCGATGCCGCCCAGCGCCCGCGCGCCGCCGCCGTCATCGACGCCCTTCAGCGACATGCCGAGTGTCAGCACGCCGCCCAGGCTGCCGTACTGCTCGACGACGAGCGTTCGCGCGCCGGTGCGCGCCGCGGCGATGCCGGCGATGGCGCCGGCCGTGCCGCCGCCGACCACCACCACGTCGTAGGCGCGCCGGGTTCTCACGGCGCGGCGACGGCGATGTCCGCCAGTTCCGGGGCCAGCACGCGGATCAGGTCCGCCGGCGTCATGCCGACCAGGTAGCCGCGCCGCCCGCCGTTGACGTACAGGTAGGGCAGCGCGGCGATCCCGCGCTCCATGTAGACGGGCATCGCGCGCCGCGTGCCGAACGGGCTGGTGCCGCCGACCTGGTAGCCCGAGTGGCGGTCGGCCACCGCCGGCGCGCACGGCGTGACGGTCTTCACCTTCAGCAGGCGCGCGAGCGCCTTGGTCGAGACCTCGCGGTCGCCATGCATCAGCACGACCAGCGGCCGCTTCGCCTCGTCCTCCATCACCAGCGTCTTGACGACCGCGTGCTCGTCGACGCCCAGTTCGCGCGCCGACACCTCGGTGCCGCCGCGCTCTTCGTACGTGTACGGGTGATGCGTGAATTCGACGCCGTGCTCGCGCAGAACGCGCACGGCATTGGTTGCAGGTTGGCGGTCGCGGCTCATGGCGTCGACCGGCGACGGCCGATCTCCCATGCGAGGTCCGCGACGTTGCCCGCGTTGAAGATGGTCGCGATCGGGAGGTCGACGCCGAACTCGCTGCGGATCCGTCCCAGCATTCGTCCCGCGGAAAGAGAATCGCCGCCGAGATCGAAGAAATCGTCGTGCACGCCGATGTCGGCACAGCCAAGCACCGACTGCCAGATCGCGACCAGGGCCGCCTCCCGCGGATCGCGTGGCGCGACGTGCGCGACTTCGGCGGCGCGCGGTGCCGGCAGCGCCGCCGGGTCGACCTTTCCGGACACGGTGAGCGGCAGGCGCTCGAGGAAGGTGATCGACGACGGAACCATCGCTTCCGGCACGCGTTCGGCGAGCCATGCGCGCAGCGCCGTTGCCGCCAGCACCCCGTCGCGGACAACGACGTAAGCGGCAAGCCGCGGCGCGTCCGCGTCGCGGTGCGCGACGACCACGCACTGCGCCACCTGCGGGTGCGACAGCAGGAGCGCGACGATCGCGTCGGGTTCCACGCGCACGCCGCGGATCTTCAGCTGGCTGTCGGCGCGGCCCAGCAGCACCAGGTTGCCGTCGGCCTCGATGAAACCGCGGTCGCCGGTGCGGTAGATCCGGTCCTCCGCATCGCCGCCGGCGTGGGTGCGAAAGGGATTGTCCTGGAAGCGCGTGTCACCGCGCACGTTGAGGTAACCGCGCGCGAGGAACGGCGAGCGGAACACCACCTCGCCCGGCTCCCCGACGCCAGCCTCGGCGCCGTCTTCGGTGAGCACCAGCGCCTGGCCCTGCGGCAGCGGCCGGCCCACGGGGAATATGCCGGGCCCGTGCACCGCCGGCACCTCGTGGAACACGCGCGAATTCGACGATTCGGTGGCGCCATAGAAGTTGACGACGCGGCACGCTGCGCCGTACGCCGCACGCCAGCGCGCGACCAGTGCGCCGGACAGCGGCTCGCCGGTGCTGAACACGATGCGGAGCGCGACCGACGGTGACGGCAGCGACGACGGCTGCGGTGCAGGCAACCACGCCTGCATCAGCGACGGTACGCCATGCAGCAGCGTGATGCGCGCTTCGGCCAGCCATCCGCGCAGCCAGTCAGCACCCGCCGCGGTCCAATCCGCGGGCGGCAGGCACAGCGTCGCGCCGCCGGCGAGCGGAGTGAACACATCGCGAAGCACGACGATGAACGAGAGCCCCGTCATCTGCGCGGCGCGGTCGGCGGCGCCGATCGAGAACGTCGTCCGCTGCCAGTCGACGAAATGGGCGAGGCTCTTGTGGCGGCCCACGACCGCCTTCGGCGCGCCGCTCGAGCCCGACGTGAAGAACAGGTACGCCGGGTCTTCCGGATCGCCTGCGGGAAGCGACGGCAACGGCATCGCCGCGCCCGCGACGGCGCCCGTCGCAGGATCGACGACGATCCGGCGCGGCGGCGTCGCGTCGACGGGTGCCGTGCCGACGGCCACCGTCATCGTCGCGCCGGCCTCGCGTACCATCACCGCGCGGCGCACCGGCGGCAGCCCGGGGTCCAGCGCCAGCAGCATGCCGCCGCTGCGGAAGATGCCCAGCATCGCGACGACCAGGCCGGGACTGCGTTCCCCGGTAGCCACCACCACGTCGCCGCGCGCGACGCCCGCGGCGACCAGCACCTGGGCGACCTGCCGCGACGCCGCTTCCAGGCGAGCGTAGGTCATCCGCACGGCACCATGCTCGATCGCGACGCGCTCCGGGGCGTCCCGCGCGACGCGGGCGATCATGTCGGCCACCAGTTCCTGCGCCGGCTGCGCGATCGGTGCCCGCGGATCCGCCAGCATCGCCCGCGTCGCGGCGGCAACGAGCGACATCTTCGCGAGCGGCGCATCGGGGGCGGCGCCCGCCTGTTCCAGCAGCCGGCCGAACTGGTCCGCGAGCACGTCGAGCTGCACGCGATCGAACACGGATCCGTCGTGGACGAAGGCGAACCGCGCGGCGTCGCCGTCGCCATCGACGCGCAGTTCGAGCCCACCCGCGCACGGCACGGTCAACGCGACCGGCGTCAGCACGCCGGCGCCGGCAGCGAGCGGGACGAGGGCCGGCATCCGCACCACACGGCCGGCGAGCACCGGACCGTGGTCGTGCAGCCGCTCGAGGATCCGAAGCAGCGGAACGCGACCGCCCGCGGCGGCGGCAGCGAGGCCAACGCGCGCCACCAGCTCGCGCAGCGCCGGAGCGCCGGTGAGATCGACCGGGATCGCGACGGCGTCGGACGCGTCGCCCAGCAGCCGCCGATCCGGGAGTTCCGGCCGTCGGTCCACGGCGAGGGCAATCGCGACGTCGGTGCGGGTGGAAAGGCGCGCCAGCAGCGCAGCGAACAGCGCAACCTGCACATGGCAGGTTTCGAGCTCTGCGGCGGCGGCGATGGCGGCCAGTGCGCCGGCATGGCGCGGATCGATCTGCCGCCATGCGGTACCAATGTCTGCGCCGGCAATGGAATCCGCGGGGGTGATTGCCGCGGCTGCTCGCGGCTGCGCGGTTACGGATGGGGTCGCGGTTGCCGCCACAGGCGGCCCGCCCGATGCGGCGCGCCGCCGGCGCGAAAAATCCGGCGCGCGCGTGTCGGCGATCGCCGCAGCGCGGCGCGCATGCTCGGCGTCGGCCTCCTCGCCGACCAGCCACCGCCGCTGCCACGCGGCAAAATCGCCGTAGTCGCTGTCCGGCACGGGCAACGGCGCGCCGGACAGTGCTGCGGCCAGGTCCTCCGCAAAGATCGCGAGCGAGGGCGCGTCGGCGACGAGCGGATGAAACGTGCAGACCAGCATCGTGCGGCCCGCCGGCTGGCGCAACGCGAGCGCGCGCCACCCGGGCACCGCCGCCAGGTCGAAGGGTGCCAGCGCCTCCTCGCGCGCGCGGCGCAGCGCATCCTCTGCGTTCGCAGCCGGGGCGTCCTCCGCGCGCAGCGGCAGCGCGGGCGCGGAAGCGGCCAGCGCCTGCTGCGGCCGCCCGGCCACCACCGCCAACGTCGTGCGCAGCATCGCGTGCCGCGCCGCGACCGCCGACAGCGCCGCCGAGAGCACCGGCAACGGGCAATCGCCGTCGAGTGCCAGCACCAGAGAGAGGGGCACCACGGCCTCGCGGCGCAGGACCGCGAGCCACACGGCTTCCTGCGCCACCGACAGCGGTGCGAGCGAGCGTTCGGCGCGCCGTGGCAGGGCGCCGCTCATCGGCGCCGCCTCGTGCGCCGGCCGGTGCGAACGGCCTGCATCCCTATTCCAGCACCCACAGCGGCGCCACCCACCCGGTGCCCGCGGACAGGTTCGGCGCTGCATCCACGCGCACCAGCGCACCCGCGGCAACCTCGCCGTTCCACACGTACGGGTTGTAGTCCCAGTACAGTTCCTCGCGCCGGATGGCGTCGTCATCGCCGCGCACCGGGAACGACTGCCGCGGCAGCGCGACGCGCCGCTGCAGGACCGATGGCCGCCGCAGCGCGGCGTCGATCGCGTCGCGCCACGCGCCGGCATCGCAATCGGCGCCGATCACGAGCCCGGCGCCGCCCTTGTCGTTGCCGGGCTTCAGCACCAGTTCCTCGCGCCGCGCCTCGGCGAAGCGCAGCAGGTCCACCTGCTCCCCGTCGTGATCGGTCCACGCATCGCGCACCCAGCGCGTCCACGGGACATGCCGCGCCAGCACCGCGCGGGTCTCGGCATCGAAGCAGTGCGCGTGCGCCGAACTCGTCAGCATCTCGAACAGCACCTTCGACGTTCCGGCGACGACGCGGGAGATGCCGTTCAGCGTGCGCACATCGCCGCGCGCCACGCAGCGCAGCACGCGGCGCATCGCGGGGGAGGGGTCGAACACCGCGGGCCAGTCGGAGAGCGCGAGGTAGTCGATGCGCTGCCCCTCGACGGCGATGCCGGCGTCGTCGACGTCGATCTCCTCGGGCCGCACCAGGTAAACGGGGCAGCCGTGCAACGCCGCATAGGGCAGCCAGCGCAGCTTGCCGCCCTGGTCCATGTTCGCGGTTACGCGCAGCACGGCGATCGCCGGCGGGCCGTCGTGCCGCCGCGGCGCGTGGTCGCGATGCAGCGCGGCGAGGGCGAGCGCGGCGAGGTCGAAGCCCCGGAACGGATGCAGCGCGGCAAATGCGCGCGCGATCGGCATGCCGGCGAACGCGGCGCTGACCTCCGTCGCCGACGCCAGCCCGCCAGGCTCCGCGTTGTACTCGATGAAGGTGATCTCGCCGTCCTCGACGAATCCGTCGAGCCGCGCGAGCAGCGACGCGTTGCCGCCTTCGCGGTCGATCTCGAGCGCCCCGTCGAGGTACGCCGGCATCCCGATCGCGGCGCGCAGCCGGCGATCCGCGAGCACGCGCTCGGTGACGTCGGCGATGGCGCGCGCCACCACCAGCGCGGCGTGCGCGGCCCGCTCGTAGAACAGGGGATCGACGAGGCACGGCCGCAGCAGCTCGCACCACGGGCGGCCGTCCGGATAGCGCAGGCCGTGCCGTTGCGTCGCCGCGTCGAGTTCCCGGATCGTGTCGGCAAGGTTCTGGCCGGCGAGCAGCCGGTCGTAGTCGGCGATCGCGCGCGCGTTGTCCGTTGCAATCGGCATGGCTTCAGTCGCCGGGCGGGACCAGCGAACAGAGATCCGCCACCGCGAGCGGAGCTGCGGTCACGAAGCCCTCGCCGCGGGCGACGCCGATGCTGCGTCCATGCCAGCGGGCGGCGAGTTCCATGCTCTCCAGCGCGCCGTCCAGGGCATTGGCCGGCGTGCCGGGCGCCGGCAGGAACTGGCTGGCGTAGGCGCGCACGGCCAGGAGTTTCGTCGGCCATTGCACGGTGATGTCGACGACGAACGCAGGCGGCGCCGGGTCGGGGTGGAGCGTCGCCAGGGCATGCAGGACGAGCGAGGGACGGAACGGCGCGCCGGCGCCGGGCAGATAGTTGGCGAGCCCGGCGAGATGCGCGGCCTCGATCACCAGCCGGCTCGTCGCATCGTGATCCGGGTGCCGGCCGGTCGGATGATGCGTGATCACGATCGCCGGCCGCAGCCGGCGCAGTGCCTCGACCAGGTGATCGCGGTGTGCCGCGGCCGTGCCGATGCCGGCATCGGGCAGGCCGAGGCATTCGCGATGCGCGACACCGAGAACCAGCGCCGCGGCGCCCGACTCCTCCGCGCGCAATTGGGGCGTGCCACGGCTGCCGCGCTCGCCGGCCGACAAGTCGACGAGAGCCACGCGTCGACCGCGCTCGACCTCGCGGCGGAGCGTTCCGCCGGCGAGCGTCTCGGCGTCGTCGGGATGGGCGCAGACGGCAGCGATGTGGATACCGGGCACCCGGGAACAATAGCCGAAAATCAGGCGCCGAGCACGCGCTCGTAGAGCCGCTCGTAGCGGCCGACGATGTCGCGCGCGTCGAAGCATTGCGCCGCGCGCCGGCGCCCGGCCGCACCCATGGCGACGCGCCGGCCGTCGTCGGCGAGGAGTTCGAGCACGTGCGCCGCCATCGCGTCGACCGCGCCGACCGGTTCCAGCCAGCCGGTGACGCCGTGCAGCACCACCTCGGGCATGCCGCCGGCGTCGGTGGCGACGACCGGGACGCCGCACGCCATGGCTTCGAGCGCCGACAGCCCGAACGATTCCAGCTCGGAGGGCAGCAGGAACACGTCGGCCATGGTCGCGATCTCGCGGATGCTGTCGGTGACGCCGAGGAACCGGACGCGCTCGCGCAGGCCGAGACGCCGGGCGAGCGCCTCGGCCGCGGCGCGCTCGGGGCCTTCGCCCACCATCCACAGCACCGCTTCAGGCACCACGGCCGCCACGCGCTCGAAGATCCGCACGACGTCCATGACCCGCTTCACCGGCCGGAAATTGGACAGGTGCAGCAGCACGCGCTCGCCGGGCCGCTTCAGCCCCGGGCCCGCGCCGGCCTGAACCGGGGACCCGGCATACGCCGCGACGTCGACGAAGTTCGGGATCATGTCGATCGCCTTCGTCGGCGCAAAGACGTCGATCGTCATCTGCCGCAGGAACGACGACACCGCGGTCACGCCATCCGAGCGCT
Organism: Bordetella parapertussis; assembly: GCA_943331295.2. GTDB lineage: Bacteria > Pseudomonadota > Gammaproteobacteria > Burkholderiales > Casimicrobiaceae > CAIWHR01. The sequence continues at coordinate 14,318 of CALQLA020000026.1, read as the reverse complement.
CGATGCCGAACTTCGTGAGCTCGAAGAACGACCGGTCCTGCCCCACCAGCGTGATGTCGGTGCCGTGCAGCGTGGTGACGGTCTTCGGCGCCGCGGCGCCCAGCAGCTGTGCGGCGAGGAACGCGGTGATCGCGTGCGGGATCGCGTAGTGAACGTGGAAGACGTCGAGCCGGTGCTCGCGCGCCACCTCCGCCATCTTCGCCGCCAGCGCCAGGTCCTGCGGCGGCTGCTCGAACAGCACGTACGGCGTCATCTCCACCTGGTGGAAGTGGACGCGCTCGCTGAACGCGCCGAGGCGGAACGGCACGCGATAGGCGATGAAGTGCACGTGATGGCCGCGCCGCGCGAGCTCCTTGCCCAGTTCGGCCGCGACGGCGCCGGAGCCGCCGACGGTCGGGTAGCAGGTGATGCCGACGTTCACGCCGAGCCGGGCGACGTTGGCCCGCCCCGGTCGGCGGGACGATACAGCAGCAGGCCCAGGGCGGCGATTGCGGCGAACCCGGCCCCGGCGACGAACGTCACGGCCGGGCCGTACGCGCTCCACAGGCTCCCCGCGATCACGCTCGCCATGAGCAGCGCGACGCCGCTCACCAGGTTGAAGATGCCGAACGCCGTCCCGCGCAGCGCGGCCGGTGCCGCATCGGCCACGAGCTTCGACAGCAGTCCCTGCGTCAACGCCATGTGCATGCCCCAGAGGGCGGCGCCAGCGAAGGCGGCCAGCGGCGTGCCCGCCGCCGCCAGCACGGCGTCGGCGACGATCAGCAGCACGAGGCCCGCCACCAGCAGCGTCCGCGCGGGCAGCCGGTCCCCGGCCACGCCCGCCGGATAGGCCAGCGCCGCGTACACGACGTTCATCACCACCATGATGACCGGCACGTAGCCGATGGCGAGTCCGACATCCTGCGCGCGCAGGATCAGGAACGCTTCGGAAAAGCGCGCCAGCGTGAACACCGCGCCGAGGCCGACGATCAGCCAGTAGCGGCGGCCGAGCTCGCGGATCGCGGCCAGCGCCAGCGGATTCGGCGCGTCGTGGGGCCGCGGCGGCGACTCGGGCTCGGGCACCGCGACGACCAGGAGCGCCACCGCGATGAACGCCGGCACCACGGCGACCCACAGCACCGCCTTGATGTCGCCGGCGAACCACAGCATGAACGCGACCGCCAGCAGCGGCCCGACGAACGCGCCGACCGAATCGAGCGCCTGGCGCAGGCCGTACGCGGCGCCGCGCAGCGGGGCCGGCACGATGTCGGCGATCAGCGCGTCGCGCGGTGCGCCGCGGATGCCCTTGCCGACGCGGTCGGCGAAGCGCGCCGCGAACACCCAGCCGATGGTGGGGGCCAGCGGGAACACCGGCTTGGTGAACGCGCCGAGGCCGTAGCCCAGCACCACCAGCCACTTGCGCTTGCCGACATAGTCGCTGATCGCGCCGGAGAACACCTTGGTGATCGACGCCGTCGCCTCGGCGACGCCCTCGATGACGCCGACGGTGACGACCGAGGCGCCGAGCACCGTCACCATGAACACCGGCAGCAGGCTGTGGACGATCTCCGACGAGATGTCCATGAACATCGACACCAGCCCCAGCGCCCAGATGCTGCCGGGAAGGCGGCGATGGGTGGCCAGGGGCGGCGGGGCGGGAGTCATCGATGAAGCACGACCGGCGCTGGTGCCGGCGCCGCGCCTTACGGCCGCGCGACTTCGCCGAGGAGCGTGGCGGCGGCGCCGCGCGCCGCCGGGAAGTTGATCAGCGTGTGCGGCGCGCCCGGGATCAGCACGATGGTGGCGCGCTTGCCGTCCTTCAGCGCATCGGCGCAGTGGCCCTTCGCCGCCGGGTTGCCTAGCCACGCGTTCGTCGGCGAGAAGAACGGGTCGACCGACGAGATCACGTTGAGCATCGGCTTGTCGGGCTCCATCGCGTTCTTCGGCTCGGTGACGAAGTAGTTGTTCTCGCAGCTCCACGCGTACAGGATCCGGCCGGCGAACTCGGTGCCGGTGTAGCGCGCGACGGCGACCGAGCCTTCGCTGGTGCCGGCGAGGACGAGCCGCGCGGGATCGGCCCACGACACGGTCTTCAGCGCGGCGACGGCCGCGACAATCTCGGCGTGGCGCAGCACGTGGATGCGCTCGTAGACGTCCTTGCCCACCGGCGACGTGTAGGTGATGCGATCGGGCAGCGCGAACGAATCGGGGGCGATGCTGGCGACGCCCAGCGTGGCGAGCCACTGCTGCCACTCGCCGATCGCCTTCAACCCGAGCCCCGACGAGCCGTGCAGGAAGACGACCACGGGCACGCGCGCCTTGCCGGCGGGCGCGTCGGCGAACTTGCCGGCGAACACCGCGCCGCCGGTCGCGGCGGCCGGGAGCACCACCGCCGCCTGACGGATGGCGGCCGCGAGCGAGGCTTCCGTGTGCTGCGTCGCGGTGCCCTTCACTTCGCCGACCGGCGGCGACGGGGCTTGCGCCAGCGCGGGCGAGGCGCCAACAGCGAGGGCCAGGTTGAGGACAAACAGGCAGGCGGCTTGGAGTTTCATCGTGAGGTCGTGAGGGATGGGGATGGATCGGCGCGGCGGCAGCGCGAGGCTCGCGGGGCGAGCAACTCGCCCGACGAAATTATGCGCCGATGCGCGCGCCAGCGTTGCCGGGTTGCCGGCCGTCGCGACTACTTCTTCGTGCCCGCGGGCTTCGCCTTCGCCGGCTTCGGCGCGGGCAACTCGCGCGCGGTCGCCCGGATGATGTCGGTGATGAGGCCCGCGTCCTCGAGCTGCTCGTCGAGGTGCAGGTAGGGCTTGGCGCCGGGGTACGGCGGGCCTTCGCTGACGGTGCCGGCCCGCGTGCGTCCGGCAACCGTCGGCTTCACGAACAACTGGTTGTCGCAGACGAGCGCGACGACCTTGCCGTCGCAGTAGAGCGCGTACTCGCCGAACATCCGGCGGAACGACACCACGCCCGCGCCGCGGATCTGGTCGCAGACGTATTCGACGAAGCTCAGGTCGGAGGCCATGCGTCGTCCGTGCCGGGATCGGAAGCGCCGTTCAGGGCGTGACGATCACGCTGCCCAGCCGGCCGCCGCGCTCGACCGCTTCGTGCGCGGCGACGACCTGGTCCAGCGGAAACGTCGCGTCGACTTCCGGCGCCAGCGCGCCGCCGCGAAGCCAGGCATCGATGTCGGCGATTGCCGCCCGCCGCGGCGCATCGGGCAGCAGGTAGACGATGATCATCCGGAGCGTCACGCCCTTGAACATCAGCGGATAGAACGGCACCTGCGGCTGCGGCACGGCGGCCGAGCCGTAGGCGGCGATCACGGCATGCGGCGCGAGAGAGTCCGCGACGATGCCGATGTTGGCGCCGAACTCGACTTCGACGACGCGATCGAGCGGCGTCGCGCCGACCGCCTGCCGCAACTCGCCGGCGAAATCGGCGGAACGGTGGTTGACGATCACGTCGGCGCCCGCCCGCGTCGCGCGCGCTGCCTGCGACGGCGAGCTGGCCGTCGCGATCACCCGCGCGCCGCCCGCCTTCGCCATCCGCACCGCGAGCGTGCCCACCGCGCCGGCGCCGCCGGTGACGAGCACGTGCCTGCCGGTGACCGGGCCGTCGCTGAACACGCACGCATGCGCCGTCAGCGCCGGAATGCCGAGGCAGGCGCCCTGCTCGAACGGCACGCGATCGGGCAGCGGCACCGCCTGCGCCGCCGGCAGCGCGATGTGCGTCGCCGCTGTGCCGGACGCCCGCTGCCACTGCCCGTTCCAGATCCAGACCCGCTCGCCGATCCGCTCGCGCGGCACGCCGCCGCCCACCGCCTCGATGATCCCGGCGCCGTCGCTGTGCGGAACGATGCGCGGAAAGGGCATGCCGCGGGCGCCGGCGCGCGCCTTCACGTCGGAGGGGTTGACGCCGGAGGCGTGCAACCGCACCAGCACCTCGCCCGGCGCCGGCGCCGGCGTCTCGATGGCGCCGACCACCAGCACGTCGGCGGCCTTCCCGGTCCGTTCGTAGTAGGCCGCTCTCATGCGCGATCCCGTGCGTTGGCGACAATCCTTAGCATACCTCTCCCTTGATCCCGACGACGCGGGCCGCTCGCGGGAACGAGGAGCATCATCGGCGCCGTGTTCATCGGTGGAATCCGCGGCACCTCCTGGATGCGACAGCCCCACCGGCAGTTCGACAATGTTGCAGAATACCCCGATGGTCCCATCCGATCGAGACCCCGTCATGACCAACGCCATCTGGCAGCGCCGGCCGACGCTGGCCGAGCTTCAGGACAACGCCCGCGCCACGGCGGTCGAGAACCTCGGCATCGAGTACACCGAGGTCGGCGACGACTATCTCGCCGCCCGGATGCCCGTCGACCGGCGGACGACACAGCCCTACGGGTTGCTGCACGGCGGCGCATCGGTGCTGCTCGCCGAGACGGTGGGCAGCGCCGCGGCGCATCACTGTGTCGCCGACGGCGCGGGGCTGACCGTCGGGATCGACATCAACGCGAATCACGTCCGCCGCGTGCGCGAGGGCTGGGTGCACGCGACGGCACGGCCGCTGCACATCGGCCGCACGACGCAGCTGTGGGAAATCCGCATCGTCGACGACGCCGCCCGGCTCGTGTGCATTTCGCGCCTGACGATCGGCGTCGTCCGCCGCGAATGACCGGTCCGGGTCCCTCGGATTGCCCGCCGGGCGACAACCTCACGACCTTCCGGCGTCGACCCGCCCCCGGGCCAAATGCAGCGGACCCACCGCCGGCACCAGCTTCCCGGCCCAGCCGAGCCCGAACGGCGGCATGTCGACGTAGATGCTCTCGTGCGCGCCCGCCGCGACGCGGTACGTCTCGTGCCAGACGCCGACGTCGCCGCTGCCCGCGGTCGACCGGTTGAACACCTTCCAGGCCGGCAGGTGTGCGGCCTCGCGGTTGGCGGCGTAGGCAAGGAGGTGCTCCAGGCTGCGCCAGTACTGGACGAGGATCGTGGTGCGGCCGAATCACATCTCGCCGCCCAGCATGCCCATCTCGGGATGCACGGCCAGCTCGGCCTGCATCCGCGGCAGCGTTGGCGAACCGGCCCTCCGGAAACCGGGAGGCCGCGATCGCTTCGAGTTCGGCGACGGTGAGGGCCTGGAGCGAGACGGACACTCGGCAGGGCTTCCGGATCGGCGCGGGCGGCGAAGGCACCGAGGGCTTCAGCATGCCCGGCCCTCACTCGAGCTTGTCAGGCCTGGCCTTGAACGGACGCGACTTCTTCGGTGGCGAAGCCCGCCGGCAGCACGACCTCCAGCATTTCGATGTCGTCGCTGTGGCCCAGCTCCCGATGGCGAATGCCCGGTGGCTGGTGCACGCAGGAGCCGGCTTCCAGGCGCACGACGCCCTGGCCTTCGTACTCGAACTCGATCCAGCCTTTCAGGATGTAGACCAGCTGGAACTGCGTCCGGTGCAGGTGCGGCTGGCTCGAGAACTCCGTGCCGGCGGCGGCCCTGATGACGTGCGCGACCACGCGTCCCTCGGTCGCGGCCTCGATGCCGAGGTCCCGGTATTCGTAGAACAAGCGCAGGCCGCGCTCGAAGACCGCATCCCTGGCGTGCGAAGCGACGAATCCTTGCGTGGTCATGGGCTGTGCCTCGTTGAACTGAAGTGACTCACGGAATGCCGGCTTGTGCCGACCGGCACGAGCGGCGGGTGCGACGGAGGACGAATACCGATCCTGCACGCCCGCTCGATCAAAGCGTCGGGCATCAAGCCCGCCACCAGGCTTCGTCGCCTTCAACTTCGACCCGGATCGCGTGACCGGTCTTCAGCCCGAATTGCTCGCGGAAGTTCAGCGTCGACAGGACCTCCAGGTGTGCCGGTCCGTGTCCGTAGCCGCTCTCATGCGTGTTTGGCCGCAGGATGACTGCCCGGACGCTGGAAATCCGGCAGCGCTGGAGCTTGATGTACTCGTGGTGGTTGTACTCGTGCCTCTCGACCCGTGCGTCCGGAACCACGATGTAGGGCTCGGGAAGGGCAAGGTTCAACGTGCCGCGAACGAGAGGACCGAGACCGATCCGGTGTTCGATGAGTGCCATGACGTGCGCGAGGTTGGTGGCGGCAATGCCGAAGCCATCCCTGATCGTGCCCGTAAGCGTTATCACCGTCACCCCGCGACGATCAGTCGCGACGCGGCGCCGGCGCCGGCGCCGCGACCACGCCCGCCTTCGCCCGAACCCGCTCGACAACCTCGAACAGCACCATCCCCGCCAGCATCGCCCCGACAAACACGAACCCCTTCCCGATCCCCGCCCCGACCAGCGTCAGCGCCGGCCCGGGACAGATTCCGGCCAGCCCCCAACCCGCGCCGAACAGCGTGCTGCCGAATACGAGCCGCCCGTCGATCGCGCTGACCTTCGGCAGTTGCATCGGCGCGTGCAGGATCGTCTCGGCCCACCTGCCGGCGAAGAAGAACGCGATCGTCCCGACGGCGATGGCGCCCACCATCACCAGCGCGAGCGACGGGTCCCACCGGCCCGCGACGTCGAGGAACCCCAGCACCTTGGCCGGGTTGACCATGCCGGACACCAGCAGGCCGAAGCCGAAGATCAGGCCGGAGGCGAAGGCGGTGAACAGCAGCATGGCGGCGCGTCAGGCCCCGACGAGGTGGCGCACGACGTACACGGTGACGAACCCCGCCGCCATGAACACCAGCGTCGCGACGATCGACCGCGGCGACATCCGGCAGATGCCGCACACGCCGTGCCCGCTGGTGCAGCCGCCGCCGTAGCGGGTGCCGATGCCCACCAGCAGGCCCGCGACGACCAGCGTCGGCATGCCGGCCTCGACCAGGACGCGCGGCGGACCGGCGACCAGCAGGTACACGGAAGGCGCGGCGACCAGGCCGGCGACGAAGGCGACGCGCCACGCGACGTCGCCGGCGGCGGGCCGGAGCAACCCGCCGAGGATGCCGCTGATGCCGGCCACGCGGCCGTTGAGCAGCACCAGAACCGACGCGCCGATGCCGATCAGCACCCCGCCGGCGAGCGCCGCCCAGGGAGTGAACGACACCCAGTCGATCGTCACCGGGTCACCCGATCGCGGCGAGCATCGGAGGCGAGGCGGCCTAGCTGCCGCCCTCGACCGCGTGCCCCTCGGCGCGCCAACGCAGCATGCCGCCGTTGAGGTTGGCGACCTTGGCGAAGCCCGAGCGCTGCAGGATCACCGTGGCCTGCGCCGAGCGGGCGCCGGAGCGGCACACCATCACCAGCGGCAGGTCCTTGCTGATCTCGCCGAGCCGCTGCATCAGCTGGCCCAGCGGGATCAGCTTGGCATTCCTGATGTGGCCGAGCGGTCCCGTGAACTCGTCGGGCTCGCGCACGTCGATGATCTCGACCGGCACCGAGATCTCCTCGAGCGTCTGCGGGTGCATCTCGGAGATGCCGGCAAAGGTGTAAGTCAAGTGCGCCCACGTCTGTTCCGACGCGTTCGCCCCCTCTTCCTGCTGACCGACTTTCAGGTTCGCTGGCACGGCGATCTCCATCAGTTTTGGATGCGGTAGGCCCAGGTTGCTCATGTAGCCGGTGAAGTCGTCTTCGCTGATCTGGCCGCCGAGGCGCGGGTTGTACCGGCGCTCCTCGGCGACGCTGGTCACGGTCAGGCCGCGGTAGTCGTGCCCGGGGTAGAGCAGGCAGGCCTGCGGCAGCGTCAGGATCTGCGTGTGCACGGAGCGGTACAGCGTCTGCGCGCTGCCTTCCTGGAAATCGGTGCGGCCGCAGCCGCGGATCAGCAGGCAGTCGCCGGTGAAGGCCATGCTCTCGTCGTCGAGGACGTAGGTGACGCAGCCGTGGGTGTGGCCGGGCGTCGCGCGCACCGACAGGTGGCGGCCGCCGAACGCGATGCGGTCGCCGTGCTTCACGTAGCGGTCGGCGCCCACGGCGCCGCTGTCGGCGCCGCAGACGATCGCGCTGCCGGTGCGCTGCTTCAGCAGCCATGCGGCGGTCACGTGGTCGGCGTGGGTGTGCGTCTCCAGCGTGGCGACCAGCCGGAGCCCGAGTTCCCCCACCAGCGCCAGGTCGCGCGGGGCCTGGGCGAGGACCGGGTCGATCAGCACGGCGTCCCGGGTCTTGTCGTCGGCGAGCAGGTACGTGTGCGTCGAGGACTGAGGGTCGAACAATTGCCGGAAAATCAGCATCGCAGGTGTCGTTTTCGGCGCCGAAGGGGTTTGGCTCGGCTCGCCGGCAATGGTAACGGGCGGCAGCGGCGGGCGCCATAGAAAAAGACCCGTATCCCACACGGGGCGGGGATCGCCGGAGGACGTGCTGCGCCGGCCCCTCGCCCGCCGTAGCGGGCCGGCCGAGGGGGGGCTACGTATGCCGGGGGTCGAGCGCGTCGCGCAGGCCGTCGCCCAGCAGGTTGAACGACAGCACCATCAGGAAGATGGAGACGCCGGGCCAGACGGCCATCCACGGGGCGTTCTCGACGTAGTTCTTGGCCGTGTTGAGCATGCTGCCCCAGCTCGGTGCCGGCGGCTGCTGGCCGAGGCCCAGGAACGACAGGCTGGCCTCGGCGATGATCGCGGCGGCGGTGGCGAGCGTCGCCTGCACGATCAGCGGCGGCAGCACGTTGGGCAGGATGTGCCGGAGCGCGATCCGCAGGTGGGGGTTGCCGAGCGCCCGGGCGGCCTCGACGTAGTCCTCGTGCTTGACCGCCAGCACCTGCGCCCGGGTGAGCCGGATGAAGATCGGCGTCGCCGAGATGCCGATCGCGATCATCGCGTTGGTGAGGCTGGGGCCGAGGAACGCCGCCAGCGCGATGGCCAGGATCAGGAACGGGCAGGCGAGCATCGCGTCGACGAGCCGCGAGATCAGGCCGTCGGTGAAGCCGCCGACGTAACCGGCGACGAGCCCGACCGGCACGCCCAAGGACAGCGAGATGCACACGGAAACGAGCCCCGCCAGCAGCGACGCGCGCGCGCCCCAGATCACGCGCGAGAGCACGTCGCGGCCGATCTCGTCGGTGCCGAAGAGATGCGCGGCCGAGGGTGCCTTGCGGATCGCGCTCCAGCTCGTCTGCAGCGGGTCGTACGGCGCGATCACCGGGGCGAACAGCGCGAGCACGACGAAGAACAGCACCACGGCGAGCCCCAGCATCGCGCCGCGGCGGCGCACCAGCCGGCGCAGCGCGCGGCGGGCCGGCGTCGGGTCGCGCGGGGCGGCGGCGGGAATCCCCGCCGGAAGGGCAGCGGCGGTCATCGCGCGGCGGCCACGGCGACCGGGCCGCGGGTCGGCCCGGACAGCGTAGCCCGGCGTTGAGCGACAGCGAAACCCGGGGGGCGGTCGACCATGGCCATCACCCCCGCATCCTCGGATTGACGACGAAATAAGCGACGTCGGCAAACAGGTTCAGCAGGATGTACGCCGTCGCCGTGAACAGCACCACCCCCTGCACCACCGCGTAGTCGCGGTTGAACACCGCGTCGACGATCAGCTTGCCGAATCCGGGGATCGTGAACACCTGCTCGGTCAGCACCGCGCCGGAGAGCAGCGTGCCGAACTCCAGCGCGCCCAGCGTGATCACCGGCACCAGCGCGTTGGAGAGCGCGTGCTTCATCACCACCGTGTGCTCGGGCAATCCCTTGGCGCGCGCGGTGCGCACGTAGTCGGCGCTCATCACCTGCAGCATCGCGCTGCGCGTGTGCCGCATCAGCACCGCGGCGATCGCGTTGCCGAGCACGAACGCCGGCATGATCATCGCGGCGAGGTTCGCCTTCAGGTCCTCGAACGGGCTCACGTAGCCCGACGCCGGCAGCCAGCCCAGCTGCACCGAGAACAGCAGGATCATCAGGATGCCGAGCCAGAAGTTGGGCGTGGACAGCCCCCACAGCGCGACCACGTTGGCGCCGTAGTCCCAGGCCGTGTCCTTCTTCACCGCCGAGACGATGCCGGCCGGGATGCCGATCGACAGCGCGATGGCGAGCGCGATCGCGGCGAGCTCCAGCGTGACCGGCAGCTTCTCGGCGATCAGCGCCGTGACCGGCTTCTGCATCCGCATCGACTCGCCGAGGTCGCCGCGCAGCACGCCGCCCAGCCAGTACGCGTAGCGCACCGGCAGCGGGTCGTCGAGGTGCAGCTTCTCGTGCAGGTAGGCCACCACCGACGGGTCGCGATCCTCGCCCGCCAGCACCACCGCGGGATCGCCGGGCAGGAGTTGCTGCAGCCCGAAGATCAGCATCGTCACGAACAGCAGCGTCGGCAGGATCGTGGCGACGCGCTTCAGCAGGAAGTTCAGCATCGGCGTGCGCGGGAAGCCGAACCCGTCGACATGCCGCAGGGGCTCAATTGAACTTCAGCCCCTGCACGCGAACGAGGCCGTCGGGAATGGTGCGCAGGCCGGAGAGCTTCGTCGTGTACGCCCACAGCCAGTGCCGGTGGTACAGGTAGACGATCGGCCGGTCCTTCAGCACGATCGCGGCGAGCTGTTCGTACGCCTTCCTGCGCTCGGCGGGATCGCGCGCGGTGCGCGAGCGGTTGAGAATCTCGTCGACCTCGGGCTTGCAGTAGCCGGCGTAGTTGAGCGGCTGCTTGCAGGCGTCGAAGCTGAAGATGTTGCCGTCGGGATCGGCGCGGCCGCTCCACGCGAGCACGTAGGCGTCGAATTGTCCCTTGTCGGCCAAGTCGAGCGACGTCGCGAACTCGGTCGACTGGATCTTCACGTCGAAACCGGCCTCCTTCACCATCGCCTGCACCACCTGCGCGATCTTCTGCGCGTCCGACGTGGTGGGCGTCATCAGGTTGACCACCGGGTTGGGCATCCCGGCTTCCTTCAGCAGCGCCTTCGCCTTCGCGACGTCGCGCTTCGGGACGGGCACGTTCTTCGCGTAGTACGGGTTGTCGGGCGCGACCCACTGGTTGCCCGCCGCTGCCTCGCCTTCCATCACCACCTGCACGATGCCGTCGCGGTCGAGCGCGAGCTCGAAGGCCTCGCGCACCCGCGCGTCCTTGCCGATCGGGTTCTGCTTGGCGAGATCGCTCTTGCCCACGTTCATCGTGATGCCCTGGTAGCCGATCTCGGTGATCTTGGCGATCCGGAACCGGCTGTCGGTCTTCAGCGCCGGCACGTCCGACGGCGCCATCCGCTCGATGAAGTCGAGCTGCCCGCTCTTGAGGTTGGCGAGGCGCACGGTCGAGTCGACGATCGGCAGGTAGACGATCCGGTCGATGAAGACGTTGGCCTTGTTCCAGTATTCGGGGTACTTCTCGACGACGATGCGGTCCTGCGCCACGCGCTCGACGAACCGGAACGGACCGGAGCAGACGGGCTTCGCGCCGAACTTGTCGCCGGCGGCCTGCGCGGCCTTCGGCGACACCATCATCCCCGCGCGGTCGGCCAGCGCCGCCAGCAGCGGCGAGAACGGCGCCGAGAGGTTGAGGCGGACGGTCATCGGATCGACGACGTCGACGGATGCCACCGGGGCGAGTTCGCCTTTGCGGTTCGAGCCCGCCATCGTCTTGTGCCGCTCGATGTTGAACTTGACGGCCGCGGCGTCGAGCTTCTCGCCGTCGTGGAAGGTGACGCCCGGGCGCACCTTGATCGTCAGCGCACGGCTGTCGGCCGACCACTCGTAGGAGCTCGCGAGCTGCGGCACGATGCTGAGCTTCTCGTCGATGTCGAACAGCTTGTCGCACAACGCAGCGAACACGACGCGGCCGACGAACGTGCGCGCGAGCGTGGGGTCGAGCCCGTCGGGATCCTCGGCCAGGCCGAAGCGCAACGTCTGCTGGCCCGCGGCCGGCAGCGCGGCGAGCGCGGACAAGAGGGCGAGCGACGCGCCGAGGCGGCGGATCAGGGTGGTTGCGGTCATCGATGGCTCCCGTGCCGTGCTGCGCAAGTGCGCTGCCAGTTCATCATACAAGGGGATTCGCTGCATCGCACCAATGGATAGGCGTAACCCGGTGTTGAGCGACGCGAAACCCGGTTGGGCGGAGCACCTGGCACCATCGCCCCGGGTTTCGCGTCGCTCAACGCCGGGCTACATGACTACCGGAACGCCGCCTGCAGCGCCTCGAGCCGCGGGTCGGACGCGACGGCGGCGGCGGCCACGGCCGGGTGCTCGATCTCGCGCCAGAAATGGCACGCCACGGCGTGGCCCTCCGGCGCATCGGGCGCCGTTTCGAGGACGGGCGTCTCCTGCCCGCACCGCGGTCGTGCATGCACGCACCGGGAACGGAAGCGGCAGCCCGCCGGCGGATCGATCGGGCTCGGCACGTCGCCGGCCAGCAGGATTCGCTGCCGGTCCAGCGCCGGCTCCGGCACGGGAATCGCGGAGAGCAGCGCCTGCGTGTACGGGTGGCGCGGCGACGCGTACAGCGCCGCCTTCGGCGCGTGCTCGATGACCTGCCCCATGTACATCACCGCCACCCGCGTCGCGATGTGCTTCACCACCGCCAGATCGTGCGCGATGAAGAGGTACGACAGCCCGAGGCGCCGCTGCAGGTCCTGCAGCAGGTTGATCGCCTGCGCCTGGATCGACACGTCGAGCGCGGAGACCGGCTCGTCGCAGACGATGAGCCGCGGCTCGACCGCCAGCGCGCGCGCGATGCCGATCCGCTGCCGCTGGCCGCCGGAGAACTCGTGCGGGTAGCGCAGCGCGTGCTCGGGCGCCAGGCCGACCAGCGCCAGCAGCTCCGCGACGCGCTCCCGGTGCCGCCCGGGGGCGAGGCCGTGCAGCGCCAGCGGCTCGGCGAGCGTCTGCCCCACCGTCATCCGCGGGTTGAGCGACGCGTAAGGATCCTGGAAGATGATCTGCATCGCGCGCCGCTGCGCGCGCATCGCGGCGCCGTCGAGCGCGAAGAGGTCCGCGCCGTCGAACCACACGCGGCCGGCGGTGGGCTCGATCAGGCGCAGCAGCAGGCGGCCGGCCGTGGACTTGCCGCAGCCCGATTCGCCGACCAGCGCCAGCGTCTCGCCGACGCCCAGCGTGAAGCTGATGTCGTCGACGGCATGGACGGCGCCGCCGGCGCGCCCGAAGAACCCCGTCCGCACCGGGAAGTGCTTGACGAGGCCCTCGACGCGCAACAGCGGCGGCGAGCCGGCCGCGCCGCTCGCCCGGGGGCCCGCGTCCGGAGAACGGACCGCTTCGCGCGCGGCACGCCCCGGCGTCCCCGGCACCGCGCCGCCGGCCCACGCGAGCGGCGCCTTCCAGCACGCAGCCGCGTGCCCGCCATCCACCACCGCCAGCAGCGGCACGTGCTGCCGGCAGTGGTCGTCGGCAAACGGGCACCGCGGATGGAACGCGCAGCCACCGACCGGGTTGCGCGGATTGGGCACCTGCCCCTCGATCGCGGCGAGCCGGGCCTGGTCGAGGTGCAGCTTCGGGATCGAGCCCAGCAGCCCGATCGTGTACGGATGCTGCGGCGAGGCGAACAGCGCGCGCACCGGCGCCCGCTCGACGATCTTCCCCGCGTACATCACGACGACGTCGTCGGCCACCTCGGCGATCACGCCCAGGTCGTGCGTGATCAGCATGATCGCCGTGCCGGTCTCCTCGCGCAGCGTGCGCATCAGGTCGAGAATCTGCGCCTGGATCGTGACGTCGAGCGCGGTGGTCGGCTCGTCGGCGATCAGCAGCTTCGGCCCGCAGGCCAGCGCCATCGCGATCATCACCCGCTGCCGCATCCCGCCGGAGAGCCGGTGCGGGTAGTCGTCGTAGCGCGACTCCGGCGAGGGGATGCGCACCTGCCGCAGCATTTCCAGCGCGCGCGCCTTCGCCGAGGCGCGGTCCATCACGCGGTGGCGCAGGATGACCTCGATGATCTGGTCGCCGATCGTGAACGCCGGGTTGAGCGACGTCATCGGTTCCTGGAAGATCATCGCGACCTTGTCGCCGCGCAGTTCGCGCATCGCGGCCGGCGGCAGCTGCAGCAGGTCGACGCCCTCGAACAGGATCTCGCCGCCGACGATGCGTCCCGGCGGCTGCGGCACGAGCCCCATGATCGACAGCGACGTGACGCTCTTGCCGCAGCCCGATTCGCCGACGATGCCGAGCGTGCGTCCGGCGTCGAGCGTGAAGCTCACGCCGTCGACGGCGCGGAACAGGCCATGGTCGGTCGTGAAATGGGTCTCGAGGCCGCGGACGTCGAGCAGGCGAGTCATTGGTCGGCCCCCTTGGCGCTCTCGCGCCTTCCCCCCGAGGGGGAGCAGTTCGCGCTTGGGGCGGCCCGGCGCGCTCATGGTCGGCCCCCTTGGCGCTCTCGCGCCTTCCCCCCGAGGGGGAGCAGTTCGCGCTTGGGGCGGCCCGGCGCGCTCATGGTGGGCCCCCTTGGCGCTCTCGCGCCTTCCCCCCGAGGGGGAGCAGTTCGCGCTT
>CALQLA020000025.1 GCA_943331295.2 Bordetella parapertussis | reverse complement strand
TTCGAGCGGCGCGGGCGGGACGAACGGGGCCTCCTGCGGCGGCGGCGTGATCGGTGGCGCGAGCTGGCGCTCGACCTTCGGGGGAGCGAGGCGTTCGAGCGGCGCGGGCGGGACGAAAGGGGCTTCCTGCGGCGGCGGCGTGATCGGCGGCGCGAGCTGGCGCTCGACCTTGGGCGGGGCGAGGCGTTCGAGCGGCGCGGGCGGGACGAACGGGGCTTCCTGGGGCGGCGGCGAGATCGGTGGCGCGAGCTGGCGGGGGATCGTCGGCGGCGTGATCCGCTCGAGCGGCGCGGGCAAGGGCAGCGGCGTTGGCGTTTCGCGCGGGCGCAGCGCGACGTCGGGCGCGGGCTTGCGCTCCAGCGTCGCCGGTGCCGCCATTTCCGCCGGCGGTGGCGGGACGACCGGCGCGGCCGGCACGGCCGGCGGAGCCGCGGAGCGTTCCGGCGTCGGCGCCGCGACCTCGGGGATGAATGGCCGGTCGACCATCTCCGGCGCCTTCATGTTGAGGCGCGGCAGCGGCTCCAGCGCAGGGGGCGTCGCTGGCGGTGGCACCAACGGCGCGACCCGCGGCGGGTCGGGCGGGGCCGGCACCGCCTGCGTTGGAGGCGGCAGAGCGGCGGCTTCGGGTTCTGGCGGCGCCGCGGGAGGTTCCGGCGCCGGCGTCGGTGCGGCCCGCGACGCCGCCGGAGCGTCCGGCGCCACCGCCGGGGACGACGTGCCCGCGCCCAGCGCATCGCCCAATCGTCGCAGCAGCGCCGCGCCCGGAGCGGCACTGTCCGCGCCCGGCGTGCGCCGGATGCCGGCACCGGCGTCGGTCGTCGCCCGCTGCAGCGTCACGTCCAGCGTGCCCCAGAGCCCGGGGTCGCGCCCCGCCCCGCCGCCCACCGCGGTGCCGAACAGGGCGACGACGATCGCGTGCAGCAGCAGCGACAGGGCGAGGAAGCGCAGCAGAACCGGCCGCTCGTCCCATTCGGGCGCGGGGTTCAGGTAGAGGTACTTGCGCGGTTGGGCCATGGCGTGAGCCCCGGGCGGCTGCGAACTGGCGGCGTGGCTCCGGGACGCTAGAATAGCGCGCCGAACGCCCCGCCGGGCCAGTCGCGTCCGCATTGGGCTACACTCGGGCCGACCGAGCCGCCACCCTCGAGGGGCGCGCGGCGCCGACAAAACGATGCGCCTGACGCATCCCTTCAGGAGGAGTCCCCGATGAACCGCTTTGCCCGCACCTGCGCCGCGCTCGCGCTCGCCGCCCTGACGCTGCCCGCCTTCGCCGACGTCGCCGTGCCCGCCCCGGGCGCCAGCCCGCGCATCGATGCGATCAAGAAGGCCGGCGTGCTGCGCATCGGCGTGCTGGCCAACGCGCCGTGGCTGGTCGAGAACACCTCGGGGTCGGGCGACCCCTGGAGCGGCCCCGCGTGGCTGCTCGCCAACGAATACGCGAAGCGCCTCGGCGTGAAGCTGGAGGCGATTCCCGTGAGCCACGAGACCAAGGTGCCGGTGCTCGCGTCGAACCAGGTCGACATCTCGGTGACGCCGCTCGCCGAGACCGCCGACCGGCTGAAGGTCGTCGACTTCGTCATCTATTCGAACACCAGCGTCTGCATGTTCGGCCTGGCCGCCAATCCGAAGTTCGCCGCGGCGAAGACGGTCGACGACCTCAACCGGCCCGACATCACGATCGCGTACTACACGGGCGGCGGCGAGGAAGGCTGGGTCAAGGAACGGTTCCCGAAGGCGCAGCTGCGCGGCGTGCCGGGCTCGGGCACGGCGCCGGTCGAGGAGGTGATGGCGAAGCGCGCCGACGCGGTGCCGATCAACCGCGTGCCGTGGGTCGCGATGGGCCGCAAGCTGACCGCGCTTGCCGTGCTGCCGAAGGAGAACAACTGCCAGAACAGCACCGAGAAAGCGGCGCCCGTCGGCATGGCGATCGACAAGAACCAGCCGGCGTTCCTCGCGTGGGCGCGCGCCGTGGAGAAGGAGATGGAGGCGAAGCTGCGCGCCGACGAGATGCGCGTCGTCGACACGATGAAGTAGCGCGCGGGGACGGTTTCCCGCGGGGCGCCCTGTGGAGTTCAATTTCGCGGTCATCACCGACCACTGGCGCTTCCTCGCCAACGGCGCCGGCATCACGCTGCTGCTGGCGCTGCTGTCGGGCGTGACCAGCATCGCCGCCGGCCTGGCCGTCGCGCTCGGCCGGATCTCCGGCCCGCGGTGGCTGTCGGTTCCGCTGGTGCTCTACATCGACTCGATGCGCTCGATCCCGGTGCTGGTGGTGCTGGTGTGGACGTTCTTCGCGCTGCCGCTCGTCACCGGCATCACGCTGCCGCCGTTCTTCTCGGCGCTCCTCGGCCTCACGCTGCACCTCGCGGCCTACGCGGCGGAGATCTTCCGCGCCGGCATCGAGTCGGTGCGGCCGGGGCAGACGCGCGCCGCGCTGGCGCTCGGCATGTCGCGCGCGGAGATCCTGCGCCGGATCGTGCTGCCGCAGGCCGTGGTCCGGATGCTGCCGGCGTTCGGCTCGCTGCTGTCGGTGACGATCAAGGACACGGCGATCGCGTCGGTGATCGCCGTGCCCGAGTACATGCGGCAGTCGGAAACGGTCGCCGGGCAGAGCTTCCAGCCGATCGAGGTCTACACGTTCGCGATGCTGGTCTACTTCGTCATCCTGTTCCCGGTGACGCGCGGCGTCGACCTCGTCTACCGCCGCGTCGCGCACCTGGGCCGCTCATGACGCTCGACTGGGGCGTGATCTGGCAGCACCGTGGCGTGCTCGCCGAGGCGACCGGCACGACGGTGCTGCTGACCGTCGCGACGATGGCGATCGCCGTCCCCTGCGGGGTCGTCGTCGCCGTGCTGCGCCTCTATGCCTGGGCGCCGCTGCGCCTCTTCGCGGCGGGCTACGTCGAGCTCTTCCGCAACCTGCCGCTGATCCTCGTCGTGTTCTGGGCGTTCTACGTGCTGCCGATCCTGACGGGGCTCACCGGGCTGTCGCCGCTCGCCACCGGGCTCGCGGCGCTGGCGCTCAACGTCACCGCCTACAACGCCGAGACATTTCGGGCCGGGATCAACTCGATCCGCCGCGGGCAGGTCGAGGCGGCCATGGCGCTCGGGATGAGCCGCGCCGAGGCGCTCCGGCGCGTGATCGTCCCGCAGGCGGTGCGCCGGATCCTGCCGGTGCTCGCCAGCACCTGGGTATCGCTGTTCAAGGACACGTCGCTCGTGTCGGTGATCGCGGTCAGCGAGCTCGCCTACGTGTCGATGCAGATCCGCGCGCAGTCGTACCGGGTGCTCGAGATGCTGACCGCGATGGCCGTGATCTACTGGCTGCTGGGCTATCCGCAGGCGAAACTCGTCGACTGGATGCAGCGGCGCTTCGCGGTGACCGAATGACTGCCGCCGCCATGACACCGGAACCCGCCACCGCGCGCGCGATGGCCGGCGGCGCCACCGTCATCCGGTATCTCGACGTGCAGAAGCGCTACGGCGCCTTCACGGCGCTGGCCGGCGTGTCGCTCGACGTCCACGCCGGCGAGGTGGTGTGCCTGATCGGCCCGTCGGGGTCGGGCAAGTCGACGCTGCTCCGCTGCACCAACGGCCTCGAGATCATCGACGGCGGCGACATCGAGTTCGAGGGCGCGCGCCTGCCGCGCGACGAGCGCACCCTGCGCGGCGTGCGGCGGCGGATGGGAATGGTGTTCCAGAGCTTCGAGCTGTTTCCGCACCTGACCGCGTTGCAGAACGTCGCCGAAGGCCCGCGCACGGTGCTGCGGCTGCCGCTCGCCGACGCGAACCGGCGGGCCGCGGCGATGCTCGCCAAGGTCGGCCTCTCCGACAAGGCAGGCAACTACCCGGCGGCGCTGTCCGGCGGCCAGCAGCAGCGGGTCGCGATCGCGCGGGCGCTGGCGATGGAGCCCGACGTGATGCTGTTCGACGAGCCCACGTCGGCGCTCGACCCCGAGACGATCGGCGAGGTGCTGGGCGTGATGAAGACGCTGGCCGACGAGGGAATGACGATGGTCGTCGTCACCCACGAGATGGCGTTCGCGCGGCGCGTCGGCGACTGGATCGCGGTGTTCGACGCGGGGCGGATCGTCGAGCAGGGGCCGCCGGCGCAGATCTTCGACGCGCCGACCACCGCGCGGACCCGCGACTTCCTGAGCCATCTGGGCTGGGCCGGCTGAGCACGCGGCGCGTGCGCGGCCGTCACGCGGGCGCCATCGAGTTCGGGTAAGCTTCCCGCGTCGCCCGCCCCGCTGCGGGAAGAAAGAAGATCGTCAACCGGAGGCTCCATGATCCCCGTTCGCGCTTCGCTCGCCGCGCTGCTCGCCGCCCTCTGCCTCGCCACCCCGGCGGCCGCGCAGGACAACAGGCTGCGCCTCATCACCTGGGCCGACTACGTGCCCGCCGACGTGCTGGCGCAGTTCAAGAAGGAAACCGGCATCGACGTCGAGGTCACGCTCTCCAACAACGAGGAGATGATCTCGAAGCTGCGGGCCACCGGCGGCGCCGGCTTCGACCTCGCCCAGCCTTCGCAGGACCGGATCGCCGGCCCGCAGGCCGAGTTCGGCATCTACAAGCCGATGGACATGGGCAAGCTCAAGGCCGAGCTCTTCATCCCGTCGATGCTCGAAGCGACGAAGAAGAACACGACGGTCGACGGCAAGGTCTACGGCCTGCCGCACATCTGGGGCACCGACGGGCTCGTCGTCAACGCCAAGCTCGCGCGGATGACCGATTACGACGACCTGTGCAAGCCCGAGTACAAGGGCAAGACCAGCGTGCGCCTCAAGCGGCCGACGCTGCTCGCGTTCGCGTTCGCCAGCGGCAAGGACCCGTTCGCGCTGTACAAGGATCCGAAGGCCTACGCGGCGCTGATGGACGAGATGGGGAAGAAGCTCATCGCGTGCAAGGGCAACCTCAGGTTCTTCTGGGACAACAAGGACCAGCTGCTCAACGGGATGCGCGCCGGCGAGATCGTCGGGGCGATGATGTGGGACACGGGCGGCTGGAAGCTCAACAACGAGAACCCCGACATCCGCTTCATCGCGCCGCGCTCGGGCGCGCTGGGCTGGATCGACACGTTCGCGCTGCCCGCGAAGGGCAGGAACGACGCCGCCGCCTACGCGTGGATCAACTTCAACCTGCGGCCCGAGATCGCGGCCAAGGTCGCCGCGTCGGCCGGCAACTTCACGGCATCGCAGGGCGCCGACGCGCTGATGGACTCGAAGCTCAAGGCGCAGTTCGCCGCAAGCTTCCCCGACGTGGTGATGAAGAACATCAGGTGGTACCCGGCGGTGCCGGCCGGCATCGAGGAGATCGAAGGCCGCGTGCTCGACCGCGTCAAGGCGGCGCCCTGACCGTTCCGGCGCTCGATTCCGGGCCATGACGGCGACCCGATGCCGTTCGTAGCCCGGGTTCCGTGCCGGCGGAACCCGGGGCAATCGCGGCCGTGGCCACCTCCCCCCGGGTTTCGCCGGCGCTCAACACCGGGCTACGGCATCGGGGCTGCGTCGCCGGCTTCCGCTCGGGGCCGTTGACGGATCCGATGGCACACGATCTCGAAGTCGACAACGTCACCAAGCGCTACGGCGGCCACGTCGCCGTCGACGCGCTGTCGCTGGCGGTGGCCCGCGGCAGCTTCTTCTCGATCCTCGGGCCCTCGGGCTGCGGCAAGACGACGCTGCTGCGGCTGATCGCCGGCTTCCTCGCGCCGGACGACGGCGACGTGCGCATCGGCGGCAAGTCGATGCGCGGCGTCCCGCCGAACCGGCGCCCGGCCAACATGGTGTTCCAGCACCTCGCACTGTTCCCGATGATGAGCGTCGGCGACAACGTGGGCTACGGCCTCGAGCGCCGCGGCCTGCCGCGCGCCCGGATCGCGACGCGCGTGGCGGCGATGCTGGAGCGCGTCGGGCTGCCCGGCGTGCAGGACCAGCGGATCGACCAGCTCTCCGGCGGCCAGAAGCAGCGCGTCGCGATCGCCCGCAGCCTGGTGCTGGAGCCGACGCTGCTGCTGCTCGACGAGCCGCTGGGCGCGCTCGACCTGAAGCTCCGCGAGCACATGAAGATCGAGCTGAAGGAACTGCAGGCGGAGTTCGGCACGACGTTCGTCTACATCACGCACGACCAGTCCGAGGCGCTGGTGCTGTCCGACCACGTGGCGGTGATGAACGCGGGCCGCTTCGAGCAGGTGGGCACGCCGCAGGAAATCTACTACCACCCGCAGACGTCGTTCGTCGCCGGCTTCGTCGGCGCCAACAACCGGTTCGAGGGCAGGGCGACGGCGGTCGACGGCGAGCGCGTCGACGTCGCCACCCGCGACGGGCTCGCGTTTTCCGTGCGGCGGCACGGCGCGATCGACCGCGGCGACGCGGTCGAGGCCTTCGTCCGGCCCGAGGCGATCGTTCTCGCGCGCGACGCCGCTGCGCTGCCGCCCGGCGCGCAGCCGATGCGCGGCCGCGTCGAGAGCCTGCTGTTCGACGGCGCCAACTCGGCGGTGCTGGTGCGCGAAGCGACGACCCGCGCCGAAATCCGGATCGCGCTGCCGCAGGCCGGGCAGTTCGCCGACCTCGCCGCGGGCGAGACGGTCGCGTTCGGGTTCGACGCCGGGCGCGCCGTGGCCTTCGCTGGCGCGAAGCTCGTCCAGTGAACGATCCCGCCGCGCCGCGCATGCGCCTCGCGCTGTGGCTGCTGCTGGCGCCGGCGCTGGTATGGCTGGTCGGCCTCGTGCTGCTGCCGCACCTCGAGCTTGCAGTGCTGTCCCTGCGCGCCAGGGTGTCGCCGCGGGTCTACGAATTCAGCTTCAAGCAGTACCTCAGCTTCTTCGACGAGCCGCTGTACTGGCACACGTTCGTGCGCACGGCCGTGATGGCCGTCGTCGCCACCGCCTGCACGCTGGTCGTTGCCTTCCCCGCCGCGTGGTACATCGCGAAGATCGCGCAGGGCCGCGCGCGCTCGGCGCTTTTCATCCTGTGCCTCATCCCGTTCTGGGTGAGCGAGACGGTGCGCACGCTGGGCTGGATGATCCTGCTGCGCGAATCGGGCGTGCTGCCGCAGCTGCTGGTCGCGCTGGGCATCACCGCGGCGCCGATCGAGATGCTCTACCGCGACGCGACGATCCTGGTCGGGCTCGTCTATACGTCGATGCTGTTCATGGTGGTGCCGCTCGTCAACGCCTTCGAGGGGCTCGACGACTCGCTGGTCGAGGCCGCGTACGACCTGGGCGGCAACGGTTGGTCGGTGCTGCGCCGGATCGTGATCCCGCACGCGGCGCCGGGCATCGTCGCCGGGTCGATCGTGGTCTTCATGCTGACGCTGGGCAACTACCTGACGCCGACGCTGCTGGGCGGCAAGAACTCGCAGTGGTTCACCGAGCAGATCTACACGCAGTTCATCACCCGCTTCAACTGGGAGCAGGGGGCGGCCTTCGGCTTCCTGCTGCTCGTCCTGTCGACGGCGATCGTCTGGCTCGGCCTCGTCGCCACCGGGCAGCGCTTTGGCGACGTGATGCGGCACGCATGATCCCGTCGCTGCCGCGCTCGACCGTCGCCCGGGCCGCGACCGTCGCCTGCGTTGCGGCGTTCTTCGCGTTCCTGTTCATCCCGCTCGTCGTCGTCGCCGTGTTCGCGTTCAACGATGCGAGCTACCCCGCGCCCCCTTGGCGCGGGTTCACGCTCGATTGGTTCACGGGTGGCCGCGGCCGCACCGGCCTCTTCGCCGATGCGCCGCTGCTGAAGAGCATCGGCACCAGCGTCGTCGTCGCCGCGTGGGTGACCGTGCTCGCGGTGCTGGTGGGCACGGCCAACGCGTTCCTGCTGGAGCGCGCGCGGTTTCGCGGCAAGGCGGCGCTGTCGCTCCTGATGCTGTCGCCGCTGGTGATCCCGGGCGTGATCCTCGGGATCTCGATCCTCGCGTTCGCGAGCCGGCTGGCGCAATTCGCCGACGATGCCTGGGGCATCGAGCTCGACTTCCTGCGGCCCGGGTTGCCGCTCGTCGTCGCCGGCCAGTTCTGCTACATCGTATCCATCGCCACGCTGACGATCGCCGCGCGCCTCTCGCGCTTCGATGCCACGCTGGAGGAGGCCGCGTTCAACCTCGGCGCGTCGCGGGGGGCGGTGCTGTGGACGGTGACGCTGCCCTGGCTCAAGCCGGCGCTCGTCGGCGCGGCGGCGATCTCGTTCCTGATGTCGTTCGAGAACTTCAACACCACGCTGATGCTGGTGGGCTCGGACCCGCCGCTGACGGTGATGATGTACGGCCGGATGCGCGAGGGGGCGAGCCCCGTGCTCAACGCCGTGAGCCTGTTCCTGATGGTCGCGTCGGCGCTCCTTGCGCTGGTGCTGATGCGCCGGCCGCGCGGCTGAATGCGAAGCAGTCCCCGGCAGCTGCCGCCGCGCCGGCCGGCCGGCCTCGCGCCCGCGGCGCCGCGGGTTCACAATACGGGTTCCAGACCAACAACGAACGAGATTCACATGAACGAAATTCGCAAGGTGGGCGTGATCGGCGCGGGTACCATGGGCAACGGCATCGCGCAGTCGTGCGCGGTGTCCGGCATCGACGTGGTGATGGTCGACGTGGCCGAGGCCGCCGTCGCCCGCGGCATGGCCACGATCACGGGCAGCCTCGACCGGTTGCTGAAGAAGGAGAAGATCACTGCCGACGACAAGGCCGCGGCGCTCGCGCGCGTGCAGGGCACGACCGACTACGGTGCGCTCTCCGCGGTCGACCTCGTCATCGAGGCGGCCACCGAGAACGAGGAACTGAAGTACAAGATCCTGCGGCAGGCGGACGGCCTGGCGCCCGCCGGCGCGATCATCGCGACCAACACGTCGTCGATCTCGATCACCAAGCTCGCGGCCGCCACGTCGCGGCCGGCGTCGTTCGTCGGCATGCACTTCTTCAATCCGGTGCCGATGATGGCGCTGGTCGAGGTGATCCGCGGGCTGCAGTCGTCGGAGGCAACCATCGATGCGACGGTCGCGTTCGCCAAGCGGCTCGGCAAGACGCCGATCGTGGTGAAGAACAGCCCGGGCTTCGCGGTCAACCGGATCCTGTGCCCGATGCTGAACGAGGCGATCTTCGCGCTGCAGGAGGGGCTCGCCTCGGCCGAGGACATCGACAACGGAATGAAGCTGGGTTGCAACCACCCGATCGGGCCGCTCGCGCTCGCCGACATGGTGGGCCTCGACGTGCTGCTCGCCGTGATGGACGTGTTCTACGGCGACTTCAACGACCCGAAGTACCGCCCGGCGCCGCTCCTCAAGGAGATGGTCGCGGCCGGCTACCTGGGGAGGAAGAGCGGCCGCGGGTTCTTCACCTACAGGTAGCCCGGGTTGCGCGTGCGCGCAACCCGGGCTACGGTCCCGTTGGCCTCCTCCGACGCCCGGTCGTCAGTCGAAGCCGATGAACCGCGCGAACTCGGCGACGGGCGCGCGCTCGGTGACGAGGGCGTTCTCCGGCGCGTCGGGATCGGCATGGCCGAGCGCCATCCCGCAGACGACCATCTCGTTGGCGGGCAGGTCGAGTTCGCAGGCGATCACGCGGTGGTACTTCGTGAACGCCGCCTGCGGGCAGGTGTCGAGGCCGCGGGCGCGGGCGGCGACCATCACGTTCTGCAGGAACATGCCGTAGTCGAGCCAGCTGCCCTGCTCGAGGCTGCGGTCGACGGTGAAGATGAGGCCGACCGGCGCGTCGAAGAACACGTAGTTCCGGCCGCTCTGCCGGTGCATGCCGGCCTTGTCGCCGCGGGCGACGCCGACCAGGTTGTACAGGCTCCAGCCGACGGCGCGACGGCGGCCGAGGTACGGCTCGATCCACCGCACCGGGTAGTAGCGGTACTCGTCGGCGTGGGCGTCCTGCTCGTGGTCGTGGGCGTGCAGCACGGCGGCCGACAGCGCGGCCAGCGGCGCGCCGGCCAGCGCGCGGACGAGCCACGGCTGGGTATTGGTCCCGCTCGGCGCCCGGCTCGCGACGCGCAGGATGTCTTCCATCGTTTCCCGGGGCACCGGGGTGGGCAGGAACCGCCGTATCGACCGGCGGCTCGTGATCGCGCGATCGACGAGCGCGATCGCATCGGCGGGCGACGGCTGGCCTGCTGCCGCCGCGTCCTGTGCGGCGGCTCCGGCGGGGGCTTGGGTCATGGCGTCGGGGGGGGGCTGTTGCGAATGAAAATCGGATGCGGTACGGGTCGCGGTGCCCGCCATAAGGCGTGCCCGTCGCGATCCGCCGCGGTGCGGAGATGTAGCATGGTGCAACATTCGGGGTCAAGACGGGCGCCGGACGTATCGGCTTTGAACGGCATCCTATAGAATCCGCGGCAGAACCATCCCCGGGATTCCCGCGGGACGGCATGGCAGCCCGTCGCGGCTCGCCGCACCGAAGGAGGAGTGAGAGCCGTGCCAGCCGAGCGCCACGCAGCGGAACCGGATACGTTCCCGCGCTACCTGCTGCACCATGCCAAGGTTCGCGGCAACCGCCCTGCGGTGCGCGAGAAGGACCTCGGCATCTGGCAGACGTGGACCTGGCGCCAGGTGGCGGCCGAAGTGCGCGCGCTCGCCTGCGGGCTCGCCGCCCAGGGCTTCGAGCGCGGGATGCACCTCGCGATCATCGGCGACAACCGGCCCCGCCTGTACTGGTCGATGGCCGCCGTGCAGGCGCTGGGCGGCATCCCGGTGCCCATGTACCAGGACGCGCCCGCCGCCGAGTTCGTGTTCGTGCTGAACGACTCGGAGATCGCCTATGCGATCGTCGAGGACCAGGAGCAGGTCGACAAGGTGCTGGAAGCGATGCCCGAGGTGGCGACGCTCGCCCATGTCTACTACGACGACCCGCGCGGCCTGCGCAACTACGAGGGCGTCACCAGTTTCGAGCGCCTGCAGGAGATCGGACGCGAGTTCGACCGCGCCCACCCGGGCTTCTACGAGGACGAGATCGCGACGGGCCGCGCCGACGACGTGTCGGTGATGCTCTACACGTCGGGAACGACGGGCAAGCCCAAGGGCGTGTGCCAGACGCACTGGGCGTTCATCGCCGCCGCGCGCGGCGCCTGCGAGTTCGACCATCTGTCCGCCGACGACCGGATGCTGTCGTACCTGCCGATGGCCTGGGTCGGCGACCACCTGTTCTCG
The DNA here is from genome assembly GCA_943331295.2 of Bordetella parapertussis. GTDB lineage: Bacteria > Pseudomonadota > Gammaproteobacteria > Burkholderiales > Casimicrobiaceae > CAIWHR01. The sequence continues at coordinate 60,650 of CALQLA020000025.1, read as the reverse complement.
TATGCCGAGGCGATGGTGGCCGGCTTCACGATCAACTGCCCGGAGTCCGGCGACACGGTGATGACCGACCTGCGCGAGATCGGGCCGACGTACTATTTCGCGCCGCCGCGCGTGTTCGAGAACCTGCTGACGCAGGTGATGATCCGGATGGAGGATGCGTCGGCGCTCAAGCGCTCGCTGTTCAACCGGTTCATGGGGGTGGCGAAGCGCTGCGGGGCCGAGGTGCTGGATGGCAAGCCGGTGCCGGCCGCCGACCGCCTGCTCTACGCGCTCGGCAACATCCTCGTCTACGCGCCGCTGCGCAACGTTCTCGGCATGAGCCGCATCCGCGTCGCCTACACCGCCGGCGCCGCGATCGGCCCGGACCTGTTCCGCTTCTACCGGTCGATCGGCATCAACCTGAAGCAGCTCTACGGCTCGACCGAGACCTGCGCCTACGTCTGCCTGCAGCCCGATGGCGGCGTCCGGCTCGACACCGTCGGCATTGCCGCGCCGGGCGTCGAGATCCGGATCTCCGGCAGCGGCGAGGTGATGGTCCGCGGGCCGATGGTGATGAAGGAGTACTACAAGCGACCCGACGCGACGGCCGAGTCGATCGACGCCGCCGGCTACCTGCACACCGGCGACGCCGGCGTCATCGACCCCGACGGCCACCTCAAGATCATCGACCGGGCGAAGGACGTCGGCCGGCTGGAAGGCGGCGCGATCTTCGCCCCCAACTACCTCGAGAACAAGCTGAAGTTCTTCCCGCACATCAAGGAGGCCGTGGCCTTCGGCGACAAGCGCGACCGGGTGTGCGCGTTCATCAACATCGACATCGGCTCCGTCGGCAACTGGGCCGAGCGGCGCGGCATCGCGTACTCCGGCTACACCGACCTCGCGCAGAAGCCCGAGGTGTACGCGCTGGTGCGAGCCTGCATCGAGGAGGTCAACGCCGACCTGGCCCGCGACCCGGCGCTCGTCGGCTCGCAGGTGCACCGGTTCCTGATCCTGCACAAGGAGCTCGATCCGGACGACGACGAGCTGACGCGCACGCGCAAGGTCCGGCGCGGCTTCGTCGCGGAGAAGTACGCGGTGCTGATCGACGCGCTCTACGCCGGGCTTGCCGTCCAGCACATCGAGACGCTGGTCAAGTTCGAGGACGGCAGGAGGAGCATGGTGGCCGCCGACCTTCGCATCGAGGACGCGACGACGATCAACGAGGCCATCGCGGCGAAGGCCGCCTGAACCCCCATGACAGCTGCCACGCGCACGATCGGCGACACGATCCTGAAGCTCGAGAACATCTCGCTGCAGTTCGGCGGGGTGAAGGCGCTCACCGACATCAGCTTCGACGTCCGCGAGCACGAGGTGCGCGCGATCATCGGTCCCAACGGCGCGGGCAAGAGCTCGATGCTCAACGTGATCAATGGCGTCTATCATCCGCAGCAGGGGTCGATCTGGTTCCGCGGCCGCGTCCGCCGCAACATGAACACGCACGACGCCGCGACGCACGGCATCGCGCGGACGTTCCAGAACATCGCGCTGTTCAAGAGCATGTCGGTGCTGGACAACATCATGACCGGCCGCAACCTGAAGATGAAGGCGAGCTTCCTCGAGCAGGCGCTGTGGGTCGGCCGCGCCCGCCGCGAGGAGTACGCGCAGCGCGAGAAGGTGGAGGCCGTCATCGACTTCCTCGAGATCCAGCACATCCGCAAGACGCCGGTCGGCCGCCTGCCCTACGGGCTGCAGAAGCGCGTCGAGCTGGCGCGGGCGCTGGCCGCGGAGCCGACGCTGCTGCTGCTGGACGAGCCGATGGCCGGGATGAACGTCGAGGAAAAGCAGGACATGTGCCGCTTCATCCTCGACGTCAACGAGCAGTACGGCACGACGATCGTGCTGATCGAGCACGACATGGGCGTCGTGATGGACATCTCCGACCGGGTCGTCGTGCTGGACTACGGCAAGAAAATCGGCGACGGCACACCGGACGAGGTGCGCACCAACCAGGCGGTGATCGACGCCTACCTCGGCGTCGCGCACTGAGGCGCCCGCCGCCCCGCACCGGACACGGACAGAACGCGAAATGTCTTTCTTCTTCGAAGTGCTGATCGGCGGGCTCCTCTCGGGGGTCATGTACTCGCTCGTCGCGCTGGGATTCGTGCTGATCTACAAGGCCTCCGGCGTGTTCAACTTCGCCCAGGGCGCGCTGGTGTTCTTCGCGGCGCTCACCTTCGTCGGCTTTCAGGAGCAGGGGCTGCCGTTCTGGCTGGCGCTGCCGGCCACGCTGGCGGCGATGGTGGTGCTGGCGCTGGTGATCGAGCGCGTGGTGCTGCGCCCGCTCGTCAACCAGCCGCAGATCACGCTGTTCATGGCCACGATCGGGCTCTCGTTCTTCATCGAGGGCCTCGCGCAGATGGTGTGGGGCGCCAACGTCCGCGGTCTCGACCTCGGCCTGCAGGACGAGCCGATCCAGTGGATCTCGGACGCCACCGGGATGAACATCTCGAAGTTCGACTTCGCGGCCGCCGGCGTCGCGGCGCTGCTCGTCGCCGTGCTCGCCGTGTTCTTCAGCCGCACACGGATCGGCCGCGCGCTGCGCGCGGTGGCCGACGATCACCAGGCGGCGCTGGCGGTCGGCATCCCGCTGCAGCAGATCTGGGCGATCGTCTGGGGCGTGGCCGGCGCCGTCGCGCTGGTCGCGGGCCTCCTGTGGGGTGCGCGCAACGGCGTCCAGTTCGCGCTCACCTTCGTCGCGCTGAAGGCGCTGCCGGTGCTGATCCTGGGCGGGTTCGAGTCCGTCCCCGGCGCCATCGTCGGCGGCCTCATCATCGGCGCGTCGGAAAAGCTGGCCGAGGTCTACCTCGGCCCGTACGTCGGCGGCGGGATCGAAGGCTGGTTCCCGTACGTGCTGGCGCTCGTGTTCCTGCTGGTGCGGCCCGAGGGCCTCTTCGGCGAAAAGATCATCCGGCGCATCTAGCGCGCAGTTCCCGCACGCCCACCCGCCAACGACCCGAAGCGACCGCCCCCGATGTTCTACCGAGAAGCAGGCCAGTTCAAGGCGTCCTACGCCGCCGACTCGGCGATCTTCCCGATCCTCCAGGACCGGATCGGGATCGCCGTGGTGCTGCTGCTGGCGTTCGTCGTGGTGCCGTTCGTCGCGTCGCAGTACGTGTTCTCGGCGATCCTGATCCCGTTCCTGATCCTGTCGCTCGCCGCGCTCGGCCTCAACATCCTCACCGGGTACGCCGGGCAGCTGTCGCTCGGCACCGCGGCGTTCATGGCGGTCGGCGCCTTCGCGTCGTACAACTTCATGCTGCGCGTGCCCGGGATGCCCGTGCTGCTCGCGTTCGTCGGCGGCGGGCTGATGTCCGCGCTGGTGGGCATCCTGTTCGGCCTCCCCAGCCTGCGCATCCGTGGCTTCTACCTCGCCGTGGCGACGCTGGCGGCGCAGTTCTTCATCCTGTGGTTCCTGACCAAGGTGGGCTGGATCACCAACTACAGCTCGTCGGGCGTGATCACCGCGCAGCCGATCGTCATCCTCGGCTACGCGTTCAACACGCCGACGTCGAAATACCTGCTGGTGCTGACCATCGTCGTGCTGATGGCGCTCGCGGCGAAGAACATGGCCCGCGGCAACACCGGCCGCTCCTGGATGGCGGTGCGCGACATGGACGTCGCCGCCGAGGTGATCGGCATCCGCCTGATGCGCGCGAAGCTCCTGGCGTTCGCGGTCAGCTCGTTCTACTGCGGCGTCGCCGGCGCGCTGTTCGCCTTCGCCTACCTCGGCACCGTCGAGCCCGAGGCCTACAGCCTCGACCTGTCGTTCCGGATCCTGTTCATGGTGATCATCGGCGGCGTCGGCACCGTGCTGGGGTCGTTCCTCGGCAGCGCGTTCATCACGCTGATGCCGGTCGTCCTTTCCGTCAGCGTGCGCTTCCTCGACGCGACGCTCGGGCTGCACATCGTGGAAAGCGCGATCTCGAACCTGGAGCTGATGGTCTTCGGCGGCCTCATCATCTTCTTCCTGATCGTGGAGCCGCACGGGCTTGCCCGGCTGTGGCAGATCGGCAAGGAAAAGCTCCGGCTGTGGCCGTTTCCACACTGATGGTGCGACGCAACAGCCGTCGCGCAAGGCATTCCCGGAGTTACACTTTGCGGTAACCAAGAGCCTTTGGTTGTGCACCAGGAAAGCGCTGCCGGGACCCGGCGGCTCGAGCAAGATGATTTCTCAGGAGGAGCACCAATGAAAGCGATCAAGTCGGCCCTGCTCGGCCTCGCGCTGCTCACCGCGGCGTCCGCCGCGTCGGCGCAGAACGAGCAGTTCATCCCCGTCCTGTCGTACCGCGTCGGCCCCTACGCCGCCGGCGGCTCGGGCTACTTCGGCGGCGCCATCGACTACTGGACGCTCGTCAACCTCACCGGCGGCATCAACGGCGTCAAGCTGAAGTGGGAGGAGTGCGAGACCGAGTACAACGCGTCGAAGGGCGTCGAGTGCTACGAGCGGCTCAAGAAGAAGAACGGCGGCGCGTCGACGGTCGACCCGCTGTCCACCGGCATCGCCTACGGGCTGTTCGACCGGGTCGCGCAGGACAAGATCCCGATGACCACGTTCGGCTACGGCCTCGGCAACTCGGCCGACGGCCGCGTGTTCGACTGGGTGTTCCCGCTCGGCACCACGTACTGGGACCAGGTCGCGGCGATGGTCGCCTACCTCGGCGAGAAGTCGGGCGGCCTCGACAAGCTGAAGGGCAAGAAGATCGCGTTCCTGTACCACGACTCCGCGTACGGCAAGGAGCCGATCCCCGTCCTCGACGGGCTGGCCGCGAAGGTCGGCTTCGATGTGCTGAAGCTGCCCATCACGCCGCCCGGGCAGACGCAGGAATCGCAGTGGCTGCAGATCCGGCAGGCCAAGCCCGACTACGTGATCCTGTGGGGCTTCGGCGTGATGAACACCGTCGCGCTGAAGACCGCGGCCAAGACCGGCTATCCGCGCGAGAAGGTGCTGGGCGTCTGGTGGGCGGGCTCCGAGGAAGACGTGATCCCCGCCGGCGATGCCGCGAAGGGCTACGTCAGCGCGGCGTTCTCGGCGTCGGGCACCAACTTCCCGGTGATGCAGGACATCAAGACCAAGGTCTACGGCGCCGGCAAGGGCAACCTCGAGGACCCGTCGCGGCAGGGCACGATCTACCACACGCGCGGCGTCTCCTACGGCATCATCATCACCGAGGCGATCCGCGCCGCGCAGGCGAAGTTCGGCAAGGGCAAGGTGATGACCCCCGAGCAGGTGCGCTGGGGCCTCGAGCACATCAACCTGACGGATGCCCGGCTGAAGGAACTGGGCGCCGCCGGCCTCTTCCCCCCGATCAGGACGAGCTGCCTCGATCACGAAGGCTCGGGCATGGTCAAGTTCCAGGTCTGGGACGGTACCGGGTTCAAGGCCGTGACGCCGTTCATGGCCGGCGACCGCGAGTTCGTCCGCAAGATGGTCGAGGAATCCGCCGCCAAGTACGCGGCGGAAAAGAAGATCCCGCTGCGCGACTGCGCGAAGGAAGGCTGACCCGCCGCAACGCCCGGCCCTCTCCCGACCGGGAGAGGGTTGGCGTGAAGGCCGTCGCCGCCGGCCTTCACGCGAGCCTGCCGCCCACCCATACGCAATCCCCGTGCCCATGACCGCCGAACCCCAAGCCGCGACCGCGAAGCCGTACCTGTCGGTCAACAACATCGAGGTCATCTACGACCACGTGATCCTCGTGCTGAAGGGCGTGTCGCTCGAGGTGCCGCAGGGGCGGATCGTCGCGCTGCTGGGCGCCAACGGCGCGGGCAAGAGCACCACGCTCAAGGCCATCTCGAACCTGCTCTCGGCCGAGCGCGGCGACGTGACCAAGGGCACGATCGAATTCGAGGGCCGGCGCGTCGACCAGCTCACCACCAACGAGCTGGTGCGGATGGGCGTGTGCCAGGTGATGGAGGGCCGCCACTGCTTCTCGCACCTCACCGTCGAGGAGAACCTGCTCACCGGCGCCTTCACCCGGAAGGTTTCGCGCGCCGAGGTGGGGCGGGCGCTGGAGAAGGTCTATCACTACTTCCCGCGCCTCAAGACGCGGCGCTCGAGCCAGTCGGGGTACACGTCGGGCGGCGAGCAGCAGATGACGGCCGTCGGCCGCGCGCTGATGGCGGCGCCGTCGATGATCCTGCTGGACGAGCCGTCGATGGGCCTCGCGCCGCAGATCGTCGAGGAGATCTTCGAGATCGTCCGCGACCTGAACTCGAAGGAGCGCGTGTCGTTCCTGCTCGCCGAGCAGAACACCACCGTCGCGCTGCGCTACGCCGACTACGGCTACATCCTGGAGAACGGCCGCGTCGTGATGGACGGCGAGGCCGCGGACCTCGCGTCGAACGAGGACGTGAAGGAGTTCTACCTCGGGTTGTCCTCCGCCGGCCGCAAGAGCTTCCGCGACGTCAAGCACTACCGCCGCCGGAAGCGCTGGCTGGCCTGAGGATTTCCGTAGCCCGGCGTTGAGCGGAGCGAAACCCGGGTGGATGTCGCCGTTGCGTCCATCACCCATCAGCCTGTTGCCACGATAGCCCCCGGGTTTCGCCTTCGCTCGACGCCAGGCTACGAAACCCTTCTCCGACCGCCGGAGCGACACCGATGCCCGACTATTTCGACACCCTCGAGATCCGCGACCCGGAAGTGCGCGAGCGCGAACTGCTGCGCCAGTTGCCGGGACGGATAGCCTATGCGAAGGCCAACGCGCCCGCGTTCGCGCGAATCCTGGCCGCCGTCGACCCGGCGGCGGTCACGACCCGCGCCGCGCTGGCGGCGATCCCCGTAACGCGGAAGTCGGAGCTGCTCGAACTGCAGAAGGCGAGCCGGCCGTTCGGCGGCTTCGCGGCGAGCCAGTGGGGGCGTGGCGTCGCGGGGCCGACGCGCGTGTTCGCTTCCCCCGGCCCGATCTACGAACCCGAAGGCCGCCGCGCCGACCACTGGCGGTTCGCGCGCCCGCTGCATGCCGCCGGCTTTCGCGCCGGCGATCTCGTCCACAACACGTTCTCGTACCACTTCACGCCCGCGGGCTCGATGCTGGAGACCGGGGCGCACGCGCTGGGCTGCACCGTGTTCCCGGGCGGCACCGGCCAGACCGAGCAGCAGGTGCAGGCGATCGCCGAACTGCAGCCCGCCGGCTACGTCGGCACGCCGTCGTTCCTCAGGATCATCCTTGAAAAGGCGGACGAGCTCGGCGTGCCGCTGCCCAGCCTCACGAAGGCGCTGGTGTCGGGCGAGGCCTTCCTGCCGGCGACGCGCGACCTGCTGCGCGCGCGCGGAATCGCGGGCTACCAGGCGTACGCGACCGCCGACGTCGGCGTGATCGCGTACGAGACGGGCGCCCACGCCGGCCTCGTGCTGGACGAGAACGTGCTGGTCGAGATCGTGCGGCCCGGCACCGGCGATCCCGTGGCGCCGGGCGAGGTCGGCGAGGTCGTCGTCACGCTGCTCGTCAACGACGAGTATCCGCTGGTCCGCTTCGGCACCGGCGACCTGTCGGCGTTCCTGCCGGGGCAGAGTCCCTGCGGCCGCACCAATGCGCGGATCAAGGGCTGGCTGGGTCGCGCCGACCAGACCACCAAGATCAAGGGCCTGTTCGTCCACCCGTCGCAGGTGGCGGCGATCGTCGCCCGCCACCCCGAGATCGCGCGGGCACGGCTCGTCGTCGACAACGCCGACGGCGGCGACCGGATGACGTTGCACGTCGAGTTGCCGACCACCGCGTCGTCGCACGCGGACGCGATCGTCGCGTCGATCCGCGAGGTCACGAAGCTCCGCGGCGAGGTGGTCTTCCGCGCGCCCGGCGAGCTGCCGAACGACGGCAAGGTCATCGACGACATCCGCAAGTTCGACTGATCCGGCCGTGGGGAAACACATTGCAGACTACGCAAGCCGCGGCCACGCCAACCCGGCCGCCCCGGCACACGCATGACCACCCCGCGCTCCGCGGCGCCGGCCGATCCGCTGGCGCCGCTGCCCGAAGGCATGCTGCGCGCGATCGCCGCCACCGGCGTGGTGCGCGCGTTTCCGCGGCACGCGGTGCTGATCAACGAGGGCGACGAAGGCGACTCGCTCTACGTGATCGTAACCGGCAGGGTTAAGGTGTACGCGAGCAACGTGGCGGGCAAGGAGGTCGTCATCGACTTCCACGGCCCCGGCGAATACGTCGGCGAGATGTCGCTGGCGGGCGCGCCGCGGTCGGCGTCGGTCGTCACCACGGAGCCCTCGACCTGCGCCGTGGTGTCGCGCGCGAACTTCCGCGAATTCATCCTCGCGCATCCGGACTTCGCGCTGCACCTCGTCGAGAAGCTGATCCACCGCGCGCGGCTCGCTACCGAGAACATCAAGAGCCTCGCGCTGTCGGACGTCTACGGCCGCCTCGTCCGCCTGCTGCTCGCCCTCGCGCAGGAGGAGGGCGGCGTGCTGGCGGTGCGCGAGAAGCTCACGCAGCAGGACATTGCGGACCGGATCGGCGCATCGCGCGACATGGTGAGCCGTCTGCTGAAGGACCTGGTCGGCGGCGGCTACCTCGCCGTCGATGCGCGGAGCATCACGATCCTCAAGAAGCCGCCGCCCGGCTGGTAACGCGGGGCGCCGGCCGAAGCGCGGCGCTTCGCACGCGTGCCGCGGCGCGTGAATATTCGACATTTTCGAACCGGATTCCTCCGTCGGCGCCGCGCCGGCCGCGGTTTCCGACACCGGCAGCGGCTACCTGCCCGCACAGTTCCCGGCCCCGGCAGCCGAGCCCGAGGCGCCCGCGCCGACGTTCTGACCCGTCGCGGGATCCGCGGATGCCGCGGGTCCCGCGGTTACCGGTCGATGCCGCCCATGCAGATGTACTTGATCTCGAGGTACTCGTCGATCCCGTACTTCGAGCCCTCGCGGCCGAGGCCGGACTGCTTGACCCCGCCGAACGGCGCCACCTCGGTGGTGATGAGGCCGGTGTTGACGCCGACCATCCCGTACTCGAGCGCCTCCGCGACGCGCCAGATCCGCCCGATGTCGCGCGAATAGAAGTAGGCCGCGAGCCCGTACTCGGTGCGGTTGGCGAGCTCGATCACCTCGGCGTCGGACGAAAAGCGGAACAGCGGCGCCACCGGGCCGAACGTCTCCTCGCGGAAGATCTTCATGCCGTCGTGCACATCGGTGAGGACGGTGGGCTCGAAGTACGTTCCGCCAAGCGCGTGCCGCCGACCGCCGGTCGCGACCTTCGCTCCCTGTCCGACGGCGTCGGCGAGATGGTCCTCGACCTTGGCGAGCGCCGCGGCATTGATCAGCGGGCCCTGGGTCACGCCCGGCTCGGTCCCGGGACCCACTTTCAGCGCGCCGACCTGTGCGGCGAGCTTCGCCGCGAACGTGTCGTAGACGCGGTCGTGGACGAACAGCCGGTTCGCGCAGACGCAGGTCTGGCCGGCGTTGCGGTACTTCGAGATCATCGCGCCCTCGACCGCGGCGTCGATGTCGGCGTCGTCGAACACGATGAACGGCGCGTTGCCGCCCAGTTCCAGCGACAGCCGCTTGACCGTCGGCGCGACCTGCTGCATCAGCAGCCGGCCGGTCGCGGTGGAGCCGGTGAACGAGAGCTTCCTCACCAGCGGATTCGCGCACAGCTCGGCCCCGATCGCGCGCGGGTCGCCGGTGACCACGTTGAGGACGCCCGGCGGCATGCCCGCGCGGTGCGCGAGCTCGGCCAGCGCGAATGCCGAGAACGGCGTGGCCTCCGCCGGCTTGATCACGATCACGCAGCCGGCGGCGAGCCCCGGCGCCACCTTGCGCGTGATCATCGACGACGGGAAGTTCCACGGCGTGATCGCGGCGCACACCCCGACCGGCTCCTTGATCACGACGATCCGGCGATCGTTGCCGATCGTCGGGATCACGTCGCCGTAGGCGCGCCGGGCTTCCTCGGCAAACCATTCGGTGTAGCCGGCGCCGATGGTGATCTCGCCCTTCGCTTCCGCCAATGGCTTGCCCTGCTCGCTCGTCAGGATCAGCGCGAGGTCGTCGCGGTGCTCGACCTGCAGCTCATGCCACCGGCGCAGGATGTCGCTGCGCTGCTTGGCGGTCTTCGCGCGCCAGGCGGGCCACGCCGCGTTCGCGGCCTCGATCGCGCGCCGGGTCTCGCTCCCGCCCATCAGCGGCGCGGTGCCCAGCAGGACGCCCGTGGCCGGGTTGGTGACGGGCATCGTACGGCCGTCGTCGGCGCCGATCCAGCGGCCGTCGACATACGCAAGCTTGCGCAGCAGCGCGGGGTCCTTCAGTGTGGGAACGACGGGAACGGGCGTTGTGGCTGACATCGGAATCTCCTTGGGCGGTCGGGCCGCGCGCCGTGGCGGGGGCGGCGAAAGGGAAGGGTACGGGGCGGGCGGGCGGCCTGTCGTCACGACTCCGGCGCGATGCGTGCCGCCGCCGGCGCGCGCAGCGTCACCATCAGCACGCCGGCCAGCACCAGCGCGACGCCGGCGAACTGCGCCCAGAACAGCGGCTCGCCCAGGATCAGCGCGCCCAGCCCGATGGTGAAGACCGGGCCGAGCGAGCCGATCAGCGACGACGTGTTGGCGCCCAGGCGGTGGATGGATTCGGCGATGAGCAGCGTCGGCAGCACCGTCGACAGGATCGCCATGGCCAGCGCGAGCCCGTAGACCGGCAGCGGCACGACGAGCAGCGCCGGGTCGCGTGTCAGCGCGAACTGCAGCAGCACGAACACCGTCGACGCGAGCATCGCCCAGGCGGTGAAGCGCAGGCTGCCGATGCGCGTGATGAGGTCGCCGGAGGCGACGAGATAGTAGGCGTAGAGCAGCGCGCTCGCGAACACGATCCCGCTGCCGGTCCACAGCGCCGCCGCGCTTCCCGGCAGCGCCAGGTCGTGCAGCAGCACGAGCATGATGCCGGCGTAGGACAGGAAGAGCGCGACCAGCGCGCGGCGGGTCACCCGCTTCCTCAGCAGCAGCGCGGAGAGCACCACGACCATCGTCGGGTAGAGGAACAGGATCAGCCGTTCCAGCGAGGCGCTGATGTACTGGAGGCCGATGAAGTCGAGCAGGCTGGCGACGTAGTAGCCGATGAAGCCCAGCGCCATGAGGCGCAGCCGGTCGCCGCGCGCGATCACCGGCGCCGCTGCGTGCCGCGCGCGGCGCGACCACCAGGCCATCGCCAGGAAGAAGGGCGCCGCGAAGAGCATCCGCAGCGTGAGCAGCGTCAGCGGGTCGACCGGATGGGCGGCGTAGGCGAGCTTGATCAGGATCGACTTGAACGAGAAGCCGAGAACCCCGACGACCGCGAACAGCGGACCGACCCAGTAGCCGGTCAGTCCCACTTCACGAGGCCGGCGTAAGCGGTGCCGAGGATCACCGCCCCGAATGCAATCCGGTACCACGCGAAGGGCACGAAATCGTGATGGCTGACGTACCGGATGAGCCAGCGCACGCAGACGAACGCGGAGACGAACGAGGCGACGAACCCCACGCCGAACGCGGGCAGGTCCCGCAGCACGAGCAAGTCGCGGTTCTTCAGGACCTCGTAGCCGGTCGCGGCGAACAGCGTCGGGATGGCGAGGAAGAAGGAGAATTCGGTCGCCGCGCGGCGCGACAGCCCGAACAGCATGCCGCCGATGATCGTGGCGCCGGAGCGCGACGTGCCGGGCACCAGCGCCAGCGACTGCGCGAACCCGATCCTCAGCGCGTCGGTCCAGCGCATGTCGTCGACGCTCTCGATGCGCACCGTGCCCGGCTGCTGCTTCTGCCGCCGCTCCGCCCACAGGATGACGAACGCGCCCGCGACGAACGCGCAGGCCACCGGCACCGGCGCGAAGAGGTGCGCCTTGATCATCTTGCCGAAGGTGAGTCCCAGCACGGCTGCCGGCAGGAACGCGACGATCACGTTGACCGCGAAGCGCTGCGCGCGCCGGTCCGAAAAGAGCCCCGACAGCACCATCGCCAGCCTGGCGCGGAACTCCCAGCACACGGCGAGGATCGCGCCGGCCTGGATCACGATCTCGAACACCTTGGCCTGGTCGCCGGTGTAGCCCAGCAGCGATCCCGAAACGATCAGGTGCCCCGTGCTGGAGACCGGCAGGAATTCGGTGAGGCCCTCGACGATGCCGAGTACGAGCGCGGTGAGGAGGGTGGGCTGGTCCACGATGGCGGAAAAAAGAAGGCCGGGCGGGAACCCGGCCAACTTGCCGATTGTAGCGCAGTGCGCGGGACGCGCCGCGCGGCACCCCGTATTACGGCCGGCCCTGCTTCAGCTGCGACAGCAGTTGGGCGACGGCATCATTGTCGCCGCCGACAATGTGGCCGTGCGGCGTCAGCTGGTCGATGAGCTGCGGCAGCATCGACGCCAGCCCGCCCGCGGCGGCGCCCTGCGACAGGCCGAGCTGCGACGCCACGTCGGCCAGCGTGCCCGAGCCCAGCGCCTGCGGCACCGCCTCGGGCGCGATCGGATGGTTCTCGCCGGTCGACACCCAGGAGTCGGCCTGCTGCCCGTATCCCGACTGGCGGAACTTCTCGACGACGCCGCCGATGCCGCCGTTCTGCTGCAGGAGCTGCAGCGCGACCTGGAGCAGCGGGTTCTGCGCCTGCGACGACGCGTTGCTCCCGCCGAGTAGACTGCCCAACAGCCCGTCCAGCATGCCCATGAGGCCCTCGCCAAGTTTGCGGTTGCGGTTGCGGTGTATTGGCCGGGCCGCGCGGCCGGCGTCGTGCGCGCCGGGCCTTCCGGCCCCGCGGTGGTCAGTCGCCCTTGTGCCGCACGTGCAGGTGCGCCTCGGCCGCCGGGTAGCCGGCCGCGCCGAACGTCGTGCGGATCGCGAGGTTGGTGTCGAAGTACACCTGCCAGTAGTGCGCCGTGTTGCAGTACGGGCGCACGGCGAGGACGGGGCCGCGCTCGTTGAACGTCAGGATCTCGACGTCCGGCTTCGGCTCCGCGACGACGTTCGCGATCTTCGGCAACGCTTCCTTCAGGCGGCGGACGGCGTCGGTCGGGTCGACGCTGTGGTCGAGCTGCGCGGTGAGGTCGACGCGCCGGTACGGGTTGTGGCTGAAGTTCTTGATCGTGGTGCTCATCACCTTGGCGTTGCCGACCATGGTCTGCACGTTGTCCGGCGTGTCGATCGTGGTGTTGAAGAGCCCGATCATCCGCACGGTGCCCTCGACGTCGCCGGCCACGACGTAGTCGCCGACCTTGAACGGCCGCAGCACCAGGATGAAGGCGCCGGCGGCGAAGTTGGACAGCAGGCCGCCCCAGGCCGCGCCGATGGCGACGCCGAGACCGGCGACCAGCGCGGCGAACGACGTCGTCTCGACGCCGAAGTAGCCGAGGATGGCGACCACCAGGATGATGTTGAGCGCGACGGTGATGATCGAGCCGATGTAGCGGATGACCGTCGGCTCGACCTTCTGCCGCTCCATCGCGGCCATCACGAGGGTCGACGCAAAGCCGATCAGCATCCGGCCGACGATATAGGCGACGATGGCGCCGACCACCTTGAGGCCGAAGGCGATCAGGATGGGCTTTGCGGTTTCGAACGTGCCGACGATGTCCATGGCGGGGGTCTCGGTTGGAGTGGCGGAAAAGGCGATGCGCCGACGCGGCCCGGCAGCGATCGGGCGGGCGCGAAAGGCCGTCATTCTGACGCAAGTGGCCTGCCGGGCGCAATCGGCGCGCGCCGATTGCGCTTTCGCCCTGGCCCGCGGACGTGGACGTAGACGCGGGGCGGAGTGCCGCGGGAATCAGCCGGCGGCGATGCCCAGTTCCGCGCAGATCTTCGCCACGGTTGCGCGTGTCGCGGCCAGCTCCTCCTGCAGCCGGGCGACGTTGGCCTTGAGCGCAGCGATCTCGCCGACGGTGACGGCTTCGTCGCCGGCAACCTGCGGGGCCGCCACCGGGCGGTCCTCGAGCACCGGGGCGCCCGAGAGCAGGTGCATCCAGCGGACCTCGCGCGCCCCGGGTTGCCGCGGCAGCAGTAACACGAGCGGGCCGGCCGGCCGTGCTTCCAACTCGTGCAGGAAGCCCTCGACCGCGGACAGGTCGGCAAACCGGTGCAGCCGCTCGCTGTTCATCCGCAGCTCGGCCACGGTCTGCGGTCCGCGCAGCATCAGCGCCGCCAGCAGGGCGACCGCCTGCCCCGGCACGCCCAGCACCCGCTCGACGTTGTGCGCGTACCGCATCACCCGGCCGCCGCTCGACTCGACGATCAGCGACAGCGACCGCAGGTGGTCGATCGAAGCCTGCACCTCGGCCTCGCTCGCGTTGAGCAGCGGGTCCCGGGAGGTCTTCTGGTTGCAGCCGGCGAGGAGCGCATTGAGCGTCAGCGGGTAGGTGTCGGGCACCGTGTGCTGCTTCTCGACGAGGACGCCGAGGATGCGGGTATCGAGGAGCGACAGGGCGGGCAGGGACATGGCGGTGTTCGGGCGGTCGACAGGGGCGGGCCAAAGTGTAGCGCGAATGGCGCGGCTGGCCCGGGCGTGCCCGGATCCCGACCGGCGGCGGGGTTGGCCGACGAAAGTTGTATGCTACCGTTGACGGCAGTGCATTCGCGGTAGTTTAATTGCGGGTCGATGCTCCGACCGGTCCCGACAGGGGGCGGGGCGCGATCACCGTGGACCTTCGCAGGAGGCACCGGCAATGAACACGTTCAAGCCAACCCTGGAGTTCGAGAAGATCTCCCTCGACGAAGCGCGCCGGAACATCGACCTGATCGTGCGGCCGGAACTGGCCAACGACTGGAGCCGCGCGCGCGGCCCCCAGCCGCGCAACACCCTCGAGACGGCGACGATCCAGTGGATGGCGGGCCTCGCCTACGCGGTGCGCCCGCGCGAGCTGTCGCGCCATTTCCCGCGGATCGCCAACCGGCTGTGCGAACTGTGGAAGCGCCCGGCGCAGTGCGACCCGTACTTCAAGGAACTGATCGTCGACCACCGCGGGGCCCGCAAGGGATTCCCGATGGCGGTGGCGACGGAGCTGACCACGCTGGCCGCCCATTACGCGACGATCTACCCGTACCGCGGCACCGTCTGGACGCAGATGACGAAGATCCGCTGACGGCGCCTGCCGTCGCATAGGGCCGCCGTCACGGCAGCTTGTTGCGGCGATTGCGCGCCGCTCTCTGCGCCGCTGCACGGTGCGGAGCGCAGCGGCGTGGGGTGGTATTGTATGGGCCGTGCGCTCGCGTCGCCGGGGACTCCCCCGGTGCCGGCGCGAGTCGATCGTCACGGACACCCCGATGGCCCAGTTGACCGAAATCACCAACATGGCGCTGTTCTGCGATTTCGAGAACATCGCCCTCGGCGTGCGCGACGCGAAGTACGACAAGTTCGACATCGGCAAGGTCCTCGAGCGGCTGCTCCTCAAGGGCAGCATCGTCGTCAAGAAGGCCTACTGCGACTGGGACCGCTACAAGGCGTTCAAGGCGCCGATGCACGAGGCATCGTTCGAGCTGATCGAGATTCCCCACGTGCGCCAGTCGGGCAAGAACTCCGCCGACATCCGCATGGTCGTGGACGCCCTCGATCTCTGCTACACCAAGTCGCACGTCGGCGCGTTCGTCATCATCTCCGGCGACTCCGACTTCTCGCCGCTGGTGAGCAAGCTGCGCGAGAACAACAAGATCGTGATCGGCGTGGGGGTCAAGAACTCGACGTCGGACCTGCTGATCGCGAACTGCGACGAATTCATCTTCTACGACGACCTGGTGCGGGAAAAGAAACGCCCGGTGGCGCGCAAGCGCGCGGCAAAGTCCGTCGCCGGCGATGCCAGGACGCCGGCCAAGGCGGCAGCCGCCGCCGACGACGCGGCGCCGAAGCGCGTCGGCGACGACGACGGGCCGGTGAAGCGGGCCAGCGACGACGACGGCCCGGCGAAGAAAGGCGCGGAAGATCGCCGGCACGAAGCGCTGGACCTCATCATCGAGACGGTCGAGGCGCTGATTGCCGAGCGCGGCGACGAGGAAAAGATCTGGGGCTCGATGGTCAAGCAGGCGCTGAAGCGCCGCAAGCCCGGCTTCAACGAGTCGTACTACGGCTTCCGCTCGTTCAACGCGATGCTGGAGGAGGCCGCGCGCGACGGCACGCTGGTGCTCGAGCGCGACGAGAAATCGGGCGGCTATATCGTGCGGCCGGCAGCGGCCGAGGACTAGCCGGCGCGATCCGCGAACGCGGACGGCGGCGACGGGGAGACGAATGCGCGCGATGCGACAGTGGATGGTGGGGATCGTTGCCGGCCTGGCCGGCTTTGCTGCGCTTGCGGCCGAACCCACGCTGACGGTGACCGCCGGTGGCCGCGCGGTGGTCCACACCGTCGCCAGCCTGCTCGCGCATCCGGCGACGGTATCGATCACCGTGCCCAACGACATCGCGTACAAGCGCAGCATGACCTACCGGGCGCTGCCCGTGGCGGCGCTGCTCCCGGGAATCGCGCCCGCCGCATCGGTGCGCTTTGCCGCGGCCGACGGTTTCGCGGCGACGCTCCAGGCCTCGCTGCTCATGGCCGCCGGCGACAACGCCGCCCGCGCCTACCTCGCGGTCGAGCCGCCGGATGCGACCTGGCCGCCGATCAACGTCGGCGATCCGGCGAGCGCGGGACCGTTCTACCTGGTCTGGCTGCGGCCCGAGCGCGCGCTGATCGTCCCCGAGCAATGGCCGTACCGGATCGCGCGGGTCGACGAGCTGCCATCGCTCGCGCAGCGGTTCCCGGCCATCGTTCCGGCGGCGACGCTCGCCGTCGACGGCTCGGTCAACCGCGGATTCGCGGCGTTCCAGAAGAACTGCATCGTCTGCCACACGCTGAACCTCGCCGGTGATTCGTCGATCGGGCCCGACCTCAACGTGCCGTTCAATGCCACCGAATACCTGCGCCTCGACGCGCTGCGCCGGCTGATCCGCGATCCGCAATCGCTGCGCCGGTGGCCGGCGACGAAGATGCCCGCGTTCCCGGTGTCGGTGCTGTCCGACCGCGACCTCAACGACCTCCTCGCGTACCTCCGCTACATGGCCAACCGCAAGGTTCCGGTGGCGGCAGCGAAGTAGGGAACCCGATCCGCGATTGCGCGCCGGCGCGGTGATCGATGCCGCGCGGTCAGAACTTCTCGTCGCCGCGCAGGTACCGCCACTTCCCCACCGGCAGCTTGCCCAGCGGAACGCTGCCGGTGCGCACGCGCTTCAAGCCGGTGACGGTCAGGCCGACCATCTCGCACATCCGCCGGATCTGGCGCTTCTTGCCCTGCCGCAGGACGAAGCGCAGCTGGTGCTCGTTCTGCCACGACACGCGCGCCGGCTTGAGGCGCTCGCCGTCGAGCTCGAGGCCGTGGTTGAGGCGCTTCAATCCCTGTTCGTCGAGCGTCCCCTCGACGCGCACCAGGTATTCCTTTTCCACCTCGGAGTCGTGCCCGATCAGCCGCTTCGCAACCCGCCCGTCCTGGGTGAACACCAGGAGGCCGGTGGAGTCGATGTCGAGGCGCCCGGCGGGCGCAAGCCCGCGCAGGTGCCCGGGCATCCACTGCTGCGGCCCGTGATCCTCTTCCCAGCGGTTCTCGGGGCGGATCAGCACCATCGCCGGCTGGTAGCCGTCCTCGGCCTGGCCTGAGACGTAACCGACCGGCTTGTGCAGCAGGATGGTCACGCTTTCCTTCTGGTGCCGGTGCGCTCGCGGGTCGATCTCGATCGCTGCGTCGGGCGGCACGCGCGTGCCGAGCGTCGAGACCACGACGCCGTCGACCTTCACCCAGCCGTTCTCGATCCACTCGTCGGCCTCGCGCCGGGAGCAAAGGCCCAGCTCGCCCATTCGCTTCGACAGCCGCGGGTTGTCGGGCACGAGCGGGGTCGCCGATGCGCGCGCGGCCGGCGGCTTGCGCGGCGGCACCGGCCCGCCGCGCGACGGCGCCGACTCGCGGCGCGGCGGGCCGGCCGGTCGCGGGGGGGAGAGGTCGGGCATCGGCGACCGGGTCGATCGCCGCCGCGTCGCGCTGTCGGACGTCCGCGCGGGAGGCGTTGCCGCCGGCGTCGCGGCGGGCGCGGGGGGCTCGACAGCCGCCCGCGCGGGCGGCGGCGGCTTGCCGCGATGCGCGCGCATCGCGCGCCCCGACGGCGCCTTGGCGGTCGTGCCGGCGGGCGCCTTGGGCGGCAGCTTGATGGTGGAGCGTGGCATCGGCGGTCGGCGTCGGGTCAGGCCTTGCGGTAGATCTCGGCGCCCTTCTGCACGAACTCGATCGCCTTGGTCTCCATCCCCTTCTTCAGCGCCTCGTCGTCGGACACGCCGAGCTTCGCGGCGTACTCGCGGACATCCTGCGTGATCTTCATCGAGCAGAAGTGCGGGCCGCACATCGAGCAGAAGTGGGCGAGCTTGGCGCCGTGCTGCGGCAGCGTCTCGTCGTGGAACTCGCGCGCCTTGTCGGGATCGAGGCCGAGGTTGAACTGGTCCTCCCAGCGGAACTCGAAGCGCGCCTTGGACAGCGCGTTGTCGCGGATCTGCGCGCCCGGATGGCCCTTGGCGAGGTCGGCCGCGTGCGCGGCGATCTTGTACGCCATGATGCCGTCCTTGACGTCGGTCTTGTTCGGCAGGCCGAGGTGCTCCTTCGGCGTCACGTAGCACAGCATCGCGGTGCCGTACCAGCCGATCATCGCCGCGCCGATCGCCGACGTGATGTGGTCGTAGCCCGGCGCGATGTCGGTGGTGAGCGGCCCCAGCGTGTAGAACGGCGCCTCGCCGCACAGCCGCAGCTGCTCGTCCATGTTGTGCTTGATGAGGTGCATCGGCACGTGGCCGGGGCCTTCGATCATCACCTGCACGTCGTGCTTCCACGCGACCTGCGTCAGCTCGCCCAAGGTGGCGAGCTCGGCCATCTGCGCCTCGTCGTTGGCGTCGAAGCTCGAGCCGGGCCGCAGCCCGTCGCCCAGCGAGAACGCGACGTCGTAGGCCTTCATGATCGCGCAGATGTCCTCGAAGTGCGTGTAGAGGAACGACTCGCGGTGGTGCGCGAGGCACCACTTGGCCATGATCGAGCCGCCGCGGGAGACGATGCCCGTCATCCGCTTCGCCGTCATCGGGATGTAGCGCAGCAGCACGCCGGCGTGGATCGTGAAGTAGTCGACGCCCTGCTCGGCCTGCTCGATGAGCGTGTCGCGGAAGATTTCCCAGGTGAGGTCCTCGGCGCGCCCGTCGACCTTTTCCAGCGCCTGGTAGATCGGCACCGTGCCGATCGGCACCGGCGAGTTGCGGATGATCCACTCGCGCGTCTCGTGGATGTTCTTGCCCGTGGAGAGGTCCATCACCGTGTCGCCGCCCCAGCGCGTCGACCACGTCATCTTCTCGACCTCCTCGTGGATCGACGACGACACCGCGGAGTTGCCGATGTTGGCGTTGATCTTCACCAGGAAGTTGCGGCCGATGATCATCGGCTCGCTCTCGGGGTGGTTGATGTTGCTGGGGATGATCGCGCGGCCGCGGGCGACTTCGTCGCGGACGAACTCGGGCGTGATGAACGGGGGAATCGCGGCGCCGAAGCTCTGGCCCGGATGCTGGCGCGTGACGATCTCCGGCAGCACCTTCAGCATCTCCTCGCGCTTCAGGTTCTCGCGGATGGCGATGAATTCCATCTCCGGCGTGACGATGCCGGCGCGCGCATAGTGCATCTGCGTGACGTTGGCGCCGGGCTTCGCGACGCGCGGCCGGCGCTTGAGGTCGAAGCGCAGACCGGCCAACTCCGCGTCGGCGAGCCGCTTCTGGCCGTAGCCCGACGTGGGGCCGTCGAGCTCGACGGTGTCGCCGCGCTCGGCGATCCACGGCGCGCGCACCGCGGGCAGGCCGCGCCGGATGTCGATCTGCACCGCCGGGTCGGTGTAGGGGCCCGACGTGTCGTAGACGACGATAGCCGGATTCTTCTCGGCGCCGAAGCTCGCGTCGGTGTCGCCCTGCGCGATCTCGCGCATCGGCACGCGGATGTCGGGACGCGAGCCCTCGACGTAGATCTTGCGCGAGTTGGGCAGCGGCGCGACGGAAGCCGCGTCGACTTGCGCGTCGCGGGCGTAGAACTGGTCATTGGCGTTCATGGGGTTCCTTCTTCGGCGGGGCGGTTGCGCCCCGGATTTCGCAATGCCATCGTGGAAATCGTGCCGGACAAAGGAGCAGAAGGCGGGCTTCACGCTTCCCTGCGCCGGCATTATCCGCACAGGTACCAAGGGTGTGATCTCACCGTCCGGCGTCGCCCCGGAAATCGGGCGCGCCGGAGGACCCCTAGCGTGGGCCCAACGTTACGCCAAACCCGGTCGTGGGGCAATGGGAGCCCCGCGCCGCGCGACCGCCGCGAACGCGACCACCGCCGCACGCCGCCCGGGCTGCGCGCGCCGCGCATAGGCACCTCCTATGCGCGGGATAGCAACATTCGACTGGACGCTGTACGGACGACCCGCTACCGTCTGTGGATTCGCCTGGCGCATCCGGTTGGCAAGACCCCCGCGATCGGGCGGCAACGGCCGAACAACAAGAGGAATGACCCATGTCCGACGTAGCGAAGTGCCCGTTCCCCGGCGCTGCCGCGAGGCCCGCCCTGGCCGGCGGCACCCCCACCAACGCCCACTGGTGGCCCGATCAGCTCAACCTGAAGATCCTGCACCAGCACTCCCCGCTGTCCAATCCCATGGGCGAGGCGTTCGACTACGCCCGTGAATTCACGAGCCTCGACCTTCCTGCCGTCGTCAGCGACCTTCGGGCCCTGATGACCGATTCGAAGGCATGGTGGCCCGCGGACTACGGCCACTACGGGCCGTTCTTCATCCGCATGGCGTGGCATGGCGCAGGCACGTACCGCATCGCCGACGGTCGCGGCGGTGCCGGCGCCGGAACCCAGCGTTTCGCGCCGCTCAACAGCTGGCCGGACAACGTGAACCTGGACAAGGCGCGCCGCCTGCTCTGGCCGATCAAGCAGAAGTACGGCCGGAAGATCTCCTGGGCCGACCTCATGGTGCTGGCCGGGAACGTCGCGCTCGAATCGATGGGATGCAGGACCTTCGGCTTCGCCGGCGGGCGCGCGGACGTCTGGGAGCCGGACGAGGCGATCTACTGGGGGCCCGAGGGCAAGTGGCTGGACGACCAGCGCTACAGCGGCGACCGGCAGCTCGAAAATCCGCTCGCTGCCGTCCAGATGGGCCTGATCTACGTGAATCCGGAAGGCCCCGACGGCAAGCCGGATCCGGTCGCTTCGGCCCGGGACATCCGGGAGACGTTTGCCCGCATGGCGATGAACGACGAAGAGACCGTGGCGCTCGTCGCCGGCGGCCACACCTTCGGCAAGTGCCACGGTGCTGCCGATCCCGGCAGGCATGTCGGTCCCGCGCCCGAGGCGGCGGGCATCGAGGCGCAGGGCCTTGGCTGGAAGAACGACTTCGGCACCGGCAACGGCGTCGATACGATCAGCAGCGGCCTGGAAGGCGCATGGACCACCAATCCGGTGACGTGGGACAACAATTACCTGGAGAACCTGTTCGGCTACGAATGGGAGCTCACGAAGAGCCCCGCCGGCGCCCACCAGTGGACGCCGAAGGAAGCATCGGCGGCGGGCACCGTGCCCGACGCCCACGATCCGGCCAGGCGCCATGCGCCGATGATGTCCACGGCCGACCTGGCGCTGCGCATGGACCCGGCCTACGAGAAGATCGCGCGGCGCTTCCTGGCGCAGCCGCAGGAACTGGCCGACGCCTTCGCCCGCGCATGGTTCAAGCTCACCCACCGCGACATGGGCCCGCGCGCGCGCTACCTCGGCCCGCTCGTGCCGAAGGAGGCGCTGATCTGGCAGGACCCCATCCCGGCCGTTGACCACCCGCTGGTCGACGCGCAGGACATCGTCGCGCTGAAGGCCGGGATTCTCGCCTCCGGACTCGCCATCTCGCAGCTGGTGGCGACGGCCTGGGCGTCGGCGGCGACGTACCGCGGCAGCGACAAGCGCGGCGGCACGGACGGCGCGCGCATTCGCCTCGCGCCGCAGAAGGATTGGGCAGCGAACCAGCCGGCCGAACTGGCCAAGCTGCTGCCGAAGCTGGAAGCGATCCGGACGGACTTCAATGCCGCCCAGCCCGGCGGCAAGAGGATATCGCTGGCCGACCTGATCGTCCTGGGCGGTTGCGCCGCCGTCGAGGCGGCGGCGAAGAAGGCCGGCGTCGAGGTGACGGTTCCCTTCTCGCCGGGGCGCATGGATGCGTCGCAGGAAGCGACCGATGTGGACTCGTTCGCCGTGCTGGAGCCGACCGCGGACGGGTTTCGCAACTACCTCGGCGCGGGACCCGCCGGCGCTGGGGGCGGGTTGCTGGTGGACCGTGCGAACCTGATGACGCTCACCGCGCCCGAGATGACCGTCCTGGTCGGCGGCATGCGCGTCCTGGATGCCAACGTCGGCGGTTCGCGACACGGCGTCTTCACCGCGCGCCCCGGGACGCTGAGCAACGACTTCTTCGTGCATCTTCTCGACATGGGCATGGAGTGGCGGAAGTCCGCCACCGCCGAAGGCGTGTTCGAGGGGCGTGACCGGGTGACAGGCGAGCAGAAATGGACGGGCACCGGCGTCGATCTCGTGTTCGGCTCGAACTCGCAGCTCCGCGCGCTCGCCGAAGTCCATGCCTGCAGCGACTCGCTGCAGGCGTTCGTGCGCGACTTCGTCGCGGCCTGGAGCAAGGTGATGAACCTGGGGCGATTCAATTTCGCGTAGCGGCAGCGCCCGGCGTAGCCCGGGTTGAGCTTTGCTCAACCCGGGCTACGCCGCTTTGTCGTCGTCGTATATCATCTGCACACCAAAACGCTGTTGGCTCGACCCACGACAATAATGCGCGCCCCGAGCGCGCTCTCCGGGTTGCGTCGATCCGTCCAATCCCAGGAGGTGTCATGGAATCAACCCGCCGTCGTTTCGTCCTCGGTTCGGCCGCGAGCCTGTCCGCGCTGGCGCTTGGCCGCGCCGGCAACGCCGATGCGCAGTCGCCGACGACGCTGAAGATCTCCCACCAGTTTCCCGGCGGCACGATCACCGAGGGCGATTTCCGCGACCGGCTGGTGCGCAAGTTCGCCGCCGACGTCGAGAAGAAGACCAACGGCGGCGTCAAGTTCGACATCTACCCGAATTCGTCGCTGGTCAAGGTCAACTCGCAGTTCAGCGCGCTGCGGCGCGGCGCGCTCGACATGTCGCTGGTGCCCATCTCGTATGCGGGCGGGGAAGTGCCGGAAACCAACATCGGGCTCCTGCCCGCGCTGGTGCCGTCGTACGAGGTCGGCAGCAAGTGGAAGAACGCCGAGGTCGGCAAGTTCCTGGCGCAGATCCTGGCGGAGAAGGGGATCGTCATCGTGACGTGGATCTGGCAGGCGGGCGGGGTGGCCAGCCGCACCAAGGGCCTCGTCGGTCCCGACGATGCGAAGGGCATGAAGGTGCGTGGCGGCAGCCGCGAGATGGACATGATGTTCAAGGACGCCGGCGCGTCGGTGCTGTCGCTGCCGTCGAACGAGATCTACGCGGCGATGCAGACCGGCGCGATGGACGCCGCGCTCACGTCGTCGACCAGCCTCATCTCGTTCCGTCTCGAGGAGGTCTCCAAGTTCCTCACCAGCGGCCGCGGCAAGTCGTACTGGTTCATGCTGGAGCCGCTGATGATCTCGAAGCCGATCTTCGACAAGCTGCCGAAGGCACACCAGGACGCGATCATGTCGGTGGGCGCCGACCTCGAGAAGTTCGCCGTCGACAACGCGAAGGCCGACGACATCGCGGTGGCCGAGGTCTACGCGAAGAAGGGCGCCAAGGTCTACGACCTCGACGACGCGACGCTCGCCAAGTGGCAGGTGCTGGCGAAGCCCGTCTGGAAGGACTTCGCCGACAAGAACGAGAACTGCGCCAAGCTCCTGGCGCTCGCCCAGAAGCTGCTGTGACCCACGACGGCGGCAACCCGGGCCCGGCGGGCCCGGTCGCCGCGGCGCGGGGGCCGCTCGCCCGCGCGATGGCGGCGGTGAACTCCGTCGTGGTGTTCGTCGGGATGCTGGCGCTGCTCGCCGCGTCGCTCGTCCTCACGTGGAGCGTGTTCTCGCGCTACCTGTTCAAGTCCGCCTCCGACTGGCAGGACGAGGTCGCGGTGTTCTCCATCGTCGGCGCGGTGTTCCTGTCGGGCGCGTGGGTGCAGGCGCAGCGCGGGCACGTCGGCATCGAGGCGATCGCCAGCATCCTGCCGGAACGCGTCAACCGCGTGCGGCGGATCGTCGTCGACATCCTCACGCTGGCGTTCTGCGCGTTCTTCGCCTGGAAGTCCTGGACGCTGTTCCACGAGGCCTGGGTCGACAAGATGACCACCTCGTCGACCTTCTCGCCGCCGCTCACCATCCCCTACGGGCTGATGGCGACCGGCATGACGCTGCTGGTCGTGCAACTCGTCCTGCAGACGCTCGAGCATTTCGTCGGCACGCGGGAGCGCCCGTGAGCGTCCTCGCCATCGGCCTCCTGTTCGGCGCCGTCACGCTGGTCGTGATGTTCTCGGGCATGCCGATCGCATTCGCGCTCGGCTTCGTGGCGATCCTGTTCATGGCCCTGTTCATGCCGGCCGCCTCGCTCGACACGGTGACGCAGAACGTCTACGAGGAGATGTCCTCCATCACGCTGCTGTCGATCCCGCTGTTCATCCTCAAGGGGGCGGCGATCGGGCGCTCGAACGCGGGCCGCGACCTCTACCTTGCGATGCACGCATGGATGCAGCGGATTCCCGGCGGGCTCGGCATCGCCAACGTGTTCACCTGCGCGCTGTTCGCCGCGATGGCGGGCTCCAGCCCCGCCACCTGCTCGGCGATCGGCAGCGCCGGCATCCCGGAGATGCGCCGGCGCGGGTATTCGCCGGGCTTCGCGGCGGGCATCATCGCCGCCGGCGGCACGCTCGGCATCCTGCTGCCGCCGTCGATCACGATGATCCTGTACGCGGTGGCGGCGGAAGTCTCGCTCGGCCGGCTGTTCCTCGCGGGCATCGGGCCGGGGCTGCTGCTGGTGGCGCTGTTCGCGCTGTACGCGATGTGGCAGTTCCGCCGGGAATTCGCGGGGGCGACCGCGGCCTACGCGCGCGACGGCACCCAGTCCGCCTACCTCGAGCAGAAGACCTACACGTTCCACGAAAAGGTCGAGATGCTGCCGCGGGTGCTGCCGTTCGTCGTGTTGCTGATCGGCGTGATGGCGGCGCTTTACGGCGGCTACGCGACGCCGTCGGAAACGGCGGGCCTCGGCGCCATGCTCGCGCTGGTGCTGATCGCGCTCACCTACGGCGTCTGGCGGCCGAGCGACCTGAAGCCGATCCTCGCCGCCACGCTGAAGGAGTCGACGATGCTGATGTTCATCATCGGCATGTCGCTCCTGTTCTCCTACGTGATGAGCTACCTGCACATCAGCCAGTCGGCGGCGGAGGCGATCGTCGCGATGCACCTGTCGAAGTGGCTGCTGCTGGCGGCGATCCTGCTGATGGTGATCATCCTCGGCTTCTTCCTGCCGCCGGTGTCGATCATCCTGATGACGGCGCCAATCATCCTGCCGCCGCTCAAGGTCGCCGGCTTCGACCTCATCTGGTTCGGCGTGCTGATGACCATCGTGATGGAGATGGGGCTGATCCATCCGCCGGTCGGGCTCAACATCTTCGTGATCAAGAACATCGCGCCGGACATCCCGCTGCGCGACGTGATCCGGGGCGTGCTCCCCTTCGTGGGGCTGATGTTCGTCGCCGTGTTCCTGATCTGCTTCTTTCCGGCAATCGCGACGCTGCTGCCGGACCTGGCGATGGGCAGGAAGTAGGCTTCGCGCCCCTTGCCCCGGCGGCAACGCCTGCCCGGTCCGGGCCGCGGGGCACCGCGCCACGCGCCGTGACCCCGGCGCCGGCCGGCAGCCCGGGCCAGGTCACGCGCATCCGCACCGTGCCGCCGACGAGGCGACAAATCGCGGGACCGCTCTGGGGCTCAGAGCCCCCAGTGCAGGACGTCGTGCATGATCGACCACCGGCGGCGCTTTTCCTCGGCCCCCTTGCCGAGAACCCAGTAGTCGTTGGCGCGGCGCAGGCCCCCGGTGGCGCGGACGAGCACCAGCCAGGCATCGATCGCCGCAGCCAGGTCGTCGTCCCGGCGCCGGGTGGCGATGCCGCTCGGAACGCCGACCGGATCCGGGGACGGGAGCGCGAGGCCGAATTTGGGGTAGAGCAGCGACCACGCCGAGGCGCTGGCGGCGTACGTGACGAACGCATCGACGTTGCGTTCCGGGCGGGTGAAGAAATCGCGCGGCGAGTCGAACGCGATGACGCGCAGCGGCACGCCGGGAAGGAAGTAGGGCAGCAGGCGGGCGAGGTCGGGCTCGTGCGCGTTGACCCCCACGACGACGGTGCCCTGCCCACGGAGCGCATCGAGGCTGCTGAACTCCGAGCGGCGGTGGTCGAGGATCGCGAGTCCCAGGACGCCGTCGAAATAGGGCGCCGACAGCCGCACCTGGCTCAGCCACTGCCGCGAATAGGGCACGCTGAGGACGACGTCGACGCGCCCTTCGTCGAGCACCCGTCCCATCGAGTCGGGCGCGATCGGCGCGAACTCCAGCCGGGCGACGCCGAGCGCGTTGGCTAGCCGCCCGGCAAGCTCGACGTCCAAGCCGACCAGCTGGCCGCGGGCATTGGTGAAGGCGAAGGGAATGCGGTCCGGGACGTAGCCGACGCGCAGCGCGTCGCGGGTCCGGATTCGCTCCAGAGCCGGGAGGGCCGCAGCGTCGGGCGGCGGGAGCGCGGCGAGCGGCGTCGCGGCGAGCGGCCCCTGGGGGACGTGCATGCCGAGCAGCACTTCGGCCTTGCGGTAGGTGCTGTCGACCGTCGCCGCCAGTGCCGCGCGCAGCCCCGCCACCGCCACGACGATCGCCACCACGATGCCGACGATGCAGCCGGCCAGCCGCAGCGGCGGGGCGCGCAGGCGACGCGCGGCGAGGCCGGCGCCGAGGACGGCCAGCGCGAACAGCGACATCGTCGTCGCCAGCGCGTCGAAGCTCAGGGTGAAGAACCCGGTCGAGAGGAAGAGCGCGAACAGGTCGGCCGGGATCTCGAACATGTCCATCAGCAGGGGGATCGCGACGATCACCCCGCCGAACATCGCGGGCACGCCGGCGCCGAAGAGCTCGGTGAACTGCGCGGCGCGCAGCGGAGTGCCGGCGAGCCAGGCCGCATAGGGAACGAAAAGCAGCGCGAGCAGCTTGCCCGCGCCCGGGAAGACGAAGGCCATCGGTACCAGCACGTCGATGGTCGCGTCGGTCTGCCTTGGGTCGACCCCGAGCCGCGCCAGCAGCGTCTTGGCCCGGTCGATGATCGTGGGGAGGACGATGAACACGTTGGAGGTGACGAACGCCGTGACGAGGACGTCTCCCGGGATGGCGACGAGATCGCGGTAGCCCAGCGGCAGCACGGCCCTGAGCGTGAGCGGCAGCACGACCAGGACCAGCAGCAGGGCGGCGCCGGCATACGCGAGCAGGTAGACCTGGATGCGGGCGAGGACCGCAACGTCGGTCGTGCCCGCCGCGACGGCGCTGAACGCGAGGATGCCGAGCGGCGCCAGCTTCGCGATCAGGCTGAAGACGCGAGTGATCCCCTGCTCCAGGACGGCGAGATTCGCGAGCAGGGCTTCGCGGCCGTCGACACGGATCAGCGCGGCGCCGAGCAGCACGCTGAACAGCACCACGCCTGGAATCAGGTTGTTCGCCATGGCATGGAAGACGTTCGACGGCACCAGCAGGTCGAGGATGGAAACCTGCGCCGGCGGGTTGAGCAGCGCCGTGCTGAAGAATCCGGCGTGCTCGATCGCGGGGAAGGTAAGAGGCAGCAGGCCCACGAGCAGCAGGGCCAGCGCCCACGAGGCCGCGACCAGCGCGGCACCGGTGACCGCGAGGCGCCGCCCCGTGGCGGCCTGCATGCTGCCGATGCGCACCACCAGCGACACCATCAGGTAGGGCAGGACCACCAACTGCGTGAGCCGGAGGTAGAGGTCGGCCAGGGGTTGCAGGATGACGGCGCGCTCGCCGAGGAAGAGGCCGGTGAAGATGCCGAGGGCGAGGGCCAGCGCCACCCGCGCGGGGAGCGACAGGCGCGGCGGCCGCGGCGCGGGGCGGGCGGCCTGCCCCGCCCCGCCGGCGTCGGCGTCGCCGGTCACGGCGCGCCCGCCCGCGGGCGAAGCCATGTTCCGGCGGCGCGCGCCGGGCAATCGATGCGGTTCATGGACGGTGCGTCCTCGGGCAGGAGGGTCGGTAATCGGGGCGGCGGCGCCGCCCGGGGTGCTTCCCGCATTGCCGCAGCGCATCCAAGTCCGTTAGCATACCGCACCCCAAGCCGGGCACGTGGCGGCGCGGGCCAGCCGTCGCCGGCCTGCGCAACGCGCCGATTCCGGCGCTCGCGACGACCCCGACCCCGACCCCAAACCCGACCCCAAACCCGACCCCAAACCCGCATGTCCGAAGCCCCATCCGATCGACGGCCGCAAGCCGTGCTGCCCGGCGCGCAGCGCCTCGCCTGCCTCTGCCTTCTGCTGCTCGCCGGGTGTGCAAGCATCGGCCCGAACTCCGTCGCGCGCGACCGCTTTGACTACATCTCCGCGATCTCGGAGTCGTGGAAGCGGCAGACGCTGCTCAACCTCGTCAAGATCCGCTACGCCGAGGCGCCGGTGCTGATGGACGTGACCTCGGTGATCAGTTCGTACACCTTCGGCTCCGATCTCAGTGCCTTCGCCCAGGCCGGAACCGCCGGCAGCGGCAACACCTACGGCGGCGTGGGTGCGGCCGTACAGTACGCGGACAAGCCGACGATCACCTATTCCCCCCTCTCCGGCGACAAGTTCGCGCGCAACCTGATGACGCCGCTCCCGTTGCCGGGGGTGCTGGCGCTGGTCCAGGAAAGATACCCGGCCGACCTGGTGCTGCGCGTGTGCGTGAGCTCGATCAACGGCCTCCAGAACGATTTCGGCGGCCCCGGCGCCGCGCAGGCCGGCAGCCCCCGCTTCCACGAGCTAGCGCAGTTGCTGCGCGAATCGCAGTCCGCCGGGGGGCCGAACTTCCGCACCAGGCCGACGAAAGACGGGCAGACGCTCGCCATGTACTTCGGCCCGGCGCAGGAATCGACCGCGCAACGGCTGCACGCGCTGCTCGGCATCGACCCGACCGCGCGCGAGGCATCGATCACCTTCGGCTCGACGCCGGCGCCCGACGCCGACATCGCGGTGCTGACGCGCTCGGTGCTGCAGGTGATGATCGACCTCGCGGCGCAGATCGACGTGCCGCCAGCCGACGTGGCCGAGGGCCGCGTCTACCAGCCGCGCCGCACCCCGGAGCAGGAACGCCTATTCCCGCCGCTCCTCGCCGTGCGCAACGGCGCCGCGCCGCCCGAGGACGCCCACGTGGCGGTGTCCTACCGCGGGCGCTGGTTCTGGATCGACGACCGGGACCAGCGTTCCAAGCGCACGCTCGCATTCCTGATGATGATCTACACGCTCACCGAGACCGCCCCGTCGACGGCCGGGGTGCCCGTGGTCACCGTGCCCGCCCGCTGAGCGGGGAGTCCTGCGGCTGATCTACGCCGCGCCGACGGGCCGCCGCCGCCGAGCCGCGGCGGTCCAGGCACGCTCCCTCGTTGCAGTCGCTCCAGGCCAAGGGCAACGCGTCCGCTCCGAAACTGAAGCGCCTGCTCGTTTCCGCTAGACTCACCGCCCATGGTCAACCGAAACAGCGCGTGCCCCTGCGGCAGCGGCAGGCGTTTCAAGCGGTGTTGTGGCGCCGACGGCGAATCCGTTCGCGACACGGCTTCGCCACCAGCGGCGACCGTGGGCTCCCTTCAGCAGCAGGCCCTCGCCCTGCAGAGTTCGGGGCAGTTGGCCGACGCGCGCGAGCACTACCTGAGGGCGCTCGCCATCGAACCGGTCAATTTCGACGCGCTCCACATGCTCGGCGTGATCCATTTTCAGCTCGACGACCCCGATTCACTTGCGCACCACCAACCCGATTGAATCGACCTTCGCCACGGTCCGTCTGCGCACCGTCAAGTCGCGCGGCTGCGGATCGCGCGCGAGCATCCTGTCGACGGTGTTCAAACTCGCGCAAAGCGCGGAGCCGCGGTGGCAGAAATTGCGTGGTGCCGAGATGATCGCGAAGGTCATCACCGGAGTTCAGTTCAGAAACGGAGTCGAAGTGCCGAAGAAAGACCGTCAGGAAATCGCCGCCTGATCAATGCGCCGTACACAACATTTGACAATAGCTCCAAGGGCCAGCGGCAGATGGTGTTCGCGTTGATGAACACCATCTTGGCGCAGGAGACTGCGGACGCCCCTTTCCAAAACGCTCGTCGCCACGTCGAGGTCGCCGTCGACGACGAGTCCGGCGAGAACGTCACTTCGTGCAACTTCCTCCGCCATCCAAACAGCTGCTTCCGTTCCACGTGCATTGAACGCCGGGCTTGGTGCATTGGGTGACGTTGCCGGGCGTGGCGCAACCAGTGCTGCTGGTGGTGCTGCAGGAGCCGCAGGGTGTGGGTGATGACGCAATGTAGCCAGCCACGCATGACGATTGCGTAGTCAGGTTCCCGCAGCCCGAAGTCGGTGTGCTGCCCGTGCAGGTCGGATACGCCGAGGCCGACGCAAACGCCGCCAGCAGAAGCGTTCCCAGAATGAACCTTGCGATGCGTTTCATGATGACTCCTTTCATGGTGATGCCCCGGAGGCGGGGCTGCCGAGCTTCATTGGATCGGCACCGTTGCATTCGGGGCCGACGTCACTTCGTGCCGGCCGCGCCACCATCCGTGCGGGAGCGTCCGTTCCCTCTGCATTGATCGTGAAGCTTGGTCCGATTAACGCACGCACCCGAGGTGCAAGTCAACGCGAAGCCTGCTCCAACCGCCGGTCCACCAACCCCGCCAGCCCGTCCGCCTCATACCGCACCAGGTGCCGGCGGAAGCAGCGCTCACATACCCCCAGCAACCCACCGCCTCCGCCTGCGTCAGCCGACCCCCGGTCCATCCTTCGTACGCCTCTTCGAATCGCATCTTCCGAATCTCCTGTGGCACCTACGTCCGGCGCATCAGCCACCCCCTTTCGGTGACCATGACGACCGGACAGATCACGTGCTACAAATCCGCACCAATCCAAAACTCGTGACCGCCCGTCATCTTGCTGGGCGGTCTCCCCTGCGATGACAACATAATGTTGTCCGCAACGTCGCCTTCCTTTGCTCCAACGTCCCCGGTCGGGCTCCAATGAATCGAATCTTGAACAAGCTCGCCCTCTTCCTTGTCGCGCTGACGATCGGTTCCGGCGTTCAGGCGCAGGCGCCTACGACCGATCAACTCATCGAGCAGCTCGAGCGGTCGGGGGCGCTGGACAAGGCGGTGGCCAAGAGCCTGCAGCGCATTCGCGACCAGCAGCAGGCCGATGCGCGACTGGAGGAGCAGAAGGCGGAAGCGCTCCGCGCCGCAATGGCCAGGAATGCCCGCGCCGTCGACCCCCGTCGGGATTTTGTCCTGGGCCGGCCGGACGCTCCCGCTTCGATCATCGTCTACTCCGACTTCGAGTGTCCGTACTGCAAGCAGTTTCACGAGACGCCGAAGGGCGTGGTGGCCGAGATGCCCGATCAGGTCAACCTCGTCTGGCGGAATTTCCCACTGGGCTTCCACGATCCCACGGCCACCCGGTACGCCAGTGCCGCGGTCTGCGCCTCCCTGCAGCGCGGCAGCGCCGGTTTCTGGACGTACGCCGACGGCATCATGAGGACTACGAAGGGGAATGGCCAGGGCATGCCCGGAAAGAACGGCGGGGATGCGGTGATGCAGTTGGCGACTGCGCAGGGACTTCAGGCTTCCGCGTTCCGCAAATGTCTGACGTCCGAGGCCGTGAAACAGCGGATCGCGGCCGACATGGAAGATGGCAAGGCGTCCGGGATCAGCGGCACGCCCGGGCTGATTCTCGTCAACCACAGGACCGGAGCGGTTTCCGTGCTGGCCGGTGCCGTGCCGGCCCCGGAACTCAAGGAAGCGGTCAGGGCGCTGCTGGTCAATTGAGTCGGGCATGCGCCATTCGCGCGCAGCCACCCGGCCGGCAACACTCTCGTCGCCCCGCTCGGCGCCGCGGCGCGGTGCCGCGCCTGTGCCACCGGGCACCGGCGGGCTGCGCTGTCCGCCCTGGTCAAGGGGCGATTGCCCAAGCCGCGAAGGGTCTGCGAGGGGTGATCAAGTCCGCCGGCGCCGTTGGCGCGCAGTCGACGGCCGCGAGGTCAGGGCCCGGCTCCACTACCGCAATGGGGAGAATCGTCCCGAACGCATCGACGATCCGGACCTCGACCTGTGCGTTGTCGGCAAACGCGGCCGGACCGTGCACGGCAAGCTCGCGCAGGCAGGGATTGACCCTGGGATTGGACGCGAGCGATCCCGGCGGAAGCTCCCTGATCGGCGCGCCTCAGGCCAGCAGGGGCTCAGGCACGAGCCCCCCCGGCGACGACGCGGACGGCGACAGGCTCAACCCTTCGCTGGCATGGACCTGACCTGCGCAACACGACGTTGCCGGCAACCGCGTTCGAGGATGCGGATGCGCGAATGCAGCTCATCGCGTTCGGTGTAGCCACCGCGAAGGTGGCGCAAGCCGCCAGCATCGGTGAATTCGCTGCGGGCGTGCAACACGCGACGATTGTCGAATGCGACAACATCCCCCGGCTGCAAGCGGAACCGCAGCTGCAGCTCGGCGTGGCAGGTCATCTCGGACCAGCGGCGAAACGCGGCATACGCCTCCTCGACCTGGTCAAATGGAAGGTCGAGGGGCCCCCGCTGCCAGAGTCCGGAACGAACCTCGGCGACGGCGCCCGACTCGTCGGTGACCAGGATGGGGGCCCGCGTGCGATAGTCTGTTTCCCTCCTCGTGTTGGCCCAGGCGAAGGGAACCGTGGTGAGCGTTCGGTACTCGTCGGGGCAACGCGTGCGCATGAGCTCGGCGATCCGGAAGCCGTCAACGAAAATGCTGTCGCCGCCTGATACCTTGTTCTCGAGGCAATGCAGGAACTGCAGCCCGGGCTGATATTCGAGGTAGGGCAGGTCCTGGTGAGGTGGCAGCCCCAGCGCCGTGTTGGCGATGCTCACCGGACCAGGCTCGGTGCGGATATCCCAGAAACGCCCGTAGCTCGTGTCGCTCGCAATGCCGACCCGCCCGATGACGTCGGCGAGCGCCTCAGTGCAGCACGGCACCTTGCAAAGACGCGCGAGCCCGAAGGTACGCAAGGCAAGCAGGAAGTCGTACAGCGCTGCGTCGTCGCCCAGCACGGCCAATCCATCGAACGTAGGCGGCACGCGGAACGTGCTCGATTCCCATAGGGTGGGCCGCACGACGCGCTCGGCGCGGGCTGCATCGCTGCAGCAATGGACCCGAAGCCAACCGGGATGGAACTCGCTGGCATGGTCGCCCTCGGACCACACGACCGTTAGCGCCCCGCCCGCAGCGATCGACACCGCGACGGGATGGATGCCGGGCGACACCGACAACAGTTCGAAGGTCCGCTCCCTGGTGGCCTGGTGCACGCAGTCGAAGCAGGGGCAGTTGTCCCGCAGCCAGATGTTGTGAAAGCGGCTGACGCGGCCATCGGACCAGACGATGCGGACCCAACCGCGCTCGGCTGTGGCCGACTTGATCGTGAAGTCGATTGGATAGGTGTCGAAGTCGGGGGTGGTGGCCATGCCCGGTCTCAAGGCTCACGGAAGTCGGAATGTAGCAGATCGTGGTTTCCTGCCATGGCCGGAGCGGGCGACGATTGCATACCACTGCATAACGCAGCAGCCGCGCGCCGGGGCGAGGCAGTGCGCGTTCGCCGGGTCGCGGACCGGGTTACCCCGCCGGCTTCTCGCCCACTCGCCGGCCGATGCCGACCGGCCGTGGCAACTTGGCGTGGGCGTCGCCGATTGGGCGGAGCTTGCCCAGCATCTCGGCATCCATCGGCGAGCTCTTGCCGCTCGAGGTGTCGACGTGCAGGAAGAGGTGCTCGCCGGTGGCGGCGACGACGCCGTCGGAACGCAGGATCTCGGTCCAAAGGTGGATGCGCTTGTCGTCGTAGGAGGCGACCTGCACCATCACCTTCACCTTGTCGCCCTGGTGCGTCTGGTCGAGGAATCGGATGTGGCTCTCGACGGTGTAGAAGGTTCGGCCTGAGGCGAGATAGGCATCGGTGAAGCCGATCGAGCGGAAGAAGCAGTCGCTTGCCTCGCTGGACAGTTGCGAGTAGCGGCTGTCGTTGGTGTGGCCGTTGTAGTCGATCCAGTCGGCGGGGATCACGCGTTCCATCGCGACGATCTGGCCGTCCGTGCGCAGCCCGGCTCTCGCCCCGCGACCGAAGAGTGCCTTTTCGAAGTTCGCGAGCGTGCGTCCCGCGCCGTAGTCGTGGCCGCGCAGACCCTGCATGACCGCGACCAGGCAGTCGTCGCGCAGTGCCTCGAGTTCTCGAATGGTCGCAGTGCCGGCCTGGGCATCCGACTGCGCACAGATCGTGTCGAGCAGTTCGTCGGTGAGCTCGGGGACGTTCATGAACTTCGTCCACGGCCACTTGAGTGCGGGGCCGAGCTGGGCCATGACGTGGCGCATGCCGGGCGCGCCGCCGGCGAGCCGGTGGATGAGGAACGTTCCCATGAACGACCAGCGCAGTCCCGGGCCGAAGCGCATTGCGTCGTCGATCTCCTCGGCGGTCGCCACGCCGTCGTTGACGAGCCACAGCGCCTCGCGCCACAGCGCCTCCATCAGGCGGTCGGCGATGAAGCCGTCGATCTCCTTGGACAGCGTGAGCGGCTGCATGCCGATGTAGGTGTAGACCTCGCGTGCGCGATCCTTGGTCGCCTGCGACGTCTGCTCGCCACCGCAGATCTCCACGAGCGGCATGAGATAGACGGGATTGAACGGATGTCCGACGACGAAGCGACCGGGGTTGACCATGTCGCGCTGGATCGCCGTGGGGAGCAGTCCCGAGGTCGAGGATCCGAAGACCGTACCGGGTGCGGCGGCTCTGCTCGCCCGGGCTAGCACCTTCCGCTTGCACTCGAGCCGCTCCGGCAAGCTCTCCTGCACGAAGTCCACGCCGGTGACGGCGTCCTCGACCGAGGAGGCAAAGGCGATCGTGCCCTCGGCAGGCAGCGGGGCGAGCGTCAGCCTGGAGTACGCGCGACGCGCGTTGGCCATGATCGCGTTCATCCTGCTCTGGGCTGCGGGGTCGACGTCATAGAGCTTCACGTCGATTCCCGAGAGCGCAAAACGCGCGGCCCATCCGCCACCGATGACGCCGCCGCCGAGGAGACCGACCGTGCGCAGGGGAGCGTTCGTCGTCATGGTCAGGCGTGCTTCGTGAGCTTCAACTTGGCTCGGACGTCGGACGGGCACATCACCGACACGTTCATGTTCTCGAGGATCCCGCGGGCGCGCTCCACGAGCCGGCCTCCAGCTCCGGCCGCGCTCCGAGCTGTTGGACGATCCTTGCCATCTTGCGCAGCACGCTCGGCGTGTTCGTCATGACGTAGTCGCCGCCTGAGGCGAAATTCATCGTGCCGCAGTCGAGCGTGCAGATCTCGGGTCGCAGGCGCGTGACGTGGTCGAGGCGCTCGGTGGCGCCAGCCATGTCGGTGCCGGCTTCGTTCAGCGGAAACACGTCCTCGTCGCCGCCGAGCACGAGGTCTACGACTCATTGAAATATTTGATGGTAAGTTCATCACGCGGCGTTGCGACGGCGAGCACTGCCAACGTCCGGTCACGCGGTTCACTGGCTATACAGGGAGCCCCTCGCTCTTTGCATGGTGTGATGATTGTGACCCGTATCATTACGGCGCAAGCCAGGGGAAGCTTACTGAACTGAAGACCTATGAGCAGGCCCTACGGCACATCGAATACACCTGTGGGGGAACGAAGGCGGGGTATAAAGCCATCATCCGTGAAATGGCAGTCGCGAAGGGGTTGCCAGAACGGAGTGGGGAGGCCCAAATTGCGGCGCTCTTCACGTGACCGAATGCAAGTGAAGGCGATGAGGGTTCGAGCAATAGCCGGTGTCACCGGAAGTGTCCCCACCGCCGGAACTGTCGTTTAAAACGACGGCTGGAAGAATCGTAGGATTGTGACGTTACAGGGCGCTGGGATTCCCCGATATTCCGCCGACACGTTGCCCGTCACAGACCGAGCCGGGTACAATTCTACGCGCTGCGGGTGTATCTCAATGGCAGAGAGGAAGCTTCCCAAGCTTACGACGAGGGTTCGATTCCCTTCACCCGCTCCAGTTTCCTTCGTCGGCGGAAACTGGCCGCATTCCAGCCGCCGCCGCTGGCCGTCTGCCGGCCACCGTCGCCCCGGCATGCCCGTTGCCTGTCGCCGGTCCCGGTGGGCCGCGGGTGACGTTGCAGCGGGTTCCGGGGTTTCGACGCGGGATGCGCCTGCCGAACCCGGTCATCGATCGCGGCCAGCAGTCGGACGTCACTGCGTTCGCCGATCCCGGGACTGGCCTGGACCCGGAATTAGGGGCCGCCCGCCACGCGTGGTACTGTGTCAGCCCGAAGCCGTCGTGAGAAACTCGACCCGTGCAAGCTGATAGTGATGTCAATTGCATCCCGCCCTTGTCCGACCACAGCCAGCCCATCCTGGCCGCCTGCTTTGCGAAGAAAGGCGAATTCGCCTCTCGCAACATAGCGGGCGAGACCATTGTCGTGCCGGTCCGCGGCCGCATCGGGGACCTCGACTCCATCTACAACCTCGGCGAAGTGGCTTCCTTCATCTGGAACCGCATCGACGGCCAAACGACCGTTGCGCAGATGGTCGAAAGCGTCCACACCGAATTCGAGGTCGACGCAGGCACGGCGGAAGGCGACGCGCTGGAATTCATCGCGCGCCTGCAAAGCGCCGGGTTGATCGAACCCGTACTCGTAACCGAGGTCTAGGCTCATGGACGTCCGCGTCAAGGAAGAGGCAAAGCCGTCGAGCTACCTGGACTTCAGCGCGGCGTTGCACGCCAAGGTTGCCGCCACGCGCACGCCCGCCGACGTCACGATCGAGGTGACCCGCCGCTGTCCTCTCGAATGCGTCCATTGCTACAACAACCTGCCGATGGGCGACGTCGAGGCCCGGCGCGGCGAATTGACCTACGAGGAGCATTGCCGCCTGCTGGACGAGCTCGCCGATGCCGGTTCCCTGTGGTTGCTTTTCACCGGCGGAGAGATCTTCGCGCGCAGCGATTTTCTCGACATCTACACCTACGCCAAGAAAAAGGGCTTCGTCATCACCCTTTTCACCAATGGCACGATCATGACGCCCCGGATCGCCGACTACCTCGTCGAGTGGCGTCCGTTCTCGATCGAAATCACGCTTTACGGCGCGACCCGCGAGACTTACGAGAAGCTCACCGGGATTCCCGGGTCCTACGATCGCTGCCTGCGCGGCATCCTCCTCTTGAAGGAGCGCGGCCTGCCGCTGTCGCTCAAGACGGTCGCCATCTCGGTCAACAAGCACGAAATCGGCGCGATGAAGGCGCTGGCGCAGGAACTCGGCGTCCACTTCAAGTTCGACGCGATGATGACGCCGCGCATCGACTGCTCGCAGAGTCCCCTCGCCGTGCGGCTGCAGCCGTGGGAAGTCGTGAAGATGGATCTGGAGGACGAGCGCCGCGTGGGCGAGTGGCGGCAGCTCGCGGAGCGCTCCGCGCCTGCGCCAAAGGCATCTGATCGCAGCGAGGTGTACAGCTGCGGCGGCGGGGTGGGCGGATTCGCTGTGGATCCGGAAGGCAAGATGAGCATCTGCACGCTCTCCCACCAGGATACCTACGACCTGCGCCGCGGGAGCGTCGCCGACGGGTGGGAGCACTTCCTTCGCGATGTGCGCAAGAGAAAGATCACCCGCATCACCAAGTGCACGTCCTGCGGGATCAAGGACGTCTGCGGGATGTGCCCGGCCAATGCCGAGCTGGAGACCGGCGACCCTGAAGCCCCGGTCGATTTCATGTGCCACGTTGCCCATCTTCGCGCGATGGCGATGGAGATTCCCGTGCCGGCGCACGGCGACTGCGAGTATTGCGCCGGGGGCTCCGCTTACCCGGCGCTGATGGCCTCGGCCGAGGCGCTCCACGGCCGCGGCGACGAACAGTGGCTGGGGTCGATCGCGGGCGCCAAGCTTATTCCGATCGTTTCTGGCACCCCCGCCGCCGGCGGCGGTTGCTCGTCGTGCGGCTCGGCCGAACGGGGCTGCGCTTCACGCCACGCATAGGACAGCCATGACGACCGGAACCCAGCCGATGCCGAACGTCGGCGGACACGACCCGCAGGCCTGCCCAAGGCGCGTGTACGCAAAGCCGCTTTTGTTGGAGATTGCGCTGCGGCCGGATGAAGCGGTGCTCGGGAACTGCAAGACCAGCTCGACCTCCGGCCCGGCGCACTCCGGCACTTGCCAGGCGGTGGTTTTTTGTACGACTCAGGGATCGTAGGAGGCCGGTCGCCACGCGATCGCAGAAGTTGACGATGATGCCCGATTCCGGCGCAGACCGAGGCCGTGAGCGTGTGCGAATCGGAGACATCCGCGTTGCGCTGACGAGTTCCGACCCGGACCTGCGCGTTGGCGTGTCGGGGGCGACCCGGCGGTTCCTCGCGGACGACGACGGCGCCGACGCGACGGTGAACGCGGCGTGGGGCGACCTGCGGCAGCCCGCCACGGGCACCGAGATTTTCGATTCGGGCGGCCTGTGGAAACTCTACCGCGATGGCGACGAGTACGTTTTCCTGTTCACGTCTCCCTCCATCGGCGCGCATCCGTACAAGCGGGCCCGCTTCAATGCGGACTTCACGGCCGGCGAAGTGACGCTGCACGCCGATTTCCACGACCGCCGCGAGCCGGCCTTCCCGCTCGAGTACCCGCTCGACGAACTGCTGATGACGAACCTGCTGGCACGCGGCCGCGGTGTCGAAGTGCACGCGCTGGGCTTGCAGGACCACGACGGCCGGGGGTATCTGTTCCTGGGCCACTCCGGCGCGGGGAAGACGACCACCGCAAAGCTCTGGGAGAAGACCGGCGTTCTGGTCCTGAGCGACGATCGCATCATCCTGCGGTGTCTCGACGGCAAGGTCTGGATGTACGGCACGCCGTGGCACGGCGAGGCGGAACTGGCTGCGGCTGCCCGCGTCGAGTTGACTCACGCCTTTGTCCTCGGGCGCGGCGAGCGGAACGAACTGATTCCGCTGGCGCCGCACGAGGCGGTGTCCAGCCTGTTCACGCGCAGCTTCGTGCCCTTCTACAACGCGGCGGCGCTGGGCTATACCCTCGAGGTATTGCAGCAAGTGGCCGCCGCGGTTCCATGCGCGGAACTGCGCTTCGTGCCGGATGAAAAGGTGGTGGAATTCGTAAGGGAGAACGCACCATGATCGCGCGCAACTCGGAAGCTTTTCTGGATCTGGCCGCCCAACTCCTTGGCCGGGGGCATCGCGCTCGTTTCCGCGCGGAAGGCGGCAGCATGCACCCGAGCATCCGCGCGGGCGAGGCGGTCGTGGTGGAGCCGGTAGCGCCGACAGAGGTGCGCGCCGGCGACGTCCTGCTCTACCGCGGGGAGCAGCGCCTGACGGCGCACCGCGTGGTCGGGATCGACCGGGCGACAGAAGCGGCGCCGGTGTTCACCCTGCGCGGCGATGCCGCCGGGCTCCCGGAGGAGCGCGTGGAATCGGGGCAGATCCTCGGACGCGTGGTGGAGGCGGAGCGGCGGGGCTGGGGCGAAAGACTGGTGCAGAGGGTGCGGCGAAGCGCGGGATGGCTGAGCGGGTGGATGGATTCGGGACGCAGAGAAACGATGGACGTGCACGCCGGTGGTTCCGGTCGCGACAAACCCGGTTTGAGGTCGATCATCGCCCACCTTGGGCTGGCTTCGATGCTGCTGGGTTCGGCACATCAGGCTGATGCCGCCACGAGGACCTGGACTGGCGGGGGTGCCAATGGCAACTGGACAACGGCACAGAACTGGGGCGGCACCGCGCCCGTCGCGAACGACAGCCTCGTCTTCCCGACGGGCGCTGCGCAGCTGAGCAACACCAACGACTACACTGCCGGGACGGCCTTCGGCACCATCAGCATTACCGGTGCCGGCTACACGCTGGCCGGCACCTCGCTTACGACGACCGGCGCCACCGATTCGGCGGCGTCCGGCACGACGACCGTCAGCCTGGTGATGGGCGGGACGGGCAGTCTCACCAAGTCCGGCGCCGGTACGCTGACCTTGCCCGGCGCGAACACCTACTCGGGCGGCACGGCGCTCAGCGCGGGCACGCTGAGCATCGGGAATAACACTGCTCTGGGGACGGGGACGCTGACCATCACCGGCGGTACGATCATCCCCACCGTCACCTTGCTCAACGTGACGAATGCACAAAGCTGGGGTGGCAACTTCTCGATGACCGCCAACACGGGCCAGAACGGAACCCTGGCGTACAGCGGCGCGGTGACCGTAACCGCCAACGTTGTGGTGACAAACACCCAGGTCAACAACAATACTATCTATTTCACCGGCAGCATCGACGCCGACGCGGCGGCAAACAACCGGACGCTGACCGTCACCGGGTCAGGCAGCGGGAACATGCAATTCGGCTCCTGCACTATCGGCGGCGGTCAGGCATTAAAGAGCTTGACGCTTGCAGGTATTAACGAATATGCAACGGGTGCAATAACGCTGAACGGCGTCAACGGTAGCGCGTTGAGCATCACCGCCCAAAAGCTCACACTCAATTCAACGATCAGCACGGGCGCGGGCACGGTGTCCATCACCGCCAGCGGCGGACATTCATCAAACGACGGCATCTACGCAACAAGCGCCACTATCATCCAGACCACGACCGGCAATATTACGCTTGCTGGGACCAGTTCCAGTGCGGCCGGGACCGTTACGGGCGTCTTTCTCGACGGCGTCCCCGGCGGCACGGTCACGGTCACCTCCAATAGCGGCGATATCAGCATCACCGGCACGGGGGCTGGGGCCAGCACCGGGTCCAGAGGTATCCGGGCCAACTCGGCCGTGATCACGTCCACCAGCGGCAGCATCACGCTTGAAGGTCGCCGGACGTCGGGGTCCTCTGGCCAATCCGTTTCTTCCGATGGCACCACGACGCTGGGCGGAGGTTCCGGCAACGTCACGTTCATCACGACGTCCGGCGACGCGTCCACCTGGTCAGGCGTCATCAGCGGAACCGGCCAATTGATCAAGCAGGGTACGGTCGGGCTCACGTTGTCGGGACTCAACACCTACACCGGTGCAACCACGGTCAGTGCGGGAACACTCAAGGCCGGAGTGGCGACGACCACCGCCAACGGAGCCTTCGGGAATGCCACCGCGGTGACGACGACGAATGCGGCCAACGCCATTCTCGAGGTGAACGGCTTCAACAACACGATCGGTTCTCTCGCCGGTGGCGGCACGACCGGAGGCAATGTCACCTTCGGCAGTGCGGCCACGCTCACCGCCGGCGGCAACAATGCCAGCACGACGTACGCCGGCGTCATCAGCGGCACCGGTGGCGCGATGACAAAGGTCGGCACCGGGACGCTGACGCTGTCCAATGCCGGCAACGGCCACACGGGTGCCACCACGATCACGGCGGGTGAATT
This sequence comes from Bordetella parapertussis, assembly GCA_943331295.2. GTDB lineage: Bacteria > Pseudomonadota > Gammaproteobacteria > Burkholderiales > Casimicrobiaceae > CAIWHR01. Next base: position 19,012 of record CALQLA020000025.1, on the reverse strand, counting down.
GCGGCTCAATCCCGTCTCCACCACGGCCAGCTATGCTTCACAGGTGGTGTTGAACGGCGGCACGCTCGCTACGACGGGCATCGCCACAAATACGATCGTCAGCAGTACGTCGACCCTGCAATTGACGAGCGATTCGAATATCAGCCTGGGGAGCAATGTTCATTCGTTGAAGTTTGCCGCCAGCAGCGGCGTCGGCTGGACGGCGGACAGAACGCTCATCATTGCCGGCTGGGCGGGTCCCTACAACGGGGGAGGAGGCACCGCCGGAAAGTTGTTCGTGGGAACCGCTGCGACCGGCCTCTCTTCCGGCCAATCGGCCCAAATCCTGTTCTCGAATGGCACCAGCCTCTACACGTCGACCATTCTGAGCACCGGGGAGGTTGTGCCGACGGCGACGATTGCAGCGCCCACGCAGATCCGCCTGCAGTCCTTCACCGCAACCCCGGACGCAAGCGGCAACCTGATCCAGCTGATCACCGGCCGCGAGGTCAACAACCTCGGCTTCAACCTCTACCGCGAGGAGAAGGGCCAGAAGCTCAAGCTCAACGCGTCGCTGCTCGCCGGCACGGCCTTGATCGGCGGCGCCGGCACCACCTTCACCGCCGGCCAGACGCGCCGCTGGCGCGATAGCGGCGTCGGTGCCGGCGCGGTGTACTGGCTGGAAGAGGTGGACCTGAGCGGCAAGAAGACGTGGTACGGGCCGGCGGTGTCCAAGCTCGGCGCCGAGACCGACATCGCGACCCGGGCCCCGGGCACGGTGCAGATGCTGCGCAATCGCCCCGTGGCCACCGGGAGCGCCGGCGCGCTGGACGATCCGGACATTGCGGTGCCGCTCTCCAGCGTGGGCAGCGTGAGCGGCCTGTCGGGCCCCAACGCCAAGAGCTTGTCGTTGAAATCGGTGGGCGTCAGCGCGGCCGCGAACACGGCCGGCGCCGCCTCGCCGGCCGCCGTCGCGCAGCAGTACACGCTGGCCGCCGGCCCCGCGGTGCGGCTCGAGGCGAAAGCCGAAGGCTGGTATCGCATCACGCAGCCGCAGTTGGTGGCCGCCGGGATCAGCGCGAAGACCGATCCGCGGAAGCTGCAGCTCTACGTCAACGGCATGCAGCAGCCGATCCTCGTCGCCGGCGAGGAGGGGGGCAAGTTCGATCCGACCGACGCCGTCCTTTTCTACGGCCGGGGGATCGATACGGTCTGGTCGGACACCCAATCGTACTGGCTGGTCGCCGGCGCGGCGCCGGGCCTGCGGATGAGCACCGGCGGCACGTCCAGGGGCGCGGCCGGTGTGGCGAGCTTCCCGGCCACCGTCGATTGGAAGCCGCGGACGATCTACTTCACGGAGCTCTCCAACGGCGACCGCAACAACTTCTTCGGGCCGATCATCACCGACGCGCCGACCGATCAGCCGATCGTCGTGGCGCATTACCATCCGGCCGGTGGCGCGTCCCTGCTGCGCGTCAGGCTGCAGGGCGCGACCATGGGGCCGCACGCGGTGGCGGTGTCGCTCAACGGGAGGCCGGTGGGCGCCGTGTCCTTCAGGGGCCAGGCCAACGTCGAGGCGAGCTTCCCGGTGGCCGTGGTGAACGAAGGGCCGAACACGCTGACCCTGACCGGCGCGAGCCCGGACGACGTGACCGTCGTGGACGACGTGCAGCTCACCTACCCGCACAGCTACCTTGCCGACGGCGACCAGCTGCGCTTCACCGCCCCCGTCAAGAAAACGACGACCATCGGCGGCTTCGGCACGCAGGCGATCACGGTGCTCGACATCACCGATCCGGCCAACCCATCGCTGGTGACGGGCAAGGTGAGCGGCAGCGCGCCGAACTACGCGTTCACCATCGTGCCCACCGTCGGCACCGGCACGCGCACGCTGCTGGCCGTGACCGACGACCAGATCAAGGCGCCCGCCGTGACCGCCAACCGCCCCTCGTCGTGGCATGCGGTGCGGGCCGGCTACGACCTGGTGATTCTCGGCCACGCGAGCCTGCTCGACAGCGCCGCCCCGCTGGCGGCGCTGCGCACCTCGAAGGGGCTCAAGGTCGCGCGCATCGACGTGCAGGATATCTACGACGAATTCAGCTTCGGCGTGAAGACGCCGTTCGCGCTGCGGAATTTCCTCGCGACCGCGAAGGCGGGCTGGACGACCAAGCCGCGCTTCGTGCTGCTGCTGGGCAACGGCACCTTCGATCCGCGCAACTTCATGGACACGACGGTGCCCGACCTGCTGCCGGTCAAGCTGGTCGACACGGCGTTCCTGGAGACGGCGTCGGACGACTGGTTCGTCGATTTCAACGAGGACGGCCTGCCGGAGCTGGCGATCGGACGCCTGCCGGCGGAGTCGGCCGCCGAGGCCGACCTGATGGTGGCCCGGATCGTGGGCTACGATGCGACGCCTCCGGCCAGCTGGAAGAACGAGGCCCTGCTGGTGACCGGCGCCCCCCTCAACGAGCGCGAGGACTTCGCGCCCTACTCCGCCAGCGTGGCGGCGTTGCTGCCGCGGTCGCTGACGGTGACCAACGTTTTCCAGGCCAGCGACCCGGACCCGTACGGCGAGCTGCTCGCCGGCCTCAATGCGGGCAAGGCCCTGGTCAACTACGTCGGCCACGGCTCGAACGAACTCTGGTCCGGGCTGTTCGACTCGACCAGCGCGCTCGAGCTCGCCAATGACGACCGGACGCCGGTGTTCCTGGCGATGACCTGCCTCAACGGGTTCATCCAGGACCTGTACACCTATCCGCTGGCCAAGGCGCTGATCAAGGCCCAGAACGGTGGCGCGGTGGCGGTGTGGGCGTCGTCGGGACTGACCGAGCCGGAGCCGCAGTCCAAGATGAACCAGGCGATGATCGGTAGGCTGTACGGCGCGACCCCGATGACGCTCGGCGAGGCGGCCGCCGCCGCCAAGGCCGCCACCACCAACATGGACGTGCGCCGCACCTGGATCCTGCTGGGCGATCCGTCCATGGTGGTGCGCCGAGCCGCCTCTCCCTAGCGGCTCGTCGAGAGATGCGGACACCCCCCCGGACCCGCCCTGACCTGGAACGACAGCCGGGAAAAGGGGACCGGCCACGCTTTCCTCGAGGAAAAGCCTGACCGTTCGCCTTCTCGCCTGCTCTGCCGGGTCCTGCGCGGCGAGACCGCGTCCTGGCCCGACGATGCAGGCGCCGGGTTCGCGGGCCGCCTGCTCGATGTCTGCGCCACCGAGCGCGTTGCCGCTCTCGTCCATCACCATCTCCGACCGTCGCTACGTCTACGTGGCTGACCAGGCGACCGACAGCGTCGCCGTGATCGACGCCCAGACCAACGCGATCAAGTCCCGCGTCGGCTTCCCCTGGGCCACCATCCCGGTGGCCTTCGGCAAGTTCACCGCGGCGGAGCCCACGCTGCACCAGTGCCTCGTCCAGAAGCCCGCGGGGACGTTCGGGTACGTGAATACGCCCTCCGGAGGGCAACTGATCCCTCCCGACATCTTGCTGTCGGTCGACAATGCGGGCCGGCTGGTCAACGACGGCAGCGGAACGAAGCCGCTGTGCATGACCCTGCACGCCTGCGACCAGATCGTGCCGGTAGGATTTCTTGTCTACCAAATCTTGCAGCATTCGGCCTGCCAGAGTCGCAGCAACCCCGGCGTCGCCCATTACAACGACGGGATGATGCGGAAGAGGGTGTGCGATGTGAACGGCGCCGAGCCACGCCCCGCTCTATGCCAGTAGGCCTGGCCCGCCGCCGCGAAAGGTGAACGCGTTGGAGGCTACTCGTCCTTCGCCGCCGGCTGCCAATCGCGATCGGCCAGTTCCGCGAGCGGCCGCGACAGCCGCTCGGGGTGCCGCGGATAGCCTTGGGCATGGACGAACGCGAGGATGCGCGCGAGGTCGGCCGCGTAGTCGCCGCCGGGCATCACCGCCGGCCCGAACGTGATCACCTTCGTCCGGTAGTTGCAGGCGGCGGGGACGATCGGCACCCCGGCGCCCAGCGCGATGAGATGGAAGCCGCGCTTCCACTCGGGGGCCGCGGCGCGCGTCCCCTCGGGAGCCAGCACGAGGAGCATCCGCTCCCGCCGCGCGAACGTCCCGATGGTCTGCTCGATGAAGCCCTGCGGGCTGCCGCGCTCGATCGGTATCGCGCCGGCCCAGTCGAGAAGGCGTCCCGCGAGGCCGGGGAACGCCGACGCCTTGATCATGATCCGCGCGTCGAGGCCCAACGCGATGACGGTCGCGAACGCGATCACGCCGTCGAAGTTCGTCGTGTGCGGCGCGCCGATCATCACCATCTTCGGCGCGTCGGGAATCGCACCCTCGAGCCGCCAGCCGATCAGCCGGAGGGTCGCGCGGCCGAGCCAGCGGGATAACGCGTTGCCGCGGCGCGGTGCGCGGGCGCCGACAACCAGGCTCATCGGTGTAAGGAGGTCGGTGGGGGGGGCGGCAAGGCGACAACGCGCCGCCGGATCCCTCTTTCCCCGCCGCCGGTCAGGCGGCGCGCTGCGGGGCGGGCGGTGGCGCCTGCCCTTGGGCGCCGGTGCGCCGCAGGCAGGCCGCTTCGTCAACCCCGATCATACCGCGCCGCCGATCCCCGTCACTTCCCCTTCGGCTCCGACTTCGAGCTGTAGCGCTTCGACCATTCCGCGATGATCCGCGAGCGGTTGTCGATCGACCACTGCAGGTCGAGGTCGGCGGCCATCGCGTCGCCGTTGGTCACCGAGTTCGGCGGCGGCGTGCTGGTCAGCCCCGAGAGCCCGACCGAGCCGATGAACTTGATGAACTCCTCGTTGGCCTCGCGGCTCGTGCCCCAGTCGAGCAGTCGCTTCGCGGCCGCGGCGTTCTTGCTGTTCTTCAGCATCGCCTTGGCCTCGATGTCCCATGCCGTCTTGTCGACCGGGATCACGATGTCGATCGGCGCGCCCTTGGTCTTCATCGAGGGCGCCGTGAGGTCGGTCGACAGCCCGATCGCGTACTCGCCGGTCGCGGCGAGCTTGCAGGGCGTCGAGCTCGAGTTGGTGTAGACGCCGATGTTCGCGTGCAGCCCGTCCATGAACGCCCATCCCGGCTGCTCGCCCATCGTCTGCAGCCAGCTGTGCACGTAGCCGTAGCCCGTGTTGCTCGCCGCCGGGTTGGGCATCGCGACCTGGCCCTTGTAGACCGGCTTGGCGAGGTCGGTCCAGTGCGTCGGCTTCGGCAGCCCGCGCTTCTGCGCCTCCACGGTGTTGAAGCAGATCACGTTGACGTACATGTCGATGCCGGTCCAGATCGGCGGCTTGTTGCCGTCGCGGAACTTGGGCTTCAGCGCCTCGTAGCCCTTGGGCGCGTAGCGCTCGATCATGCCTTCCTTCTCGAGCGACAGGATGTCGGTGACGGGGAGGCCGAAGATCACGTCGGCGCGCGGGTTGTCGCGCTCGGCGAGAAGCCGGGCGTGGATCACGCCGCCGGCATCGCGCACCCAGCCGATCTGGATATCGGGATTGCTCTTCCGGAACGCTTCCTCGTACGCCGCCAGCACTTCCTTCTGCAGCGACGTGTACACGGTCAGCGTCGTCTTGCCCGCCGTCTGCGCGTGGCTGCCCGCCGCCGCCGCGATGGCGACAGCCGCCACCAGCGCCCGCCGCGCGATCGAACCGAAACGGATTCCTCGACTCATTGCTCCTCCTCGTTGTGTAGTTCCGCGCCGGCGGCAAATCCTGCCTGGCGGCCCGTTGCGCGCGTCCTGCATCATGAACCGGCGGGCGCGGCGCGCCACGCCTGCCCCCGCCGGAACAGCCATTTCGTCAGCAGCCACTGCGCGATCTTCACGCCGGCCGACGTGTACACGATCATCAGCGCCATCGCGCACGCGGCGCCGGTGTCGCCGGTGTCGTCCATCGCAACCACGGCGATCGACGCCACCTCGGTCTGCGGAGAATAGATGAAGATCACCGCCGCCACCGTCGTCATCGCGTTGACGAAGAAATAGGTGCCGATGTCCAGGATGGCCGGCAGGCAGATAGGGATCGTCACCCGCCGCAGCGTGGTCCAGAACGGCACGCCCAGCGCGTCGGCGGCCGCCTCGATCTCGGCGTCGAGCTGCTTCAGCGCGGTCACCGCGGCCACGTGCGGCACCGTGTAGTAGTGGGCGATCGTGCACATCGCCAGCAGCGCGATGGTGTCGTAGAGGACGTTGAGCGGGTTGTTGGGCGCGTTGAAGAAGAACACGTAGCCCAGGCCCAGCACGATGCCCGGCACGGCCAGCGGGATCATCGCGAAGGGCGGCAGCAGCGCCCGCAGCGGCGCGATCGCCTTGCCCTTCTCCATCAGGTAGGCGCCGGCGAAGACCAGCACCGTGCCGATCCCCGCGGTCCAGCTCGCCATCACCAGGCTGTTCCAGTACGGCTTCCAGCCCGCCGGGTCGAACGCCTTGAAGTTGTAGCTCGCGAGCGAGAACGACAGGTCGTACGGCCACATCTTCACGAACGACGCGAAGAACGCCGTCGCGACAATGGTGAGGACCAGGAACGCGATCAGGGAGACGACGGCGAGCATCGCGGCGTCGAACCAGAACGACGGCGTGGGGTGCAGCAGCGTGGCGCGCGAGCCGAACTGCGAGACCTGCTTCCTGCGCATCAGGTAGTCGACCGCGAACGACAGCAGCGACGGGATCAGCAGGATGACGCCGATCACCGAGCCCATCTGGAAGTTCTGCTGGCCGATGATCTGCCGGAAGATCTCGATCGCGAGCACGCTGTACTGCCCGCCGATCACCTTGGCGACGCCGAAGTCGACGATCGCCACGGTGAACACCACGACGAACGCGCTGATCACGCCGTAGCGAATCGACGGGAACGTGATCGTCCAGAACATGCGCCAGCGCGAGGTGTCGAGCGTTTCCGCGACCTCGTAGAGCCGGCGATCCGACAGCGCGAGCGCGGTCGTGAGGATAAGCACCGCGTGCGGAAAGCAGTGGAAGCTCTGCGCGATGACGATGCCGATGGGGCCGTAGATGCTGTGGCCCGCGAGCAGCGGCTTCAGGTAGCCCTGGTTGCCGAAGATGAACGTCAGCGCGATCGCCGGCAGCAGCGACGGCGCCAGCAGCGGCAAGAGCGCGATGCCCTTGAACAGCGCCTTCTGCGGAATGCAGCTGCGCGTCAGCGCGTAGGCGTAGGCCAGTGCCAGCGGCACGGTGATCGCCGCCGTCAGCATGCTCACGAACACGCTGTTCCAGATCGACTTGTGCAGCGCCGCGTTGCCGGCGTAGAACACGAAGTTGCTCCAGCCGACGAAGTTGCCGGAGGCGTCCTGCATGCTCTTCGACAGCACCGCGTAGAGCGGCAGCACGATCACCAGCACCAGCACCGCCAGCACGATGAACGCGACGGTCTTGCGGACGGCGCCCTCCATCGACGCCAGCAGGTCGGGTCGTTCGGCGGCAGGATTGACGGCGGCGGTCATGGCGACGGCATTCCCGGAGCGTGCGCGGCCACGGCTAGCCGGCCGCGGCCTGGAGGGCGACGGCCGGCGCCTGCGGGTCGACCCGGAACACCCGCAGCGCACCCGCGCGCAGGCTGATGTCGATCGCGCCGCCTTCGCGCAGCGCCATGTCGCGCGTGTCGTTGCTGGAGAAATCGACGGTCAGCGCGTCGGTGCCGAGCTTCGGCACGGCAAGCGTCGCGCGCCAGAACGGGCCGAGGAACTCGATCGAGGCGATCGTCGCCGCGAACACCTCGCCGCTGTCCGCGCGGCCCTGCGCGATGCGCACGTCCTCGGGGCGGAAGCAGGCCGTGATTGCCGCCTGCGCGTCGGGCGCCGGCGCGCCGGGCGGCAGCGCGAATTCCGCGTCGCCGATCCGCAGCCGGCCGCCGGCGACGAGCTTGCCGCGGAGGAAGTTCATCTTGCCGACGAAGCTCGCGACGAACGGCGTCGCGGGCGCGTCGTAGAGCGCGGTCGGCGCGGCGATCTGCTCGATCCGGCCGCCGTTCATCACGACCACGCGGTCGGCCATCGTCAGCGCCTCCTCCTGGTCGTGGGTGACGAGGATCGTGGTGAGGCCGAGCCGGTGCTGCAGCTCCTTGATCTGCTGGCGCAGGTGCAGGCGCACCTGCGCGTCGAGCGCCGAGAGCGGCTCGTCGAGGAGCAGCAGCCGCGGCGACGGCGCGATCGCCCGCGCCAGCGCGACGCGCTGCTGCATGCCGCCCGACAGCTGCGCCGGGAAGTGCTGCTCGATGCCGGACAGTCCGACCAGCTCGAGCAGGCGCGTCACCGTCGCCGCGATCTCCGCGCGCTGCTGCCGCTGGTTCTTCAGCCCGTAGGCGATGTTGTCGGCGACGGACAGGTTGGGGAACAGTGCGTAGGACTGCACGACGATGCCGATCTTGCGCTCCGCCGGCCGGGCGAAGGAGATGTCCTGCCCCGACTGGAAGATGCGGCCGCCGGACTGGCGCTCGAGCCCGGCGATGACGCGCAGCAGCGTCGACTTGCCGCAGCCGGACGGCCCCAGGAAGCAGACGAACTCGCCCTTCCCGACGTCGAGGCTGACGTCGCGCAGCGCGGCGAAGCTGCCGAAGTTCTTGCCGATGTTCTCGAGGCGCAGGAAGGGGGGAGCGTCGGTGCCGTTTCCGCTCATCGTCTTGGTGTCCATGCCGTGGTCTCGCGTCGCAATGTTGTGCTGCACGGGGCGCCGGCCGCCGTCACCCCGGCGTGCCGGGGTAACGCCTGCCGTCAGCCCATCGCCTTGACGGCGGCCTCGATCAGGTCGCGCCCGAGGTCGTTGTCGAATTCCTTGTACACCGGCCGCACCTTGGCGATGAAGAGCTGGCGGTTCGGCGCCGAGATCTCGTTGACCGTCATCACCGTCCGCAGCTTCGCCATCGATTCGTCGATCTCGGCAGTTTGCGCCTTCCGCTGCCAGGCGGTGGCCACCGCCATCGCGTCGGTGACCAGCTTCTGCTGCTGCGGGGTGAAGCCGTCGAACTTCCGCTTGTTGACGTAGATGCCGAACACGTCGAACAGGTGGTAGGACAGCGACAGGTGCTTGACCGCCTGGTACATGCTCGACTTGTCGACGTCGGTCACGATGCCCTCGTAGCCGTCGATCACGTTCTGCTGCAGCGCCGAGAACAGCTCCTTGTAGTCCATCGCGATCGGGTTGGCGCCGAGCGCGGTCATCGACTTCACCCAGGCGGGGCTCGGGATCACGCGCATCTTCAGCCCCTTCAGGTCGTCCGGCGTGTTGATCGGCCGGCGGTTGTTCAGGAAGTGGCGCGGGCCCGTGTCCCACCAGCCGAGCACGCGGAAGCCGGCGTCCTCCATGATCGTGTTGAGCCGCTTGCCGAAGTCGCCGTCCACCGCGGCGAACACCCGCTCCTTGGAGTTGGCGAGGAACAGCAGCGTCATCACGTCCATCCGCTTGGCGAAGGGCGCGGCGACCGCCGGTGTCGCCACCACCATGTCCTGGGTGCCGAGCTGCGTGGCTTCCATCATCTCGCGGAAGCTCCCCAGCTGCCCGCTCGGGTAGATCTCGACCTTGAACTGGTCCGGCGCCGTCTTCGCGAGCTCGGCCTTGAACACCTCGATCGCGCGCACCACGGATGTGGTCGGCGCCTGGATCGCGCCGAAGCGCAGCGTGATCGGCGTCGTCGCGGCCTTGGCCGGCGACGCGCCGAGCGCACCCGCGGCCGACAGCGCCAGCGACGTGCGCAGGAACGACCGGCGCGTGACGGCGGATTGCTCCGGCGAAGAATGATCGGACGGGTTGCTCATGGCGTGTACTCCTCTTGGGGTCGTGGTCGTTGTCGGTGCGAAAAGCGGCGCTACCTGCCGACGCTTATGCCGAACGCCTGCGGCAGGACCAGCGTGAACCAGGGGACGGCGATCACCAGCGCGAGACCGATGCACAGCGCGATGAGGTAGGGCACGAACGCCGGCGTGGCTTCCTCCATGCTGATCTTGCCCAGCGCCGACGCAAGCAGGATCCCGATCCCGAACGGCGGCAGGAACAGCCCGATGCTGACGGCGGTGTAGACGATCAGCGCGAAGTGCAGCGCATTGACGCCGGCCTGCTGCGCCAGCGGCATGAAGATCGGGACCAGGATGATCATCGCGGGGATGCCTTCGAGCAGGCCGCCCAGGATCATGAACACGAGGCTCACCATCACCAGGAAGGGGATGGGCTCGCGGGACACCGAGAACACCAGGGCGCCCAGCCGCTGCGGCACCTGCTGCGTCACCAGCAGCCAGCTGAAGATGGTCGCCGTCGCCACCAGGAACATCACCGCGCCCGTGAGGAGGCCGGTCTTGATGACGATGTCGGCCAGATCGCGCCACTTGATCGTCCGGTAGACGAACATGCCGACGCCCAGCGCGTACCAGCAGGCGACCGCGCCCGCCTCGGTGGCCGACGTGAGGCCGCTGAAGATGCCGCCGAAGATGATGACCGGCATCAGCAGCGCGAGCGAGGCCTCGCGCATCGCCTTCGACAGCTGCCGCAGGCTCGCCCGCGGGTCGACCGCCAGCCCCGCGCGACGGGCCTGGTAGTAGATCAGCAGCATGATGACCAGCGAGATCACCGCCGCCGGCAGGAAGCCGGACAGGAACAGCGCGCCGACGGAGATCTCCATGATCGCCGCCAGCACGATCATGCCCACGCTGGGCGGCACCAGCGCGCCCATCGCCGTCGCGGCCGAGACGATGGCCACCGCCTGCTTCGCGGTGTAGCCGACGCGGCGCATCGCCGGAATCAGCAGCGCGCCGATCGCCGAGACGTCGGCGGCGGTCGAGCCGGAGATGCCGGAGAAGAAATACTCGGCCACCACCGTGACCATGCCCATGCTGCCGCGGATGTGGCCGACGATCGTCCGGGCGAGGTTGACGAGGCGCTCCGAGATGCCGGCCGACTCCATCAGGTTGCCGGCAAGGATGTAGAACGGGACCGCCAGCAGCACGAAGCTGTCGGCGCCCGCGAACATCCGCTGGACCACGACGAACAGCGGGATCGAGCCGTCGATCGCGAGCGCGATGCTGGCGCTCACGCCCATCGCGGCCGCGAGCGGGACCGTGATCGCGAGCAGCGCCGTGAACGCGACCAGCAGGATCGTCACCATGCCGCCGCCCTGTCGCGGGTGGCGGCCGGGCGCCTGCGTGTCGCGCGGGGGACGGGCCGGGTCGCCAGACTACCTGCGCGCTGCGCGCTCCGGTGTTCGCCCTTGGGACGGCCCGGCGGGCGGACAGGACTACCTGCGCGCTGCGCGCTCCGGTGTTCGCCCTTGGGACGGCCCGGCGGGCTCACGAGTGGGCCGCGCCGGCCGGATCGGGCAGGCTTCGCGTCTGCACCGCCTCGGCCCAGCGCAGCAGGATGAACGCCATGATCAGGAGCGCGGACAGCGGCACCACCGAATAGACGTAGCTCATCCGAATCTGCAGCGCGGTTGTCCGCTGCACCTGGGTCCGGTCGAGGATCTCCAGCGACTGCGTCAGCAGCACCACGGCGAAGGCCAGCACGACGAGGTCGACGACCACTTCGAGCCGCCGCCGCGTCCGCGGCGTCATGGCCCGCCACAGCAGCACCACGCGGAAGTGCATCCGGTGATGGAACGCCGCGGCGGCCGCGAGGAAGGTCAGCCAGACGAACAGCAGGCGGCCGAGTTCGTCGACCCACACCAGCGAATGGCCGGTGAGGTAGCGCGCGAAGATCTCGCCCATCGCGAGGATCAGGATCGCGGCGAGGATCAGGCCGACGGCGACTTCCACCACGCGGGAAAGCCTCGAGGCCAGTCTGTGGAACTCCATGAAGCCTTGTCGGGAAGGGTGTTCGGTTGACCCGGGCGCCGCCGGCGGGCGGCGGGCGGCGGTGTCAGGGCGCCTTCGGCTCGGCCTTGCTGCTGTAGTTCTTGACCCACTCGTTGACGAGCCGGGTGCGGTTGGCGATGGCCCACGGCACGTCGAGCTCGACCATCATCGCCTCGCTGTTGGGCGGGTAGTTCTGCGGCAGGTTGTCGAAGCCCGGCAGCGCGACGATCGCCATGAACTTGTTGTACTGCTCGTTCGCGGCCTTCGACACCGACCAGTCGGCCAGCAGCTTCGCCGCCTCCATGTTCTTCGAGCCCTTGACCAGCGCCGTGCCCTCGATCTCCCAGCCGGACTTGTCCTCGGGCAGGATGATGTCGATCGGCGCGCCCTTGGTCTTCAGCAGCGGGGCGGTGATGTCGGTCGAGAAGCCGATCGCGTACTCGCCGGTGGCGGCGAGCTTGCACGGGGTCGAGCTCGAGTTCGTGTACATCGCGGTGTTGGCGTGGAGCTGGTCCATGAACTTCCACGCCGGCTGCTCGCCCTGGTTCTGCATCCAGGCGACGAGGTTGAGGTAGCCCGTCTGCGTGGCGGCGGGGCTCGGCATCGTCAGCTGCCCGCGGTACACGGGGTTGGCGAGGTCGGTCCAGCGCGTCGGGCGCGGCAGGTTGCGCTTCTTGGCCTCGACGGTGTTGAAGCAGATCACGCTGATGTACATATCCATCCCGGTCCAGATGGGCGGATCCTGCTTGTCGCGCATGTGCGGCTTCAGGTCCTTCCAGCCTTTCGGGGCGTAGCGCTGGACGAGGCCCGCCTGGTCGAGGGCGACCAGCGACATGATCGGAACGCCGAAGATGACGTCGGCGCGCGGATTGTCCTTCTCGGCGAGCAGGCGCGCCTGCAGCGTGCCCGTGGCCTCGCGCAGCCATGCGATCTGGATCTGCGGGTACGCCTTCTTGAAGGCGGCCTCGTAGGGGCCGAGCAGTTCCTTCTGCAGCGACGTGTAGACCGTCAGGGTGGTCGTCTGTGCCGCCGCCGGCGCGCAAGGCAGGACGGCGAGCGCCGTCGTCCATGCGAGAGCCGCGATGCCAAGCCTGTTCGCCGTCCGAATCGTATCCACGGATCGTCCTCCTTCGTGACCGATGCTGTCGCATCTGTATTGGTGATGGCCGCCGGGATGCGCGCGCCGCCTGCACGACGGCAGCGCGGGCGCGGAAAGCGAGCGGCTTCGCGGCGAAGGTTAGCCGCGATCGTGGCAACACTGAAATGCTGACTCGGCAAGTGGGCCATCGCAATCCACGATGGCCGCCGGGGCCGGCTCCCGGCCCTCGGCACGGGCGCCGGCGCGGCTACTCGGCGACGAGGTAGTCGGCGCGCGGCGGCACCGAAGTGCGCAGCGCCAGGAGCCTGAGCACGCACTTGCCGCCCAGCCGGACCGCCTCGGACCGCGGCGTATCCAGCAATTCGTGGAACAACTGCCGGCCCAGCGCCAGCGGGCGGGGATCGGCTTTCGCGATGCAGCGCACCCATTGGTCGACGCGGGCGTCGAGGTCGGCCGGATCGGCGGCGACCTCGGTGAGCAGCCCCAGCGCCAGCGCGTCCGTGCCGGAGATGAGCTCACCGCTGTAGAAGAGCCGCCACGCCGCCTTGCGTCCGATCTCGGCCGCGATCGGTCCCATCGCCATCATCGGGAACATGCCGTGCGTGATTTCCGGCGTCCCGAACACCGCGTCCTGCGTCGCCACCGCGATGTCCGAGAGCGCGACGATCGCCATGCCGGCCGCCGTCGCCCGGCCGGACACCCGCGCGATCAGCGGCTTGGTGAGGCCCGCGATCGCGTCGCAGGCCTCGGCAAACGACGACGTGTACTGGTAGTAATCCTCCTGCGTGGACAGCACCGAGACGTCGCCGCCGGCGCAGAAATTGCCGCTGCTGCCGGTCAGCACGATGCAGCGCGCGTCGCTCGTCTCGGCCGCGCGCAGGTGCAGCGCCAGCGCCTTCATCGCCCGGACGTCGAGCGCGTTGCGCAGCGCCGGCCGGTCGATCGTCACCCAGGCGGCGTCGCCGTTCCTCGTCGAGATCACGGGCTCGGGCCCGTTCGTTGCATCCGCAGTCGACATCCCCATCCTCCGTTGTGAAAGCGCGCACCCTACCACGGTCGCGATGCACGTCGGCAGGCAGCCCGCCGTTCCGTAGCCCGGGTTGAGCGCGAGCGAAACCCGGGGGGAGGCGCGAACGGGCACGTCCGACCCGGGTTTCGCTTGCGCTCAACGCCGGGCTACTCCTCGACCTTGCCCCGCAGCACCTTCGTCTGCCCGCGGCGTGTCTTGGCTTCCAGCCGCCTCTTCTTCGAGCCCAGCGTCGGGCGCGTGGCGTGGCGCTTGTGCGGCGCGACCGCCACGCTCGCGACCAGCTCGTGCAGCCGGTCGAGCGCATCGCGCCGGTTGGCCTCCTGCGTGCGCTGCGTCTGCGCCTTCAGCACCAGCACGCCGTCGGCGGTGATCCGCGAATCGGCGAGCGCAAGGAGGCGCGCCTTCACGCCGTCCGGCAGGCTCGACGCCGCGATGTCGAAGCGCAGCTGGACGGCCGAGGACACCTTGTTGACGTTCTGGCCACCCGCGCCCTGCGCGCGGATGGCCGTGATCTCGAGCTCGGTCGCCGGAACGATGAGTTTCGACATGCGTCGCTGTTCCTGTGCCCTGGGCCTCCGGCCGTCGCCCCCGGCCGGCGGTACCGGCCGCGGGCGACGCCGGTCGCGACGTCAGACCGTCTCGTAGGTCTTGCCCTTCATCGACGCGGCCATCCCGTAGAACACCTCGTTGGACTTCGCCCAGTTGGGCCGCGCCTTCATCGTCGCGAACCAGCGGGAGAGGTTCGGGAACGGCGTGAGGTCGCAGCCGATCGCGTCGACCAGCGAGATCATGCCGGCGCCGAGGTAGTCGGCGATCGTGATCTCGTCGCCGCACAGGTACTTCCTGCCGGGGCCGATCAGCTTCGAGTCCAACACCCCGAGCCAGAACTTCGATTTCTGCTTGCCGTACTCGAGCGTGGCCGCCTGCGCCTCGTCGCTGCGACGGCGCGCCTGCGGGAAGATCTGCGGATAGACCAAGCCGTAGCCGAAGTCCCGGTAGAAGCCGGTGTTGAGCCAGTCCATCATCTCGTTCACGCGCGCGCGCTTCTGCAGGTCCTTCGGGTACGACGGCAGGTCGAACTTGTCGGCGAGGTACTTGAGGATCGCCGAGCTCTCGGCCATCCGGAAGTCGCCGTCTTCCAGCGCCGGCACCGCGCAGCTCGGGTTGATCGCGGCAAACGCGGGCTTCAGGTGCTCGCCGGTCATCAGGTCGACGACCTGGTAGTCGAGCGCGATGTTGTTGTCGGCGGCGAACAGCATGATCGGTCGACTGACGGTCGAAACGGGGTGGAAGTACAGCTTCATGGGGTTGCCTCCTGGCTGCGCGGCCGGTGCCGCGGGGGATCGAAGGGGAGGGCGCCGGCAGCGGCGCCTCGGTCGTGCGGGCGCCAAGTTTACTACCATCGCCGGCAGGCGCGGTTGCCGTTGCCGCGAAGGGGAGCGTGATGCTCTAGAATGGCGCACCGGTCGACGCGGGGTGCCGGTGACTGGCCGTTCACCGGCGGTCGCCGGCGGCAGCCCCGCCGGCCCGCCGGGTTCCGCGTTCCCTCCGCCGCGCCGCGCGCGCCGCCGCCGACCAACGATGCACGTACCGCCCTCCGCCGCGCTGATGATCGTCGCCGCCGTCGCGTGCTTCTCGGTGACGGAGGCGACGGCCAAGTACCTGACGGCCACGTACCCGGTGATGCTGCTGGTGTGGGCGCGCTACGTCGTGCAGGCGGCGAGCCTCGCGCTGTGGTTCGGGCCGCAGATCGGCACGCGGCTGGTGCGCACGCCGCGGTTCCGGCTGCAGCTCCTGCGCAGCCTGATCCTCGTCTCCTCGTCGGTGTGCTTCTTCACGGCGCTGAAGGGCCTGCCGCTTGCCGATGCGACCGCGATCAACTACTCGACGCCGGTAGTGGTGGTGCTGATCGCGGTGGTGTTCCTGAAGGAGAAGATGACGCCGTCGCGCTGGGCGTTCGTCGTCGCGGGCTTCATCGGCATGCTGCTGATCGTGCGCCCGGGCGCATCGATCCTGCACGGCTCCGCGGGGTTCGGCATCGCCGCGGCCGGCCTCTATGCGGTGTTCCAGATCCTCACCCGCACGCTGAGCCGCGAGGACCCGCGCACGACGCTGTTCTATCCGGCGCTGTGCGGCACCGTGCTGCTGACGCCGTTCGTGCCGGTGCTGGCCGACTCGCTGGCGCTGCCGTGGCGGCACCTCGGCCTCATCGCGGTGATGGGCGCGTTCGGGACCTGCGGCCACTTCCTGTTCATCCGAGCGTTCGCCCGGGCGCCGGCGTCGGCGCTGACGCCGTTCTCGTACACGCAGCTCGTCTGGTCGGTATTGCTCGGCTGGCTGGTGTTCGGGCAGTTCCCCGACCGGATCACGCTGGCCGGCATCGGCGTGATCGCCGGCAGCGGGCTGCTGCTCGCGTGGCACGAGCGGCGGCAGGCGCTGCTCGCGGCGGTGGCGCGCGGGCCGACGGCCGTCGACTGAAAGGCCGCCTGCGGAAACGCGATAGAATCTTCGAAGAGGCGTCGCCCAGCCGGGTTGCAGCGCCCGCCACCTGGGGATAGAACATGAATGCACCTGCGAGTGACGCAACTGCCGGAGCGAAGCCGCGCGTCGGCTTCATCGGACTGGGCCTGATGGGCCATGGCATGGCGAAGAACCTCGTGACCAAGGGGTTCCCGCTGACGGTGCGCGTGCACCGCAACCGGAAGCCGCTCGAGGACCTGCTCGCGGCGGGCGCCACCGAGGTCGCGACCAACGCCGACGTCGCGCGCCATTCCGACATCGTGTTCCTGTGCGTGACCGGCACGCCGCAGGTCGAGGCCGTGGTGCACGGCGCCGACGGGCTGCTGGCGGCGGCCCGCCCGGGCCTCGTCGTCGTCGACACGTCGACCGCCGAGCCCGCGTCGACGGCGGCGCTGCGCGCGCTGTTCGTGGCCAAGGGGGCCGAGTTCGTCGACGCGCCGCTCGCCCGCACGCCGAAGGAGGCGGAGGAGGGCAAGCTCAACATCATGGTCGGCGCCGAGGACGCCGTGTTCGCGCGGCTCAAGCCCGTGCTGGCGGCGTTCTGCGAGAACATCATCCACGCCGGCCCGCCCGGGCACGGCCACACGATCAAGCTGATCAACAACTTCATGGCGATGGCGATCGCCACGTCGAGCGCGGAAGCCGTGGCCACCGCCGCCAAGGCCGGCGTGTCGATCCGGAAGCTGCACGAGGTCATCAGCGCCGGCGGCGTCAATTCCGGCATCTTCCAGATGACCGTCGGCCGCATGCTGCAGGACGGCGACCTGTCGGGCCTCAAGTTCACGCTGGCCAACGCGATGAAGGACCTCCGCTACTACACGCACCTCGCCGAGGCGCTGCCGACGTCGGCGATCCTCGGCGAAGCCGTGCACCAGACGATGGTGCAGGCGAACCTGCTCGGATTCGGCGACAAGTACATCGCGTCGCTGATGGAGGCGCAGGAGAAGATCGCCGGCGTGAAGATCGTCGGCGGCGCCTGACCCCTCGCCCCGGGCGGTACCTTGAAGCTCCTCGTCCTGGGTGGCACTCGCTTTCTTGGCCGGCACGTCGTCGACGCCGCACTCGCGCGCGGCATCGACGTCACGATCTTCACTCGACCGAGGACCTGACGGCGAACTACGGTGCGCTGAAGGCCGCCTGCGAGCGCGAGGTCGCAGCGGTATTCGGTGCCGGGCGCTCGGCGCTCGTGCGCCCCGGCCTCATCGTCGGGCCCTGCGACGGGACCGATCGCTTCGGCTACTGGGTCGCGCGCTTCCTGCTGCCCGGACTCCTCGGCGAACGCCCGGCGGTGGCCGTCGTTCCCGGCCCGCCGACGCGGCCGCTGCAGTTCGTCGACGGCCGCGACCTCGCGGCGTTCCTGCTCGACCTTGCCGCGCGTCGCGTCGGCGGCACGTTCAATGCCTGCAGCGACCGCGGGCAGTGGACGATGGGCGCGCTGGTCGAGGCGCTCGTCGCCGCTGCGGCGCGCCGCAGCGTGACGACACGGCCCGTCTGGCGCGACGACAAGTCCCTGCTCGCCCGCGGCGTCGTGCCGTGGACGGGGCTGCCGTTGTGGATTCCGGACAGCGCCGCCGCCGCGACGGGCTTCATGGAGTTCGACTGCCGGCGCGCGCATCGGGCGGGCCTCGCCGAGCGTCCGCTCGCCGTCACCATCGACGACACCGCGGAATGGCTCGCCGCGCGCGACAACGCGTCGGCGTGGCAGAACGTAATGTCCGCCGCGCAGGAAAGGAGCCTCACGCGGTCGTGACGGCCGTGCGGGTCCGCAAGGCCGGCGCGGGCCGCGCGACGAATCGCGCGAACCCGCAAGCCCCGCCCCGTCAGAACGGCTGCGGCTGGATCGGGACGACGCGGCCGCCCGGCAGGAACGCCGTGCCCGACGTCGCCGACGAGAACTGGATGACGATCGCGCCGTCGTTGCCGCCGGAGACCGCGATGCCCGTATAGGCGCACGAGATGCATTGGCCGTTGCGGGCCTTGTCCAGTACGCCGTTGAACGTGTTGCCCGACAACCTGCCGGTCGAGATGTACCACTCGGAGTCGCCGTTCGTCTTGTAGCTGTAAGTGGTGACCACCATCACGTTGTGCTTCACGTCGATGTTGTAGCCGCTGCCCGATTCCGCCGGGTTCCACCAGAGGCCGACGACCGGCGTGATCGAGCCCGCGAATGCGAACAGGTTGCCCAGGAACCGGTCGTTCTGGTTGGTGATCGTCGCGCCCGCCGTCCCGGTGTAGTTGGAAATCATGTCGACATCCGACAGGAAGACGATCTTGCCGAGGCCGAACTGCCGGACCAGGATCGTCGGTGCCTTCGCCGGGCTGGAATCGGTCGCCAGTATCGTGGCGCCGGCCGTGACGTCGAAGGTAGCTTCGTTGCCGTACATGTCGAGCGTTGTCACGGCGCCGAACGGGCCCCTGAACACCGGATGGCTGGTCGAGCCCGGCGTCGGAATCGTAGGCGCCGTCGGGTCAACGCTCGCCGACACCGGATGCCCGAAATACGGCTCTTCGACGCTTGTCTACGGTAGAAAGGGATGGCTGACATCCCGGAAACTCTGTATCCACCTGGGTTCTTCGAGGACACAGGCGGGCACACGATATGGGAGCAACCATCCCGGT
>CALQLA020000024.1 GCA_943331295.2 Bordetella parapertussis | reverse complement strand
CGCGGAAGTAGGGCCCCCGAAGCGCGCTGTCGCGCGCCTCCCCCCGAGGGGGCAAGCCGCGCCCTTGGGACGGCCCGGCGGGCGCGGGAGGGCCCCCGAAGCGCGCTGTCGCGCGCCTCCCCCCGAGGGGGCAAGCCGCGCCCTTGGGACGGCCCGGCGGGCGCGGGTTTGCCGGATCGGCCGTTTTGCAGGACAATCCGGCCGATGCAGCCTTTCCGACCCCTGGCAAGACAACTGGCGCGCGCCCTGCTGGCATTCGGGCTTCTCGCGGCCATTCCGCTGTGTTCCGCCCAGGACGTCGCCTCCAAGTCCCTCGCGCGGGCGGCCGGCGAACGCGTCAAGGACGCCGCCGCCACCGCGTGGCAGGGGGCGCAGGACCTCACCGAGTTCGCGCTGGGCCTGCTCGGCGTCGACTACAAGTTCGGCGGCACCTCGCCCGAGACCGGCCTCGACTGCAGCGGCCTCGTCCGCTACGTGTTCCAGCAGGTGACCGGCGTCACGCTGCCGCGCACCGCGAAGGAAATGAGCCGCGTCGGCGACAAGGTCGCGCTGGACGAACTGAAGCCCGGCGACCTGGTGTTCTTCAACACGCGGCGCTTCGCATTCTCCCACGTCGGCATCTACCTGGGCGACAACAGGTTCATCCACGCGCCGTCCCGCGGACGCGAAGTCGAGGTCGCCGCGATCGACAAGAGCTTCTGGCAGAAGCGGTTCAACGGCGCGCGCCGGCTCGCGGGCCTCGTGCCCGAACTCGTGCCGTCGCTCGTCAGCGAGGCGCAGGCCGCGCCGGCCGAGGCCTTCGCGCCGGCGCCGGACACCAGCACCGGACCCTGACGGTTCTTCCCGGCCGGGCGTCCCCGCCCGCGCCCGCCGCTACTCGCGGGCACCCGCCCGTTTCAGCTTCTCCACGAGCGCCTTGTCGTCGTTGCGCTTGGCCCAGTCGAGCGCGCTGGCGCCGTTCTGGTTGCGCAGGTTCGGGTTCGCGCCGCGCGTGAGCAGCAGTTCCGCGGTGTTGATCCGGCCCTCGCGGATCGCCATCATCAGCGCCGTCGTGCCGTTCGGCGACCCGGCGTCGATGTCCGCCCCCTCCTTCAGCAGGTAGGTCACGATCGCGTCGTGGCCGCCGGTCGCGGCGTAGATCAGCGGCGTCCAGCCGGCGACGTTGATCGCGGCGCCGCTCGCGCGGAGCTTCGCGACGATCGCCGCATGACCGTTGAGCGCCGCGACCATCAATGCCGTGTCGCCGAACCGGTTGCGCTTGTCGACGCCCGCGCGTCCGGCGATGAGGACGTCGACGGTGGCCGCGTTGCCGGCGCGGGCGGCGACGACCAGCGCCGGCTCGCCGTTCTTGTCGACGGTGTCGGGATCGATGCCGCGCGCGAGCAGCGCGGCGACCTCCTTCGCCCGGTCGTTGGCGACGGCGAACACGAAGTCGTCGTAGGCCTGCTGGGCGGAAACCGGCAGCGGCAGGGCCGCGGCCGCCAGGGCGGCGACCGCGGCGAGGAGGAGGTGCAGGGCGTGGCGGCGGTCAGTGGGCATGGATGGAGTCGGGGATGGGAACGGGAATACCGAAGAGGCGGAAGAAGTTGGCGGACGTGGCTTGCGCGATCGCAGCCACCGGCACGCCGCGCAGCCGCCCGATCTCGTCGGCGACGCGAGTCACGTACGCCGGCTGGTTGCGCTTGCCGCGGTACGGGGCCGGGGCGAGGTAGGGCGAGTCGGTTTCGATCAGCAGCCGGTCGAGCGGAACGCGGCACGCCACGTCCTTCAGGATCGCCGCGTTCTTGAATGTGACGATGCCGGAGATCGAGATGTGGAATCCCTCGTCGAGCGCGGCGGCGGCGACATCCCAGTCCTCGGTGAAGCAGTGCATGACCCCCCCGGCGTCGCGCGCGGCCTCCTCGCGCATGATCGACAGCGTGTCGGCGGCGGCCGCGCGGGTGTGGATCACGAGCGGCTTCGCGCTCGCCCGCGCGGCGCGGATGTGCGTGCGAAAGCGCGCCCGCTGCCACTCGAGGTCGCCGGTCAGCCGGTAGTAGTCGAGGCCGGTCTCGCCAATCGCGACGACCTTGGGCCGCGCCGCCAGCGCGACCAGGTCGTCCACCGTCGGCTCCGGCGTGTCCTCGTAATCGGGATGCACGCCGACCGTCGCGTACAGATTGGGGTGCGCCATCGCCAGCGCGTGGACGGCGGGCCAGTCGGGCAGGTTGACGCTGATGCACAGCGCATGCGTGACCCGCGCCTCCTGCATGGCGCGAAGCAGCGCGGGCAGCTCGGCGGCAAGCTCGGGGAAATCGAGGTGGCAGTGCGAATCGACGAACATCGGGTGCGGATGACGGCAGGTGCCGGAGAAAATGGGACGAAGGCGGCGGCAGCGTGGCGACGAGGCGGGCGGGCCCGGACCGCCGGCGCCCACGGCGAAACCGCGCCCGCCACCCGGGCGCGCGGAACCCGCCATCGGGCCGCTACATCGTATGGGTCGGCCGCGACGACGCGAGCGTCTGGCCCAGCAGCTTCTCGATCGTCGCCTTCGCCGCGGCGCCGGTGTCGTCCTGCGAGAACTGGACGCCGATCCCCTGCGTGCGGTTGCCCTGCACGCCTTCCGGGGTGATCCAGACGATCTTGCCCTGCACCGCGATGCGGCTGGGATCGTCCATCAGCGACAGCAGCATGAAGACTTCCTCGCCCAGCTGGTACTGCCGGGGCGTCGGGATGAAGATGCCGCCGCCGCGCAGGAACGGCATGTAGGCGGCATAGAGCGCGGCCCGCTCGCGGATGTTGAGCGACAGCACGCCCGGACGCGCGCCCGCCGCCGACGTCGCGGGGAGAGGAACTGCGCGTATCGGTTTCTTGTCGGCCATTGCCGCCTACCTGAACAGGGACCGGTAATCGATCAGCAGGGATTCCGCGACCAGCCGCGGCTGCAGCGGATGCGCAAGCAGCGCGCGCGCCCGGAGCAGTTGGCCATGATAGCGAATCGCCGCCAGCGGCGCCACCGCCGCCGCGAGCGGGGCGAGCTGTGCCGCGAAATCGGGATTGCCGCGCGCGTCGCCGCCGGCGGCGATCCGCGCGAGGTCGGCGGTCCACGCCAGCAGCCAGTCGATCACGCGGGCGAGGCGCGCCCGGCGCGCCTCCTTGGCGCCCGCCTCGACGCGCGCCGCCAGCGCCAGCACGCCGAGGCGCCGCGGATTGGCGAGCGCGACGAGCCAGACCCGGCGCTCGTCCTGCCAGTCGTCCCCGGCGAGCTCCAGCGCGAGCCGGGGCGCGCCGGCCGCCTGCGCCAGCGCCTCTTCCGGCGCGGCCACGCCCTGGGCCGCCAGCCACGCGCAGGACTCGTCCTTCGTCGGCTGCGGCGCGGCCAGCCGCCGGCAGCGGCTGACGATCGTCGCGGGCAGCCGCCCCGGCATGTCCGAGACGAGGATCATGAAGGTGCCCGCCGGTGGCTCCTCGAGCGTCTTCAGCAGCGCGTTGGCCGCCTGCACGTTCATCCGCTCGGCCGGCGCGATCACGGCGACCTTCGCGCGCTGCCGGTGGCTGGTGAGGCCGACGGTGTCGATCAGCGCGCGCACGCGGTCGACGTTGATCGTCTCGAACGCCTTCAGCTCGCCGTCGTCGGGGTCGATCGCGAGGAGCTCGAGCCGGACGAGATCGGGGTGCTGCCCCGCCTGCGCGTAGCGGCAGCCAGGGCATTCGCCGCAGGCGAGGTGGTCGGCGCGGGGCGCCTCGCACAGCAGCGCCTGCGCGAAATTGAGCGCGAGCGCGTGCTTGCCGATGCCTCGCGGCCCATGGATCAGCAGCGCATGGGGCCAGCTCGCGCGCTGGGCCAGCGCCGCGCGCGCCGGGCCCGCCTGCCACGGCAGCAGCGGCAGCCACGGCAGCGCCGCCGCGACGCCGGGCGCGTCGCCGTCGACGGCCATCAGCGCCCGCCCTCGATCGCCGCGAGATGCGCGGCGAGCAGCGCCCGGACGTCGGCCACCGGTTGCGTGCTGTCGATCACCCGGAACCGCCGCGGCTCCGCCGCCACGCGGTCGAGGTAGGCCGCGCGCACGCGCTCGAAGTACGCGCCGGCCTCGGACTCGAACTTGTCGAGCGCGCGGCCGCCCGCCTCCGCCCGGTCGAGCCGCTGGCGCGAAACGGCGGGCGGCACGTCGAACAGGAACGTCGCGTCGGGCTGGCAGTCGCCGTGGATCCACTGCTCGAGGTCGCGGATGCGCGCGAGGGGCACGCCGTGGCCGCCGCCCTGGTAGGCGTAGGTGGCGTCGGTGAAGCGGTCGCACAGCACCCAGTCCCCCCGCGCCAGCGCCGGCCGGATCACCGCCTCGAGGTGCTCGCGCCGCGACGCGAACATCAGCAGCGTCTCGCCGTCGTGCGTCATCGGGTTCGTGAGGACGATCTGGCGCAGCGCCTCGCCCAGCGGCGTGCCCCCCGGCTCGCGGGTGGCGACGACGCGGTGGCCGCGGGCGGCGATGGCATCGGCCAGCCAGCCGACGTGCGTGCTCTTGCCGGCGCCGTCGATGCCTTCGAACGTGATGAAGCGGCCCGTCTGGACTGGCATGCGCGTGGTGTTCCGAAAGCGGTAGGGTGCGGAAGAAGTCAGGTGCCGGGCGGCGGCCGGCGCGCGCGGCATCGGCCGCGCGGTCAGCGCGGTCAGCGCGCGCCGCGCTGGTATTTTGCCACGGCCCGATTGTGGTCGACGAGGTTGGTCGAGAATTCCGACGTGCCGTCGCCGCGGGCGACGAAATAGAGGTAGTCCGAGCGGGGCGGCCGGGTGACCGCGTCGATCGCCGCCTGGCCCGGCAGCGCGATCGGCGTCGGCGGCAGGCCGTCGCGCGTGTACGTGTTCCACGGCGTGTCGGCCTCGAGGTCGCGCCGCCTCAGGTTGCCGTCGAAGCGCTCGCCCATGCCGTAGATCACCGTCGGGTCGCTCTGCAGGCGCATCCCGATCCGCAGCCGGTTGACGAACACCGACGCGATCAGCGGGCGGTCGGCGGGCGATCCTGTCTCCTTCTCGACGATCGACGCGAGGATCAGCGCCGCATACGAATCCTTCAGGGGCAGGTCCGGCGCGCGCTTCGCCCACGCCGCGTCGAGCCGCGCGCGCATCAGCCGGTAGGCCCGGGAGAGCACGGCGACGTCGGTCGAGCCGGCAACGTAGAAATACGTGTCGGGAAAGAGCCAGCCCTCGGGGCTGGCACCCTCGCCCCCCAGCCGCGCCATCACGTCGGCGTCGGGCACCGCGGCGAGCGTCCCGGCCACGCCCGCATCGGCCGCGAGCGCGCGCTTGATGCTCGCGTACGTCGCGCCCTCGACCACGGTCAGCGCAAGTTGCGTCGCGTCGCCCTGCACCAGCCGGTCGAGGAGCTCCGGCAGCGTGACCCCCGACGCGATCTCGTAGTTGCCGGCCTTGATCATCCGGTCGGTGCCGCGAAACCGCGCCAGCGCGACCAGCGGCAGGTCGCTCGCGAGCACGCCGGCGGCGGCGAGGTCCCGCGCCACGGTCCGCAGGCTCGCGCCCGCCTTGACGTCGAATGCGTACGGCGACGCCGGCAGCTTCAGCGGCTGCTGGATCCACCACCAGCCGCCGGCGACCGCGGCCGCGGCGAGGAGCACGCAGCCGAACAGGGCGCGGACGAGGAAGCGGAAGGTGCGGCGCATGGAGAACAGGCAGGAGGCGGCAGGGACGACGCGTGGCGCGAAGCTGTGGGATTATAATCGCCGGATGCAACAATCCCGGTCCTTCCTCCCCCCCCGCGCCCGCCCGCCCGTCGCGGCGCGCGCGCTGAGGCCGCGCGGTTTCACGCTGATCGAGATCATGGTGGTGATCGTGATCCTCGGCATCCTCGCGGCGCTGGTGGTCCCGCGCGTGCTGGAGCGCCCCGACGAAGCGCGGACGATCGCCGCGAAGAGCGACATCGCCGCGGTGATGCAGGCGCTGAAGCTCTATCGCCTCGACAACCAGCGCTACCCGACGACCGAGCAGGGCCTCAATGCGCTCATCGCCAAGCCGACGCAGGCGCCCGTGCCGCCCAACTGGAAGCCCAACGGCTACCTCGAGCGGCTGCCGAAGGATCCCTGGGGCTACAACTACCAGTATCTCAATCCGGGGCTGCGCAGCGAGGTCGAGGTATTCAGCTTCGGCGCCGACGGGCAGCCCGGCGGCACCGGCATCGACTCCGACATCGGATCGTGGGAGATATAGCCGCGCACCGGCCCCGCGAGTCCGGCTTCACGCTGGTCGAGATCATGGTCGTGCTGCTGGTCATCGGCATCTCGGCCTCGCTCGTTTTCGCCAACCTGGGCGGCGACGACCGGCGCGACCTCGACCGCGAGGCGAAGCGCCTCGCCGGCGCGCTGGAGCACGCCGCCGCGGTCGCGCAGTGGCAAAGCGAGACACTGGGCGTTTCCGCCGACGGCGCTGGCTACCGGTTCTGGCGGCGCGACGCCGCGGGTCTCTGGACCGCGTTCTCCGGCGACGACGTCCTGGCCGCGCGCGCGCTGCCGGCGGGGATGACCGTCGTCCCTGCGCGCTACGCCGGCGCGCCGGTCGCGCCCGATGCGATCCTCACGCTTCGCGCCAGCGGCCGCAACGAACCGTACGAGCTGCTGCTGGCGTCCGCCGGCGGCCGCGTCGTCATCGCCGGCGATCCGCTTTCCCGTGTCGCGTTCCGCCGCGCCGACGACGCGGCGGCGATGTTCGCGCACTGATGCCGGCGGGGGTCGCGGCGACCGGCGCGCCGCGCGGCAGGCGCCGCGGCTTCACGCTGATCGAGATCCTCGTCGCGCTGGCGATCGTCGCGGTGGCGCTCGCCGCCGGCATGCGCTCTGTCGCCCAGTCGAGCGACGCCGCAACGCTGCTGAAGCACCGCACGCTCGCGCTGTGGGTCGCCCAGAACCGCCTCGCCGCGGCGCAACTCGCGACGTCGTGGCCGGGGCTCGGCATCCGCACCGGGGAGGCCCAGCAGGCCCGCACCGGCTTCGTCTGGCGCGAGACCGTCGACGGCACGCCCAATCCGGGGTTCCGCAAGATCGAGATCATCGTCGCCGATCCCGCGGCGCCCGACTACGCGCTCGCGCGCCTCGTCGGCTACCTCAGCCGGCCGCCCGGGCAATGACGGCCGCCGCGCGCGCCCCCCGGGACGGCAGCGGCGGTTTCACGCTGCTGGAGCTGCTGGTCGCGCTGTCGATCCTCGCCCTGCTGTCGATCCTGGGCTACCGCGCGATCGCGGCGCTGGCCGACAGCGAGGAACGCCTCTCCACCGAGACCGCGCGCTGGCGCTCGCTCGACCAGCTGTTCATGCGGCTCGAGGGCGACCTGCGGCAGGCGATGCCGCGCACGGTGCGCACCGCCGCGACGACGGAGCCCGCGTGGCTCGGCACCGTCGACGACGACGGCAATGCCGACCTGCGCTTTTCCCGCGCGGGCCCCGAGTTCAACATCGAGGCCGGCAGCGCCGGACAGCGGCTCGGCTACCGCCTGAAGGACGGCAACGTCGAGGTGCTCTACTGGCCCTATTTCGACATCGCGCCGAATACCGAGCCCACGGTCTACCCGCTGGCGTCGGGGGTGACCCGCATGCGGATCGACTACCTCGACCGCGCCGGCGCGTGGCGCGACGGCTGGCCCGTTTCCGGCGAGGCGCCGCTGCCGCGCGCGGTGCGGGTCGAACTGACCCTCGCCGGCGGCGAGACGGTCGAGCGCGCGCTGGTGCTGCGATGACCGCGATACCGCGTCCCCGGCCGGGCCCGCGGCGCACCGCGGGCGGCGCCGCGATCGTGCTCGCGATGCTGCTGGCCGCCCTCGCCGCCACCATCGCCGCGACGCTGTTCGCCGACCAGCAGCGATGGACTCGGATGGTGACGCATCGGGCCGAGCAGGCGCAGGCGCAGGCGCTCGCGATGGCGGGCGTGCAATGGGCGCGGCAGATCATCAACGGCGACGCCCGCGCCGTCGATCACCTGCGCGAGCCCTGGGCCGTCGCGCTGCCGCCGATCCCCTTCGAGAACGGCGAGATCCGCGGCGCGATCGCCGACGCGCAGGGCCGGCTCAACGTCAACGCGCTGGGGAACCCGCCCGCGACCCCGCCGGCCACGGACTTCGAGCGCAACCGGATCGCGCGGCTGTTCGCGCCCTACGGCGACATCGCGGCGGCGATGAACGCGATCGGCGACTGGATGGATTCCGACGCCATCCCGCGGCCCGACGGCGCGGAGGACGCGTACTACGGCGACCGCAGCGTGCCGGGGCTCGCCGCCAACGCGCCGGTGCTGCGCGTGGCCGAACTCGCCGCGGTGCGCGGCGTCACGCTGCCCGCGCTGGCCGCGGTGGCGCCGTTCCTCACCGCGCTGCCGCCGGGGACGGCGGTCAACGTCAACACCGCGCCGCTGGAAGTGCTGGCGACCTTCATCGACGGGCTCTCCGGCGCCGACCTCGCCGCGTTCATCGCCAATCGCGACCAGAAGCCGTTCGCGTCCCTCGCCGACTTCCGTACGCGGCTGCCGCCCGGCGCGAAGATCGCCAACGAGTCGCTGCTCGGGGTCACGACCAACTACTTCTACGTCAGCGTCGAGGCGCGACAGGGGACGACGATCGCCCGCGCCCGGGCGCTGCTGCAGCGCGGTAGCGGCTCGGGCAGCCAGGCACCGTGGCCCGAGATCGTCTGGCAGGTCGTCGAGTGAGCGCGACGCGCGAACGCATTCCACCCGGTGCGACGGGGTGCCGCGGAAATCCCGTAGCCCGGATTGAGCGACAGCGAAACCCGGGTGGAGGCGCATAAGGACACGGTCCGCCCGGCTTTCGCGCACGCTCGACCCGGCCGACGCAGCCACCCCGGGGGCGCCACGACGTCATCAAGTAAACTACCCGCTGCCCGCGCCGCGCCAGAGTCCGCTCCCCGTCCGCCTTCGCCCACCCAACTCATGACCACGCTGCGCCTCCACTACCACGCCGATGCCGGCCCCGAGCGCGCCCTCCCCTGGGCGCTCTACGACGACACCGGCAGCCGCCTCGAGTCGGGCGTCGGCCCGGCCGCGGACTGGCCGGCGGCGGACGCGATCGAGGTGATCGTCGCTGCCGCCGCGGTTCGGTTGGCATCGGTGCCGTTGCCGCCCGTGCCTGCGGCGCGCGTCGCCGCCGCCGCGGCCTATGCACT
This sequence comes from Bordetella parapertussis, assembly GCA_943331295.2. GTDB lineage: Bacteria > Pseudomonadota > Gammaproteobacteria > Burkholderiales > Casimicrobiaceae > CAIWHR01. The sequence continues at coordinate 63,348 of CALQLA020000024.1, read as the reverse complement.
CGAGGACCAGCTCGCGGGGCCGGCTGCCGACCTGCTGCTCGCCAGCGGCGCGCAGCGCCCCGACGGCCGCGTGGTGGTCGTGATCATGGCGCGCACGCTGGTCAGCGGTCTCCGCGGCGAACTGGCGCGCGCCGGCCGCCTCGACCGGCTCGAGCGCGTCGTGGCCGAACCCGCGCTGGCCGACGCCGGCAGCGGCTGGTGCTGGTGCGGCGCCCCTGGCGGCGGGTTCGTCCGCCTGGCCGACGGCAGCGCTTTCGCGGTCGATGCCGCCGGCGCCGACGGCGCGCTCCCGCCGACGCTGGCACTGGCGCTCGCCGCCGCCACGCGCGCCGGCACGGCACCGGCCGCCGTCCGCGTCGACGGTGCCGCGACCGACTCCACGCTCGCGCGCTGGCGCGAGGAAACCGGCGTGCCGTTCACGGCGGGCACGCCGTGGCGCTGGGATGCCGTGCCCGCGACCGCGATCGCGGGGGCCACGAACCTGCTGCAGGGAGAGTTCGCGCCGATTCCGCCGCAGGCGCGCGGCGCCCGCATGCGCCGGTTCGCGCCGGCGCTCTGGCTGGTCGTGGCGGCGCTGCTGCTGCACGTGACGGCGACGATCGGCGAATGGGCGTGGTGGCGGGTCGAGGCCTGGCGCGCGGCGCGCGCGTGGACGTCGCTCGCCGCGTCGGCCGGCGTACCGGCGGCCGACGCGACCACGCCGGCCTCGGCGCGCGCGGCGATCGCCCGCCGCTTTGCCGACGCGCGCCACGCGCAGGGCCTCGTCGCGCCGAACGACGCGCTCCCGCTCCTCGCGCGCGCGGCGCCGGCACTCGCTGGCCTTCCCCCGGGCGTGCTGAAGAGCGCGACGTTCACCGACGAGCATTGGACGCTCGACCTGCAGCGCGCGGAGCCGGCGCTGATCGGCAATCTCGACACGCGGCTGCGCAACGCCGGCGCGCCGGCCATCATCGCGACCACGCCGGCCGGCACGCGCGTGCGCTTCGGAGCGTACTGATGGCCATCGGCACCGCCGCCCTGCGTCCGCCCGAATCGCTGCGGCGCTGGTGGGCCGGCAAATCGCGCGCCGAGCGCCGCGTCGTGCTGGCGCTGGCCGCGCTCGTCGCCGCCGCGCTGGCGTGGCTCGTCGTCTGGCAGCCGCTGCTGCGCGACATCGCCGCACTCCGCGTCGCCGTGCCGGCTGAGCGCGCGGCGCTCGCCGCCGCGCAGCAGACGGTGGACACGATGGCCGGCTTCGCCCGCAATCCCGCCGCGCGTGCCGCCGGCGAGCCGCGGGCCGAGCTCGACCGGCTGCTGCGCGAGCAGGGCCTTCGCGCCGCGGTGACGCAACTCGACTGGCAGGAGAGCCGGGCGCGCCTCGTCTTCGCCGCGGTCAGCGTCGACGCCCTGGTCGGCCTGCTCGAAGCCGCGCAACGTGACGCGCAACTGCGCATCGTCGAGGCGACGCTGACGGCGCGCGTCGAACCCGGCAGCGTCCGCGCCGACCTCGTGCTGGCGCGCTGACCCGGCGCGTGGCCGCAATCCCCATGCGCCGCCTCCTGCTGGTCGTCGTCGCCGCTCTGCTGCTCCTCGGGGCGGCAGCCGCCTTGATGGCACCGGCGGCGCTGCTGTCGCCGGCAGTGGCGCAGTTCACGGGCAGTCGCGTCGGCGCCAGCGATCTCGAAGGATCGCTGTGGAACGGCCGTGGCGTGCTCTCGCTCGGCGACGCCCGCCTCCCGGTCGCCTGGCAGGTCGACGCGCTGCCGCTCGCCTCCGGCGAACTGCGGGCGCACGTGATGCCGGCGGATGCCGCGGCGCGCGCGCCCCGTGCCGGGATCGTCGCCGCGCCGGGGCGCCTCGCGCTCTCCGACCTCGACGTGACCCTCGGTGCCGGCACGCTCGCCGACGCGCTCGTCAGGAGCGCCGCGCTGCGCGCCGCTTGGCGGGTGGACGGCGACGTCACCGCGACGACGGCCCGGCTCGACCTTGCGCCGGGCGCGTCCGCCGGTGACCTGCGCATCGTCTGGCGCGATGCGCGCGCGGCGTTCATGGCCGGCCCCCCCGTCGACGCCGGCGAACTGACCGTGGCGCTCACCGCCGCGGGCGACCGGCTCGCCGGCCCGGTGACCAATCGCGGCGGCGACCTGGACGTCCGCGGCGACGTCGCCGTCACGACGGGCGGCGCCGCCACCGTGTCGCTGCTCGTCACGCCGCGGCGCGCCGACAACGCCGCGCTCGCGCGCGGCCTCGCCGCCATCGGCACGCCCGAAGGCGCCGGCTGGCGCGTGCAATGGCAGGCCGGCGCGCGATGAGCCGGCAGCGGACGCGCGCGGCGGCGGCAGACCGGGTGGCGGCGCCGCCTGCCGACACCGGCCGCCTGCCGGGTATCGACGCGCTGCGGGGCGCCGCGGTCTGCATGATGATCGTCTATCACTTCGCGTTCGACCTGCGCTATTTCCGCGTCACCGCCTCGGACTTCGAGCGCGACCCGTTCTGGCTCGGCTTCCGCGCGCTGATCGTCACCTCGTTCATGACGCTGGTCGGAGCGAGCCTCGTCCTCGCCGATCGCGCCGGCGTCACCACGCGCCGGCACGCACGCCGCGTCGCCGCGATCGCGGCCTGCGCGCTGGCCGTGAGCGCAGGCAGCTATCTCATGTTTCCGTCCTCGTTCATCTATTTCGGCATCCTGCACTGCATCGCCGTCGCGTCGCTCCTCGCCTGGCCGCTGCGGCGCCGGCCGCGCACGGCGCTGGTGGCGGGGCTCGTCGTGATCGGCGCCGGGCTGGCGCTCTCGGCGCCGGCGTTCGACGCACGCGCCCTGTCGTGGCTCGGGTTCACGACGACGAAGCCCCGGACCGAGGACTACGTGCCGCTGGCGCCCTGGGCGGGCTTCATCCTGCTCGGCATCGCGCTGGGCCCCGCGCTCGCGGGCGCCCGCTTCCGCGCGCTGCGACCGCTGCGCGGCGCGCCCCGATGGCTCAGGTGGCTCGGCCGCCACAGCCTCGCCGTCTACATGGTCCACCAGCCGCTGCTGCTGGGCACGCTGTGGCTCGTGGTGCGGCGATGACCGGCGCCCGACGCTCCGCCACGGCCGCCCTGCTGGCGCTCGCCGCGGTGCCCGCGCTCGCCCTCGCCTCCGACGGCGGCAGCGCGACGGCGTTCACCTTCTTCTGGATCGGCCTCCTGCTGCTGCTCGCCAAGATGGCGGGCACGATCGAACGGCTGGGCCAGCCGGCCGTGCTGGGGGAACTCCTCGTCGGCGTCGCGATCGGGAACCTCTACCTGTTCGACATCGCGCCGGTCACGGCGGTCGTCGCCGACATCACCGGCAGCGAAGTCATGCGCTTTCTCGCCGAGCTCGGCGTGGTGATCCTGCTGTTCCAGATCGGGCTCGAGTCCAACGTCGACTCGATGCGCCGGGTGGGCATGCGTGCGTTGCTGGTGGCGACGGTGGGGGTGGCGACGCCGATGGTCCTCGGCGCCTTCGTCGTCGGCCCCTGGCTGCTGCCGGAGCTCTCGTTCAACGGCCACCTGTTCCTCGGGGCGACGCTGACGGCCACGTCCGTCGGCATCACCGGCCGCGTGTTCCAGGACCTCGGCGTGCTGCGGTCGCGCGAAGCGCAGATCGTGCTGGGCGCCGCGGTGATCGACGACGTGATGGGCCTCATCATCCTCGCCGTGGTGTCGGCGGTCGTGACCGCCGGCAGCGTCGATCCGGCGACGGTCGCGCGGATCACGGCCGAAGCGTTCCTGTTCCTCGTCGGCGCGCTGGTGCTGGGCCGGCATGCCGCCCCGCGCTGCTCGCGCCTGTTCGCGCGGCTCCACGCCGGAACGGCGATGAAGGTGGCCGTCCTGATGTCGACCTGCCTCACCTTCGCCTGGGGTGCCAGCCTGATGGGCCTCGCGCCCATCGTCGGCGCGTTCGCCGCGGGACTGGTGCTCGACGAAGTCCAGTTCCGCGACTTCACGGAACCGGACCTCGTGCGCGACATCCGCGGCGCAGCGGCCGACGCCGACGGCGCGACCCGCGCGCGCATCGCCGCCGTGCTCGACCGTCACGGCCACCGCAGCCTGGAGGAACTGGTTGCGCCCGTCGGGCACATGCTCGTCCCGATGTTCTTCGTCTACACCGGGATGCAGGTGAAGATCGCGTCGATCATGGATGGCGGCATCCTGCTTGCGGGCCTCGTGATCACGCTGGTCGCGTTCGCGAGCAAGCTCGTCGCGGGCCTCGCCGCCGGCGGAGTCAGGAAGTGGGTCGTCGGCTGGGGGATGGCGCCGCGCGGCGAGGTGGGCCTCATCTTCGCCGCGGCCGGACGGGCGCTCGGCGTCATCCCCGACGCGGTGTTCTCGATGATCGTCGTCGTCGTGATGCTGACGACGCTGCTGACGCCGGGAATCCTCGCGCGCGTGATCCGTCGGGGCGGCGTCACCGCGGCGCCCGCCCCGGCGGACGCTCCACGCTAGCCGCCGTTCCGGTCAGGCCGCCTTGCCCTGGTTGGCGACCGCCTGCATCGCCGCCCGGATCGCGTCCGCATCGCCCAGGTAGTAATGGCGAATCGGCTTGCCCGCGTCGTCGAGTTCGTAGACGAGCGGCTGCCCGGTGGGGATGTTGAGTTCCACGATGTCGTCGTCGGACACGTCGTCGAGGTACTTGATCAGAGCGCGCAGGCTGTTGCCGTGCGCGGCGATGATCACGCGCTGGCCCGAGGCGATGGCCGGCGCGATCGTCTCGTGCCAGTAAGGCAGGAACCGCCCGACGGTGTCCTTGAGGCATTCGGTGCGCGGCATGCCGCCGGCCAGGCCGGCATAGCGCGGGTTCCCCGGCTCGAGGCGCGGGTCGCCGTCTTCCAGCGCCGGCGGCGCGGTGGCATACGCACGCCGCCAGATCTTCACCTGCGCCTCGCCGAACTTCGCGGCGGTCGCGGCCTTGTCGAGGCCCTGCAGCGCGCCGTAGTGGCGCTCGTTGAGGCGCCACGAATGGCGGATCGGAATCCACATCCGGTCCATCTCCTCCAGCGCGATCCAGAGCGTCTTGATCGCGCGCTTCAGCACCGACGTGTACGCGACGTCGAATTCGAAGCCCTCCTTCGCGAGCAGCGCGCCGGCGGCGCGCCCTTCGGCGAGCCCCCGCGCGGTGAGCCCGACGTCGGTCCAGCCGGTGAAGCGGTTCTCGAGGTTCCAGACGGATTCGCCGTGACGCAGCAATACGAGTTTTTTCATGACCGTGGAGTGTGGACAGGAGTGGCGTGGTTCGGGGCCGCGCGCAACTGCGCGGACTCCTGCGCGAGCGCGGTGATATTGTCCCACGCCCTGGCGGCGACGAGGTGCCGCGGGGTGAGCCACGAGCCGCCGACGCAGCCGACGTTCGGCAGCGCCAGGAACTCGCCGGCGGTCTCTCGCGTGATGCCGCCGGTAGGGCAGAACATGACGTCGGGGAAGGGGCCCTGCAGCGCCGAGAGCACCCGCACGCCGCCCGCCTGCTGCGCCGGGAACAGCTTCAGCGCGAGGAAGCCGGCGGCGCGCGCGGCGATCACGTCCGACGGGGTCATCACGCCGGGGAGGAGCGGCAGGCCCGATGCGTGCGCCGCCGCGGCCAGCGCAGGCGTGAACCCCGGGCTGACGCCGAAGCGCGCGCCGGCGGCCACCGCGGCCCCGAAGTGCGAGGCCTCGGTGATCGTGCCGACGCCGACGATCGCCTCGGGCACCTCGCGCGCGATCCGCCGGACGGCATCCAGCGCGGCCGGCGTGCGCAGCGTGATCTCGAGCACGCGGACGCCGCCGGCGACGAGCGCCCGCGCGAGCGGCACCGCGCTGTCGGCGTCGTCGATGACGATGACGGGAATGACGGGGCCGGTGCGCATCAGCGCGAGGGTGTTCATCGACGTGGTCTCCTGGCGGCGGCCCGCCGGCTGCGGCATGGCGGTGGCCGGGGGGCGTCCGCAGCCCGAGTCTATCAGGGCGAAGGCGACGGCGCGTCGAGCTCGCGGCGCCACGGAATCGACGCCTGCGCACCGACGCGGGTGACGCTGATCGCGGCCGCCCGCATGCCGAACGCGATCGCCGCCCGCAGGTCCGCGCCTGCCGCCAGCGCGGCGGCGATGCCGCCGATCAGCGTGTCGCCCGCGGCCGTCGAATCGATCGCGGCGACGGGCGGCGCCGGCAGGTGAATGCCGCCGTCGCGGCCGGCGTGCCACAGGCCCTGCGCGCCAAGCGTGACGATCACGTCGCGCGGCCCCTGCGCCCGCAGCGCCTCCGCCGCGCGCCGCGCGTCGTCGATGCCGGCGACGGCAATGCCGGTCAGCGCGCCGGCCTCGATCTCGTTGGGCACCAGGATGTCGACATGCCGCAGCAGGTCCGGATCGAGCGGCACCGCCGGCGCGGGGTTGAGCAGCACGGGCGTGCCGTGCCGCGCCGCGACTTCCAGCGCATGGCGGACCGAGGCCGGCGGAATCTCCAGCTGGCAGACGAGCAGCGCCGCGGTCGCGATCAGCGCCTCGGCGGCATCGATCATCGCGGGAACCAGCGCCCCGTTCGCGCCGGGTGACAGCACGATGCTGTTGGCGCCGTCGCCGGCGACCGTGATCAGCGCGATTCCCGTCGCGTGCCCCGGCAGTTCGGCGACGTGCGCGACATCGATGCCGTCGGCGACGAATCCGGCGCGCAGCCGGGCGCCGAAATCGTCGGCGCCCACACAGCTCACGAACGCGACGTCGCCGGAGAGGCGCGCCGCGGCCACCGCCTGGTTGGCGCCCTTGCCTCCCGGCAGCGTGCGAAAGTCGTGGCCGGAGAGCGTCTCGCCGGCGGCCGGCAGGCGCGGCACGCGGACAACGAGGTCCATGTTGCTGCTGCCGACGACGACGATGCGGCCGCGGCGAGGTTCGCGCGGATTCCCCATGGCGGGCGGCGCCGGGCTACGAGCGCCCGAACACCTCGTTGGCCTGCTGCGACACGCGGATGAACGTGGTCCGCTTGGAGAATTCGCGCAGCCGGCGCGCGCCGACGTAGGTGCAGGCGGAGCGCACGCCGCCGAGGATCTCCTGCGCAGTGCCGGCGACCGGGCCGCGGGACGGCACGAGCACCTCCTTGCCTTCCGCGGCGCGGTACTGCGCCACGCCGCCCGAGTACTTCTCCATCGCGGTGCGGCTGCTCATGCCGTAGAAGCGCTGGAACTTCTGGCCGTCGCGCTCGACGACGTCGCCCGAGCACTCGTCGTGACCGGCGAACATGCCGCCCAGCATCACGAAGTCGGCGCCGCCGCCGAAGGCCTTGGCCACGTCGCCGGGCGTGGTGCAGCCGCCGTCGGCGCAGATGTGGCCCTCGAGCCCGTGCGCGGCGTCGGCGCACTCGATGATGGCCGAGAGCTGAGGGTAGCCGACGCCCGTCATCCGCCGCGTCGTGCACACCGAGCCGGGCCCGATGCCGACCTTGACGATGTCGGCGCCCGACAGGATCAGTTCCTCGGTCATTTCGCCGGTGACGACGTTGCCGGCCATGATGACGAGATGCGGATAGCGCTCGCGCACCTTCGCGACGAAGCGGGCGAACGCCTCGGTGTACCCGTTCGCGACGTCGATGCAGACGTAGCGGATCGCGGCGTCGGCGCCCTCCCCCGCGGCCGCCATCACGCGGTCGAACTTCTCGAGGTCGGCGGGGGCGAGCCCCATCGAGTAGAACGCCGAGGACTTGCGCTCGATGCCCTTGAAGAACGCGACGAGCTCGTCGACGCCGTAGTGCTTGTGCAGCGCGGTCGACAGCAGGAACGCGTCGAGCGCGCGCGCCATCTCCATGGTGCCGGTCGTGTCCATGTTGGCGGCGATGATCGGCACCCCGTGGTAGTCGACCTGCGCGTGGCGGAAGCGGAACTCGCGCGAGATGTCGACGTTCGAGCGGGTGGACAGCGTGCTCCGCTTGGGGCGGATCAGCACGTCCTTGAAGTCCAGCCTGACCTCGGTCTCGATGCGCATCGGGACTCCTTGCACGCATTGGCGGGCGACAAAAAACGCCGTTCCCGGGGGGGCGCGGCGTTGCCGGATTATACGATACCCCGGGTGGGGCACATCCCGGGGGCTCGCCCCTCGTCGGCGGACAGCGCGTATCCGCCAGGAGCCTGCTATTTTGTCGAATGTTTCATTTATATCACCCACCAGTCCGGCGACTTGCCGGCGGCGGATCGCGATGGCCCGCCTTTTTCTCCATGCGCAGCAGTTGTTTATGCGTAACCGACGGCCGCGGCGCACTCCGCCATAATCGATAAAAAATGCAATAACTGCAACACACGTGATAAAGTCGAGGGATGACTGGCGAACTGCCGCGTCCGACGGAATTCATCTCCACCCGCGAGGCGGCGCAGATGCTCGGCGTCGCGCTGCGCACCGTCCAGCTCTGGGTGGAGGCAGGCGTGCTCACCGCATGGAAGACCGCCGGCGGCCATCGGCGGATCGTCCGCACGTCGGTGGACGCGATGGTGGCCGAACGCAATTTTGCCCTGGCGGCCACGCCGGCAGCAGGCAAGTCGGGCCGCGAGGCGCCGTCGCGCTACCGGCTGCTCGTGGTGGAGGACGAGCCCGACCTCCTCAAGCTCTACCGGCTGATGGTCGCGGGCTGGAACCTGCCGGTCGAGCTGATCCTCGCCACCAACGGCTTCGAGGGCCTCATCCGCATCGGCGAGCACCGCCCCAACCTCCTCGTGACCGACCTCAACATGCCGAGCATGGACGGCTTCCGGATGATCCGCTCGCTGCGTGCCAACCCCGATTACCGGAACCTGCGCATGATCGTCGTCACCGGCCTCGACAAGCGCGACATCGAGGACCAGGGCGGCCTGCCGCCCGAGGTCAAGGTGTTCACCAAGCCCGTGCCGTTCCCGAAAATCGAACGCATCGTCCGCGAGGACATCGAGCGCGCGGCCGCCAGGCGCTGATCCCGGGCCCGCGCTGCCGCATGATGCCGTCGCACCGCGGTGCCCCCCGCCGGAACGCCGCAGGATCATCGCGATGACCCGCCGCCACGCACCCGAAGCCACCGCCGTCCGGGATGCAGCGCTCGACGCGCTGCGCCGGGAACAGGACGCGATCGGCGCCCTTTGCCCCGACGCGCTCGTCGTGCTCCGCGCCGGAGAGCCCTGCTACGCCAACCCGGCGTTCGGCCGCCTGACGGGCATGGACCGCGACTCGGCCCGGGAACTCGACGAAGCGCGGTTCGACGCGCTCTGCGCGCGCCTCGCCGATCCCGCCCGGCCGCCCGCGGCGCTCGCCACCCTGTACCCGGAAGGCAGCGACACGCTGCACCTCGTGCGCCCGAAAGACAGCGAGCTGCGCCGCAGCGTCCGCGTGGTGACGGTCCCGGGCGCGTCACCCCGCATCGCGATCCACCTGCGCGACGTCACCGGCGAGCGCAAGGGCGACCGGATGCCGGGCGAGTTCCTGTCGCTGGCCGCGCACGAGTTGCGGACGCCGATCTGGAGCATCTTCGGCTTCTCGGAACTGCTGCTCGCCCGCGAGTTCGACGAAGCCACGCGGCGCGACCTGCTGTCGACGATCCACCGCCAGGCTTCGCTGCTGGTCAACATGGTCACCAACATCCTCGACCTCGCGCGCATCGAGGCGCGCGCCGGCCGCGATTTCCGCATCGAGCCGCGGCCGCTGGCGCCGATCGTGCTCGCCGCGATCGAGGAACTGCGCAGGGCCAGGGACAAGGTGCGCATCCGGTTCGATGCGCACTCGGCCGCGCTCACGGCGAACGTCGACGGCGACCGCCTCGTCCAGGCGATCCGCAACGTGCTGGACAATGCCTGCCGGTATTCCCCCGGCACCGCGCCGGTCGATGTTGCCCTGGTCGCCGCGGATGACGACGGGCGCCCGATGGCCGGCATCGTCGTCCGGGACAGCGGCATCGGACTCACGCGCGACCAGGCGGCGCGCATCTTCGACCGGTTCTACCGCGCCGACCCGTCCGGCCCGGTACCCGGCACCGGGCTGGGCATGTCGTTCGTCAAGGAAGTCGTCGACCTGATGCATGGACGAGTCGTCGTCGCGGGGGGGCCCGGCCAGGGCACCGAGGTCACGCTGTGGCTTCCCGCCGCGCCGGCGGCACCGGCCGCCGGCGCGCGCAAGCCGGGGGGCCGACCAAGGAATCGCAGGCGCTGACGAATACTCCTCACCCGGATCAAGGCGGTTCGTGCCGCTTCGTGCCAGAATCCGTCGAGATTCGCCAAGGCCCCCTCCCGCCATGTCCAGAGAACGATCGCGCAACGCTGCCGCCAGCACGGTGACCCTTTACACGGGCCTCGCGCTGACGCTGGTCATGGCGGCGTCGGCCGTCCTCTCCATCTGGATCCTGCGTGGCAACGCCACGCGCGAATGGTCGACCCACCTCGACAACATTTCGCTGGTCCTGGCCGAACAGACCAGCCAGACGCTGGTGTCGGCCTATCTGGTCCTCAGCGACATCGAGGAGCGGGTAACCACCATGAATGTCCGGACGGCGGAAGAATTGCGCACCGAGATGCGATCGCCGGCGGTCTTCGCGATGCTGCGCGACAAGATCGGCGGGCTGCCGCAGATCGACGTCGCCACGATCGTGGCCGCCAACGGCGACGTCATCAACTTCAGCCGCTCGTATCCGGCGCCACCGATCAACCTTGCCGATCGCGACTATTTCCGCGAGCAGTTCCGCACGCCGAACCTCGGCATCTTCATCAGCACACCGGTGCGCAACCGGGGCAACGGAAAGTGGACCTTCTACATCAGCCGGCGCCTGAACGACCCCGGCGGCAACTTCATCGGCCTCGTGATCGTCGGCCTGTCGAGCAACTTCTTCGCTGACTTTTTCCAGCGCATCTCGCTCGGCCCGGGCGCGTCGCTGGCGCTCTACCGCAGCGATTTCACGGTGCTGGCGCGGTACCCGTTCGACGACGGGCAGATCGGCCAGTCGGCGCAGGGCGGCGCCGCGTACGACCTCATCAGCGTCCGGGGCCGGACCAGCGGCGTGGTCGAGACGCGGATGCCGCGCGCGATGAATCCGGACGACACGGGCCTTCGGCTCGTGGCGGCGCGGCGCCTCCCGAACTATCCGATGGTCGTCAACGTCACCGTTTCCGAAAGCCTCTATCTCGAGGACTGGAAGCGGACGGCGATCGTCATCGGCGCGATCGCCGCGGCCGCGATCATCGTCATCCTGGTCGCGGTGGGTCCGCTGGTGCGGCTGACCCGCCGCCGCGACGCGGAAATCGCCGCCATGCTGGCTTTGAAGCAGGAGGCCGAGTCGGCCAACCGGATGAAATCCGAGTTCCTCGCCAGCATGTCGCACGAGCTCAGGACGCCTCTGCACGGGATTCTCGGCTTCTCGGAACTGCTTGCGGCGCGGGTGCCCGGCGAATTCGCGGCCGAGTGCGCGCACCAGATCCAGGCCAGCGGCCAGCACCTGCTGAAGCTGCTGAACGACATCCTCGACCTCGCCAAGGTCGAGTCGGGTCACTTCGAGGTGCAATACGAGCCGGTGCCGCTTGCCGCGCTGCTCTCGGAGGTCGCGGCGAACCACCGGGCCGCCGCGGCAGCGAAAGGCCTCGACCTCGACCTTCGCCTCGGCCCCGGCCTGCCCCTGGCGTTCACCACCGACCGCGCGATCGTGATGAAGATCCTCAACAACCTGCTCAGCAACGCCGTCAAGTTCACGGCCGAGGGCAAGATTGTGCTCGACGTGCGGCGCGAGCCCGGGCGCCTGTTGTTCTCCGTTACCGACACCGGCCCCGGAATCGATCCATCGCAGCACGAGACAATCTTCGAGAAATTCCGCCAGGGCGACACGTTCGTCACCCGCCGGCACGAGGGCACGGGGCTCGGCCTCGCGCTCGTGAAGGACCTGCTCGAAGTCCTCGGCGGCGACGTCCAGGTCGACTCCGTTCCCGGGCGCGGCGCCACCTTCACGTTCGACCTCCCGTTGCCGCAGGAGACAGGCCAATGAGCGAAGCCGCACGCCGGATCCTGATCGTCGACGACCACGCGCCGAGCCGGCGCCTTGCTCGACTCGTACTCGAGGGCGAAGGCCTGCACGTCGACGAGGCGACGCGCGGCACGGGAGGGCTCGCGATGCTGGCGGCGGCCCCCTACGACTGCGTGCTGCTCGACGTCAGCATGCCCGACATGAGCGGCGAAGACGTATGCGCGGCGATCCGCGGCAACCCGGCGATCGCCGCCATAAGGCTCGTGGCGTACACCGCGCATGCGATGGCGCACGAGCGCGACCGGATCCTCGGCGTCGGCTTTGACGACATCGTGATCAAGCCCGCGACGATCACGCGCCTCGTGGCCGCGGTCGGGCGCGCCGCGCACGGCCCGGCGCCGCTGCCATGACCCGGCGAAAAATGGACTCGCCGGGTCGCCCGCCGCGCGGCCGCGTCTCCCCGCGACCGGATCACTGCCCGGTCACGGCCTTGCGCACCAGCCCCAGCGCAGTGCGCAGTTCCTCGATGGCCACCTGGCCCGGCGCCGAGCTGCTCTTGCCGACGGCGAACGTCGCCGCCGAGCCGTAGACCCAGCCGACGATCCGCGACAGCGAGCCCACGCCGCCCATCGACATCGTGATGAGCGGCAGGCCGATCGCCGACCGCGCGCGGTCGGTGGCGGCGAGGAGCGCCAGCACGTCCTGCGGTGCCCGCGGCATCACCGCGACCTTCGCCACGTCGGCGCCCTGCGCTTCCGCGGCCGCGAACTTCGCGTCGAGGGTGGCCGCGTCCGGCGTCATCTGGAAATTGTGGTACGACATGATCATTCCGACGCCGTTGGCCCGCGACACCTCGCGCAGCTGCCGCAGGTGGTCGGCCGCGTTGGAAAGCTCGTAGTCGATCAGCTCCACGCACTTCGCCTCGCACGCCGCCGCGTACATGGCCACCACCGCGGGCTCCGCGATCGGGATCGGCTGGCCGCCCTCGTTCGCGCTGCGGCGGGTGAGCAGCAGCGGGATGCCGCCGGCGCCCCCGCGGATCGCGCCCGCCGCGGCGATCACCGCGCCGACGTCGCCGATGGCGGCGAAGAAATCGATCCGCCACTCGAGCAGGTCCGGCGCTTTCGGCACGATCGCCGCCACTTCGTCGACGAGCTCCGCCTGCGTCCTGCCGACGAGCGGCGTGATGATCGCGGGCAAGCTGCCGTTGCCCAGCGGCTTTCCGTGCACTTCGATCCGTCTGGTCTCGCTCATGAATGCCTTCGTTGAATCGGTCAGAACATCTCGCCGCCGCGCGCGCGGCGGATGATATCGTAGACCATCACGAGGTCGCCCATCGGGATCTGCCCGGGCGCCGACGCGGATTCGGCGACACCGAAGGAGAGCCACGATCCGAACAGCCCGCCTACCATGCGCGTCACCGACCCCAGCGGCCCCACCGACATGCTGATCAGCGGGATGCGCGCCTTGTCGTCGGCCTCGGCCGTCGCGGCCAGCAGCCGGAGCACGTCCGCGCGATCGCGGGGCATCACCTGCACCATCGCCACGTCGGCGCCCTGCCGCTCGGCCTCGAGGAACCGGTCGACGAGGTAGTCGTGCCCCGGCGTGTAGGCGAGGTTGTGGTACGACAGGATGAGCCGGATGCCGTGCCGGCGGGTGCTCTCGCGCACGCGGCGCAGGTGCTGCGGGTCCTTGCCGATCTCGAAATCCATGAACTCGACCGACCGCGTCGCCGCCACCGCTTCGTAGAGCGCGGCGACCGCCTCGTCGCCGATCGCAATCCGCTCGCCGCCCGAGGCTTCCGAACGGCAGGTGAAGATGACCGGACGGTCGCCGACGACGCCACGGAGTTCCCCGATCATCGCGATCACCGCGGCGGGGTCGCCGACGCGGTCGAAGAAGTCGACGCGCCATTCGACGATGTCCGGCTTCTGCCGCAGCACGCTCGCGGCTTCCGCGAGCAGCCGCGCGCGGTTGCGGCCGACCAGCGGCGCGCAGAGCAGCGGGGTTTCGCCGCCCAGCTTCCTGCCGTGGGCGTCGACCGCCTTGATGTTCTTCTTCATGCCATGGACTCCGCTCGATTAGGGCGCGACGGCGCGACGCTTGCCGCGGGCGCCATTCTCCCCCGAATCCCCGGCGAGGTACGCCTTCAGGGTCTCGAGGCAACGCGTCGCATGCTCCGCGTAGCCGATCTCCTCGTGCCGCTCCTTGTTGGGCAGCTCGATCGAATAGACGCAGGGCGGGATGTGCGCGAGGATGCCCGCGACGTCGATGCCGCCCTCGCCGACGTAGAGCCGCGCCTCCCGCAGGATGCGGATCATCTCGGCGCGCTCGGTCGGGATCTCGGCCGGCGCATCGCACAGGTGGGCGAAGTGGAACCACTCCCGCGGCACGGCGTCGAGGTCGGCGCGGTTGTCGCGGGCGCGGTGGAAATGGTGCATGTCGACCATCAGCCCCGCGTTGCTGCGATCGACCGCGCGCAGCACGGCGACGGCCTGCGCCAGGCTCGCCACGGCAGCGATGGGGACGTATTCGAGGTCCACGGTCAGCCCGAACGGCTTGGCGAGGTCGCAGATCTCGCCGAACTTCTCGATGTAGAAATCGCGCTCGCCGCCCCAGATGCTCGACAGCACCGCCTTGGCCCCCAGTTCGGCCGCCACTTCCATCGCCGGCAGGTACTTCGTCGGGTGCAGCCCTTCGTAGACGCGGGCGAGCTCGATGTCGTGGACGCGCACGCCCGTCTCCGCCAGCGCGCGCTTGGTCTGCCGCAGCATCTGCGGATTCTCGGCCAGCGCGTAGTTGGGCTCGCCGGGAAGTCCCATGTAGATCGGCCGGATGCTGACGTAGTCGTAGCCGGCCCGCGCCGCGATGTACGTCATCTCCGGCGGCGCGCAGCCCAGCACCGTGAGGTGGGCGAGCGAGAATTCCTGCGTCATGTCCGACGGGCTCCTGTCAATTGTCGGTCGCGCCCCGTCGCCTGCCCGGTCCCGGCACGCCTGGCGACGCGCCGACCCGGGCGCCGCGACGGCAGACGCTCCCCCGGACAGCATAGGAGCGCCCCACTGTGTTGTAAATGGAATCGTCCGCATAGCTTGTATTTCGATAATCGTATAATCGTCTCTGGTGCACGCGCGCCTGCCGCATCCCGCGCCCATCCCGCGGCGCCATGACCGGGGAGTCCGCTGTTGAACGAAAAGCCCGACCGCGACAACTTCCTCGAGATGCGCGACCTGCAGCTGCTCGACATCCTCCATTCGACGCGGAGCGTGACCCGGACCGCGGCCCGGCTGGGGCAGAGCCAGCCGACCGTCAGCGTCTGGCTGCGCCGGATTCGCGAGCGGGTGAAGGACCCCCTGTTCGTGCGCACGTCCGAAGGGATGACGCCGACGCCCCGTGCGCTGGCCGTGGTCGGCAAGGCGCGCGAGATCCTCGAGGCGATGCACCAGATCACCGGCGAGGCGCCGCGCTTCGACCCCTCGACGTCGACGCGGGTCTTTCGCCTCTGCGCGCCGGACTCGGCGCAGATCACGATGCTGCCGCGGCTCGTGCAGTACGTGAACGGCGTCGCGCCCAGCGTGCGGCTGGAGGTGCTGTCCGTCGACGACGACACCGCGCGCAGGCTCGAGTCGGGCGAAGCGGACCTCGCCTACGGCGGGTTCGTGCCGGGGATGGAGGCCGGGTTCCACCAGCAGGCACTGTTCGAGCAGGACTTCGCCTGCCTCGTGAGTGCCCGGCACCCGCGCATCCGGGGCCGGATGTCGCTGCAGGACTACCAGCGCGAGGCGCACGTCTCGGTGAGCTACGGCGGCGTCAACGCGGTGATCGACGCGGCGATGAAGCGCCAGAACATCGACCGGCGCGTGCTCGTGTACCTGCAGGGATTCCTGGGCGTCCCGAAGATCATCGCGACGACCGACATGATCACGACGCTGCCGCGGCAGATCGGCGAGAACCTGGCGAGCGGCGGCGCAGTCCGCCAGGTGGACTGCCCGGTGGCGATGCCGAAGTACATGGTCAAGCAGTACTGGCACACCCGCTTTCACCGCGATCCGGGCAACAAGTGGCTGCGCGCCATCTGCGCCCGGCAGGCGCGCTACTGAAGAGTTGTCACGCGCGGCGCAATCCGCTAACATCGCACCTCTTTTGCAGGCGCGTAGCTCAGCTGGTTAGAGCACCACCTTGACATGGTGGGGGTCGTTGGTTCGAGTCCAATCGCGCCTACCAGCATCCCGCAGCCGCCCCGTGCTCCACGGGGGCGACGGCGTTCCCGGGGCGAAGCCCCCGGCAGGCGCGGACCCCGATCCCGCCGTTGCAGCCCCCTTCGCCGTTGCAGCCCCCTTCGCCGTTGCAGCCCCCTTGCCGCACCTCCCCGCCGCGCCACTGCGCGCGGGACTCGGGCGCGCGCACGCGCATCCTGCGCGACCGTCCCCATCCGCGTCTTCCCGCGCAGGGCAGGCCGGCGCCGCCGGGTTCGCCCGCAGCCCCGCCGTCGGGCTTGCCCCGCACCACCCGCAACCCGTATGGCGCTGATATATCTTCGCTATGGCGTACGGCGCCAGCGTCAGGCGACCGCTCCGGAAAGGCTTGACGCCGGCCCCGCACTGTCGTCACAATCGCCACTGATATATCTTCACCATACGAGCCGAAGACATGAGCAGGAGCTTGAGCGACGCGCAGGTCGCGGAGTACGCCGAGCGCGGATTCCTCGCGCCGATCCGCGTGATGGACGAGGCGGAGGCAGGGTCGTTCCGGCGCCGCCTCGAGGGCTACGAGGAGCGCGCGGGCGCCAAGCTCCAGAGCAACCTGCGCCACAAGGTGAACCTGCTGTTCCCCTGGTGCGACGAGCTGGTCCGGCTGCCGCGCATCCTCGACTGCGTCGAGGACCTGATCGGCCCCGACATCTTCTGCTGGAACGTGCACCTGTTCGCGAAGGATCCCGACGGCGCCTCGTTCGTGAGCTGGCACCAGGACGCCGCGTACTGGGGCCTCGAGCCGGGCGACGTGGTGACCGCCTGGGTCGCCCTCTCCGAGGCGTCGCTGACGAGCGGCTGCATGGAGGTGATCCCCGGCACGCACGCCATCGACACCCTGCCGCACGTCGACACCTTCCACAAGGACAACCTGCTCTCCCGCGGCCAGGAGGTGGCGGTGAAGGTCGACGAAAGCAAGGCCGTCAGCCTGACGCTGCATCCGGGCGAGATGTCGCTGCACCACATCAAGCTGGTGCACGGGTCGCGGCCCAACCGCTCGACCGACCGCCGCATCGGCGTCGCCATCCGCTACATGCCCACCTACGTGCGCCAGGTCCGCTTCCGCGACTCGGCGATGCTCGTCCGCGGCAGGGACGCGCACGGGCACTTCGATCCGGAGCCGCGTCCGGTCGCCGACATGGACGCCGCGGCCGTCGCCGCCCACCAGGACGCCGTCGACCGCGTGCTGTCCGGGCTGATGGCGGGTACCGACAAGAAGGCATTCCGCGCCTAAAGGCGCCTTGAACCGAGCACGAGACCATGACCGAACGCAAGCGCATCACCATCCCCGACCTCGCCGAGGCCAAGCGCAGCGGCCGCCGGCTCGCCATCGTGTCGACGCCCGACTTCATGAGCGCCTGCTGGGCCGAGAAGGCCGGCGCCGACATGCTGATCGTCGGCGACAGCCTGGCGATGATCAGCTACGGCCACGCGAGCACGCTGCCGCTCACCGTCGACACGATGATCCAGCATTGCCAGGCGGTGCGGCGCGGCGCGCCCAACACCTTCGTGTTCGCGGCGATGCCCTACGGCAGCGTCGCGACGCCCGAGCTCGCGGTCCACAACGCGCTGCGCTTCATGAAGGAAGGCGGCGTCGAATGCGTGAAGATCCAGGCCGGCCGCAGGCAGTTCCACATCATCGAGGCGATCGCGCGGGCCGGCGTGCCCGTGATGGGCCACGTCGGGATGTGCCCGCACTTCATGCACGACTACGGCGGCTTCAAGCTGCAGGGCAAGACGGCCGAGTCGGCGGCGAAGATCATCGACGACGCGGTCGCCATCGAGGAAGCCGGCGGCATCGGCATGGAGGTGGAGGCGGTCCCCGCCCCCGTCGGCCATGCCATCGACGCGGCCGTGAAGATCTTCACCTTCGGGATCGGGGCCGGGCCCTCGAGCGCGGGGCAGGCGTTGCTCGCCTACGACCTGATCGGCGCGTTCGACCGGCTCTCGCCCAAATTCGTCAAGCGCTACGCCGACGTGTCGAAGATCGCCGTCGACTCGCTCGCGCAGTACTGCGACGACGTCCGCACGGGCGCCTTCCCGGCGAAGGAGCACTGCTATTCGATGCCGGAGGAAGAGGCGCGCAAGCTGCCGGGCAATCCCGGCGCATCCCGCTAGCCGCACGAGCGGCCCGCTTGCGGGCCGCTAGAAATCCGCGGTCGCGGTAGCCTTGGTGAACGCCTCGATCTGGTCGAGCAGCGCGGTCAGCGCCCGCAGGGCGTCGCGCAGCTTGCCGTCGGCGATCGCGCGCGACAGCGACGCATGCAGGCGCGCGACGGTCAGCACGTCGGCGGCCTTGGGCGAGTACTGGATCCAGAAGCGGCGCGCCAGCGGCGCGATCAGCTGCATGCTCGCGGCGGCGTACTCGTTGCGCGCGGCGGCGATGCACAGCTCATTGAACTCGCGGTCGACGCGCATGAACTTCACGGCGTCGCGCGCCTTCGCGCTCTGCTCGAACGCCACGGCCAGTTCCGCGAACCGCGCGCGCTCGCCGGCATCGCGGCGCCTCGCGGCGCTGGCGACCACCAGCGCCTCGACCGACCGCCGCAACTCGAGCATCCGCAACTGCCCGCGCACGTCGATCGGCGCGATGGTGACGCTGCGCCGCGGCTGGATGCTGACGAGGTGCTCGCGCGCGAGCCGTTGCAGCGCCTCCCGGATCGGCGTCCGGCCGATGCCCAGCCGGTCGGCGAGCATCGCCTCACTGACCAGCGCCCCCGGGCCGAGCTCGCCATGGACGATCAGCTCCTCGAGCGCCGCGTAGGCCTGCTCGGTGAGCGTGGCCGTGCCGCCCGCGGGGGGAGCAGCGCGGGCGGCGGCAGGCGGCGTTCGGCGGGGCATCGGGGAGTCGGCGCGCCGCGGACTACATCGCGATTCCGCCCTCCTGCTGCTGCAGCGCGAAGATCGACGAATAGCCGCGCGACCAGTCGGGCGGCATCAGGCAGGGTCGCGGATCGTGGTGCGCCCACTGCGCGGGGCGGCCGCGGATGATCGCCTGGTCCTTCGTCGAGCGGATGGGATTCCCGGTGTACGGGAAGGCGTCCGCCGACGACAGCGCGTAGAGCAGCAGCGGCCGGCCGAGGTCCGATTGGTTCTTCGCCGAGTAGTGCAGCGTCCGGCAGTTGTGGATCGTCAGCGAGCCCGCGGAGCCGGGCAGCGGCACCGCCTTCGAAAGGTCGAGCTTCGCCGCTTCCGAGTCGCGCAGGCAGCCGATCCAGCGCCCGCTGTCGTCGTACTGCGAGTACATCGGGTCGACCAGGTGGCTTTTCGGCAGCACCTGCAGCGGGCCCTGGTCCATGCCGCAGTCGTAGAGGTAGGTGCCGACGGTCAGCGGCGAGTAGTTGGTGTGCGGCCAGAACGAGATGTCGTAGTGCCACTTCACCTCCTCGCCGCCGCGCGCCCACTTGAAGTTGAGCTTCGAGTGGTGGAACTTGACGTCGGGCCCGACGAGGTCGGCGACGACGTCCCCCACCAGCGACTGCGACACGTAGTTCCAGTACTCCGGATGCTGGTCGACGGGCGCCGACACGCGGCGCAGGCGCGGCGCGTCGGCGGTGTGGCCGGGCTCCAGGTCCCAGACGGCGTCGGACTTCGTCACCTTCCGGCTGCGCTCGACCATCTCGTCGGTCGCGGCGCGCAGGCGGGCGACCCACTCGGCCGGAAGGATCGACGGCAGCAGCAGGTAGCCCTCGTCGAAGTAGAACTCGCGCTGTGCCTGGGTGAGCACGCGCGGCGGGAGGGCAAGCACTTGTTCCGGGGTCATCTTCTCTCTCCTGGCAGTGCGCGGCATGCCGCGACGAGGGCGGCTCTGCGGCACGGGTTCGAACCGACCTGGCGGCGCGCGCCGCTGCCGGCGGCGGCGCCATATCCGTGATATGTTAGCGGAATCTGCATCGGCAGCGAGGCGTTCCGGCATGCCCAATGTCCTGTCCCCGGCCGAGGTGGCGGCCTACCACCGCGACGGCTTCCACTTCCCCGTGCGCGCGTTGACGACGAGCGAGGCCGCCGGTTACCGGCGCGGCCTGGAGGCGCACGAAGCGAAGTCCGGGGCGCCGCTGCAGGGCAACTGGCGGCACAAGACGCACCTCCTGTTCACGTGGGCGGACGAGCTCGCGCACCATCCGGCGATCCTCGACGCCGTCGAGGACGTCATCGGGCCGGATATCCTCTGCTGGACCACCAACTTCTTCATCAAGGAGGCGAAGAGTCCCGGGTTCGTGTCCTGGCACCAGGATGCGACCTACTGGGGGCTCGAGCCCGACGATGTCGTCACCGCCTGGGTGGCGCTGACGAAGAGCGACCTCGCGAGCGGCTGCATGAAGGTGATCCCGGGCACGCAGACGGCGGCGCAGATTCCGCACGTCGACACGTTCCACAAGGACAACCTGCTCTCGCGCGGGCAGGAGGTTGCCGTGGCCGTCGACGAGGCACAGGCCGTCGACATCGTGCTGCAGCCGGGGGAGATCTCGCTGCATCACATCAAGCTGGTGCACGGGTCGGCGCCCAACCTGTCGGACGACCGGCGCATCGGTTTCGCGCTCCGCTACATACCGACGCACGTGCGCCAGACGAAGGTACGCGACTCGGCGATGCTGGTGCGCGGCGTCGACCGCCATCATCACTTCGACCCCGAGCCCCGCCCGCGCCACGACCTCGACGACGCCGCGCTCGCGGCGCACGCCGACGCCGTGGCGCGCCAGGTGGCGGCGCTGTACCAGGGGACCGGCAAGAAGGAGTTTCGCGCCTGACGGGCGGGTCATCGGGGCGCGGGCTCAGCGCCCGAGGTAGAGGCTCTGGATGGCTTCGCTGCGCTGCAGGTCGGACGACGAGCCTTCGATCGAGATCGCTCCCGATTCCATCACGTAGGCGCGCGATGCGCAGGCCAGCGCCATCGCCGCGTTCTGCTCGGTGAGCATGATGGTGGTGCCCGCCGCGGCCAGCCGGTGCACGATGTGGATGATTTCCTCGACGATGATCGGCGCGAGGCCGAGCGTCGGCTCGTCCAGCAGCAGGCACCGCGGCTTGCCCATGAGGGCACGCGCGATGGCGAGCATCTGCTGCTCGCCGCCGGACATCGAACCCGCCTTCTGCACGCGCCGCTCGGCGAGGCGCGGGAAGAGCTCGAACACGTAGGCGAGCTCGGCCTCGACGTGGTCGCGGTCGGCCCGGGTGTAGGCGCCCATCTCCAGGTTCTGCATCACCGTGAACTTGGTGAACACCTGCCGGCCCTCGGGCACGAGCACGAGCCCGCGCCGGACGCGCTCGTAGGTGGGAAGCGCGGTGACGTCGTCGCCGTTGAACCGTACGGTGCCCGCGGTCGGGGCCTTCAGCCCGATCGCCGTGCGCATCGTGGTGGACTTGCCCGCGGCGTTGGCGCCGATCAGGGCCACCACCTCGCCGGCGCCGACCGCCACCGAAACGCCTCGCAGCACGTGGTGCTTGCCGTAGTGGACGTCGATGCCGCCCAACTCGAGCATCGGGGCCGACGCGGGTGCAGTACCCGGCGTCACGGGCTCAGGCCGGTCCATGCGAGTGTCCCAGGTAGGCGCGGACCACGTTCGGGTCGCGCAGCACCTCGTCGGGCGTGCCCTCGGCGATCTTCTTGCCATGGTGCAGGCTGATCGCGCGGTCGGCGAGGCGCCCGAGGAAGCTGACCTTGTGGTCGATGATGCACAGCGTGGTGCCCTCCGCCCGCAGGTCGCGCAGCACGGCCTCGAGGCTCTCGATCTCCGTGTGGCCGAGTCCGGAAGCGGGCTCGTCGAGCAGCAGGAGCTGCGGCTCGCACATCAGCGCCATCGCGACGCCCAGCATCTTTTCCTCGCCGTAGGACAGGTTCGCCGCGGGCTCGTTGCTCGCGCGCTGCAGCCGGCACAGCCGGATCATCTCGTGCGCGCGGCGCTCGACCTCGGCGCCCGCGCTGCCGGCGTCGCGCTTCACCAGCGTCATCACGCGCCGCCATCCGAGCCGGCGCTTCAGCATCAGGTGGCCCGCGATCAGCAGGTGCTCGAACGCGGTCAGTTCGATGAAGAGCTGCGGGTTCTGGAACGTCTTGACGATGCCGGCGGCGGCGATCTCGTGCGGCTTCTTCCCCTGGATCTCGGCGCCGTTCCAGACGATGCGCCCGGACGTCGGCGCATAGATGCTCGCGATCAGGTTGAGCAGCGTCGTCTTGCCGGAGCCGTTGGGGCCGAAGATGCCGACGATCTCGCTCTTGCCGATGCCGAAGGACACGTCGGAAACCGCGGTCAGCCCGCCGAAGCGCTTGGTGAGGCCGCTGATCTCAAGCAGCATGGCTTTCCCGCGGCGCCGGCGTCCGGCGCATCGCGCCCGCGACCGCGCCATAGATTCCCTGCGGCATCACCAGGATCGTGAGGATCAGGATCGACCCGTAGACGATCGAGCGCACCTCCGCGCCGAAGTGGATGAGGTGCGGCAGGGCCGTCAGCACCAGCGCCCCGATGATCGGCGCCGCCACCGCTCCGCGCCCCCCCAGCAGCACCATCGCCACGACGGCGAGCGACTGGTCGATGGACAGGAAGCCGGGCTCGATGAACCCGAGGTAGAACACGTAGAGGCCGCCGGTGCACGCCGCGATCATGTTGGCGATGGTGAAGACCGCGAGCTTGTAGCGGAAGACGTTGATGCCCAGCACGTCGCCCAACTCGTCGTTCAGGCGGATCGCCGCGAAGCAGCGCCCCATCCACGAATGCACGAGCCGCCACGCGACGAGCACCGTGAACGCCAGCGCGATCGCCGAGAGGTAGTACCACATCAGCGTGCCTTCGATCTTGATCACGCCCTGCCCCGGCAGCCAGAGCGTCGGCTTCGCCTGCAGCGTGATGCCGAGCGTCCCGTTGGTCACGCTGTTCCAGTTGAGCACGACGAGCCGCGCCACTTCCGAGAAGGCGAGCGTCACCACGGCGAAGTAGAACTCGCGCAGCCGGAAGCGGAAGCAGATCGCGCCGACCACGACCGAGATCGCGCCGACGAAGAGCGATGCGACGACCATCCCCTCCCAGAACGTGACGTGCAGGAAGGTCATCGCGAGGTGCGTCGCATACGCGCCGATCCCGAACGCCGCGGCATGGAACATCGACAGCTGCCCGGTGAAGCCGAAGATCAGGTTGAAGCTGACCGCGAGCATCCCGAGCAGGAACGAGAAGATGACGATGGTCATCACGGTGTCGCTCTTCACCACCAGCGGCAGCGCGACGACCAGCAGCGCTACCGCCGCGAGCTTGAGGAGCGCCGTCATTTCTTCGACGCGAACAGCCCGGCCGGCTTGAACAGCAGGATGGCGATCAGGAAGAAGAGTCCGTAGGCGTCGCGAAACGCGATCGGCAGCACGATCGATCCCGCCCCCTCGGTCACGCCGAGCAGGACGCCGCCGAAGAGCGACCCGAGGACGCTGCCGATGCCGGCCAGGATCGCCGACTCGACCGCCTTCAGGATAAAGACGCTGCCCATCGTCGGCTCGAGCGAATAGAGGCTGGCATAGAGGGCGCCACCCAGCCCCGCGAGCGCCGTCGAGTAGACGACGACGCCGCTCTGCAGCAGGTTGGTGCGCACGCCCATCAGCTCGGCGGCCTCGCGGTTCTGCGCGTAGGCGAACGCCGCCCGCCCGACCCAGGTGCGGGTGAGCGCCATGTACGTCGCGACGATCACCACGATCAGCACGCCGAACACGACCAGCTTCAGCTTCGGCACGACGACGCCGAACCCGCGCACGACGCCCGGCAGGACGTACTCCATGTCCTTGGGCGTCGAGGTCCAGATGAGCAGCGCGCCGCCCTCCATGATCGCGATGAGGCCGATCGAGACCAGGAGGCCGTTGACGAGGTTGTTGCGCGTGAAGCGGAACAGCCCCTGGTCGGCGATGAAGCCGCCCAGCGCGGTGACGGCCACCGCGCACGGGACGGCCAGCGGGTACGGGATCCCCACGCCGTCGGTGAGGAACCACGCCATGTAGGCGCCCAGCATCATGAAGGCGCCCAGCGCGAAGTTGACGATCCCCGTGATGCCGAACGTCAGGGAAACGCCGAGGGCCACGATCCCGTACAGCGTGCCGACGATCGCGCCGTTGAGGAGCTGTCCGAGGATCAGCTGGCCCATCGGCTACTTCGGCTCGACTTTGGTGGAGGTGATCGCGCCACCCTTCTTCATGTGGACCACGTCGAAGCCGAACACCGCCTCGCCGGTCGCGTCGTAGCGGATGTTCCAGACGCCCGGGTAGGTGAAGGACATCAGTTCCTTCTTGACCTTCGCGACGTCGTCGACGGTGCCGGCGCGCTTCATCGCCTCGACCAGCATGTAGACGTGGTCGTAGCAGGACGAAGAACACAGCGGCGCCTGGTCGTACGGGAAGTCGCGCTTGTACGCGGCCTTGAACGCGGCGATGAACTTCTGGACCTTGGGATCGGTCTTCTCGGCCTGCTCGAAGTACTTGGGCAGGTAGGCGATGTAGTCGTCGATCTGGTCCTTGTTCTTGAGCCCGGGGCCCATCGAGCCGCGCACCAGGAAGAACCGCGTGAAGAGGCCGGTCTCGGTCGCCTGGCGCACGATGTCGTACAGCACGGCGTCGGTGTAGCCCGGGAACAGGTAGTCGGGCTTGCCGGCGGAGAGCTTGGCCAGCGGGGCCGAGAAGTCCTTGGTGCCCGGCTCGAACAGCTCGACCTGGAGATCGATGCCCGCCGCCTTGAACAGCGGCGAGTAGATGTCCACCGCCACCTTGCCGAAGGCGTCGTTCTGGAACAGCATCGCGACCTTCTTGGCGCCCTGCTTCTTCAGGTAGTCGACCATCAGCTGGCCGAAGCCGCTCGCGCCGGCGTCCCAGTTCCAGGTGCGCAGCAGGTAGTCGTGGTCGGGCTTGCCGAGCGCGGCATGCATCGACGTGGCGCCGCCCATCATCAGGAACTTGCCGTTGTTCTGGTTGGCGAGCGGCTCGATCCCGTTGTAGACGTTGGTCAGGAAGGGACCGAACACGTACTTGATCTTGTCCTGCTCCAGCATCTGCTTCAGCTGGATCAGCGCGTCCTGCGGGTTGCCGCGCGTGTCGGGCGAGGAGAGCTGCAGCTTGTAGGTCTTGTCGCCGACCTTGAAGCCCCCGGCCGCGTTGATCTCGTCCACCGCGAGCTTCGCGCCCTGGACGCTCATCCAGCCGTAAGACGCGAGCGTTCCCGTCTGGGCCTCGAGCTGCCCGATCTTGACCACATCCTGCGCCGCGGCCAGCGGCGCGCCCAGCATGGCGGCGGCCGCCGCCACGACCAACCCGCGAATCATCCGAACCGCCATAGCATCCTCCTGGTTTTTTGCTGCGAGTCGCCGCATGGCGCGGCGCCAGACTTCGTGCAACGCGCCGGCGTCAAGCCGCCGGCGCGAGCGTTCCCTTGCCACCGGCGCCGGCGTCCTGGTCGTCCGCCAGGTATTTTTCCACCTTTGCCCGCAGCTCCGGCTTCACGTGCTTCATGCTGTACCCGTTGAACAGGTGGCCGACGAGCCCCCGGTCGAGATCGCTCGTGCCCATCATCCAGTCGGCAATGGGAAACGTGAGGTTCATGTCGAGGTCCATCATGATCGCCTTGTTGTGGTGCATCGTGTGATGCCGGCGGATCGTGTTGACGAACGGCATGTTGCGCACGAACCAGTTGTCGTGGACGTGGCAGCAGTAGTGGAAGGTCTCGTAGACCAGGTACTGGCCGACGATCGTGATCATCAGGATGTACCCCGCGTTGGGGTTGACGAGCCACGACAGCAGCAGCGCGAACGGGACGCCCAGCGTCATGAACGTGAACAGCGCGCGCCAGGGGAAGAAGATGATCCGCCACTCCCGCGCCGTGTCGACGGTCATCTCGTTGTCGGTGAAGTACTGGTGGTGCTGCCGCGTGTGGCGGTCGTAGATCGCGCGGAGCGCCCACACGTCGACCAGGCGGTGCATCACGTTCTTGTGGATCCACCACTCGAACAGGTTGGAGAGCACGAACACCGGGATCACGAGCAGCCACTCGAGGCCGGCGTTGCTGAGGCGCCCGGCGCACCAGGCGATCACGCTGATGCCCACGACGTAGATCACCGCGATGTGCAGCACCCCGTTGTACAGCGGGGAGATGTCCGCCCGGTAGGCCGCGCGGAACGCCTTCTGCCGCTCGCCCATCGCGTGGCGCTCCTGCAGGGTGTCGCCAAGTTCTGCCATGTCCGCTCCCGGCATTCGTCCGATGCGAGATGGCGGGGGGGGGGCCCGCCCGCCGCCGCCGCGCCTGATATGTCAGGCGTATATTGCCGGCGCGATTGTGAATCGTTTTCGATCGCGTGACAAGCGGTTCCGCGCCGATTCCGGCGCGCAGCCGGCGCCGCGCGCGTCAGCCGTGGGCGCTGATCGTCGCGCGGGTGAACTGCTCGATCCAGTCGATCAGGCGATCGGTGGCCGCGGCGGCCCCCGCCTCGTCGCCGGCGGCGATGGCCCGCGCCACGTCGGCGTGCAGCCGGGCGGTCTCCGGCAGCTGCGGCGACCGCTGGTAGTGGTAGTACCAGAAACGGCGCGACAGCGACTGGGTGAGCGCCATCGCGTTCACCGTGAACTCGTTGCGCGCCGCGGCAAGGCACAGGTCGTTGAAGCCGCGGTCGACGCGCATGAACGCGATGTCGTCGTTCTCGCGGGCGCTCTGCACGAATTGCGCCGCCAGCGCCGCGAACTCCGCGCGCAGCTCCGGGGTCGCGCGTCGCGCCGCGCTGCGGGCAAGGAGCCGCTCCACCTCCCGCCGCAGTTCGAGCACCCGCAACTGGCTGTTGACGTTGATGTCGGAGACGGTCACGCCCCGCCGCGGCAGGATCTGCACGAGGCGCTCGCGCGCCAGCCGCTGCAACGCCTCGCGGATGGGCGTGCGCCCGATGCCGAGGCGCTGCGAGAGCACGCCTTCGGAGACCGCCGAGCCGGGCGGCAGCTGCAGCGTGACGATCAGCTCCTCGAGGTCGGTGTAGGCGCGCTCGGTCAGCGACGGCGAGCTTACTAGGCTGCCTTCGTGCTTCGCACTCCGGTGTTCGCCCTCGGGGCGGCCCTTCGGGTGAACGGGACTGCCTTCGTGCTTCGCACTCCGGTGTTCGCCCTCGGGGCGGCCCTTCGGGTGAACGGGACCGGCACCGGCACGACGGCGCGAGGTCACTACAGCTGCCGTCTCTTCTGCACCATGCCGAGGAATCGCTCGTACTCCTTGTCGTCCACGCCGTAGCTGTGGTCGTCGTCCGGAAAGGTGCCGGCCTTGACGTCCTTGACGTAGGCCTCGATGCCCTTCACCGCGACCTCCGTCAGGTTCGCGTAGCGCTTGGTGAACTTGGGCTTGAAGTCGGTGAACACGCCGAGGAGGTCGTAGCAGAGCAGGATCTGCCCGTCGGTGCCCACCCCGGCGCCGATGCCGATCGTGGGAATCTCGAGCTGCTCGCTGATCACCCGGGCGATCTTCGCCGGCACCGCCTCGAACTCGAGCATGAAGCAGCCGGCATCCTGGATCGCGAGGGCGTCCTCGAGAATCTTCATCGCCGCGTCGGCGGTGCGGCCCTGGATCCGGAACCCGCCGAACATCGCTATGGTGTGCGGCGTGAGGCCGATGTGCGACGCCGTCGGGATGCCGGCGTCGACCAGCGCCTTGAGGATGTGCGCCTGCGACTTTCCGCCCTGCGGCTTCACGGCGTCGCACAGCGCCTCCTGCATGAAGCGGGTGGCGTTGACCAGCGCGCGGTCGATCGTGTTGTAGCTCTGGTAGGGCATGCAGCCCAGCAGGAACGTGTTGGGCGCGCCCCGGCGCACGGCGAGGGCGTGCATCACCATCATGTCCATCGTCGCCGGGATCGTGCTCGGGTGGCCGTGCGCGACCATTGCCAGGCTGTCGCCCAGCACCGCGACGTCGACGTGGGCCATCTCGGCCCACTTGGCGGACGTGTAGTCCGGCACCGACATGTAGACCATCTTCTCGCCCGTCCGCTTCGAATCGCGAATCTCGCCGATCGTGCGCTTCTTGTACTCGGGTTGCGCCATGGGCCCCTGCTCCGTTGATATGCAGCTCATATGTTAGCGCATCCCAAAGCGGCGCAGGCGCCGCCCGCGGTGGGCGGTGCCAGCCGCGGGACGACCCGGATTGCTGCGGGCGGCCGCGGGCCGCCGGCGCCTACCCGCCCGTTCCGGCCGGGTGTGCCGGGCTGCGCGGATCGAGCAGGAACACGCGGAGGCGTTCGCCGACGGCGGCGCGGCGCCAGCCCTGCAGCAGCGCGGGCGTCTCGCCGATGCCGGCGGCGACGTGCCGATAGAACCGGTCGAGCCCCTTGCGGCTCGTCACCAGTCCCGGGTCCAGCGACGCCGCCGCGCACAGGCGCGCAAGCTCGGCGGCCAGCGCATCGACGCGGACCTTGTCTCCCGCCCCCATCGCGGGCTCGGGCGCCGGCAGGTCGCTGTCCGGCAGCGCACACGCCGCCCCGACCGCGGCCATGATGTCCGTGCCGCAGCCGGCCGCCACCGCCCTGGGCAGGCCGCGGACGGCACCCAGCGCGGCGACCGACACCGGGCGCTCGCGCGCGAGCTCGAGCAGCACCTCGTCCTTCAGCAGCGTGCGCGGCGGCTTGTCCGCGCGCCGGGCGGCGGCGTCGCGCCATGCCGCAAGCGCCTTCAGCACCGCCATCGAGCGCAGCGACAGCGCGCCGATGCCGCGCACGCGCTGGTAATGGGTCTCCGGATTGAAGCCGAAGCGGCCGGCCTCGCAGGTGGCCGCGCATTCCTCGTCGGCGGACTCCGCGTGGCCGAGCGCCGCGAGCCGCGCGCAGAGCTCCCGGTGCGCGGCCGGCAGGTAGCGCACGTCGTCGGCCGCATAGCGGACCTGGACGGGCGACAGCGGGCGTTTTTGCCAGTCGGAAAAGCCGAGGTCGCTGCCGAGGTTGGCGCCGGTCAGCTCCAGCACCAGCTTCTTCAGCGACATCGGGTACGGCAGCCCGATGAATCCGGCGGCGATCTGCGTGTCGAACACGCCGGCCGCCGGCCGCCCGAGATGGCGGAGCACCGGCTCGATGTCGCTCGCGCCCGAGTGAACGATCTTGGTCACCGCCGGATCGGCCAGCAGTTCCCAGAATGGCCGCATGTCGACCCCGGCGAGCGGGTCGATCAGCGCCAGCGCGCTTCGCGACGAGACCTGCACGAGGCAGAGTTGCGGATGGTAGGACCGCTCGGAAATGAACTCGCTGTCGTACGCGAACACGCCGTCGGCGCGCAGCGTCGCGAGCAGCCGCGCGAGCGCATCGCCGGTGGTCACGAGATCCGGCGAACCGCGGTGCACGAGCTCCATCTCCGGCACCTCGGCCGGCCGGTCGTCGCCGGCGTGGGCGGCGTGGTGGCTGCGCGAGCGCATGTTCATGCCGCGCGCCTATCCCCCCGTCCCCGGGGCCTTCGGGCAGGCGCGCGGGAAAGTGCCGGACACGATCGGGGGCAGGTCGTACTGGTTGGTCAGGCCGTCGATGTTGAAGTCGTACCAGCTCGACTTCTGCCCGGTGACGTTGGCCCAGTAGTTGTACTGCTCGACGTCGGCAAGGTCGACGACGCCGTCCCGGTTGCCGTCGCCGGTGCACGGCACGTTCGACGCCAGCAGTCGCTTCAACTCGGCGTCGAGGCGGACCAGCGTCCGCCGCTGGCTGCGGGTCAGCGTCGTCCCCGACGCCAGCAGGTTGCTCGACGCGTTGTCGAGCTTCGGCGGCACGTGGTCGTTGATCGCATAGAACTCGGTCACCGTCGGCGTGGTGCAGGTGCCGGCGGTCGCGTCCCAGTTGGACGTCGCCGACCGGACGAGCTTGTAGCCGTCGTCGCGGATCGCCATCTGCCAGTCCGGCAGCACCGCGTAGGCGGGTTGTCCCTGCGCGAGCTGGTATCGGTTCACGCTGCAGCAGTCGGCCTGCGGCGCGCCCGCGACCGTGCCGCCGCTGCCCCACCAGACGCCCGCTTCCGACGTGCACATGGCCTCGGTGGGAAAGAGCTGCACGCAGGTGTTGAGCGAGGAAATCACGCACGGCGGCACCACGTAGCCCACGGGCTGGATGTTGCCCGCGAGCTGCGTGAAGTTGGTCGTGCGCAGGCTCGGCTGCCCCGGGTTCCGGAGATACGGCAGCATCGCCACCGAGTCGAGCGGCCGCGACGGCGGCACCACGGCGTGCACGTCGATCCCGGCGAAATCGCCGAACAGCTGGAAGACGTCGACGACGTTGACCATCGCGCCTACCTGCCGCCCCGGCTTCTCGACCAGCGGCCCGGCGACGATCAGCGGCACCCACGTGCCCGTCTGGTAGACGGTCGCCTTCGCCCGCTCGGGATTGAACGGCGCCTTCACGCCGATGCCGTAGGTCCCGTTGTCGCCGAGGATCACGATCATCGTGTTCGACAGCGAGGGATCGTAGATCAGCGTGCCGTCGCGGCTGCGCCTGGCCACGCCGCTGGCGACGAGCACGCGGCCGATCTCGGCGTCCATCGACTCGATCATCTGGTTGGACAGCACGCGCTGGTCGCTGTCGCTCGTCAGGCAGTTGAACTTGCCGGTGGGTTCGGAGAACGGGGGCAGCAGCGACGTCGGCGGCTGCTGGTACGGCGTGTGCGCCGACGAATAGGCGATGGTCGCCATCCAGGGCGTCTGCGCCGGACGGCTCCTGATCCATTCGATGGCGCGGTCGCTCTCGATGATCGACCGGTAGCCGCGGCCCGCGCCCGACGGATCCTGCGGCGCGAGCACCGAGTAGGTGCCGTCCGGCCGGTTGATGACGAGCTGGCCCGCGTAGTAGCCGTTCTGCCGGGTGAAGTCGACGGTCGATGGCGGCGGCGACGCGCAACTTCCCCGGGGGTTCAGGATGCCGCCGCGGTCGAGGCAGGTGCGGCCCGGCGTCGGCGCCGCCGGGGTGGCCGCGATGTCGCTGCACGACCCGTTCGCGAAATAGCAGGCGCCGGAATCGGCGCCGTTGGCGGGGTCGTCGGACGTGTTCGGGATGTAGCCGCACGCATAGCTCACGCCTTCCGGCGCGACGCCGCCGGCGGTGGCGTCGATGCCATACGGCGCCCCGTCCTGCCAGCCGGCGAAATAGTCCCAGCCCAGCTGGTGCACCGCCGTGTACCCGAGCGGATTGTTCGCCTCGTTGAGGTCGGAGCCCGTCAGGTGGAACTTGCCGAACAGCCCGCTCTGGTAGCCGGCCGGGCGCAGGACCTTGGGCGTGGTGGTCTCGTAGGGCGACACCTGCGAATTGGCGAGGTCGACCGAGAGGATCGCATCCAGCACGTTGGTGCGCAGCGGATAGCGCCCCTCGAACAGCGCGGCGCGCGACGGCGAGCACTCGGGCATCGACCAGACGTTGCGGAAGCGGAGACCTTCCTGCGCGATGGTGTCGATGTTCGGCGTGCGCGGCGGCGTCGCGCCGCCGTAGCCGAACGTCTGCATCTGGTCGATGCCGACGTCGTCCAGGATGATGAGCAGGATGTTGGGCGTCTTCGGCGGCAGGGGCGCGTGGCCGGGCGCGGGGGGCGCGGACGTGGCGCCGGTCGCGCCGAGCGCGACCAGCATGGACATCACCGCGAGCAACCGGGCAACGAATCGGGAGGCGGGTCGGGAAGTCATCTTGGTTTCTGCTGACGGGAAAACCCAACTGGTCGAGTTGGCGCGAACGGCAAGCACGACGAGACTTCCGGCGCACCGCGGTGCCCGCCTATGCTTTGGCGAAACCCTTCGGTACAATACGCGCAATTGACGGAGCCGGACCCCGATGTTGTCGGGGGGGCGGAACCCGAAGCCGCACGGCGGAACCCCACAGATCCCGCAGCCCGCCCGCCGGCGGGCCCGACGGAAGGGCCTGGTTATGACACCGCGAACGCACCCGGAGACCGATTGATCGAGTAGCGAGCGCGCCCGCCCGGAGTTGTTCCGTTGTTTCGAAGAAAGTGCGGCTCGTCCGCACTTTTTCGTTTTTGGAGCCCCAAATGCCCGATATCCGATTGCCCGACGGCACGGTCAAGCACTTCGACGCCCCGGTCACCGTTGCCGAGGTCGCCGCGTCCATCGGCCCCGGCCTCGCCAAGGCCGCGCTGGCCGGCAAGGTCGACGGCAAGGTCGTCGACACCTCGTTCGCCATCGATCGCGATGCCACGCTCGCCATCATCACCGACCGCGATGCCGAAGGCCTCGAGGTGCTGCGCCATTCGACCGCGCACCTGCTCGCCTACGCCGTCAAGACGCTCTTCCCCGACGCGCAGGTCACCATCGGCCCGGTGATCGAGGACGGCTTCTTCTACGACTTCTCGTACAAGCGCCCGTTCACGCCCGAGGACCTCGCCGCCATCGAGGCGAAGATGAGCGCCCTCGCGCGGCAGGACGAGCGCGTCACCCGGTCGACGATGCCGCGCGACGACGCGGTCGCCTACTTCAAGGGGCTGGGCGAGCACTACAAGGCCGAGATCATCGCGTCGATCCCGTCGAACGAGGACATCTCCCTCTACGCCGAAGGCGCCTTCACCGACCTGTGCCGGGGCCCGCACGTCCCTTCGACCGGCAAGCTCAAGGTCTTCAAGCTGACCAAGCTCGCCGGCGCGTACTGGCGCGGCGACTCGAAGAACGAGATGCTGCAGCGGATCTACGGCACCGCGTGGGCGAAGAAGGAAGATCTCGAAGCCTACCTCCACCGGATCGAGGAAGCCGAGAAGCGCGACCACCGCAAGCTCGGGCGCGCGCTCGACCTCTTCCACCTGCAGGACGAGGCGCCGGGCATGGTGTTCTGGCATCCCAAGGGCTGGTCGGTGTGGCAGCAGGTCGAGCAGTACATGCGCGCCGTCTACCGGGACAACGGGTACCAGGAGGTCAAGTGCCCGCAGATCCTCGACCGCACGCTGTGGGAGAAGTCCGGCCACTGGGAGAACTACAAGGAGAACATGTTCACCACGGAGTCGGAAAAGCGCGACTTCGCGATCAAGCCGATGAACTGTCCCGGCCACGTCCAGATTTTCAACTCGGACATGCGGAGCTACCGCGACCTGCCGCTGCGCTACGGCGAGTTCGGCGCCTGCCACCGGAACGAGCCCTCGGGCGCGCTGCACGGGATCATGCGCGTGCGGGCGTTCACGCAGGACGACGGCCACATCTTCTGCACCGAGGACCAGATCCAGCCCGAGTGCAAGGCGTTCAACGAACTGGCGCTGGCCGTCTACAAGGACTTCGGCTTCACCGAGGTGGCGATCAAGCTGGCGCTGCGGCCGGACAAGCGCCTGGGCACCGACGAGACCTGGGACCGCGCCGAGACCGCGCTGCGCGACGCCTTGCGCGCCTGCGGCGTCGAATGGACCGAGTTGCCCGGCGAAGGCGCGTTCTACGGCCCCAAGATCGAATACCACCTGAAGGACTCGATCGGCCGCTCGTGGCAATGCGGAACGATGCAGGTCGACTTCTCGATGCCGCAGCGCCTCAACGCCGAATACGTGGCCGAGGACAACGCCCGCCGGATTCCGGTGATGCTGCACCGGGCAATCGTCGGCTCGATGGAGCGCTTCATCGGAATCCTGATTGAAAACCATGCCGGCGCCATGCCCTTGTGGCTCGCGCCGGTGCAGGCCGTGGTGCTCAACATCACCGATCGGCAGGCCGCGTACGCCACGGATATCGTGAAGCGCCTCAAGGCCGCCGGACTCCGGGTGGTGCCGGATTTGCGTAATGAGAAAATAACCTATAAAATTCGGGAACATAGCCTGCAAAAGTTGCCGTACCAGCTCATCGTCGGCGACAAGGAAATGCAGGCGGAACAGGTAGCCGTGCGCACCCGCAACGGCGAGGATCTTGGGGCAATGCCCTTCGCGTCCTTGCTTGCCCGTCTCGAAGACGAGGTTGCGGCCCGACGCTGACAGCGCGCATTCGACGAAGCGTCGAGCCGGTTTGCGGCCAGCACGGTTTATTTTTTTCTACGTGGAGAATCAGCGATAGCCCAAGACAAAGCACCGCGGATCAACAGTGAGATCAATTCACCGGAGATTCGCCTGGTTGGCGAAGAAGGCGAGCAGCTCGGCATCGTGTCCCTGGTGGAAGCCATGGCCAAGGCCGAAGCGGCTGAACTCGACTTGGTCGAGATCGCGCCGACGGCCAAGCCCCCGGTTTGCCGGATCATGGATTACGGCAAGTTCAAGTACCGGGAGGCCAAGAAGCAGCACGAGGCCAAGCTCAAGCTGAAGCAGATCCAGGTCAAGGAAGTGAAGTTCCGGCCTTCGACGGATGAAGGCGACTACCTGATCAAGCTGCGCAACCTGATCCGCTTCCTGGGTGAAGGCGACAAGGCGAAGATCACGCTTCGCTTCCGCGGTCGTGAAATGGCGCATCAGGAGTTCGGGATACGCCTGCTGGAACGGATCCGGAACGATCTGGAGCCGCATAGCGTGGTCGAGTCCTGGCCGCGCCTCGAGGGACGGCAGATGGTGATGTTGCTGGCCCCGAAGAAGGTAGTACCAAAAGCAGTACATCACCCGACGAAGCCCGAAGCCGGTCACAAAGACTCTCCCTCGGAGAGCACCGCCGTGGGCAGCAAACAATAAGGCAGGAAGTCATGCCCAAGATGAAAACGAAGAGCGGCGCGAAGAAGCGGTTTCGCGTCAGGGGAAGCGGGAGCATCAAGCGCTCGCAGGCGTTCAAGCGCCACATCCTCACCAAGAAGACCACCAAGAACAAGCGGCAGTTGCGTGGTTCCGCGGCAATCCACAGCACCAACCTGGATTCCGTCAAAGCCATGCTGCCCTACGCGTAAGGAGCGACCATGCCCCGAGTAAAACGTGGTGTAACCGCCCGCGCGCGGCACAAGAAAGTCCTGAACCTGGCCAAGGGGTACCGCGGCCGCCGGAACGCCGTCTTCAAGATCGCCAAGGAAGCGGTGATGAAGGCCGGCCAGTACGCCTATCGCGACCGCCGGAACAAGAAGCGCGTGTTCCGCGCCCTGTGGATCGCGCGGATCAACGCCGCCGCGCGCGAGCTCGGCATGACGTACAGCGTGTTCATGAACGGCCTGAAGAAAGCCGAGATCGAGATCGACCGCAAGGTCCTCGCGGATCTCGCCGTGTTCGACAAGGCGGCGTTCAGCAAGATCGCGGAGCAGGCCAAGGCCTCGCTCGGCTGATCGGCTCCGATGCGACCGGGGCGCGGAAGCCGCGTCCCGTCGTCAGCGCAGGAAAGCCGCCTCGTGCGGCTTTTTTGTCGCCCGGCCGCGGCCGGGTTGACGATCGATCCGTGGCAGTATCCACGAATGGCGGATTATCCGGATGCCTGCTGACCCCAGGATCTTCATCGGCAGCCGCGAAGCGTTCGCGCGGGTCTTCGCGTCCGCCGTCCCGACGCTGCCGCGGAACGTCGCGCTCGCAGGCAAGATGGCAGGCAGCAGTTCCTGGTTCGTCGCGCCGCCATCGATGCCGCAGGACCCGGTATTCATGTCCCGTGTTCCGCCGACGCTGCGTTTCCTGCAGTCCCACGTGCTGCCTCGCCTGCCTGCGCGATCGCTCTGGTTTCCGTTGTGCTTCTGGGACGGCTGGCGTGAGCGAACCCCCTACGCCGCCGACTATCGCTGGGTGCCGCCGGGCGACCTCGATGACCAGGACGAATGGCGCGGCGGCGCGGGCGAATTGCCGCAACTCTCGCCGGACCGCCGCCGCGTCGCCTGTTTCGGCGCGCACCGCGGCGACCCGAGCGCATTGCTGCTGCCGGAGGCGCATTACGTGGCGCGCGACCATTACGCGCAGATGTTCGCCGAAATCCGCGGCGCCGACGTCCCCTGGCACCTGCGGGCGTCGCGCGCCGTTTACTGCGGCGGCGATCACGGCGAGACGACGAATTTCTATCCGCCCTTCGTCGCCGGCAGGCCGCACCCGCGCCGCTACCTGCGGGAGGTGGTCGCCGCGTCGGGCCTCGACGTCGACGTGCATCTCGGCGAAGCGGTGCCCCACGCGACGCAGATGGGATGCAAATGGATCCTCGACGTCGACGGCTACACGCGCACGTGGGACGCCTGGGCCTGGAAGCTGATGAGCGGTTCCGTGATGCTCGCAACCGACTCGCCCTGGGAAACCCTCTTCACGCGGCTGTTCGATCCCTGGCACCACTACGTCCCGGTCGCCAACGATTTCTCGGATCTGGAAGCGCGGCTGCAATGGTGTCGCGATCACGACGACGATTGCCGGCGCATCGCGCAGCGGGCGCGCGAGCGCGCGGAAATCGCTTATGCGACCGAGTTCGTCGCCAGCATCGTTGCCGGGCAGTTCAATTCACGACAGTAACCCAACATAATCATGAACCTGCAAGCTAGCCCCGGCCGCGACGCGGTATAATCCGCGGCACGCCGACCGCGCAGGGCAGCAATGAGGTCAAGGGCAGGGACGCCCGGCCCGAAGACGGACCTTGCCCCTTGCGAGCCGGCAGCGACGGAAGGCGCGACCCGCCTCCCGTTTTTTTTCTGCATCGAATTCTGCAGCCCCGTTCTGCCACCCCACCCCGGTGCCATCAGCCCGCTCATGGACGAACTCGAAACCATCGTCGCCGCCGCCCTCGCCGATTTCGGCGCCTGCGAGGACCCCGCCGCGCTGGAGAACAGCAAGGCACGCTACCTCGGCAAGGCCGGCGCGCTGACCGACCTGCTGAAGGGCCTCGGCAAGCTGTCCGCCGCAGAGCGCCCGGTCGCCGGCGCGCGCATCAACGAGGCGAAGGTCCGCCTCGAAGGCGCTCTCGACGCGCGACGCGACGCGCTCGCCGAGGCGAAGCTCGCCCTCCAGCTCGCCGCCGAGGCGCAGGACGTCTCGCTGCCCGGCCGCGGCCCGGGCACCGGCGGGCTGCATCCGATCACCCGCACGCTGGAGCGGATGGAAACGCTGTTCCGCTCGCTCGGCTTCGAGGTCGCCGACGGGCCCGAGATCGAGGACGACTTCCACAACTTCACCGCGCTCAACACGCCGGAGAACCACCCGGCGCGGTCGATGCACGACACGTTCTACGTCGAGGGCGGCCACGTGCTGCGCACGCATACGTCGCCGATCCAGGTGCGCTACATGGAAACGCACAAGCCGCCGATCAAGATCATCGCGCCGGGGCGCGTCTACCGCGTCGACAGCGACGCCACGCACTCGCCGATGTTCCACCAGGTCGAGGGCCTGTGGATCGCCGAGGACGTCTCGTTCGCCGACCTGAAGGGCGTGGTGGCCGAGTTCCTGCGCAATTTCTTCGAGCGCGACGACCTCAAGGTCAGGTTCCGGCCGTCGTTCTTCCCGTTCACCGAGCCCTCGGCCGAGATCGACATGAGCTTCGGCGACGGCTGGCTCGAGATCGCCGGGTCGGGCCAGGTGCATCCCAACGTGCTGCGCGCCGTGGGCATCGACCCGGAGCGCTACCAGGGCTTCGCCTTCGGGATGGGCCCCGACCGGCTGACCATGCTGCGCTACGGCGTCAACGACCTGCGGGCGTTCTACGAGAACGACCTCGGCTTCCTCCGGCAGTTCGCGTAAGGGGCCCCCGCGATGAAATTCTCCGAACTCTGGCTGCGCACGCTGGTCGATCCCCCGATCGACAGCGCGGCGCTGTGCGACAAGCTGACGATGGCGGGCCTCGAAGTCGAGGCGGCCGTCACCGCCGCCCCGGCCTTCACCGGCGTCGTCGTCGCGCGGATCGACGCCGTGGCGCCGCACCCCGACGCCGACCGGCTGCGCGTCTGCACGGTCGACGCGGGCACCGGCGCGCCGCTGTCGATCGTCTGCGGGGCGCCCAACGCCGCCGCGGGCATGAAGGTGCCCTGCGCGATGATCGGCGCCCTGCTCCCTGGCGGCTTCGCGATCAAGGCGGCGAAGATGCGCGGCGTCGAGTCGCAGGGCATGCTGTGCTCGGCGAAGGAACTCGGCATCGCCGACGACGCGTCCGGCCTCCTCGCGCTCGATGCCGACGCCGTCGTCGGCGTTGACCTGCGCGCCGCGCTGGCGCTCGACGACACGCTGATCACGCTGAAGCTCACGCCCAATCGCGCCGATTGCCTGTCGCTCGCCGGACTCGCGCGCGAGGTCGCCGCGATCACCGGCGCGCCGCTCGCATTGCCCGCCATCCCGGCCACGCCGGTCGCGTCCGCCGCCGTGCGCGCCGTGCGCGTCGACGAGCCTGTTGCCTGCCCGCGCTTCGCCAGCCGGACGATCGAAGGCATCGTCCCGACGGCGCCGACGCCGTCGTGGATGAAAGCGCGGCTGGAGCGCAGCGGCATCCGCTCGATCTCGGCGGTGGTCGACATCACCAACTACGTGATGCTGGAACAGGGCCAGCCGCTGCACGCCTACGATGCGCGGCGCCTCGAGGGCGGCATCGTCGTCCGGTTCGCGCGCCCGGGCGAGCAGCTCACGCTGCTGAACGGCCAGGTGCTGGACCTGGAGCCCGACCTGCTGCTGGTCTGCGACGAGAAGAAGCCGCTCGGGCTCGCCGGCATCATGGGCGGCGAGCATTCGGGCATCGGTGACGATACCAGCACCGTGTTCCTCGAAGGCGCGTTCTGGGCGCCCGAGGTGATCCAGGGCAAGTCGCGCCGGCTGGGCTTCGTCAGCGACGCCGGCTACCGGTTCGAGCGCGGCGTCGACTTCGGCGGCTGCGCCGCCGGCGTCGAGCGCGCCACGCAGCTGATCCTCGCGATCTGCGGCGGCCGCGCCGGCCCGCTCGGCGACGTCACCGCGACGCTCCCGCAGCGCGATCCCGTGCGCGTGCGCACCGCGCGCGTCGCCCGGCTGCTCGGCGTCGCGCTGCCGGCGCCGGCGATCGCGGCCATTTTCGACCGCCTGGGGCTCGCCTACACGCGGGTGGGCGACGACTTCACGGTCACGCCGCCGTCGTACCGCTTCGATCTCGCGATCGAGGAGGACTTCGTCGAGGAGATCGCGCGGCTGTACGGCTACGATGCGATTCCCGCCGTGCCCGCGCCGCACCTGCAGAGCATGCTGCCCGACCCCGAGGCCGGCCTGACGACGCCGGCGCTGAAACGGCGGCTCGTGCAGCGCGACTGGCAGGAAGCCATCACGTTCAGCTTCGTGAGTTCGGCGTGGGAGGCGGCGCTCTTCCCCGGGCGCAGCGCGTCCGACGCGCCGATCGGCGTGCTGAACCCGATCGCCGCGCACCTCGACGTGATGCGCACCACGCTGTGGGGCGGGCTGATCGAGGTGCTCGCCGGCAACCTGGCGAGGAAGCGCGACCGCGTGCGCGTGTTCGAGACGGGCCGCTGCTTCGTCCGCGCCGGCACCGGCTGCGAGCAGCCGCTGCGCCTCGCGGGACTCGCCTATGGCGACGCGCTGCCCGAGCAATGGGGCGCGCCGAAGCGGCCGGTCGACCTGTT
The DNA here is from genome assembly GCA_943331295.2 of Bordetella parapertussis. GTDB lineage: Bacteria > Pseudomonadota > Gammaproteobacteria > Burkholderiales > Casimicrobiaceae > CAIWHR01. The sequence continues at coordinate 23,812 of CALQLA020000024.1, read as the reverse complement.
CGACGTCAAGGGCGACCTCGAGACGCTGGTCGCGCCGCGTGCGCTCTCGACCCGGCGCGACGCGCACCCGGCGCTGCACCCGGGTCGCAGCGCGCGCGTCGCGCTGGACGGCGCCGACATCGGCTGGCTCGGGGAACTCCATCCACGGCTCGGCCGCCACTTCGACCTGCCGCGCGCGCCGATCGTGTTCGAGCTCGACCTCGCACCCCTGTTGCGGCGGCCGTTTCCCGCCGCCGCCGCCGTCTCGAAGCTTCCGGTCGCGCGCCGCGACATCGCCGTCGTCGTCGACGAGAACGTCCCCGCGGCCGACGTGCTGGCCGCGCTCCGGACCACTCGGCGGCCGCACGTCGACACCATCGAAATCTTTGACGTCTACCGCGGCGCCAGCATCGATCAAGGCAGGAAAAGCCTTGCGATTCTGGTGCTTATGCAGGATACTCAACGTACTTTGACGGACACCGAGATCGACGCCACAGTAGCAGAAATGCTGCGCACGCTGGCGGAACGGTTCGGCGGAACGCTCCGCCAACAGGACCCCCGATGACGCTCACCAAAGCCGAACTCGCCGACCTGCTCTTCGAACAACTTGGCCTCAACAAGCGCGAGGCGAAGGACATGGTCGAGCGGTTCTTCGAGGAAATCCGCATCGCGCTCGAAGCCGGCGACAGCGTCAAGCTGTCCGGCTTCGGCAATTTCCAACTGCGGGAAAAGCCGCAGCGCCCCGGCCGCAATCCAAAGACCGGCGAGGAGATTCCGATCACTGCGCGCCGCGTCGTCACTTTTCACGCCAGCCAGAAATTGAAGGCCATGGTCGAAGCTGCGAACCATGCCGGAACTCAGCCGACCTAAGGCGCCGCTCCCGCCGATCCCCGCCAAGCGTTATTTCACCATCGGCGAGGTCAGCGACCTCTGTGCGGTGAAGCCGCACGTGCTCCGGTATTGGGAGCAGGAATTCTCGCAACTGAAGCCCGTCAAGCGGCGCGGCAACCGGCGCTACTACCAGCACCACGAGGTGCTGCTGATCCGGCGCATCCGCGACCTGCTCTACGAACAGGGCTTCACGATCAACGGGGCGCGGCACCGGTTGGAGTCGGAGCCGGGCATCCTCACCGAACCCCCGCCGCCGGAGGGTGCGGGAGAGCCCGCGGCGGATCCGCCGCCGGTGGCATCGGCCGCGATGTCGATCGCGGAATTGCGGCGCGAACTCGAGAACATACGCCGCCTGCTAGGCCCAGGCGAGTAAAACAGATATAATTTCGGATTGTCGTCGGGGCGTAGCGCAGCCTGGTAGCGCACCTGCATGGGGTGCAGGGGGTCGGAAGTTCGAATCTTCTCGCCCCGACCAAAAACACTTTGGCAAGAAGACTCGGGGCCGCTGTCGCGGCCTCTTTTCTTTGCGCTGTCCGACTCTTCGCCGGCTTCGGGAAGAGCAACCGGGTGGCGGCAGGCAGGCTGCTCCTCGAGGGCGGTGCGATGGCGCATCAGGACATCGACTGAGTCATTACGCACGAGCGTTGGGGTATAGCTTGACCGGGTAATCTCCGCAAGGACTATCTGCTGAAACGCATCACGATTGCGCTCGCCTCAGCCGAACAACAGCTTGTTCGTTGATGGCACCGGCAGAGTCGGCCTGCGTACGGCGACGCCGGCCAAGGATCTGCATATGGAGACAGGCGACACGCCGGCATGGCGCCTGGAGCAGACCGCTGCCGGCGGGTTCACGGCGCAGACGTGGGATGTTGCGGGGAATGAGGCGAACTTCTTCGTCCGTGATGTCACCGCGACCAACGCCGTGGGTACGGGCCCCCCATCCATCGCCGCGTCGATCAGCGTACCGGTGTTGACGGTGCCCGCTGTCACCGGCTGGCCCCTGGCGCTGCTTGGACTGCTGGTTTCGCTCATCGGCGTCTTGTACCGGCGGCGCCGAGTGTGAACGCCAGGCGACGCGCGGCGATCGATGCCCGCGCCGTCGCCTGCCTGACCTGACCGGCACGCCAGCCTGCGCGAGCATCCGGCGCCGGGCAGTGTCGATGCTTGGATCCGTATCTGTGCGTGGACCTTTCTGCCACCTTGGCGCTACGAAAGCCGCGGCATCGATCGAGCCCGTCCATTCGATCGGTCAGTGCCAGGACGCAGCCGCGATTCCAGACCCGAGCGGTCCCCGGGATCGATCCCGTCGATGCCGATGTCGGCGATGCGTGCGCAGCGTCGCAGCAGTTTGCAATTTTGATCAAATATGACCTATAGTCAGCCTTTGGCATCCGGGTTCGAGGCTCCATTGATGGCGTCGCACGCGATGAAAGCCGGCGAGACCCGCCCCGGGAAGGTGCAGCCGCCGGGCCCCTCGGCCACCTCCGCGATGCAGGTCGCCGCCGACCTGCGCCGGCGCATCCTGCTGGGGGAATTCAAGCCCGGCGCGCGGATGAAGATCGACGACATCGCCGAACTGTGCGCGGTCAGCCACATGCCGGTGCGGGTGGCGCTGCAGGAGCTCGAGGCCGAGGGCGTGCTCGACCTCTATCCGCATCGCGGCGCGGTGATCCGCGCGGTGGATGCCCGCTTCGTGCGCAACATGCTGGAGCTGCGCGCCGCGATCGAGGTGATGCTCACCGAGAAATGCGCGCAGCGCATCGACCGGGCCGCGCTGGCCGAGCTCGAAGCGCTCGCGCTCGACTACGAGGCGGCGGCGCGGCGCGGGGAGCCGCTCGCGATCGTCAGCGCGAACCTGCGTCTGCACGACGCGATCAATCGGGTCGCCGACAATCCGGAAGCCGTGCGGATGCTCTCGCGCGGGCGCCTGCTGATCCAGGCACTCCGCGTGCGCTTCGGCTTCGGCCCCAAGCGCACCGACGCCGTGATCGCCGAGCACCGCGCGCTGCTGCGGGCGATCGCGCGCAAGGACGGGAAGCGCGCCGGCGAGATCGCCCGCCGGCATTGCGAAGGGGCCCGCGACGAACTGCTGTCGCTGCTGCCGGACTAGGCGCTACACCGGCGTCAGCAGCGGCCTGCCCGCGAAGAACGCGGCGAGGTTGTCGACCACGAACTGCCCCAGCGCGTCGCGCGTGGCCTGGCTGCCGCTGCCCACGTGCGGCTGCAGCACCACGTTGTCCAGCGCGAAGAGCGCCTCGGGTACGTGCGGCTCGCGGGCGAAGACGTCGAGCCCGGCGCCGGCCAGGCGCCCGTTGACCAGCGCGTCGACGAGGTACGGTTCGTCGACGTTGGAGCCGCGCGAGATGTTGACGAGGTAGCCGCCGGGGCCGAGCGCGTCGATCACCTCGCGGCTCACGAATCCCCGCGTGGCGCTGCCGCCGGGAATCGCGACGACGAGGATCTTCACGTCGCGCGCGAGCTCGACGGGGCTCGCGTAGTAGCGGTACGCGACGTCCGGCTGCGGGCGGCGGCCGTGGTACGCGATGTCCATCCGGAAGCCTTCCGCGCGCCGCGCGATCGCGCGGCCGATGCTGCCCAGCCCGATGATGCCGAGGCGCTCGCCCCATACCTTGTCGGTCAGCGGCGCCGGCGCCCTGAGCCAGCCGCCGGCACGGACGTAGCGGTCGTTGCACACGGTCCGGCGCACGGTGGCGAGGATCAGCGCGAGCGTGGTGTCGGCGACGCACTCCGAGGCGCCGCCGGCGGAGTTCGTGACGGCAATGCCCAGCGCGCGCGCCGCCGCGATGTCGACGCCGTCGTAGCCGACGCCCGACGACGCGACCAGCTTCACGCCCGGCAACTGCCGCAGCAGCGCGCCCGGCAGCGGATAGTCGCCGCGCGTGGCGATGGCGGAAAGGCGCGGCGCCAGTTCGGCGACCAGCGCGTCGCGCGACGGCGCGAGATCGTAGCGGTGGACCACGTAAGCGGCTTCCAGCTGCGCCATCGCGTGCGGGATCAGCGGGCCGATGAGGAGCACGTCGGGACGGGTGGCCATGATGGACGAGCCTCGAGGTGGACGGGCGGCGTGCATGCCGCGGCGAAATGTGCCGCGCGGGTGCCGGCATTGCCGCGGCGGGTTGGCGGACTTTACCACGGTGTTGAAATTTGATCAAAGATGCCGTAGAGTCGGGCTCACCGTCGAAACACAGCGCCAACACCGCGCGCCCGCCGGCCTGCGGCGCGGTCGCCCGGGACTGCGCACCGGATTTCGATCCCTCCAGGAGAAGCACCGATGAAGATCCTCTCCACCCTCCTGCTGGGAGCCGGCCTGGCCCTGGCGATTGGCGCCGGCGGCGCGCAGGCGCAGCCCTATCCGAACAAGCCGATCCGCATGGTGATCGCGTTCCCGCCGGGCGGGACGTCGGATTTCGTCGGTCGCGTGGTGGCCGCCAAGATGGCCGAATACCTGGGCCAGCCGATCGTCATCGACAACAAGCCCGGCGCCGCCGGCCTGATCGGCACGCAGGCGGTGCAGCAGGCGGCGCCCGACGGCTACACGATCCTGCTCGCCCCGTCCGATTTCACGCTCGTCCCGGGCCTGCAGAGCAAGCCCCCGTACGATCCGTTGAAGGACTTCGCGGCGGTGGGCCTCTTCATCAACTATCCCCACGTGGTCGTCGCTTCTCCGGGCCTGCCGGCCAAGGATGCGAAGGAGCTGATCGCGCTGGCGAAGGCGAAGCCCGGCCAGGTCAACTTCGCCTCGGGCGGCAACGGCGCGAGCAACCACATCTCCGGCGTCGCGTTCGCGTACGCGGCGGGCATCGACCTCACGCACGTGCCGTACAAGGGCAACGGGCCGGCCATCACCGACCTGCTCGCCGATCGCGTGCAGCTGCTGTTCACGTCGATCGGCCCCGTCGAGGGCCACCTGAAGACCGGCAAGCTGAAGGCGATCGCGGTCACCGGCCCGAACCGGCTGGCCGCGCTGCCCGACGTGCCGACGGTCAGCGAGAACGCGCTGCCGGGATACCAGTTCCTGACGTGGTACGGCCTCGCGGCGCCCGCGGGCACCCCGCGCCCCGTCATCGACCGGCTGAATGCCGAGTTGCGCCGGACGATGGCGTCGGCCGAAGTGCGGGAGAAGCTCGCGAGCATCGGCGGCGACCTCACGGTCAACTCGCCCGACGAGTTTGCCGCGATGCTGAAGAGCGAGGTGGTGCGCTGGCAGAAGCTCGCCCGCGACACCAACCTGAAAATCGACTGAAGCGACCGCAGCCGACGGCTGCCGACAAGAGGGGAAAACGCGTGCGACGCAATCTCAGCAAGCAGCGCCTGGGCGAAGGCAAGTCCGCGCTCGGCACGATGGTCAACGCGGCGAGCCCGCTCGTTGCGGAGTTCCTCGGCCACTGCGGCTACGACTTCATCGTCGTTGACCTGCAGCACGGGGAGAACAGTCTCCACAGCGTGTCGACGATGCTGCAAGCGCTCTCGTCGACGCCCGCCACGCCCGTCGTGCGCGTCCCGGCCAACATCCCGATGTACATCCAGCGCGTCCTCGACCTGGGCGCGTTCGGCATCATCGTGCCGATGGTCAACACCCGGGCCGAAGCCGAAGCGGTGGCGGCCAGCGTCCGCTACGCGCCGAAAGGCGCGCGGAGCTGGGGCCCGGTGCGCGGCGCAATCTACGGCGGCGCCGACTATTTCTCGAAGGCCGCCGACGAGCTCCTCACGCTGGTGATGCTGGAGTCGGTCGAGGCACTGCGCAACGCGCGCGAAATCCTCGGCGTCGACGGCGTGGACGGCTGCTTCGTCGGTCCGGCGGACCTCAACATCACGCTCGGCTATTCGCCGGAATCGCCGGACCTCGGAGCGCCGACGGAAGCAGGCATCGCGGCGATCCTGAAGATCGCGCAGGAGGCGGGCAAGGTCGCCGGCATCCATGCCGTCAGCATCGACGACGCCAGGCGCCGCGTGGCGCAGGGCTTTCGCTTCGTCACCATCATGGCGGACATCCGGATGATGAAGGTGGTGGCCACGCAGGCGCTTGCCGCCGTCCGGGCATAGCGCAGAACGCGCCGGACGCCCGGCGTGCCGCCGCGCCCGCCGTCGCCTGCGCCATCGACACCGCAGGGCGGCGTCAGCGCCACCCCTGCAGCCAGCGACTGCCGTCGGTCAGCTCGCGCCAGCGCAGCGTCTGGCTCCGGCGCGAATGCACCGCTTCGAGTTCCACGAACTCGATCGGCGCCTCGGGCGAATCGGGTACAACCACCCGGGTGACGATGAAGTGCTTCTCCCGGTCGCGCGGCGCGGCAGCGGTCCACTTGCTCAGCAGCAGCTTCGCGGGATTGAGGCGCACGGAGGCAGCCATCCTAGCCGTCGTCGCGCGACTGGCCGACGCGGATCAGCTGCCCCGTGTCCACGCCGAGCGCCCGCGCCTCACCCACCAGCCGATCGAACACGTCCGCCGGCAGCTGCCGGTCGCGGGCGAGAATCCACAGGTAGCCGGGATCGGGGCCGATCACCATCGCCCACCGGTATTGCGGATCGAGCGCGATCACGTGATACCCGCCGTAGAAAGGCCCGAAGAACGACACCTTCAACGAGCCGCGGTTCGCGTCGCCCGTGAACACCGCGCGACCGGCGGCTTCGCGCCATGCCTCGCGCTTCGCGTCGTAGCCGCGGTTGATCACTTCGAGGCTGCCGTCGTCCTGGAGCCGGTAGCGGGCGCTGACGTCGGACAGGCCGCGCTCGAACCCGTGGTCGAGGCGCGCGATTTCGTACCACTTGCCGGTGAAGCGCGCCGCGTCGAACGGGGTGACGACGGTGACGTTGCCGGGCGGCGCGGTGGCGCACGCCGACAGCGCCAGCAGGCAGGCAAAGAGCAGCCAGCGCAGCGAAGGGGATTGCCGGTGAAGGCGGGTGGCATCGAGTGGAGGTATCATCAACGGATTATGCTCGATCGACGCCGTCGCCGCCGATGAACGCCTTCAACAAGCTCCCTGGATTCGTGAAATCGCCGGCCGGCGCCGAACGCACCGTGCTGCGGCGCCTCCCCGCCGCGCTGGTGATCGGCACGCTGCTGGCCGCGCTCCCGTCGCTCGCGGTCCGCCTGTACGCGTCGCACGACGCCGAAGCGGACCTCCTCGCCCGCATCGCGACCGTGGACATCTACGGCATCTGCGCCGTCGTGCTGCTGTGGTCCGCGCTGCTCACGGTCGGGATCGGGGCCTTCATCGTGCTGGTGATGAAGGGTCCGGCCTACGTGGCCGACGCCTACCCGTTGCCCGACTCCGACGCCCCGCTGCCGTAGCCGGCACCGGCGGCGCCGGCCTACATTGAAGGCAAGCCCAGCTTGAAAGGGGGTTGCCATGATCGCCCGCCCGTTTTTCGCCGCATTCGTCGCCGCGCTGTTCGCCATCGTCTGGTTGCCCGTTGCCCGCGCCGAGGGTGACGCCTTCGTCTGCCCGGCGGGCGAAGGGCCAGCGGCTCGTCAACGGCTGGCGCAACGCCGGGCTGCCGTGGACCGCGAAACTCGACCGCGCGAAGATGTACGGGCTCGACTGACCCGGTGGCCGCGCCTAGGCGGCGCCCGGCAGTTCCCCGCCGGCAGCAAGCGCCTCGTTCCAGATCCGCTTCGGGACATGGCTGGAAAGCCGGTTCAGCATCAGTTCGACCAGTTCGGCATTGATCTCGTGGCCGGCAAACGGCACGACGTCGGCGGTCACGTCCCCGCCGCGGTCGATCAGGCATTGCGCGCCTTCGACGGCGTGCCGGTAGGGAATGACCGGGTCCTCCTTGCCGTGCAACAGGTGGAACGTGGTTTCCGCGGGCGCGCGCTCCGGCAGCTGCGCGAAGCGGCCGGCAAAGGCGATCACGCGACCGGCGAGCGGTGCCGCGACCACCGCCGCCTCGAGCGCCATGATCGCGCCCTGCGAGAAGCCGACCAGCGCCGTGACGGTGGCGGTGACGTCCGCCGCCTGCTGCCACGCGCGGATTTCCGCGACGAACCCCGGCATCGCCGCCGCCACGCGGGCAACCCGATTCCCCTCGTTGATCCCGCCGACCGAAAACCACTCCCCGCCCCCGCCGGACGGGTTCGGCGCAGCGATGCTCGCGACGGTGCTGCGCGGAAACGCCGCGGCGAGCTGCTGCCCCAACGGCACGAGTCCCTCAGGATGCCCGCCCACGCCGTGGAACAGCAGTATCAGCTGCTCCGGCCGGCCCGGCGCCTTCTGCACGACTATGGATTGCGGATTCATGCGACCTCGACTCGATTCCTGACGCCGGGGATCACCCCGGACCGGGCGAGATGGTACCGGAACGGCCGCGGGAAGTCCGCCGCGCTCAGCTGCGGGTGAGCCACTGGCGCAGGGTTGCGTAGAGCACCTCGGGCGTCACCGGCTTGCCGAGGAAGTCGTTCATCCCGGCATCGATGCAGAGCTTCCGGTCCCCGCTGAACGCGTTGGCGGTCATCGCGATGATCGGCGTGGCCGACCGCTCCGGCAGGCGGCGGATCGCGCGCGTCGCGTCGATGCCGTCCATCTCCGGCATCTGCATGTCCATCAGGATGACGTCGTAGTCGTTCGCGGCTGCCATGGCGAGCGCCTCCCGGCCGTCCTTCGCCAGGTCCGCATGAAGGCCGGCTTCGGCGAGCAGCGCGAGCGCCACCTCCTGGTTGATCGGGTCGTCCTCCGCGAGCAGCAGTCGCGCGTCGCCATGCAGCCGGCGCAGCACGGACTCGTTGTCGTCGGCCGGTGCGGACTGCGCGTCGGGACCCGCTCGGGCGCGCGCAAGCCGCGCGGTGAACCAGAACGTGCTGCCGGCGCCGGGCTCGCTCGTCACGCCTGCATCGCCGCCCATCAGCAGCGCGAGGCGATGGGTGATGGCGAGGCCCAGGCCGGTGCCGCCGTATTTCCGCGTCGTCGCGTCGTCCGCCTGCTGGAACGTCTGGAACAGGTTGGACAGCTTGTCCGGCGCGATGCCGATGCCGGTGTCGCGGACCTCGAAGCGAATCACCACTTCGTCGCCATGCTCCTCGACCAGCCACGCGCGCAGCGAGATGGCGCCGCGCTCGGTGAACTTGACTGCGTTGCCCGCGTAGTTGAGCAGCGCCTGGCGCAGCCGCGTCGGATCGCCGCGCAGCCACGCCGGCACGTCCGCGTAATCCACCTCCACTGCCAACCCCTTGTCCTGCGCCTGCTGCAGGATCTGCGCGAACACCTCGTCGAGGATCGCGGAGCGCGGGAAGTCGGTCACTTCCAGCGTCAGCTTGCTCGCCTCGATCTTGGAGAGGTCGAGGATGTCGTTGATGATGGCCAGCAGGTGGCCGCCGGCGGCGGTGATCTTGTCGAGCCGCGCGGCCTGGTCGTGCGTCGCCCCGGTGCGGCGCAGGAGGCTGGCGAAACCGAGGATCGCATTCATCGGCGTGCGGATCTCGTGGCTCATGTTGGCGAGGAACACGCTCTTCGCCTGGTTCGCCGCTTCCGCCTGTGCCTTGGCCACCGCCAGCTCGGCCGTGCGCACATCGACCAGTTCTTCCAGGTGGTGGCGGTGCCGGCCAAGCTCCTCGGCGAGGCGCATCTTCTCGGTGATGTCCTCCTTGATCGCGACATAGTGCGTGTAGCGCCCGTCCGGCTGCTGGATCGGCGTGATGATCGACGATTCGACGAATTCGGTGCCGTCCTTGCGCCTGTTGTGGAATGCACCCTTCCACGTCCTTCCCTGGGTCAGCGTCTCCCACATCGCGAGGTATTCCGCCGCCGGCGTCCGGCCGGCGCGCAGCATGCGCGGATTCTGCCCGAGCACTTCCTCGCGGCTGTAGCCAGAGTTCCGGACAAAGGCCTCGTTCACGTACTCGATGTTCGCATCGAGGTCGGTGATGATGATGCTGTCGGGCGCCTGCTCGACGACGAGCGACAGCCGGCGCAGCGACGCCTCCGCCTCCTTCCGCGCGGTCTGGTCGTGGATGATGTTGCTGGTTCGGAAGTTTCCTCTGCTCTCCTCGAACAGCGCGGACGAGACGACGGCCGGGAACCTGGTGCCGTCCTTGCGGGCCAACGTGAGCTCCCCGTGGAACCGGCCTGTCCGGGTGCGCTCCTCCAGCGCTGCCGCCGCGCGCGGGTCGGTCGGGTCGACGATGGCATCGCGATCGACGGCGACCAGTTCGTCCTCGGCCCAGCCGAGCATCGCGCAGGCGGCAGGGTTCGCGGCAAGGGCCCGTCCGTTCGGCACCGCCAGCACGATGCCGTCGAGCGAATTCTCGAACAGCGACCGGTACATCCGCTCGCGTTCGCTGAGACGCGCCTCCGCGGCGCGGCGCTGCGCATCGGCTTCGAACTTGTCGAGCGCGATGCCGATGCCGTCGGCGAGATCCATGAGCAGCCGCTTCGCGTCGTCATCGAACCCGTTGAGATCGTGCGCGTAGAGCGTGAGGGCGCCGATCGCGCGCCCCCCCAGCCGGATCGGCAGCGACGCCGAGGCGCCCCAACCATAGCGCCGGGCCCGCTCGTGCCACGGCGCGGTCGCGGTCTCGGTCTGCATGTCCGCGCACCAGTACGGGCGGTTCTCGCGGATCGCGGTGCCCGCGGGGCCGCGCCCCCCGGGGTCGTCGGCGTCCACGACGATCCGAATGCCGTCCAGATAGCCCCTGCCCGTGCCTGATGACGCGACCGGCTGCACGGCTCCGGAGGCATCGGCAATGCCGACCTCGGCGCGGCCGAGCCCCGCCGCCTCGACGGCGGAATCGCAGACCCGGTGGTACAGCTCGTCGGCGCTGCCGCAGCTCCCGATCGCGGCGTTGCACTCGCTCAGGCCGACGTACAGCCGGCGCTGCCGTTGCGCGAGCGCCTCGATTGCCTTGCGGCCGGTGATGTCCTGCAGCGTGGCGACCAGGTACTTGACCTGGCCGTCGCGCTGGCGCACGCATTTCACGTCGAGCGCGACGTGGACGATGCCTCCGTCCTTGCGCAGGAAGCGCTTTTCCAGCGCGTAGCCTTCGGACTCGCCGCGTGTCACCCGATCGAGTTCCCCGAGATCCTTCTGCCGGTCGTCGCTGTGGGTGATTTCGTCCCAGGTCATCCGGGACAACTCGTCCGCGGAGTAACCAAGGATTTCGCACAGGTGCTGGTTGAACTGCAGCCAGCGCCTGTCGTCCGGCGACGCGATCGCCATGCCGACGAACGGCATCTGGTAGAAGTGCCGGACGAGCCGGTTGGCCTCGACCTTGGTCGCGAGGCGGTCGGCCACCCGCTGCTGCCGAAGCAGCAGCAGGAGCCCGGCCGAGAGCAGCACTGCGGCGAAGAAGGCCGCAATCCCGCCCCACAGCGCGAGCGTCCTCGCCCCGGCCAGCGCTTCGTCGCGATCGATCTTGGCGACGATCTGCCAGTTGGTCCCCGCCACGGGCCGGTAGGCCGCCATTACCGGCACGTCGCGGTAGTCGACGCCCTCGACCATGCCGGCGCTCCGCTCGCGCACCGCGACGACCGCGGCAACGTCCGTCCGGCTCGCCGGAAGCCGCAGCGAAAGCGCGGGACCGGGCCGATGCCGGAGATCGTTGACGAACAGCACGTCGTCGCCGTCGCGCCGCACGATCAGCGTCTCGCCGCTGCGGCTCTTGCCCGGCCAGCGCCGGATTGCCGGAAAGAGGAACCGTTCCGGATCGATGTCCAGCACCGCGAACGCGACCGGCGGCCCGTTCCCCGTGCCCGATGCGGTCACCGGCACCACGAACTCCAGGTGCATCTGCCCCGCCGGATCGCGCCGGATCTCGCGCATGCGCACGCCGGCGGTGCCGGCGCGCTCCTCGGGCGATATGGGGAACCGCTCCGATCCCGCGACATCCCGATTTTTCGCAAGCAGCAAGTCGCCGTCCGGAGAATAGATCGACACGGCGTTGTACGCGAACGCCCGCTCGAGCGGCGCGAGGCGTTCGAGGACGGCACTCGCGTTGCTGCCGCCCGGCGCGGGCACCAATCTAGCGACTTGGTCGGCGAACGACTGGCTGCCCTGCAGCGTGGACGCGTCGCCGCGCCGCTCGGCCAGCCAGCTCTCGATCTGGGCCGCCTTGAGCGCGGCGACCGTCTCGAGGCTGGCCAGCGTCTCCAGCGTCGCCTGCCGCGCGTTCGCGTAATAGACCGACATCGCGACGACGGGCACCGCGAGCCCGAGCAGCACGACCACCGGCAGCACCCGCTTCGCGATCGGCATCAGGCCGGTGGCGCCCGGGGCCGACGGCAAGCCCTCGATCGTGGGCATGTCCATCGGGGTCCGGCTCCGCGCGGCGAGGAGCAGGTATAGCAGGACGCTCGTCGCAGCGATGAAGGCGAAGCCCTTCGCCTACTCGACGATGCCCTGGATCACCGGATCATCGGCGACGAGCAGCACGCTGGTGACCAGGATCCACAGCACGCCGGACACCGCGTAGATCGAGACGATCCCGGCGGGACCCAGCAGGACTCGGCGATCAAGGCGCATTTGCCAGTCTAGCGCTACCGGACAGCGCGTGTGCCCGTCGGACCACCGGGTGCTTGACCTGCGTCAGGGGGCGGCGCGGTCTGGCTTCCGGAGACAGGGGAAGAACTTCCTGTCTTCGTGACAGATGTGGCGGGCGACGATCGTGTGCATGAGGAACTCGAACAGCTCGCCGGCGGCGAGGCGGCCTTCGGCATGCCGATGCGACAGGTGCATCGCGCGTTCGAGCAAGGTCACGTGGAGCCGCGCGTGGCCGTCGGCATCCTGGTAGCCCGCCGCCCGGAAGATCGCCTCCTCGTCGCGAAAATGCGTCGCGATCCGGGCGATGAAGTCATCCACCAGTACGGCGATCTCGTCCGCGGGCAACCCGCCGACCGTCGCCGCGAGCACCGTGTTGGCGTCGTCGAACAGCCCGCGGTGCTGCGCATCGATGCACGGGTCGCCGGACCCGTACAGGTCGTTCCAGACGAGCCGGACGACCTGGCAGTCCACGGGGTCGCGGCCGCTCCGGTCGGCCTCGGCCGGGAGGTTCGCCGCCACGCAATTACGCCCGGCGGCCTTCGCCCGGTACATCCCGGCATCGGCGCGGGCGATCCAGTCGGCGACCGATTCGCCCGGCCGGAGCTCGGCGATGCCGAAGCTCGCGGTCACCTGCCCCACGCCAGGGAAGCGATGTTCCGCCAGCGCCCCGCGAATCCGCTCCGCCAGAAGGCGGGCGCTCGTGAGCCCGCTGTTCGGCAGCAGGACGATGAATTCCTCGCCGCCCCAGCGCCCGAGAAGCTCGGTCGCGCGCATCGTGGCCTGCGCCATGGCGCAGAATTCGCGCAGCACGCGGTCGCCCGCCAGGTGGCCGTGGACGTCGTTGACCGCCTTGAAGCGGTCGAGGTCGATGAAGACCAGCGACGCGGGATGCCCGTAGCGCTCCCGGCGGCGGACCTCCCGCTGCACGGCATCCTCCATCCGTTCGCGGGTGAGCGCACCGGTCAACAGGTCGGTCGCGGTGCGCAGCCGCATCTCATCGACGGCGTGCTCGAGCGTTGCGATCGTCCGCTGCGCGCGGTCGAGTCGCGCTTTCGTGTCGGGAGCCGCACGCACCCGCTGGCTGATGTCGATCGCGACGAAACCGGTGCCGATGACGACCCCTCCCTCGTCGCGGCACGGAAATCGCACCGTGGCGTAGGCCAGCCGCGCCTTGCCTGCGCTGAACTCGTCGATCGCCTGCGTCGGCTGTCCGGACACCGCGACGGCGCGATCCCGCGCCTCGAGGACGGCCGCGTCGGTGGCAGACATCAGGTCGCGATCGGTTGCGCCGAAGAGGCTTCCCCCCTGCGCCCCGAACAGCGCCTCGAGCTCGCCGTTGCCGAAGACGTAATGGCCGCGCAGGTCCTTGAGTCCTACGAGCGCCGCCGTGCCATCGACCAGCAGCCCGAGGATGTGCATCAGCTGCGCAGCCGCCGGCATCCCCGCAGTACGGCCCGAACCGCCACCTTCCGGCATGATCGACCCCTCCTTGGCTCCATCAACGACGCAAACCGGGCGCCATGTCGCCGCCTGCCGGCTGACTGCAATGCCGGCTGAAACACGCGCGGCGGTCGTTGCTGCGACAGGCTATCGACCGGGGCGCCGCGTCACCTTTGGAGCCGACGATAGCAACCGCGGGGCGCGCCGGAAATCCGCAAAACTACCTAGGGCCCGCGCGCTCTGTGTGGCAGCGCACCAACCTGCGGCCGCGGGCGCGCTATACATCGGGCGAGTGCTGCGGGCGATGTCCTTCGACATCGCGACGCCAATGGGCGCGCGACACGGCGCCGTCGGCGGCCCTGACCGGCCGGCATCGAGGAGACAGTGGAATGAAAGCATTGATGCGCGGAGCGAAGGTGGCAGCACTGGCAGGACTGGTGGCGGCTGTCGCCGGCTGCGGCGGCGGCGGCAGCGAAAACCCGCCGGGCACCGTGATCCCGACGGGAATCGTGGCGCCGGCGGCCCTGCCGGGGCCCTATCCGGTGGCGTGCAGCAACGTCGCGCAGGACTTCACGCGGATGGCCCCCGGCGAGAACGCGCAGGACTACTGGGAAGGCCTGCCCGGCGGCGGCCCGTCGGCCCGCTATGCATCGGCACTGATCGCCGACCCGGCCGACGCGCTCGCGGCGACCGTCACGACCTCTGACGACGGCAGCCTCTATGGCCGGTTCGCCGGCAAGGACGTCGCTTTCACCGTGCTGACCTGCTACCCGACGACCACGACCAACGCGCGCCCCGACTACGCGTTGCCGACGGGACGGGTGGTCCCGCGGATGCAGACCGGTGCCGACGCGCCGATCCTGCCGGATGCCGCGGCCCGCTACCCCGTCCTCCTGTTCTCGCACGGCTACGGCGGCAGCCCGCTGTCCGGCGACTACCTGACCGCGATCTCGTGGTTCGCGAGCCACGGCTACGTGGTGGTGGCGCCGTTCCACGGCGATCCGCGCTTCAGCGACCTGCGTGTCGAGGACATCTCCGACGCGATCAAGATCCTGTCGAACCTGCGCGATTTCGTCGCGCTGCAGACGCTGCGGCCGCGCTCGCTGTCGGCGTCGCTCGACCTGATGCTCGCGCACCCGCAATGGCGCGACCATCTCGATCCGGCGCAGGTCGGCGGTTTCGGCGGCAGCATGGGCGGCGAATCACTGATGCTGCTAGGCGGCGCCGGGCTGACGACGTCGGCGGGCCTCGCCTGGACGACGCTGCCGGTCGAGCCGCGGCTGAAGGCCGCCGTCGGCTACGTGCCGTATTTCGGCGAGCCGCTGCTGCCGGCGTTCGGCCGCGACCAGCACGGGCTCGACAACGTGACGCTGCCCTATCTCGCGATCAGCGGCACCTCCGACACGACCGCGCCGCTCGCGATGACCGAGCAGGGAATCCGGCAGCTGAAGGGCAACCGCGAGCTGGTCTCGCTGCAGGGCGTCCGGCACGGCTTCGACGAGGCGTCGACCGACGACATCTTCACGTGGTCGCTGACGTTCCTCGACGCCAACGTGCGCGGGCTCACCTCGGCGCGCCAGCAGCTCGCGACGATGGCCAGCGTGAAGGGCGGCGGCGACGACCGCGTGGTGGTGCCGTGGAACGGCCCCGCCGGGCCCTGACTCCCAGGGCTTGCCCGCCGCAGGTTCCGCCCGCGTCAGCGCGACGCGCGCGGAAGGCCTGCGGCCCGGCCGTACCGGTCCGGGTCGATGACGATCGTGTGCGTCGCGAGATACACCTCGCGCAGGAAGCAGGAGAGCCCGCCGAGCAGCGCGGGTTCAACTTCGACGTCGACGACGGCTATTTCGAACGCGTCACGTGGCCCGCGGTCGCCCATCGCTTTCCGGCGTTCGAGGCGGCGAAGTGCCACCGCACGTGGTCGGGCCTCTACGAGCAGTGCGAGCTGGACGGCAACCCGATCATCGGGAACTGGCCGGGCACGCGCGAAAACTTCCACGTCTGCGCGGGCTTTTCCGGGCACGGCATGATGCACGCACCGGCGGCGGGACGCGCGATCGCCGAGCGGATCATCCACGGCGAGGACCGGTCGATCGACCTGTCGCGCCTCGGCTACGGGCGCGTCGTGGAAAACCGGCCGTACGCGGAACGGGGTATCGTCTGACCGGCGCCGGTGGCGCCGGCAAGAAAACCGGGAGGGGTGCCCAGCATGGCTGACGACATTCCGGCGCTGTGTCCGCAACGCGGGCCACCGCGCTGGCCGGCGGTCCTGGCCGCGGCCGTTCCGATGCTGGCCGCCGCGCCGGCGCAGGCCAGCTGCAACGGGCCCTTCCCGCTCTGCCGCGCGTTCGCGTAATAGACCGACAGCGCGACGACGGGCACCGCGAGCCCGAGCAGCACGACCACCGGCAGCGCCCGCTTCGCGATCGGCATCAGGCCGGTGGCGCCCGGGGCCGACGGCAAGCCCTCGACCGTGGGCGTGCCCAACGGCGTCCGGCTTCGCGCAGTGAGCAGAAGGTACAGCAGGACGCTGGTCCCCGCGATCAAGGCGAAGCCCTTCGCCGACTCGATGATGCGCTGGATCACCGGATCATCGGCGACGAGCAGCACGCCGGTGACCACGATCCAGAGCACGGCGGACACCGCGTAGATCGAGACGATCCCGGCGGGGCCGAGCACGATGCGGCGGTCAAGCCGCATTGATCAGCCTGGCGCTTCCGGACGGCGCGTGCGCCCGTCCGAGCTTGGGGCGATTGACAGGCGTCGGATCAGCTCGGCATGGCGGTTGTGCCGCGATCATCTCCAACCGCCCCCCGCGGCTATCGCCTCCCGATTTCGCGATCGCTGCTGCCAGGTTTCAGGATGGGGCCCGGCCACTGCCGTGCCCGGCTCGACGCGGCATCACGCCGAGGACGCGATTCCCGATCCGAGCGTCAGTCCCGACTCCCCGGCGAGCCGCACCAAATCAAGCAGCAGTTCGTGCCGGGCTTCGTTTTCGGAGTGGCCGGTGGTGACGGATATATAACTGTTGATGCTCACCTCGACTCCACCTCTTTCGACCTCGCTCACGCCGACATCGGTGCGGTTCGCAATGTACGCCGCATCGCCGGCGATCCGCTGGCGCACCGCCGCCACGAACGCGTCCAGCCGCTCCGGCGTGCCGCCTGCCGTCACCACGACCTTCAAGGTGACGAGGCGGTACCGGCGGGTTCCCAGATTGTCGATGGTCGAATCGACCAGCTTGCCGTTGGGCACCACCACCACGCTGTCCTGCGCCGTGCGGATGCGCGTCGAGCGGATGCCAACCTCCTCGACTGCGCCCTCGATGTTGCCCGCAACGATCCAGTCGCCCCGCCGAAACGGCCGGTCCGTCACGAGAATGCCGGCGCCGAACACGTTGGAAAGCGTCTCGCGCGACGCGAAGGCCAGGGCGAGGCCGCCGATGCCCAGTCCGGCGAGGATGTTGGTGGTGGGGATCGACAGGAAGTACGCCAAGCCGAGCGCGACCGCCATGATGATGCCGAGGCGGGCGGTGGCCAGGAGCAGGGTGAACAGGATGTCGTCCGTCTGCGTCTGGGTGCGCGCCGCCATCGCGGCAAGCACCACGCCGAGCAGGTGCAGCAGGTGCCACGCGACAACGCCCGCAGCCAGGCACGCCAGCACGCCCCAGAAAGGCACCGTGTGCTCGCGAACGCCCCCGGGAAGGCCCAGGATGACCGGGATTGGACTCATGAGCGCGATGGCGATCAACAATGCCAGCGACCAGCGGAACCAGCGCGACTCCACCTGCGTGGGCACCAGGCGGCGCAGCCCGCGGGACAGCAGCCAGCAGGCGAACCGCCCTACGGTAAGGGCGATGATCAGGGTCGAAAGCCCGGCGAGCGCCTGCCAGATTTCCATCTGCCTCAGGCGCGTGAGCAGCGCCGGAGCGGTCCGGGCGACGATTTCGCGAAGCGCGAAGTAATCGCTGTGCGGGATGAGGCCCGGCGGCGCGGCCAGCGGCGGCGGGAGCCTCTCCGTCGCGACATAGAGATCGCGGACGGCGGCAATCGTTTCGGGAGTGAACTGCCACGGCGCATCCGGCGCGGCTCCGGAGGGACCGATGATGATACGGCCCACGCCATGGACGAAATGGACGTAGGGTTCGCGGCTGGTGCCGTCGTTGGGAATCGACTGCAGCCCCACCAGTCCGATGTGGTTGAGCACGCGGCGCAGGTATTGCGCGGAAATTTCGCCGGTCGACTCGCGCAGAATCTCCGGAAAAGAGCGAAGGTTCAGCGTGGAGAGCGCGAGCGCGCGTCCCGGCCCCTCCCAGTCCGCCATCCCTTCGAGGAACGTGCGCATCGCATCGCGCGGATTCTGCAGCCGCAGGTGGGCGTCGGAGGCCGGGCGCTTGCCGCCGTGGACGGCGAGCAGTGCCGCGCGCGCGGCGCGCAACTCGGCCGGGGCGGGAAGCACGATGCGCCAGTCGCCCGCGGCGTCCTGGTGCAGCGTCAGCGACAATGCCGCGTCCGATCCCCCCTGTTCGAGGCGCAACGTGACCGAATTCGCGCCGGGGGGCGCATCGGGGATGTTCCAGTAGCGGAACGTGGTGAAATCGACCAGCGCGAACAGGCTCCGCACGGCATCGAGTTGCCCGGTTCGGGACATCGCGACGCCTGCCGACGCATCGAATTCCACGGCATCGGCCGCCGCGGCCCAGGCGTCGTCCATGCCGCTTCGCGCAAGGTTTCCGGACACAACGAAGCTCACGACCGCTTGCCGCGGCGAGCGCAGGCCGATGCGCAGGGCGACGTCCGGGTGCGACGTGCGCTCCCCCGTCCACCATTCGCCGGTATCGAAGCGACCGGTGAACGTGTTCTTGTCGCGACTCAGCACCGCGACGAAGGTGCCCGAGCGATTGCCGCCGTCCCAGTTGCCGGTCAGTTTCGACCCGTCCGCGTCGACCTTGCCCTTGATCGAGAGTTCGTAGAGGGGGTAGCGGCCGCTGACGTTGTCGCCATCCTGCTCGATGACGGTTTGTCCGCCGCTGCCGCGCCAGTTCGTGTCCCACGTGCCGGCCCAATTGCCCTGGGCGCAGGCAGCACCCGCGAAGACGAGCAGCCACGTCAGCAAGAGGAGCGGGAAGGCGCGCATGGACACGGGGCGGCGTCGCCGCGCTATCGGGCCGGGGCCGGCGACGCCGCTACCTCGGCCAAGCCGGACGCCACGGCAGCCGCGCAGGGCAGCGCGAGGCCAGGGACGTGGTGGAAGCGGTGAGTCATGGTGTTCTCCTGGTAAAGCGATCACGGGATGCAGCGGGCGGCGCTGCGCTCGCGGCGCCCCCGAGCGCACCGCCGCCGCCGGTGCCCGCGAGGCCCACCAAGCCCCCGAAGCACGCCGATGCTGCCGATGTGCCCGCTCAAGTCCCCGGGACGATGCCCGGGGCTCGGCGGCGCGTCCTTGCGCGATGAACCGGTCATGCAACTCGCCTGCTGGCCTCTCGTCCGCGCGCGAACCAGCCGCCGGCAGAGGTGCCGGTCCAGACCGGAAAGTGCGGGGGGGCGCTCGCTGCAACGCAATGCTCGCCGGCAAGTTTATCCCATCCGCGAAGGTTTGGATCGCGCGCCCGGATCGCGCGCAAGGGCGGCGACGCGCCCCTCGAGGGCCAAAGGCAGCGGCGTCGGCGAGCGGCGACGCGATGCCACCGGCTACGCGATGCCGGCGAGCATCAGGAAGATCGGATAACGGGTCGCGTCGGCGCCGGGTTTCTTCGTCATCACGTGCGCGGTCGAGAACTCCACCGTCGTGAATCCGGCCTGCCGCGCGAGCGCGCCGAGCGCGGTGCGATCGAAGCCGCAGTGGCCGTCGAACCCGGCGCCGTGGAACGAGCCGTCCTCGGTGTCGAGGTCGGCGATGCAGAGGTAACCGGGACGGTCCAGCACCTCGCGGAACCGCCGCAGGATCGCCGCGGTGTCGGGGATGTGGTGCAGCGTCATCAACGAGTAGATGACGTCGTAGCGCGCACCGTCCGGCGGATCGGCGAGGAGATCGACCTTTGCCGCGCGCATCGTCGCGTCGCGGGCGGCCGCGATCTTCGCGGCGGCGACGTCGAGCATCCCCTGCGAGACATCGGCCAGCGTGATCTCCCCCAGTTGCGGGCGCAGCAGGAAGCTCAGCACGCCGGTGCCGCAGCCGTACTCCAGCGCGCGCATCGACGGCGACAACGGCACGTGGGCACGGATGGCGTCGGCCACGGCCCGGGCGCGCTCGAGCTTGGCCGGATCGTCGTCCCAGGTCGCGGCGCGCGCGTCGAAGTCGGAAGGGGTCTTGGCGGAGGCTTGTTCAGTCATGGCGACACGCAACGGTAAATGGTCATCTCGATCTCCGGCCGCACGGGCGGCGTTCAGGATGCAGTTGGCGGCACGGCGGCCGGCGGCAGCAGTCGGCCGACCTGCGGCGCATCCGCCATCGCGAAGGCGGCGGCGCACAGCGCGCGCACTTCCTCCGCGGTCGCGGCGCCGCTGAAGGCGGCGAGCCGCTGCGCCTTGTCGGCGAGCTCGTCGCGCGACAGCGTGTTGCCCGGGTCGCCCTTCGGCTCGTCGACGCGGCCCTCGAGCACGCGGCCGTCGACGGTTTCCACGGTGACCTTGCCGATCCATCGCCGCGGATACGCGGCATCGACTTCCGGATCGAGCGCCATCCGGACGCGATCGCGGAAGGCGACGATGCCGGGGTCGCGGAAGTGCTGCTCGAACTCGGTCAGCCCGGCGCGACGGTAGGTCGCGATCTGCGCCAGCACCGTGCCCATCGAGAACTTGGCCTGGTGCACGGTGGCAGGGTCCGTCACCGGGCCCAGCACGTCGATCGCGGCCTGGTGCACGTGGGCGGTCACCTGCCGGATCGCCTCCGGCGCGAGATCGTGGTCGGACACGACCTTCAGCAGCGCATCGGCCACCGGATGCGTATGGCGGCACGAGGCGTGGAACTTGAACGACGTCTCGGCCAGCGCCCAGCGCGCGCCGAGGCGGTCGACGAGCCGCGCGGGATCGGCGTCCGTCGACATGCCCGCAGCCATCCCCTGCGCGCCTTCGAGGATGCGCTTCGCGCCGGTGAAACCGTCGGCGGCCAGGTAGGCGGCCAGCAGGCCGTCGGCGGCGGCCTTGGCGGTATGCAGTTGCTTCGAATCGGCGGCGTCGCGCAGGAACTCCCACAGCCCGGCCGCCTGCGTGCCGGCGGAGCCGAACGCGTGCAGCATCACGTCCGGCGACAGCCCGAGCAACCGGCCGACCGTCGCGGCCGCCGCGACCGTGCCGGCGGTGCCGGTCGTGTGAAACACCTTGTAGTGCGAGCGGCCGAGGAATTCACCGACGCGGATGCCAACCTCGTAGCCCGCGACGGCGGCGGTGAGCAGGTCGCGGCCCGTGCTCCCCAGCGCCTGCGCGACGGCGAGCGCGGGCGGGAATACCACCGCCGCCGGATGGAACACCGAGCCGTTGTGCACGTCATCCTGCTCGGCGTAGTGCGACGCGCCGGCGTTGACCATCGCCGCGAACAGCGGGCTCGTCGTCCGGCGCGAAATCAGCACCTCGGACGGACCGTCGGCCGGCCCCATCCGCCGTGCGAAGCGTTCGAGCGATTCGACGGCGCGCGCGCCACGGCCGGCGAGCGTCGACCCGGCCCAGTCGAGCAGCAGGTCCTCGGCGCGGCGGACCACCGGCGCCGGAATGGCGTCGAACGAGAGCGTGGCCGCGAAGCGCGCCAGCGTGGCGGAGGGATGGAGGTCGTTGCTCATCGCGGAGTTCAGAACGAGCGCGGCAGCCCGAGCACGTGCTCGGCCACGTAGGACAGGATCAGGTTGGTCGAGATCGGCGCCACCTGGTAGAGGCGCGTCTCGCGGAACTTGCGCTCGATGTCGTACTCGGCGGCGAAGCCGAAGCCGCCGTGGAACTGCAGGCACGCATTGGCGGCCTCCCACGACGCGTCGGCCGCGAGCAGTTTCGCCATGTTCGCCTCAGCGCCGCAGGGCAGGCCGGCGTCGAACAGCGCGCAGGCCTTGTACCGCATCAGGTTCGCCGCCTCGACATTGACGTGCGCGCGGGCAATCGGGAACTGCACACCCTGGTTCTGGCCGATCGGCCGCCCGAACACCACGCGTTCCTTCGCGTAGGCAACGACGCGCTCGATGAACCAGTAGCCGTCGCCGATGCACTCGGCGGCGATCAGCGTGCGCTCGGCGTTCAGGCCGTCGAGGATGTACTTGAAGCCGCGGCCTTCCTCGCCGATCAGGTTCTCCGCAGGGATCTCGAGGTTGTCGAAGAAGAGCTCGTTGGTCTCGTGGTTGACCATGTTGACGATCGGCCGAACCGTCATCCCGTGGCCGATCGCGTCGCGCAGGTCGACGATGAAGATCGACATTCCCTCGGAGCGCTTCTTCACCTCCGCGAGCGGCGTGGTGCGCGCGAGCAGGATCATCAGGTCGGAATGCTGGACGCGCGAGATCCAGACCTTCTGGCCGTTGACGACGTAGCGGTCGCCCTGCTTCACCGCGGTGGTCTTGATCTTCGTCGTGTCGGTGCCGGTGGAGGGCTCGGTGACACCCATCGACTGCAGCCGCAGCTCGCCGCTGGCGATCTTCGGCAGGTAGTGGCGCTTCTGCGCGTCGGACCCGTGGCGCAGCAGCGTGCCCATGTTGTACATCTGCCCGTGGCAGGCGCCGGAGTTGCCGCCGCTGCGGTTGATCTCCTCCATGATGATCGACGCCTCGGTGAGGCCGAGGCCGGAGCCACCGTACTCCTGCGGGATCATCGCCGCGAGCCAGCCGGCGCGCGTGAGCGCGTCGACGAAGGCCTCGGGGTAGCCGCGCTTGCCGTCGATCTCGCGGAAGTAGGCGTCGGGGAACTCGCGGCACAGGTCCCGGATCGCCTCGCGGAGGTCCGGGTGGGATTCGGATGCGTGCGTCATGCGTGGGTCAGGGCTTGAAGCCCGTCTGCTTGTAGACGGCCTCGAGCGTCTCCTTGCCGACCCGCGCCTCGTTTTCCTTGTGCACCCCCACCAGCGCCTTCTTCCACGCGGCCTTCTGGGCGTCGGTCAGCTTGATCACCTCGCTCTTGCCCGATTTCCGGATGCCGTCGAGCGCGTCGTCGTTCTCCTTCTGCGCGCTGTCGTTGGCGTACTTCGTCGCGTCGGCCATCGCGCCTTCGAGGATCGTCCGGATATCCGCCGGCAGGCCGTCCCAGAACTTCTTGTTGGCGATCACCGCGTAGCCGATGTAGCCGTGGTTGGTCTCGGTCGTGTACTTCTGCACCTCGTGGTGCTTCTGCGTGTACATGTTCGACGGCGTGTTCTCCGAGCCGTCGACCACGCCCGTCTGCATCGCCTGGTACACCTCGGAGAACGCCATCACCTGCGGGATCGCGCCGAGCGCCTTCATCTGGTCGCCCAGCACCTTCGACGACTGGATCCGCATCTTGAGGCCGCGCATGTCCTCGGGGTTCCTCACCGGCTTGTTGGCGCTCATCACCTTGAAGCCGTTGTCCCAGTACGCGAGGCCGACGATGCCCTTCGACTCGAGCTTCTTGAACAGCGAAACGCCGACCGGGCCCTCGGTCACCTTGTGCAGTTCGGCGTAGTTGTCGAACATGTACGGCAGGTCGAACACCTCGAACTCGCGCACGCCGAGCGGCCCGAACTTGGCGAGCGACGGCGCGAGCAGCTGGACGGAGCCCAGCTGCAGCGACTCCATCTCCTCGCCGTCCTTGAACAGCGAGCTGTTCGGATAGACCTCGACCTTCACCCGCCCCTTGGTGCGCTCCTCGGCGAGCTTCTTGAACTGCTCGGCGCCCTTGCCCTTCGGCGTGTCGACGGCGACGACGTGGCTGAACTTGATGACGATCGGCTGCTGTGCGCCGGCCGCCGCGGGCGCGAGCATCGCGGCAACGGCCAGCGGCAGCGCGCGAAACAGCGTGCGGGTGAATGCCATGGACTCCTCCTGTGAGGGGCGTCGGGATCGCGGTGCCGGCAATCCGTCGCGGCG
>CALQLA020000023.1 GCA_943331295.2 Bordetella parapertussis | reverse complement strand
GCGCGAGATCCAGGGCTTCATCATCAACCGGCTGCAGGGCGCGCTGCTGGCCGAGGCCTTCCGGCTGCATGCCGACGGCTACGTGTCGGCGGACGATATCGACAAGTGCGTGCGCGACGGCCTCGGCCTGCGCTGGTCGTTCATGGGACCGTTCGAGACGATCGACCTGAATGCCCCGGGCGGGATCGCCGATTACTGCGTCCGCTACCGGGGCCCTTACTACGAGATGGCGCAGCAGCAGTTGCCGCGCCAGTGGGACGACGCGTCGATCGCGAGCCTCGAGGCCGAGCGGCGGGCGCTGCTGCCGGCTGATGCGCTCGCCGAGCGCGGCGCGTGGCGCGATCGCCGGCTGATGCAACTGGTCGCGCACAAGCGGCGCGCAGCGGACGAGGACTGAGATGACTACCCCCACGCTCACTGCGTTCGCTGCCCCCCGGGGGGGCGCGTCAGCGGCGCTCGCGCATCAACTGATCGAACAATGCTCTAGAAATCGAGGTCAGCGCCGCCGCTCCGTGCGCCCGGACCTCAACTGTACGCGCCCCTCCATCGACGATGGAGGTCAACCCGAGTGTAAGCGCTGCTCGCACGATGTTGACGAAGTTACCGCCAACGAAACCGCACCAGACCGACGCGGCATTGTTCGCCCTGTGTCTTCCTGACCAACGGGGCTGCCTCGGTCATGAGGTCGACGTTGGAACCACCGTCTGGCCATAACTGGCTGCAAGGGCCACCAGCGCCTGCCGATCCGGGTCAGCCCAGTTGATACCCTTGTCGAAGGCCTGGAACATTTTTGACGCCGTACCTCGGGAGGTGATCGAGAAGAATTCGCCCCCGCCTTCCGCGAATTTGAACCAGTGCGTGCATCCGCCGGGGACGTGAATTAGAGCACCGGTGGTGGCAAGCGTTTCGGCACCATCTACGCCGCAGTGCACGGCGCCACTGAGCACGAAAAATGATTCGTCCCAGACGTGATGATGTGGGCCGGGGCCAGTACCCTCGGGTCCGGCGATTCGAAAGAGTTCATATCCGGCGGTCTGCTCGGTGGATGCCAGCACAGTGATCTTGAACCCGCCGACGTCAAGCGGGCGCGGAGCCTGCTGAGCGCTCTGAATTAGAGGTTTGTTCATTTTTCCGCTCTCTCAAGTGCGTTGGCGAAAACCTCTTCGGAAAACAAGAGCGCCGCTTCCAACAAGGCTCTCAGCGTACCAGAGTGGGTCGGTCGGCGGTTCCAACCAAGTACGGCGCTGACCCCATTTTCCCGTCGGTTGGTCGCGTTCGCCCGGAATCAGCGGTCATCTTCACGCGGAATCCGCGGTCACCAGCGCCATCTCGCCGAACAGTGCGCCCCGCCCGGGCTTGCGCTACCGCAGGGGAACCTCCGCGCCCGGTCCGCGATGACGGCCGAACATGCGCCCCGCGCCACCGCTTTCCTTCACCAGATAGACCCCCGAAGCGCAGTTACCACCCCTGCCGGCGAACACCGGGCCAGCCAGCCCGAGCCCCGCCGTTCGACCACGAAACAGGCGGGGTGCGCACTTCATACAGGCGCGCCGTCCGGGTCACGCAAGCGCAGCGTCTTCTTGCGCTTCAGGATCGCCTCGATGGTGTCGAGCGACGCGCGCGAAACGATCGCCTGCTGCAGTTCGCGCTCGCAGATTTCGACGTCCGCGAGTTGATGCAGGATGTCGCCGACGCGTGACTCTGGCACGACGAGCACCCCGTCCTCGCTGCCGACGACGGCATCGCCGGGGCGGACCTGCGCGCCGCCGCAGAACACCGGCACGTCGAGTGCGATGGGCTCGATGTTGAGCGGCAGCCGCACCCCGGGCTGGCGCGCGTAGACGGGCATCGTCAGCTCCTGCATGCCTTCGGTGTCGCGCACCGTAGAATCGGTGACGACGCCCGCCACGCCGTTCAGTTGCGCGAAGGTGGCGATGTTGTCGCCCATCAGGTTCTCGAGCGTGGCGCCAGTGGCCATCACCAGGAAGTCGCCGGGCGCGAGCGAGGCAATCGTCCGGTACATGCTCTTCGTCCAGGCACCCTCGCCCCGCTTCGGTCCGAACAGCAGCGTCCTCGCGCGCCCCACGGCGCGCCGCCCGGTGCGCTGGATCGGATGCACGTTGTCCATCCATCCCCACAGGCCGAGCCGCATCATGCAGTCTGAAATTAGGCTCTGTTCCACTTCCCGCAGCCGTTCTAGTACTGCCGCATCAATCATTCTTGCTTCCACTTGGTTGGCGAAGGCGTTTACTCCGCCCACGGCGTGCGCTTCCACGTCTCGGCAAGCTCACCGTCGGACGACTTCAGGTACGCATCGTATGTCGCGGATCCCATGAAGTCGAGCGGCAGCGCGATGTCGTTCGACTTCCTGATCAACTCTGGATCCTTCAGTGCCTTCTCCGCTGCCTGGGCGATCAGATCGATGTACTCCTGCGGCGTGCCTTTGGGGGCGACCAGCCCGCGCGACGAGCCGCCCACCACCTGGAATCCCTGCTCGCTGAAGGTCGGGATCCCGGGTGCGAGCGGAAATCGCGTCTTGCTGCCGATAGCCAAGGCCCTGATCGTTCCCTGCTCGATAAAGCGCTGCACGTCGCCGAGGGCGCTTGCCACCAGTTCGACATGGCCGCCCAGAAGCGCGGTGCGTGACTGGCCGCCGCCCTCGAAGGGAACGTGCAACAGCTTCACCTTGGCGGCGTGCTCGAACGCGATAATGTCGAGGTGCGTGTTCGAACCCGCACCCGCGGATGAAACCGAGACTTCGCCGGGGCGCCTCTTCGCCTCGGCGACGACGTCGGCCAGCGTCTTGTATTTACCGTCGGATCGTGTCGCGAGCACCGCGGGATCGAACACGAGATTGGCGATGGCGGCGAAGCTGTTCACGTTCCAGCTCGTCGGGCGCTCGTGCGACTTCATCATCGTGTTCGGCACGTTCATGAAGCCGATGGTATAGCCGTCCGGCTTCGAGCGTGCGATTTCGGCGGCACCGATGTCGCCGCCAGCGCCGCCCTTGTTGAGCACGACGATCTTCGCGCTGCCGCCCAGATACTTTTCGATGTAGGGGGCGATCAGCCGCGCGCTGAGGTCGGTGCCGCCCCCCGGCGGGAACGGAACGATCAGCGTGATGGGACGTTCGGGATAAGCGCCGTGCGCCGCGACCGCCACTGCCGCTAGCGCAGCTGCGATCAGCGAAGTCAGCCAGTGTTTCGTCGGTCTCTTCATGGTTCCGTCTCCTCGAGGCGCCAATGTAGCGCCGGAACGATAGTTGCGAAAGTCGAAAGTCGATCTTGCGCGGTCTCGCGATCAATGAATCCGGTTAGGCGCTCCGCGCCCGTCGCCGAAGGACGGTTCCCTTCAAAGGCGCGCGGTGCGCCCCGACGCGCGCCCGCGACTAGCCGCCCGGGATTCGCGCGCGGCGGCGGTGCTCCGTATGCGTCCCCCGACGGCGGTGTCGGTTGCGCCGCCTCGGGGGATGCGGTGACAGTGGAAATTCGGGTTCGTGCAGTTTACAGCACGGCCGAGGCTTGGACTGGCATGAATCCAAACGCCATCCGGGTCGCGCGTCTGTTTTCTGGTGGAAATTTCCGCTGCTGTTCAATGGCTTTGCCTTCGGGTAGGCCGCTTTGTTCTCGCCCGCCGACGTGCCCGACCTCCACGACAAGTGGGGCCAGCCGTATGCACCGATGCGGCTGAAGGGCGAGTAGCTGGTTCGTCAACCTGCCCCAAGGAGGTCCAGTTGGCCCGATACGAGCAGGTGCAGCGGCCTGTGATCGACGCGCGTTATCTCGGCTTCGAAGACGATTTCGCCGCGCCCGCGGCAAAGGCGAACCCGCACCTCGCCACGCCCGACACGATGCGGGCGCAGGCGTCCGGCAACATCGGCGGCGGCATCCTGTCGCGCGAGCCGGAGCACGACCGCGACGCCGAGACGCAGGCGATGGCCAACGACTTCCGCCGCGTGCGGCTCGAGAACAAGCGCGTCATCAACGGCTCGGCCAGCGATCAACCGCCACCCAGCCGTACGGCGCAGCAAGCAGCCCCCCAGGTCGCCTGCGCTGCGCCGAGATCGACGCCGCGGCGGCCGCTCAGGCCTCGCTGTCGGCGCCCCGCACCGGCCTCAGCGCCTGGAAGGTCGAGACCACGATGACGACGGCGGCGACCGCAAGCAGCGTCGCCGATATCGGGCGGGCGAGGAAGATCGTGAAGTCCCCCTCCGACATTTCGAGCGACTGCCGCAGGCCTCGCTCCATCAGCGGCCCCAGCACCAGCGTCAGCACGAGAGGCGCCGCCGGTATGTCGACCTTCTTGAACAGGTAACCGAGGATGCCGAAGCCCAGCATCGCGACAATGTCGAAAACCGAATTACCGAGACTGTAGACTCCGATCACGCAAAGCCCCAGGATGATCGTCATCAGGATCGAGTAGGGGATTTTCAGGATCGCGACCCAGAGCGGAATGAACGGGATGTTCAGGATCAGCAGGATCACGTTGCCGACATACAGGCTCGCGATCACCGCCCAGACGAACTGCGAGTGCTCGACGAACAGCGCCGGGCCCGGAACCAGTCCGTTGACCATGAACGCGCCCATCAGGACGGCGGTCGTGGGAGAACTCGGGATGCCGAGCGTGAACAGCGGAATCAGCGCCGCATTGGCGTAGGCGTTGTTGGCGGTCTCGGGCCCGGCGACGCCCTCGATCGCGCCTTGCCCGAAGCGCTCCGGGGTCCGCGACAGCTTCTTCTCGACGGCGTAGGAGACGAAGGTCGGGATCATCGAGCCCAGGCCCGGTATCAGGCCGAGGAAGAAGCCGATGACCGTGCCGCGCGCAATCGGCCCGGTCGACGCCTTGACGTCCGCCCGCGACAGCGCGACCGATTTCACGCGGGCGTCGAAGACCTCGCGCAGCTTGGACTCCGCGTTCAACAGAATTTCGGTGACGCCAAACAGCCCCATCACCACCGGGACGATCCCGAAGCCGTCGAGCAACTCCATCCGGCCGTAGGTGAAGCGCGGCGCGCCCACGACCGGGTCGGTCCCGATCTGTGCCAGCAGCAGCCCGAGAACGGCGGCGATCAGCCCGCGGATCACCGAGCGTCCGGCAAGCCCGGTCACGAGCGCAAGGCCAACGATCAGGAGCGCGACCTGCTCGGGCGGCCCGAAGGAAAGCGCAAGCCTGGTCAGCGGCAGCGCCAGCACGACGAGGCCCATGGTGGCGACGGTGCCGCCGACGAACGAGCCGATTGCCGCGATCGCGAGCGCGGGGCCAGCGCGCCCGCGCTTGGCCATCTGGTAGCCGTCGATGCAGGTGACCGCGGAGGCGGCCTCGCCCGGCGTGTTGATGAGCACCGAGGTGATGGTGCCGCCGTACATCGCCCCGTAGTAGATGGCGGCCAGCATGATGATGGCCCCGGTCGGGTCCAGCGTCGCTGTCAGCGGGATCAGGATCGCGGTGCCGGCCGCCGGGCCGATGCCGGGAAGCACGCCGACCAGGGTGCCGAGCACGCAGCCGGCCAGGGCGAAGGCGAGATTCGTCGGCTGCAGCACCGTGGCGAAACCGCCCATCAGGAGTTGGAAGGTGTCCAAGGCCGTCAGCGGCGCGCGCGGGCCTGCGTGCTCACCATCCGAAGGCCCCCACCGGGAGCGACACGCCCAACCACTCGACGAAGACGAAATACGCGCCGACGCTTCCCGCCGCGGCGACCAGCAGCGCGGTGAAGACGCGCTGGCGTCCCAGCGCCAGCAGCAGGAAGAGATAGACCGCGAACATGGTGATGCGGAAACCGAGGCGCTCCAGGAGGAGCGCGACCGCCAGCAGCGACAGCACGATCGCACCCATGCGCAGATAGCCGCCGCGATCGGCGTAGAAATCGGTCGGCATTGGCTCCGGCCGTCCCAGCGTCGCCTGTGCCACCATGGCGAGCGCCATGATTCCGAGAATGAGCGCGAGCCAGAATGGGAAGAAGCCCGGGCCCGGCCCGAGCGAACTGTAATAGCGAAGCGCCAGCGCCTCATGGCCGACGTAGGCCGCGAGGACCGCCAACAGCGCGCCGGTGATCTGATACGTCCGCCGCATGCTAGGGACGCCGACTGTGGAGTGGATGAAGGGGGGCCGCCGCTCGCGGTTTCCGGGCCGTTGCCCGCCCCGAAGCAGCGGCGGCCGGAAACCCTACTTCTGCTGCTTGGCCGTCTCTATCAACGGCGCGAATTTCGCATCGACGCCGTCCCAGAACGCCTTGTACTGGACCGGATCCAGATATTGCACCGTGTTGCCCTGCTCGGCCATGCTCTTGCGGAAAGCCTCGTCGTTCATGGCGGCCTTCAGCGAGGTCGTCAGCTTCGCGATGATCTCCTTCGGCACGCCTGCGGGCGCGGCGAGGCCGATGCTGGAACCGATCGCGCCCCCCTTGACGCCCTGCGCGGCGAGCGTCCTGACGCCGGGCAGGAACTCGCTCTCCTGGTCATCCATCACGGCCAGGATGCGGATGCTGCCGGTCTTCTGCTGGCCCAGCAGTTCGCCTATCGAATTAAAACCGACATCGATGTGGCCGCCGAGCACGGCGGTCAGTTCGGGGCCGCCACCCTGAAAGTGGACCGTCGCCATGCGGACGTTGGCGCCGCGCTGGAACTCGATGTTGGCGAAATGCCCGGTCGACATGTGCCCGGTGGTCCCGCTCTTGACCTTGCCGGGATTGGCCTTTGCGGCGTCGACCACGTCCTGGATCGTCTTGTACGGGCTCGTGGCGAGGACGAAGACCGCGAACGGCGCGCTGTAGACGAGGGCGATGGGTTGCAGGTCCTTGCGCGCGAAGGCTGCCTTGCGCTCGGGGTCGAGGTAGATGCTAGCCGTGGTGGGCAGCACCGACCAGAGCAGCGTGTAGCCGTCGGGCTTCGCCAGCGCCACTTCGGTGGCGCCGATCTGCATCGACGCGCCCGGCTTGTTCACCACCTGGACCGGAACGCCAAGATCCTTCGCCATCAGCGGCGCGACCAGGCGCGCCGCGGTGTCGGTTCCGCCGCCGGCGGTCGACGGCACGATGGTCGTGATGGCGCGGCCCTTGGCCGGATAATCCTGCGCCAGCGCCACGGGCGCAAATGCGAACATCGCGGCGCCGACCAGCACCGCCCACGCGGTCGTGTTGTTGATCGATTGCACGTTCATCTCCAGACCCCGATTCCCAGCGCCATCGCTCAGTTGAACACCCTAACCGCGCCGACACAAGTGTCGCCGGCGGATTACCCGGAAGCCGCGCGCACCCGCGCACCGAACGCATTCCCGATGCCGAGCCAACGCAGTCATCAGCCGACGCCCGGGAACCCGCGGGAATTGTACCGCGCCCCCGGCGAGGGCGTGGGGAACTCTTGGCCAGCACCGCACCGCACGGCGCCCGGTCCGTGCATATTCCATGTCTATGCGGAAGGGGAAGGCACGACGAGCCAGACCATGGAAGTGGCAAGACAGGGGCGCGCTGCAGACATGGCCGTTCGGCCGCTCGGGCCCGTGATGGGCGCCGAAATCACGGGCCTCGACCTGTCGCAGCCGCTGTCGAGGGGAGCCTTCGAGCAACTCGAAGAACCATTCCTCGAATGCAAGCTGCCCTGCGTCCGGGACCAGGCGCTGGACATCGACCAGCAGATCGCGTTCACCGAACTCTGGGGCCGGCCGCTCGAACACACCATGGCAAACCACGCTCGCGGCGGCCCCCGCAACTTGGTCCAGATCGCATCCCACGTCGGCCCCGACGGCAAGGCCAACGGCAAGCAGCGCCGGCGCGAGCCCCGTTGACGCCGACTCGCGGCGACTGCCGCCGTGCCCCGGCCGCCATTGCCGGCGTGACGTAGCGGGAACGCTGGGTCCCGCCCCTGGCGAATGCGCTAGGCCGTGGCGGGCATTGCGCCAAGGGCGGCGGACAGGCCGAGCGCGGCGGTGCAAATGATGAGGCGGCGGCGGTCGAGGAGGATTCCCGAGTCCGACCGGTTCTCGATCACGGTCATCGGGTGGCGCGTACGCTGCCGCCGAACCGGGACCGCCGATGTCGAATTCCAGTTGCGCCACGTGCCAATGAAAGGAATGCGTTGTCGGCGGCGGACCTGGTCGGCGCTCGCTTCGGCAAGGGTCAGCCCTGCGCGCCTTGCATGACCTCGGCGTTGGCGGCGGCAATGGCCGCCGCCGCTGCCTCGACCGCCGCGATTTCGTCGGCCGCCAGTTGCAGCGGGTAGATTTGCTCCCACCCGCCAAGAGCGAGCACCAAGGGCGTCCCGATCACGCCGTGCAGCCCCAGCCACTCGCCCTCCAGCGCCACCTGCGCGGACAAGACCCGCTGTTCGCCTGCCACCAGCGCCGCCACCATATCTGCCACGGCGTGGGCCGTGACCACTTCCGTCGTGTGACCCGCCGTGAAATGGGTGAAGAAAGGCTGCACGGCAGCGCGCAGATCGGGCGGCCAGGAGTGCACCAGGTCATAGGCGGCGCGCGGCTGCCCGTTGCGCACGAGATCCAGCATCTGCGCCTTGCAGTTGCGTATCTCTTGCGGCAGGTCAGCCAGCGTGCGGCCAGCCCGCACGCGCTCAACCAGCCCCGCCACCGTTGCCGGCGCCACGCCCCATGCGCGGACCTGGCTCCAAAGTGGCACCAGGGCGTCGCCGTGCTGCCCTGCAATCCAGGCGCTCACCTGCGGCCGACGAACTCCCAGCGCCGCGGCCAGTTCGGCGCGCAGGCGCAATGTGTCCGACCAAGCGGCGGCGCCCAGGACATGGTGGCGGCCCAGCCGCTGGGCGAACACCGCAACGCCCAGCTCCACCGGGTTGGACTGGACGATCACCGTCGGCGGCTCGCCGGGGCGGGCGGCCAGCGCGTCGGCGTACTCGACGAACATCCGATAGTTGGTCTGGCCCAGTGCCGCCCGGTCCACCGATGCGTTGGGGTCGGTGGAGACGGTCATCCCTGCCAGCATGACCACGATATCGGCTGCCACCGCGTCGGCGTCGATCGCCAGTTCGATGGCGGGCGCATCGTCGCCGAACGCGTCCTCGAGGTCGGCGCGCAGTCCCCACAGTTCATCCTGGCTGGGGCCGCCCCGGTGAGCCACCAGTTGGAGCCGTGCCGAGGCGGGCAGGACCCGGCGGTTCAACAATTGGACGGCTAGCTGGCGCCCACAGGCGCCGGCGGCGCCGATGATGGCTACGTTCATCGGGTCTGCCTCCTGCTCAACGAGTTTGTCTGTCGACGCTCATGTTACGATAAAAAAACGCAGCATCCGTGCCATTATCGACCAGCGTCTTCGGAGATCGCGCAGTGAAGCCACCGTCCCCGATATCGCGCCGCGACGTCCTGAAGGCCGGTGCCGGCATTGCCGCGTTGACCGTAATCGACGGCTGCGGGGGTGGCGGCGACGGCAGCCCCGACGGCAACATCGTCCGCTACGCGGTGCATCCTGCGATCGGCATCGCGCGCGTCGGCAACAGCACCGATGCCTTCTTCCTTGGCCAGGAGGTCCCCGGCCCGCTGGCCGAGCCGCCGGGCGGCTTCAAGGATGCGTCCGGCGCGCTGAAGCGCCAGGCAGCGCGCTTTCGTGTCTACGGCTACGACGCCGCCGGCGCCGTCGTGCGCGAGATCACCGCCAACGACGCCGACATCACGTGGACGGTCCACCTCGCCAACCAGAAGGCGGCGTGGTACGACTTTGAAACTGCGCTCGACGTGGCCTCGGCATCGCCCCAGGGACGCCGCAACCCCACGTACACCGGTGCCGCGCGCAAGCAGCTGGCGATCGACCCGGGCCCGCGCAGCGTGACCGGCACGAACGTCACGGGGCCCGCGTTCGACAGCGACAGCTTCCTCGGCGCGCGCGTCTACCTGGGCGAGTTGCGCACCGACGATGCCGGCCGGCTCGTCGTGCTCGGCGGCCGCGGCACGTCGCTGGCGCCGCTGGGCGCGCCGCTGACCACGTTCGCCAACAACAACGGCTGGTGCGACGATACGGCCGACGGGCCGGTGCGCGCGACGATCCGCATCGGCGGCAAGGCGTTCGAGGCGGATCCCGGGTGGGTGGTGGTCGCGCCGCCGAACTACGGGCCGTCGCTCGCCGCCGGCTTCGTCTCGCTGCACGACGTCGTGTACGACCTCATGCGCCGGCAGGACCTGGTGCCGGCGCACCCCGTCACGTTCGCCGACGGCATCTATCCGCTGTTCGCGCGGCTCGTCGAGATGCAGTGGGTCAACGCCGGCGTGCTGCGCGACAACGGTCCCGGCACGCCGGGTGACTACCTGACGCCGCAGACGCTGGCGAAGCTCAACGACCCGTCGCCGGCAAGCGCGCCGTACCGTCTGGCGATCTTCCGGCGCTTCCGCGACCCGGTGCTCGCGGCGATCGGCGATGGCGCGATTCCGCCGATGTACGGTGACGAGATCGAGATTCCCGCGGAGTACCCGCAGCAGTTCCTCGCGGTCACCGCTACGCAATACGCGATGCTGAAGTCGTGGCGCGACGGCCTCTTCGTCCCCGGCCTGCCGGCGCCGGGCCCGCGCGCGCTGGCGGCGGTGCCAGTCGCCGCGCAACCGGCCACGCTCGACCGCGCGGCGCTCGATGCGTGCCTGGGCGGCGCGTTCCACCCGGGTTGCGAGGCGACCTGGCCGATGCGCATCGCGTCGATCTACGCGGCGCCGTACCGGCTGAAGCTGCGCCCACCCGGCCAGCCCGAGCCGGACTACGGCGACATTCTGACGCCCGAGGCGGCGCTCGCCCCCGACGGCCCGCTGGCCAGCAACGGACCGGGCAGCGTCACCCGCTGGATGGCCGTGCCGTGGCAGACCGACACCGCCAGCTGTCGTTCCGGCTACGAGCCCGATATCGACCCATACCTGCCCACGTTCTGGCCCGCGCGCGTGCCGAACCAGGTGCTGACCGAGGCCGGCTACCGGACGGTGATGGACCGCGGAGAGACGCGCGAGGCGCGCATGGCGGCGTTCTACCGGCGCGCGAACTGGCTGCGCGACATCGTCGACAGCGACAGGATGGCGAGCCTGCAACGGATGGTGGACGAATGGTTCATGCTGGGTCTTGTCAGCGAACGCCCCGGCCCGGCCGACCTGCCCGAGTTGCCGGCGCTGATGAAGGTGGAGATCGCCCACGCGTTCACGACGCCGCCATTGCCGAAAAGCCGGGCGACCTGGGGGCTGC
This sequence comes from Bordetella parapertussis, assembly GCA_943331295.2. Taxonomy (GTDB): domain Bacteria; phylum Pseudomonadota; class Gammaproteobacteria; order Burkholderiales; family Casimicrobiaceae; genus CAIWHR01. The sequence continues at coordinate 64,571 of CALQLA020000023.1, read as the reverse complement.
GCAATTCCTAGGGTGGTGGTGGTAGGCGCGGGGCCGGCCGGCGCCGCCGCGGCGCTGGTGCTGGCGCGTGCCGGCGCCGACGTCACGCTGCTCGATGCAGGCGACGGGGGGTCGTTCCCTGTCGGGGAGGGCATGCCGCCGGCCGCGCGGCCGCTGCTGGCCGCGCTTGGCCTCTCGGAATCGATGCTTGCGCAGGGTCATCGCCCGGCGCTGGGCAACCGCTCGGCGTGGGGCAGCGCGCGCATCGTCGACACCGACTTCATCGCGCATCCGTTCGGCGCCGGCTGGCATCTCGACCGGCGTGCGTTCAATGCGGGATTGCGCGCGGCCGCGCGCGGCGCGGGGGCGCGTGTCGTGGCGGGCACGCTGCGCGGCATCCGCGGGAGGGCGGGGCATTGGGTGCTGGAGGTCGACGCGGCGGCGGGCCCGGCAACGGACGCAGCGGTGGATGCCTCGGACGGGGGGCCGTGGTGGTGGAGGCGGCATTCGTCGTCGACTGCAGCGGCCGGCGCAGCCTCGTCGCGAGGCGCCAGGGGGCGCGCCGGCAGCGCATCGACCGGCTCGTCGCGTGCGCGGCGCTATTCGCGGCCGACGCCGACGACCTGGATGCGACCACGCTGGTCGAGTCGACGCAGGATGGCTGGTGGTACACGGCGCGCCTGCCCGACGCCACGCGGATCGTGATGTTCATGACCGACGGCGACCTGCCCGGAAGGCGCGTGACGCGCGTGCCTGCCGCGTTCATGGCGGCGCTCGCGACGACCGCGCACGTGGGGCGCGCAGCTTCGGCGCCACAGCGTCGATTGCAGATCCCGCCGTGGGTGGTGGCCGCCGATACGGGACGGCTCGATCGGGTGGGTGGCGATGGCTGGATCGCCGCCGGCGACGCCGCGGCGACGTTCGACCCCGTGTCGTCGCAGGGGATCATGACGGCGCTGCGCCTCGGCCAACTGGCAGCGGAGGTGGCGCTGGGTGCCCATGCCGCCGCGTATGCTGCGACGGTCGACGCGCTGTTCGACCGGTACCTCGCTGCGCGCGCCGCGGTTTACGCTCAGGAGCGCCGGTTTCCGCAGGCGCCGTTCTGGGCGCGCCGGCAGCGCGCGGCGGCACGCGCCTGATGCGCCGCACCGGGCCCGGGGCCCGGGGCCCGGGGGAAATCAGCCGACCAGGTCTACGGAGACGCTCATCGTCTTGCTGGCGTAGAACGCGCCGCCCGCCAATCTGTTGTCGCGGGTGAGGACGGGCACCGCCGTCCACAGGTCGAGGCCGGTGCGATCCTGCCCCATCACCTCCCCCACGAGAAAAGGGCGCTCGGAGTCGTCGTAGTTGACGTCAATCGCCACGTCCACGCCAGCGAGGCTGCCGCTGTCGATGCTGCCCTTGAACGAGCCCTCCCGGACCCAGATCGACAGGCCTTCTCGCTTCGACCACTCCCAATCGAATGCGTACGCGAAGCTCGCGCGCTGGGGGCTGAACATCGCCGGGCCCGCCAGCGCGGCTTGCATCCAGACCACCCGCGACGTGCGCTGGTAAGCTGCGGTGCCGCGTCCCTGGGCGCCGAGGGTCATCTTCGTCCGGGCGCTGGATTGCACGGTGCAGCGCGGCATGGCCAGCGGCGAGCCATCCGGGCCGAAGCCCAGGCGGGTGACCAGGGTGATGCCGCCGCCGGAACCCGAGTACGTCCCCTTCCTGGGCGCCAGACGCTGCATCGGCGGCGACCCAAAGCCGCCTGCACCGGCAACCTCCCGCCCTTGGCCGGCTGCGTTGCCGGAAGCGGCCGCAGCCAGGAAGCCGGTGGCCGCAAAGGCCGAGAAAGTGCGTCGTTTCATGGTGTCATTTCCTTCGGGATCGATTGTCGGCGAGATTCGGCGTGCGGCTGCCGGGAAGAAGGCAGCGCCCGGGCCGGCACGGTGCAGTCGGCGGAGCCTACGGCGATTGACCGAAGCCGTCAACGTTCCGACACGCCGGCGTCCGCAGGGGGGCGCGTCGGATTCGGCCGGGCCGGGATCGGGTTGGATGATCTCGCAGGCGGTATAATTTAACATGATGATTACTATGGAAAAATATTGCATCTGGTGGCTCGCCGGCAATGTCGGATGATATTATCCTGACGGTTGTGCTCGCCGCCTTCCGCTGTTTCCCGAGGGATGGACGGATGATCCGGCTTCCACCCGTCGCCCCCCTTCGGCAAGTCCCGGCCTGGTGTGACACGCTGTGGCCGGCGCTGTTGCGCCGGCGGCGTCCGGGGGCAACGCCCTGACGCTCGGCATGGGCGACTGCCGTGGCTCCGCTGTCCGGCGCCGGAGACCGGGCGGGCGGGATCGTCCTTCATTCAACCGACACTGACCTGCCATGAACATCGCCAAAGACACTGCCGTCACCCTGCGCTACACGCTCGCAGATGCCAGCGGCAAGACCCGCGGCAGCGACACCACCGCCTACCTCCACGGCGGCTACGACAACCTGTTCGCCAGGGTCGAGGCCGCGCTCGAAGGGCAGGGCGTCGGCTTCGCCGTCACCGTGGACCTGGCCGTCGAAGACGCTTTCGGCGCGCGCGACGACGGCCTGGCGTGCACCATTCCGAAGAGCGAGTTTCCGCCCGGCGTGAAAGTGGGCGGGACGCTGGAGCGGGTCAACGATGCGGGCGAAGCAACGATCTACCGCGTCATGAAGATCAAGGGACCGGTCGTCCACCTCGACGGCAATCACCCGCTGGCCGGCGAAGCCTTGCGCTTCGCGTGCAAGGTGATCGCGGTGCGCCCGGCCACCGCCGAGGAGATCGCCCACGGCCACGTGCATGGCGATCACGGCGCGCAACACTGACCCGGCTCGATCCCCCGCGCTGACCGGCTAAAATCCCGCATGCGCTACGACTACATCATCGTGGGAGGGGGCTCCGCAGGCTGCGTGCTGGCCGCGCGCCTGACGGAGGATCCGCAGGTCAGCGTGCTGCTGCTCGAGGCGGGCGGCGCCGGCGGCGGGTTCTGGGAGCGACTGCCGCTCGGCGTCGGCAAGGTCCTCGTCCGGCCCGAGCGCGTGTGGGCCGACATGACCGAGCCCATGCCCGGAACCGGCGAGCACCCGACCAAGTGGGTTGCCGGGCGCGGCCTGGGCGGTTCGAGCACCGTCAACGCGATGCTGTTCGTCCGCGGCCACCGCGCGATGTACGACCGGATGGCGGCGATGGGCTGCCGCGGCTGGACCTACGACGCATGCCTGCCGTACTTCCAGCGGCTCGAGGACTGCCGCTTCAGCGCGTCGCCGGCGCGCGGCAGGGGCGGACCGATCGGCGTCACGCGGATCGCGCCCGATCCCATCTCGGAGGCATTCCTCGCGGCCTGCGTCGGGCAGGGCTATCCCCGCGTCGACGACTACAACGACGCCGATCCCGACGGCGCGAGCTACCTGCAGTTGTCGGTGCGCGACGGATGGCGCAGCAGCGCGGCGAGCGGCTACCTGCGGCCCGTGCTGCAGCGGCCGAACCTGACCGTGCGCACGGATGCGGTCGCGCGGCGGATTCTGTTTCGCAACCGCGTGGCCACCGGTGTCGCCTTTGCCGACGCCAGTGGAGAAGCGACGGCGGAGGCCACCTGCGAGGTGATCGTGGCCGCGGGCGGCGTGCGCTCGCCGGCGCTGCTGGAGCGATCCGGCATCGGCGCGCGCGGCCGGCTGGAGGCGCTCGCGATCGACGTCGTGGCCGACCGCACCGAGGTCGGCGAGAACCTGCAGGACCACTTCATGCCGCGCATCTCTTTCGAGACGACGGAGCCGGGCACGGTCAACAACCTGTTCAACAGTTCGTGGCTCAAGGTCCGCGAGGCGATGACGTTTCTCGCGACGCGCCGGGGGCTCTTCGGCGACTCGCTGCTGCGCGCCACCGCCTACGCCCGCAGCGACCCGGCGCAGCCGCTGCCCGACCTGCGGATACAGGTCGGCCTGATGAGCGCGGAGGGACGGATTCCGGTCGCGAATCCGGCAGGCGCCACGTCGGCGGCGAGGAACGGCCTCGATCCCAATTCGTCGTTCCACCTCGGCGTCTACGGCATCTACCCGCAGGCGCGCGGCAGCGTGCACATCGGGAGCGGCGATGCCGCGGCGCCGCTCGCCATCCGGCCGAACTACCTCGGCGCCGACGCCGATCGCCGGGCGCTCGTGTCCGGCCTCCGCATCGTCTACGCGCTGGCGCGGAGCGTGCCTCTGGCCGGCATCATCACGCGCGAAATCCGGCCGGGGCTGTCCGGCGCAACCGACGCGGACGTGCTCGCTTTCGCCCAGCGCACCGGGCACACGTGCTGGCATCCGGTGGGCACCTGCCGCATGGGCGACGACGCGGGCGCCGTCGTCGACGAGGAATGCCGCGTGCGCGACGTCGAGCGACTGCGCGTCGTCGACGCGTCGGTGTTCCCGTTGCTGACCAGCAGCAATACCAACGTGCCGGTGCTGATGCTGGCCGAAAGGATCGCGGACCGGATGCGCGGCGGCGGGGCGGGCGGCCAAGCCACCCGCTGACCCGTCAGGACCGTCGCAGCGGTCCCGGATGCGTGATCGCTTTCCGGGCAACGCTCGACCGTGGTTCGCCGGCGTGGGCCGCGGCGCCGGGCTGGATCTGCGCGGCGAAGGTCCCGGTGAGGGCGAACCGACCCGCCACCGCCGTCGTCGCGCGCGCGATCGCGCCGGCATCCGACCCGCATCGATGGGTGCGCGCGCGTCCGTCCCCCTGCGTATCGGAACGGCTAGGCGCGTGCCCGAATCCACTTGAGCAGCAGCGTGGCGAGCCGTGCCGGATCGATGGGCTTGGCGACGTAGTCGTTCATCCCGGCCTCGAGGCAGCGCCTCTCGTCGTCCGGAAAGGCGAGCGCGGTCATCGCCAGGATCGGGACGGTCGCGCCGTTGGCGGTCCTCCTTATCCGCCGCGTCGCTTCGATGCCGTCCATGACCGGCCTCCTCACGTCCATGAGGATCGCGGCGTACTCTTTGCGGCGGGCCAACTCCACCGCCTGCTCGCCATTCCCGGCGGCATCGACCCGCAGGCCGAACTCCCTGAGTTGCTCCGCCCCGAAGTCCCGATTGACCTGCTCGTCCTCGACCAGGAGGACCAGCGCCCCGGCGTGCAGGCGCCGCAGCATCACTTCGGCCGGGTCGCCGGGCGGAGTCGCGCTCGCGACGGCGCCGTGGGTCCCTTCTTCGACGCCGTCTGCGCCTTCGCGAGGTAATCGACCACCTTCGGGTCGGTCGCGCGGCGCAGGGCGAGACCGGTCATGCCCATGATGCCGTTCAGCGGCGTGAGCAACTCATGGCGAGGAACGCCGTCTTGGCCCGGTTGGCGATCTCGGCCTCGTTCGCACGGCGCGCGAGCTCCACGTTGAGCCGGGCCATTTCGCCAGACGACGCGAAACTCGTCCTTGAAGCCGCCGCGCGCCGCCCCCGCCCGCTCGGCGAGACCGGCGACCCGGTCGCGGTCGTCGGCGTGGACTGCCGCCATGAAGTGCTCGCGGCTGACCGGAATGCCGCGCGGAAGCCCGAAAAGTTCGCGGCAGAGGTCGGATGCGGCCATCGTGCCCGCGCCGACGTTCCAGTCGAAAGTCCCCAGCCGGGCGCCTTCGATCGCCAGCCGCAGCCGGGCTTCCGCGTCGACGACGGCATCGGTGATCCGGCGGCGATCGGTGATATCGGCGTGCGTGCCGATCATCCGGGCCGGCGCGCCATCGGGGGTCCGCTCGACGACCATGCCCCGCGATTCGACCCAGATGTAGCTGCCGTCCCGGCAACGGACGCGAAACTGCGCCGAGTAGAACGGCACCTCGCCGCGCAGATGGCGTTCGACCGCGGCATTGGCGGCCGCGAGGTCGTCGGGGTGGAACCGCGCGAATCCCGCCGCGGCGTCAGTCGGGAACGGCTCGTCCGCCGCGTAGCCGAGCATCCGCTTGTACTCGGGCGAGTAGTAGACGGTGTCGCGCCGCATGTCCCAGTCCCAGACGCCCTGCCTGCCGCCTTCCAGCGCAAACTGCCAGCGCTGCTCGCTTCTGCGCAGTTGCTCCTGCGCGTCGAGAAGCGCCCGCTCGCGCCCCTTGCTCTCGGTGCCATCCAGCGTGGTGCCGACGTACCTGAGGAGCTGTCCAGCCTGATCGAAGTACGGATAGGCGAGGTCTTTCACCTCCCGTACCGTGCCGTCCGGGCGTACGATCCGATGCTCCAATTCGAAGGGGCGCCGTTCCGGAGGCTCTCGCCCACGTCCGGTTCAGCCGCTCGGCATCGTCGGGAAGGATGCTCTGGCGCAGCATCTCCCCGTAGCCGGGCGACGGCGCGCCCGGGTCGACGCCGTAGATCCGGCATTCTGCGTCGGACCAGATCGTCTCCTTCGTTGCTACGATGTACTCCCGCGTTCCAAGATGCGCGATCCTCTCGCCCTCGGCCATGAGCAGGCGCATGCGCTCCCACCCCTCTTGCGCTGCCTTCTGCGTCGTGATGTCGCGCCCGACAACCACCGTTCCGGTGATTTCCCCTTCTGCGTCGCGGATGGGCGCGAAGCTGTAGCTACCATCCCACCTCTCGCCGGTATCGCGACGATGCAATCCGTACACGACGTTGATGCCGACCTCGCCGCGCAACGCTCTCGGAACTGCCCATTTTTCAAGAGGCGCCAGTGTGCCGTCCGCCATGTCCCAACCGTAGTGGCCTTCGGGCGGCCGTGCGGCCGCTGAGATGATTCCGCTGCCCGAGATCGGGGCGGCCGCGCGCGACGTCTACGCGGCGATGGGCGCGACGCCCCAGTACGCATGGCCGCTGCTGTCGCGGCGCGCGGGGCGGGACGTCTGGGTCAAGCACGAGAACCACACGCCGACCGGCGCCTTCAAGGTGCGCGGCGGGTTGCACCTGCTTGCGGGGCTCGCCAAGCGCGGCGACGTCACGGGAATCGTCAGCGCGACGCGCGGCAACCACGGCCAGAGCCTCGCCCATGCCGCCAGCCAGTACGGAATTCGCTGCGTCATCGTCGTGCCGTTCGGCAACTCTCCCGGCAAGAACGCCGCGATGAGCGCCTTCGGCGCGGAGCTGATCGAGCACGGCCTCGACTTCGACGAGGCGCGCCTGCACGCGGCGGAGATCGCGCACCAGCAGCACCTGCGCTTCATCGGCCCGTTCGACCGCGAGCTCGTCGCCGGCGTCGCGACCTACGGCCTCGAGCTGCTGCAGGCGGTCGAGGACCTCGCGACGGTCTACGTGCCGATCAGCTGCGGATCCGGGATCTGCGGGCTGATCAGCGCGCGCGACGCGCTGGGGCTGCCCACGCGAATCGTCGGCGTGGTGTCCGCCGCGGCCAACGTCTACGCGCGGATCCTCGCCGGCTGACGCGGGCGGGCACCCCGCAATGACAAAGGCCCGGGAAACCCCGGGCCTTTGTCATTGCAGCTTCGACCGGACGTCGAATTACATGTCCATGTCGCCCATGCCGCCCATCCCACCCATGCCGCCGCCGCCCATGCCCGCGCCGCCGCCCTTCTCGTCCTTCGGCAGTTCGGCGACCATGCAGTCGGTCGTCAGCATCAGGCCGGCGATCGACGCCGCGTTCTGCAGCGCGAAGCGGGTGACCTTGGTCGGATCCAGCACGCCCATGTCGACCATGTCGCCGTACACGCCCGTCGAGGCGTTGAAGCCGTAGTTGCCCTTGCCTTCGACGATCTTGTTGACGACGACCGACGGCTCGTCACCGGCGTTGGCGACGATCTGGCGCAGCGGCTCCTCGATCGCGCGCAGCACGATCTTGATGCCCGCTTCCTGGTCGGGATTGGCGCCCTTCAGGTGCTTGATGTTGGCGCGGGCACGCAGGTAGGCGACACCGCCGCCGGCCACGATGCCTTCCTCGACCGCCGCACGCGTGGCGTGCAGTGCGTCTTCGACGCGGGCCTTCTTTTCCTTCATCTCGACTTCGGTCGCCGCACCGACCTTGATCACGGCGACACCGCCCGCGAGCTTGGCCACGCGTTCCTGCAGCTTTTCCTTGTCGTAGTCCGACGTCGCGTCCTCGACCTGCTTGCGGATGTTCTTCACCCGCGCCTCGATCGCTTCCTTCTCGCCGGCGCCGTCGATGATCGTCGTGTCTTCCTTGCCCACTTCGATCCGCTTGGCACGGCCCAGGTCCTTCAGCGTGGCGTTCTCGAGCTTCAGGCCCAGTTCTTCCGCGATGACGGTGCCGCCGGTCAGGATGGCGATGTCCTCGAGCATTGCCTTGCGGCGGTCGCCGAAGCCCGGCGCCTTGACGGCGGTGGCCTTCAGGATGCCGCGGATGTTGTTGACGACCAGGGTCGCCAGCGCCTCGCCGTCGACGTCCTCGGCGATGATGAGCAGCGGCCGGCCGGCCTTCGCCACCTGTTCCAGCAGCGGCAGGAGGTCACGGATGTTGCTGATCTTCTTGTCGTGCAGCAGGATGAACGGGTCGTCGAGCAGCGCGACCTGCTTGTCCGGGTTGTTGATGAAGTAAGGCGAGATGTAGCCGCGGTCGAACTGCATGCCTTCGACGAGGTCGAGCTCGTTCTCGAGGCCCTTGCCGTCCTCGACGGTGATCACGCCTTCCTTGCCGACCTTTTCCATCGCTTCGCTGATGGTCTTGCCGATCGCCTCGTCCGCGTTGGCGGAGATGGCGCCGACCTGCGAGATTTCCTTGCTGGTCGTGCAGGGCTTGCTGATCTTCTTCAGCTCTTCAACGATGGCGATGACGGCCTTGTCGATGCCGCGCTTCAGGTCCATCGGGTTCATGCCCGCGGCGACGTACTTGAAGCCTTCGTTGCAGATCGCCTGCGCGAGGACCGTGGCCGTCGTCGTGCCGTCGCCGGCGACGTCGGAGGTCTTCGACGCGACTTCCTTCACCATCTGCGCGCCCATGTTCTCGAACTTGTCCTTCAGCTCGATTTCCTTGGCGACCGACACGCCGTCCTTGGTGATCGTCGGCGAGCCGAAGCTGCGCTCGAGCACGACATTGCGGCCCTTGGGGCCGAGCGTGACCTTGACTGCGTTGGCCAGGACATTGACCCCGACCATCATCTTGTTGCGGGCGCTCTCGCCGAAGCGGACGTCTTTTGCTGCCATGTTGATTCTCCTGAATGCTTAAGTGGGGACGGCGACGATCAGGCGACGATGCCGATGATGTCGTCTTCGCGCATGTGCAGGAGGTCCTGCCCGTCGAGCCTGAATTCCTGGCCCGAGTACTTCCCGAACAGGACCTTGTCGCCGACCTTGACGCCCATCGGGACGATCTTGCCGCTGTCGTCGGCCTTGCCGGGACCGGCGAAGACCACTTCGCCTTGGGACGGCTTTTCGGCCGCGGTGTCAGGAATCACGATGCCGCCGGCGGACTTCTTTTCTTCATCGAGCCGCTTAACGATCACACGATCGTTCAAAGGACGAATCTTCATGGTTAGCACTCACTCCTAGTGGAAATATGTTTCGAATCAATCGCTTGACGGGCCGATAGGTCCGCACCGCGGCAGCATGTCAACCGGCTGCGCGAATTCGGGCGAAGGCAGCGTGGATCGCTAGCACTCACCAGATGCGAGTGCTAATAATAGGCCCGCAGTCCGCCTTTTTCAAGCCCCCGCGCGCCGAAAACGCGGATTCCGTAGCGCGCCGGGAGAGCGGCGACGCCGTCCGTTGCCGCCAAACGACCGCCGGTAAGGTTGTAGGCCACCAAAAAAACCATTAGGGTACGGTGCTCGCCGGTCAGCGCCCCGGTCACCGTCATGCTCAATCCCGCCCACGTCGGACACCTCTCGATCCTCCGTTCGCTCATCCGCGACGGCGCGGCACGCGGCGGCTTCGACCGAGCGCTCGCCACGGATTCGCGCGAGACGACGATGTTCTTCTCGAATCTGCGGCGCGCGCTCACCACCGGCTACTTCATCGAAGAGGATCCCGACACCGGCGACCTCAACACCGTCGCCGTCCCTGGATACGTCTACCACCCGGACCGCGGCGGAGCAGTGAGCCATCCCATCGGCTTCGGGCTGTTCAAGGCGATCCGGAACGGCTACGAGCTCTGGCTCACCGGCGTCGACGCGGCATGGCGGGGCCACGGCCACGGCAGGGCGATGATGACGGCGCTGCTCGGCACGCCGCCAGGGCGCAAGGCCTTTGTCGTACGCGTCCAGCGGCTCGGCCAGGACAGCCCCGCGATGGCGCATCTCCTGGCCTCGTTCGAGTACACGCAGATGAACGAGACCAAGAGCCACACCTGGTTCGTGCGTGCCGACGCCCCGCCCGACCTCGCCGAGCGGATCCGCGTCGACCCGCCGGTTCCGAAGTCGATGCACTGAGCATGCCGGCGGCACCGGCGTAACGCCGTGGCTTTGCCCAGAAAAGGGGCGCCGCACGGGGGCTGCAGCGTGATACCGTAGCGCTCCACGACCATCGCTCCATCGTCCGCCATGGACCTCGAACCCGTCTCCACCCCGGCTCCGCCCGCGGTCGCTCCGCGCGACGGCTGGGCCGTCGCGGCCGGCCGCGGCCTCGACTGGTGGAAGGCCGGATGGCGGCTGTTCATTGCCGCGCCGGGCGTGTGGATCGCGATCACCGTGGTGTTCTTCCTGATCATGGTCAGCCTCGCGTTCGTGCCGTTCCTCGGTCAGGTCGCGTCGTCGCTGCTGTACCCGGTGCTGGGCGCGGGCCTGCTGGTCGGCACCCGCGCGCTGGACCGCGGCGAAACCCTGACGATCGGACATCTCTTCGCCTGCTTCAACGAGAAGGCCGTGCCGCTCGTCATCGTCGCGCTCGTCTACTTCGGCGCGTGGTTCGTCGTCTGGGCGGTCGCGGTGCTTCTGCTCGTCGGCGTGGTCGGCTTCGGCACGCTTGCCTCGCTCCTTTCCGGCGACCCGACCGAAGCCGTGTGGGGACTGCTGTCGACGGTGGGCGTCGGCACGCTCATCGTGCTGCTGATCGCGGTGCTGCTCGGCGTGCCGCTGGTCATGGCCTACTGGTTCGCGCCCGCGCTCGTGGCGCTTCGCGGCGACGAGCCGCTCGCCGCGTTGAAGTCGAGCTTCGTCGCCTGCATGCGCAACATGCCACCGTTCCTGGTCTACGGCGTGATCGGCGTCGTGGCCGCAATCGCGGCCTCCTTCCCGTTCGGCCTCGGCTGGATCGTGCTGATGCCCGTCTACGCGGCATCGGTGTACGCGAGCTACAAGGACATCTTCGGGACGGAATGACGCGCCCCGCCGGCCCAGCGTAACCCTCGCCGTGCGTAGCCCGGGTTGAGCGCAACCCGGGCCACGGAAGACCGGGGCGACGGGTTCGGACCATGCCAACCCCGGCAGGCGGTCAGTGCGCCTGTTCCCAGTTCGGCCCGGTGCCGACGTCGGCGACCAGCGGCACCGACAATCGCGCAACGTCGGCCATCCGCGCGGGCAGCACGGTGCGCACTTCGTCGATCTCCGCCACCGGCACCTCCAGCACGAGCTCGTCGTGCACCTGCATGATGAGCCGCGCGCCCAGGCGCGCATCCTCCAGCCATCCCTGCACGCTGATCATCGCGAGCTTGATGAGGTCGGCGGCCGTGCCCTGCATCGGCGCGTTGATCGCGGCGCGCTCGGCGGCGGCGCGGCGCGGCCCGCCGCCGGCCTTGATGTCGGGCAGCCACAGCCGCCGCCCGAACACGGTCTCGACGTAGCCCTGCTCGCGCGCCAGTTCGCGCGTGCGCTGCATGTACTCGGCAACCCCCGGATAGCGCGCGAAATAGCGATCGATGAACTGCTGCGCCGCGCCGCGCTCGATGCCGAGCTGCGTCGCGAGCCCGAACGCGCCCATCCCGTAGATCAGCCCGAAGTTGACGGCCTTGATGTAGCGGCGCTGCTCGCCGGTGACTTCCGCCAGCGGCACCGCGAAGATCTCGGCCGCGGTCGCGCGGTGGATGTCGGCGCCCTCCTGGAAGGCCTTCACCAGCGCGGGATCGCCCGACAGGTGCGCCATGATGCGCAGCTCGACCTGCGAATAGTCGGCCGACACGATCACGTGCCCCGGCGCGGCGATGAACGCCTCGCGGATGCGGCGGCCGTCGGCGGTGCGCACCGGGATGTTCTGCAGGTTGGGATCGTTCGACGCGAGACGCCCGGTCACCGCGGTGGCCTGCGAGTAGTTGGTGTGCACGCGGCCGGTGCGCCGGTCGACCATCTGCGGCAGCTTGTCGGTGTAGGTCGACTTCAGCTTCGACAGCGCGCGGTGCTCCAGCAGCAGCTTCGGCAGCGGATAGTCGGCGGCGAGTTCCTGCAGCACCTCCTCGTCGGTCGACGGCTGCCCGGTCGCGGTCTTCTTCACCACCGGCAGCTTCATCTTCTCGAACAGGATCTCGCCCAGCTGCTTCGGCGACGCCAGGTTGAACGGCTGGCCCGCCGCCGCGTAGGCCTGCTGCTCGAGCGCCAGCACGCGCTCGCCCAGCGTCCGGCTCTGGTCGGCGAGCAGCGCCGTGTCGAGCAGCACGCCGGTGCGCTCCATCTTGAACAGCACCTCGCGCACCGGCAGCTCGATCGCGGTGTACACGTGGTCGAGCTTCGGCTGGGCCGCGATCCGCGGATGCAGCACGGCGTGCAGCTGCAGCGTGACGTCGGCGTCCTCCGCCGAATAGGCGGTGGCGGTCTCGATGCTCACCTGGTCGAAGCCGATCCGCGACGCGCCCTTGCCGGTGACCTCGGCATAGGCGATCGTCTTCACGTTGAGGTGCCGCCACGCGAGGTTGTCCATGTCGTGCGGCTTGTGCGACTCCAGCACGTAGGACTCGAGCAGCGTGTCGTGCGCGACGCCGGCCAGCGCGAGGCCATGGTTGGCGAGCACGTGCTGGTCGTACTTGACGTTCTGGCCCAGCTTGCGCGCCGCCGGGTCCGCGAACCACGGCGCGAGGCGGGCGAGCACCTCGTCGCGCGGCAGCTGGTCGGGCGCGCCGGGGTAGCGGTGCGCGAGCGGGATGTAGCACGCGCGCCCCGGTTCCGCCGCGAACGACAGGCCGACGATCTCGGCGTTCATCGGGTCGAGGCTCGTGGTCTCGGTGTCGAAGCACACGAGCGGCGCGCGCTCGAGCACCGCGATCCAGCGCGCGAGCCCCTCGGCATCCACCACCGCCTCGTAGTGGCGCGGCACCGGCGGCGGCGCATCCGCAGCCGGACCGTCGGCGAACGCGAACGAGCGCGTGTCGTCGCGCGCCGCGCGGTCGGCGAGGTCGCCCGCGGCATCCGGCAGCCCGCCGGCGGCGCGCGAAGCGCCCGCCCCCTGCACGTCGCGCAGCCAGCTCTTGAATTCGAAGCGCTGGTAGAGGTCGGCGAGCCGCAGAGCATCCGGTGGCACCGGCGCCAGGTCCGTCGGCGCCACCGCCAGCGCGCAATCGGTCTTGACGGTCAGGAGGCGCCTCGCCTGCGGCAGCCAGTCGAGCGCCGCGCGCAGGTTCGTGCCGACCACCCCGGGAATCTCCGCCGCGTGCGCGACGATCGCCTCGAGCGAGCCGTACTGCGCCAGCCACTTGGCCGCGGTCTTCGGTCCGACCTTGGCCACGCCCGGCACGTTGTCGACGACGTCGCCGGTGAGCGTGAGGAAGTCGAGAATCTGGTCGGCGCGCACGCCGAACTTGGCGCGCACGCCGGGCTCGTCGAGCGTCTCGTTGCTCATCGTGTTGACGAGGGTGATGCCGGGCGCCACCAGCTGCGCGAGATCCTTGTCGCCGGTCGAGATCATGCAGTCGATGCCCGCAGCCGCCGCCTGCCGCGCGAGCGTGCCGATCACGTCGTCGGCCTCGACGCCTTCGATCATCAGCAGCGGCCAGCCGTTGGCGCGGACGAGCTCGTGCAGCGGCTCGATCTGCGCCGCGAGGTCAGGGGGCATCGGCGGCCGGTTGGCCTTGTACTGCGGGTACCAGTCGTCGCGAAACGTCCGCCCCGGCGCGTCGAACACGACCGCGAAATAGTCCGGCTTGCCGTCCTCCGCCATTCGGCGCAACATCGAAACGACACCCCGCAATGCCCCGGTCGGCTCGCCGCGCGACGTCCGCAGGTCGGGTAGCGCGTGGAACGCGCGGTACAGGTACGACGAACCATCCACCAGCACGAGCGTAGGCATGTATTCAACCAGCAAGATTCCGGATCCCGTCGACCCGCAGGCACTGCAGACCACGAACGGACAGGAAGCGTGGCGGGTGCTGGGAATTATGGCAGAGTTCGCCGCCGCGACCGAAAGGCTGCGCGGCATCCGCCCCGCGGTGTCGATGTTCGGCAGCGCGCGCATCGGCGAAGACAACCCGTACTACGCGAAGGCCGAGCGCATCGCGCGCCTCCTCTCCGATGCCGGTTTCGCCGTCATCTCCGGCGGCGGGCCGGGGCTCATGCAGGCTGCGTGTCGCGGCGCGCACGCGGGCAAGTCGCCTTCGGTCGGCCTCAACATCCTGCTCCCGTTCGAATTCGAGCGCAGCCCCCACCAGGACGTCAGCCTCAGCTTCAACTACTTCTTCGCGCGCAAGATGATGTTCGTGCGCTACGCGTCGGCGTACGTCGTTCTGCCCGGCGGCTTCGGGACGCTCGACGAATTGTCCGAATGCCTGACGCTGGTGCAGCTCGGCAAGAGCCGGAAGATGCCCATCATCCTGGTCGGCGCCGAGTTCTGGCGCGGCCTGCTCGACTGGTTCCGCGCGACGCTGATTCCCGCCGGCGTGATCGGCGCCGACGACATGGACCTGATGCAGGGCATCGACGAGCCGGAGGCGATCGTCGACGCGATCTTCCACTTCTACGAGGGGCGCGGCTTCCAGCCGACGCGTCTCGAGCGCGAGAAGATGCTCAACCTGTAGGCCGCGCGCGGAGCGCGCCGCGATTTTCCGCGGCGCGTCTGTTAAAATCGGGGGTTACGAAGACCCCTCCCATGACACCTGCGCCGCACCTCCCGTCCACCGCCTCGCTGGGGCTCGCCGCGCTGTTTCTCGCGCTCGGGTCCGCGTTCGCGCAGCCCGCGCTGCCGCCGGCCGCGCTGCCGCCGAACCTCGAGCCGATCCCGGAGGGCGCCGGCGACGCCGAGCTCGAGCCGCAGGTGACGATCTCGCGCCGCAACGGGCAGACGTTCGAGGAGGCCCGGGTCAACGGCCGGCTGGTCTGGATCAAGGTGACGCCCGCGCACGGCACGTCGTACTACCTCATCCCGGACGGCAACGAATACACTTTCATCCGCCGCGACAGCCTTGATTCCGGACTCAAGGTGCCGCTGTGGGTATTGTTCACGTTCTGACCTGATCCCCACCGGAAACCCTGCAGCGACGGCGCCGACGGCGCGCGCCGCGAATGACGATGTCGGTCTACACACCAGTCACTGCCGAGGAATTCAACGCGTGGAGCGCGCGCTACGCGGTCGGCTCGCTGACCGAGATGCAGCCGATCGCGTCCGGCATCGAGAACACCAACTACTTCGTGACGACGACGAAGGGCCGCTACGTCCTCACGCTCTATGAACGGCTGCCGGCGGAAGAGCTGCCGTTCTACCTCAACCTGATGGCCCACCTCGCGCGCGCCGGCGTCGAATGTCCGGCGCCCGCGCCCGACCGCACCGGCGCGCTGTTCAGCCTGCTCAACGGCAAGCCGGCGAGTCTCGTCAGCCGGCTCGACGGCAGCCCGGTGGCAGCACCGGCGGCGGCCCACTGCGCGGAGGTGGGCGCGGCGCTCGCCCGGATGCACGTCGCGTCCGCCGGCTACCGCGCGCGGCTCACCAACCGCCGCGGCCCGGCATGGTGGCGGCAGGCTGCGCGCGCGGTGCGCGGGTACCTCGACGCCGGGCAGAACGAGCTGCTGGTGGCGGAGCTCAAGTTCCTGACCGGCTTCGGCAAGGGTGCGCTGCCCAGGGGCGCGATCCACGGCGACCTCTTCTGCGACAACGTGCTGTTCTCCGGCGCGCAGCTGTCCGGCATCATCGACTTCGGCTTCGCCGCCACCGATTTCCTCGCCTACGACCTCGCGATCGCCGTCAACGACTGGTGCATCGTCAAGTCGGGCGACCGCGCGGGTGCGCTGGTGCCCGAGCTCGTCGCGGCGCTCACCGGCGCCTATCACGCGATCCGCCCGCTCACCGTCGACGAGCGCACGCAATGGTCGGCGCTGCTGCGCGCCGCCGCGCTGCGCTTCTGGCTGTCGCGGCTCTACGACCTGCACCTGCCGCGGCCGGGGGAGCTGACGCACGCGCACGATCCCGGCGCCTTCGAGCGCATCGTCCGCGATCGCGCGCGGACGCAGCCGCGCTTTCCCGAGCCGGTTGCCACCCGGAGCACGCGGCCGTGAGCGACCCGGTGCCGCGCATCGAGTACGAGCGGCTGCCGGCGCTTGCCGGCGCGGCGTGGCTGCGCGACGCCTACCGGATGTTGTCGCGCGCCCGGCTTCCGTGGCTGCTGCTGCTGGTCTTCTACTACCTGGTGCTGGGCATCATCGACGTCATCCCGTACCTGGGCCAGATCGTCGCGCCGGTGCTGAAGCCCGTGTTCGCCGTCGGCTTCCTCGCGGCCGCGTGGTCACAGGAGCGCGGCGGCACGCCGGAACTGAAGCAGCTGTTCCAGGGCTTTCGCTCCAACCTGTGGGCGCTGCTGCCTCTGGGCGTGGTGCTCGCGGTCGGCATCACGCTGGCCGTGCTCGGCACCGCGCTGATCGACGACGGCAAGCTGCTCGACGCGCTGTCGGGCAAGGTCAAGTTCGACGACGCGCTGCTCGCCAGCGACGACGTGCAGATGGCGATGCTGTTCGCCGCCGTGTGCGCGCTGCCGGTGATGCTGGCGCTCTGGTTCGCGCCGGCGCTCGTCGTGTTCCAGGATTGCAGCGCGGGCCGCGCGCTGGGCACGAGCCTTTCCGCCGCGGTCGCCAACTGGAAGGCGATCTCGGTCTACTCACTCCTCGTGTTCTTCTACGGCGGCGTGGTTCCCGGCATCATCAGCGCGCTCATCGCGGCGCTCGCCCCGAGCACGCTCGCGTTCGGAATCGCGCTCGTCGTCGTGCTGCCGTACATGGCGCTGTTCATCGCGACGCTGCACATCTCGGACTACGTGAGCTACCGCGCCATCTTCCACGCGAACGAGGCGCACGCCCCGGGCGAAGCCGCCGCGGCACCGCCGCCGCCCGGGGCGGCGTAGCGGCGGCGGAGCGACCGCGCGCCAGCCGGGCCGGCCCCGGTTGACCTCGCGTGGGGTTCAGGCGGCCTCGAGCTTCGCGTACTCGAGCGCCAGCCACTTTGCGCCGACGTCGCGGAAGTTCACCTGCACCCGCTGGTCGCTGCCGCGGCCCTCGGCGTCGATGATGATGCCCACGCCGAACTTCGGGTGGCGGACGCTCTGCCCGATGCGCCAGCCGGGGCCGCCGCCTTCCGCGCCGGCGCGCGGCGCGAGCGGGACGTCCGACGGCGCGGCCCCCCACTCGGCGGCGTCGATGTCGACGTGGCGGCGATGCGGCGACGACCACTGCACCAGCGCCGCCGGGATCTCCTCCAGGAAGCGCGAGGCCATGTTGTAGCGCACCTGCCCGTGCAGCATCCGGCTCTGCGCCAGCGTCAGGTACAGCCTGCGCTTCGCGCGCGTCAGCGCGACATACATGAGCCGCCGCTCCTCCTCGACGCCGTCGAATTCCGACTGGCTGTTCTCGTGCGGGAACAGGCCTTCCTCGAGCCCGGTGACGAACACCGTGTGGAACTCGAGCCCCTTCGCCGCGTGCACGGTCATCAACTGCAGCGCCGGGCGACCCTCCGCCGCCTGCGTGTCGCCAGCCTCGAGCGCCGCGTGCGTCAGGAACGCCGTCAGCGGATTGGTGGCGCCTTCCTGCTCCGGCGCCGGGCCCGCGCCGGGCTCGCCGCCGGCATCCGCCGTGACGAACGGCGCATCGACGGCGAGATCGGCCTCGCGCATGAAGCCTTCGGCGGCGCTCACCAGCTCCTCGAGGTTCTCCAACCGGTCCTGGCCTTCCTTCTCGTTCTTGTAGTGGCGCACGAGGCCGGAAGCCTCGATGACGTGCGTGACGGCCTCGGGCAGCGGCAGCCCCGCGGTGTCGGCGCGCATCGTCTCGATCAGCTTGACGAACGCGGCGAGGCTGGCGCCGGCCTTGCCGGTCTTCGCGCTGTTCCCGGCGGTGCGCCAGAGGCTCTCGCCGCTGGCGCGCGCGGCGTCCTGCAGCGTCTCCAGCGTGCGCGCGCCGATCCCGCGCGGCGGGAAGTTGACGATCCGCAGGAAGGCGCCATCGTCGTCGTGCTGGTCGAGGAGCCGCAGGTAGGCGAGCGCGTGCTTCACCTCGGCCCGCTCGAAGAAGCGCATGCCGCCGTAGACGCGGTACGGCACCGCGGCGTTGAACAGCGCGTGCTCCAGCACGCGCGACTGCGCGTTCGACCGGTAGAGCACCGCGACGTCGGACAGCTCCGGCCCGCCGTCGGCATAGCCCTTGACGATGTCGACGATGAACCCGGCCTCGTCGAAGTCCGACGGCGCGGCGAAGGCGCGGACCGGCTCGCCCTTGCCATCGGCGGTCCACAGGTTCTTGCCGAGCCGCGACTTGTTCTGCCGGATGAGCGCGTTGGCGGCATCGAGGATGTTGCCGTGCGAGCGGTAGTTCTGCTCGAGCTTGATCAGACGGACACCCCTGCCGTCGCGGCTGAAATCGCGCTCGAAGTGCTGCATGTTGGCGACGTTGGCGCCGCGGAACGCGTAGATCGACTGGTCGTCGTCGCCGACGGCGAACATCGCCGCGTGCGGCCCGGCGAGGAGCTGCAGCCAGCGGTACTGCAGCACGTTGGTGTCCTGGAACTCGTCGACGAGGAGATGCGAGAACCGCTGCTGGTAATGCGAGCGCAGGCCCTCGTGCCGCGCCAGCAGCTCGTAGCTGCGCAAGAGCAGCTCGGCGAAGTCGACCACGCCTTCCCGCTGGCACATCGCCTCGTACAGCGCGTAGTACTCGACGAGGCGGCGGGCGAAGTCGTCGTCGGCCTCGACCTGGTTCGGGCGCTGGCCCCGGTCCTTTGCGCCGCCGATGAACTGCTGCAGCTGCCGGTGGGGGTAGCGCTCGTCGTCGATGCCGTGCGCGCGGTAGAGCCGCTTGATCAGCGACAGCTGGTCCTGGCTGTCCAGGATCTGGAACAGCTGCGGCAGGTCGGCGTCGCGGTAGTGCGCGCGCAGCATCCGGTTGCAGAGCCCGTGGAAGGTGCCGATCCACATGCCGCGGGTGTGCATCGGCGTCAGCGCCGAGAGGCGCAGCAGCATCTCCTTCGCCGCCTTGTTGGTGAACGTCACCGCGAGGATGGACAGCGGCGATGCCTGCCCCGTCGCGAGCAGCCACGCGATCCGGGTGGTCAGCACGCGCGTCTTGCCGCTGCCGGCGCCGGCCAGGATCAGCGCCGACTGGTGCGGCAGCGTCACCGCTTCGAGCTGCTCGGGATTGAGGTTGGCGAGGAGAGGCAGGGCCATCGGTGAACCCGGACGGGTGGCGGCCCCCGCAGGGAGGGCCGGGCGCCGCGCCGCAAGGCGGCGGATGCGCGGGGATGCCGAATTATACGTGCGGGCCCGGCAGGACAGCGCCGGGCGCGGCGTTATAATCTGTGCCCTTCAGGGCACCCGCCCGTCGCCCTTTCCGTCGACTCCTCCCGATGCCAGCGAAACCCAATGCCGCGCCCACCGCCAACTCGGCGACGACGCGCGCGTTCGTGCAGTGGATTCGCTCGGCGGCGCCCTACATCCACGCGTTCCGCGGCCGGACGTTCGTGATCGCGTTCGGCGGCGAGGTCGTCGCCGACGACACCTTCCTCGGCATCATCCACGACCTCAACCTGCTGCACAGCCTCGGCGTGCACATCGTCGTGATCCACGGCTCGCGGCCGCAGATCGAGGCCATCCTCGACCAGCAGGACATCCCGAGCCGCTACGCATTCGGCCTGCGCATCACCGACGCCGAGACGATGGACTGCGTGCTCGAGGCGTCGGGGCAGGTGAGGAGCCGCATCGAGGCGCTGCTGTCGCTCGGGATCGCCAATTCGCCGATGGCGGGTGCCCGCATCCGCGTGTCCAGCGGGAACTTCATCACGGCCAAGCCGCTCGGCGTCCGCGACGGCATCGACATGATGCTGACCGGCGAGGTCCGCCGGGTCGACGTCGACGCCATCCAGCAGCGCCTCGACGACGGCGACATCGTGCTGATCTCGCCGCTCGGCTATTCGCCCACGGGCGAGATCTTCAACCTCGCGCTGGAGGAGGTCGCGACCCAGGTCGCCGTGCGCCTCGCCGCGCACAAGCTCGTGTTCCTGATGGAGACCGAGGGCGTGCGCAACAGCCGCCGGCAGCTCCTCACCGAGCTGTCGACCAAGCAGGCCGAGGCGGTGCTCGCCGGCCGCACCAAGCTGCCGGCGGACGTGCGGCACTACCTGCCCTGCGCGGTGAAGGCCTGCGACAACGGCGTCAAGCGGACGCACCTCATCAGCCGCCACCTCGACGGCGCGCTGATGCTGGAGATGTTCACTCGCGACGGCGTCGGCACGATGGTCGCCGCGACCGCGCTGGCGCACATGCGCAGCGCGACGATCGACGACGTCGGCGGCATCATCGCGATCATCGCGCCGCTGGAGGAGCAGGGCATCCTGGTCCGCCGCTCGCGCGAGCGGCTGGAGACCGAGATCGAGCGCTTCGTCGTCGCCGAGCACGACGGGGTCATCATCGGCTGCACCGCGCTGTACGCGTTTCCCGAGGCGAGGATCGGCGAGCTGGCGGCGCTGGCCGTGCACCCGGATTTCCGCCGCGAAGGCTACGGCGAGGCGCTGATGCAGGAGGTCGAGGCGCGCGCGCGCAAGCTGAAGCTGGCAAAACTGTTCGTGCTCACGACGCGCACGTCGCAGTGGTTCCTCGAACGCGGCTTCCGCACCGCCACCGTCGACGATCTGCCAAAGGAAAAGCAGGCGCTCTACAATTACCAGCGCAAGTCGCAGGTCTACCGCAAAGAGCTCTAGGAGAGTGCCCATGGCACGCATGGTGCAATGTGTGAAACTCGGACGCGAGGCCGAAGGCCTCGACTTCCCGCCCTACCCCGGCGAGATGGGCAAGCGCATCTACGAAAGCGTCTCGAAGGAGGCGTGGCAGGGCTGGCTGCGCCACCAGACGATGCTCGTGAACGAAAACCGGCTGTCGCTCGCCGACGCGCGGGCGCGCAAGTGGCTTGCCGAACAGATGGAGCAGCACTTCTTCGGCGGCGGCGCCGAGATGCCGGCGGGGTACGTTCCGCCGGCGGCTTAGCCCGGGTTGAGCGAACGCGAAACCCGGGTGGTCGCGGCAACAACGACGCACGCGCCCCATTCGGCAACGCCCCGGGTTTCACATTCGCTCAACCCGGGCTGCGGAACGGGGCGATCCCGTCAGGCGCCGTACTTGCGGAACCAGGCGAGCATCTTCGCCCAGCCCGCGTCGGCGTCCGCCTTGCGGTAGTTGTCGGGCCGGAAATCGGCGTGGAAGCCGTGACCGGCCTCCGGGAAGATCACGAGTTCCGCCGGCGTGCCCTGCGCCTTCAGCGCCGCGAAGAATTTCTCGACCGGCTCGACCGGGATGCCGGCATCCTTGCCGCCGTAGAGGCCCAGCACCGGCACCTTGATGTCGGCGACGCGATCCATCGCCGACTTCGGCGTGAATTCGTTCGCCGTCCCGCCCACCGGCCCGTACCACGCGGCGGCGGCCTTCAGTGTCGGATTCGCCGAGGCGTAGACGAGCATGGTGCGGCCGCCGCGGCAGAAGCCGGTGATGGCCATCCGGGTGACGTCGCCCTTGAAGCTCGCGCGCGCGAACTCGACGGTGGCGTCGTAGTCGGCGATCAGCTCGGTGTCGAACTTGCTGTTCACGATGGGCATGATCTCGGCCATGCTCTTGATCGTCGTCAGGTCGACCTTCCGCGAGTACAGGTCGGGGACGATCGCGTAGTAGCCTTCCTTGGCGAGCCGGCGGCAGACGTCCTTGACGTAGTTGTTGAGGCCGAAGATCTCCGCGGCAACCAGCACCACCGGGAACGGCCCGTTGGTGAGCGGCATCGCGCGGTAGCCGCGCAACTGGCCGTTCGCGACCGGAATCGTGATGTCGGCGGCTTCGATGCCGGTGCTGTCGGTGACCACGCCCTGCGCCGACGCATTCGACACCGCCAGCGCCGCGCTGGCGCCCAGCGCCGTCCAGATGAAGTCGCGACGGTCGAAGTTCTTCTCGGGCAGCATGCCCTTGATATCCTGCTCGAGCTCCAGTTTCATGCATGTCTCCGGTTGGGCGCGCGCCCCGCGGCGCGCGCAAGGGGTTCGAATGGGGGTGAACATCGCGCACAGCGCCGGCATTCCCCGCACCGCGCGGGGATATGCGGCGACCGCTACCGCGACGGGGCGACTTGCGCCGGGGCGCCTAGCCCTCGAAGACGACCTGCCCGCCGACCAGGGTGCAGCGAACGCGCCCGGCGACCTCGTGCCCGATGAACGGCGTGTTCTTGCCCTGGCTGCGCAGCGCCGCCGGCAGCACGGTCCAATGGGCATCGGGGTCGAAGATGCAGACGTCGGCGGCCTGGCCGACGCCGAGGTGCCCGGCATCGAGCCCGAGCACGGCGGCGGGGTGCGAGGTGATCCGCGCGAGCGCCGCGGGCAGCGCGATCCCCGACTCTGCCGCCCACTTCAATGTCAGCGGCAGCAGGAGCTCCAGCCCCGTCGCGCCCGGTTCCGCCTCGCCGAACGGCACCTGCTTGCCGTCGTCGTCGACCGGCGTGTGGTCGGAGCAGACGAGGTCGATCGTGCCGTCGGCCAGCCCGGCGCGCAACGCGGCGCGATCGGCGGTGCCGCGCAGCGGCGGCACCAGCCGGCACTGCGCGTCGAACCACCCGATGTCGATGTCGCAGAGATGCAGGTGGTGCGCGGCGACGTCGCAGGTCACCGGCAGGCCGTCCCGGCGCGCGCCGCGCATCATGGCGACGCCCTCGGCGGTCGACAGCCGGCAGACATGCAGCTTCGCGCCCGTCTCGCGCGCCAGGGCCAGCATGGTCATCAGCGCGATGGTCTCGGCCGACGCGGGAATCGCGGTGAGTCCGAGCCGCGTCGCGACCTCGCCGTCGTGCGCGACGCCGCCCTTGCCCATGTGCGCGTCCTGCGGCCGCAGCCAGACGCGGTGCCCGAACGTCGCCGCGTACTGCATCGCGCGGTAGAGCACCTGCGTGTCGACCAGCGGCAGGTCGGCCTGCGAGAACGCGACGCAGCCGGCTTCGGCGAGCTCGCCCATCTCGGTCAGCGATTCGCCGGCGAGGCCGACCGTGAGCGCGCCCACCGGATAGACATGCGCCTGGTTGAGCGACCGCGCGCGGTGCTTCAGCATCTCGACCAGGCCGGGCTCGTCGAGCGCGGGATCGGTGTCGGGCGGGCAGGCGAGGCTCGTGACGCCGCCCGCCACCGCCGCCTGCATCTCGGACTCGAGCGTGGCCTTGTATTCGAAGCCCGGCTCGCGCAGCCGCGCCGAAAGGTCGATGAGGCCGGGGCAGACGACGAGGCCCGTCGCGTCGATCGTCCGGTTCGCGCTCCACCCGGCGGGCGCCGCGCCGACCGCGGCCACCTTGCCGGCCGCGAGATAGAGCGTCGTCACCCGGTCGATGCCGTGGCGGGGGTCGACGACGCGACCGTTCCTGATCTCGATCTTCACGGGCGATCCGTCGGGCCTGCCGCGCGGGATGCGGCGGGGCGCCGCGGGTGTGCGACGGGGCGCTCCATCACGCCCCCGCCAGCATGCTCATCACCGCCATCCGCACCGCGATGCCGAACGTCACCTGCGGCAGGATGACGCTGCGCTCGCCGTCGGCGACGGCCGAATCGATCTCGACGCCGCGGTTCATCGGGCCCGGATGCATGACGATCGCGTCGGGCTTCGCCAGCGCCAGCTTTTCCGGCGTCAGCCCGTAGTGCTTGAAGAACTCGCCGGACGACGGCAGCAGCGCGCCCTTCATCCGCTCGTTCTGGAGCCGCAGCATCACGATCGCGTCGCAGCCCTTCAGCCCCTCGCGCATGTCGCCGAACACGCGGACGCCGAGCGACTGCAGCGCAGTCGGTAGCAGCGTCTGCGGGCCGATGACGCGCACCTCCGGCGTGCCGAGCGTGGTAAGCCCGTGGATCAGCGAGCGCGCGACGCGCGAATGCAGCACGTCGCCGACGATCGCGACGGTCAGGTTGCGGAAGTCGTGCTTGTAGTGCCGGATGGTGAAGAGGTCGAGCAGGCCCTGCGTCGGGTGCGCGTGCCGGCCGTCGCCGGCGTTGACCACGTGGACGTCGCTGCGGCCGGTCCGGTTGAGGTGCGCGGCGATGAGGTGCGGGGCGCCGGACTGGGCGTGGCGGACGACGAACATGTCGGCGTCCATCGCCACCAGGTTGTCGATGGTGTCGAGCAGCGTCTCGCCCTTGCTGGTCGACGACGCGCCGATGTTGAGGTTGATCACGTCGGCCGAGAGCCGCTTGGCGGCGATCTCGAACGTGGTCCGGGTTCGCGTCGAGTTCTCGAAGAACAGGTTGAACACCGCCTTGCCGCGGAGCAGCGGCACCTTCTTCACCTCGCGCTTGCCGATCGAAGTGAACGGCACCGCGGTGTCGAGGATGCGCACGATGACCTCGGCCGGCAGCCCCTCGAGCGTGAGCAGGTGGATGAGATCGCCGGCGGCGTTCAGTTGCGGATTACGCATCGGGCCGCCCTGCCTTCGCCGCGTCGCCGGCAGGCTCCGTCGCGAGCGCCAGCCGGCCGTCGCCGGTGCGCGACAGCGCGAGCGTCAGGTCACGCGTCACCGCGACGCGCGCGCCGACGTAGGTCGCCTCGATCGGCAGCTCGCGCCCGCCGCGGTCGACCAGCACGGCGAGCTCGATCCGCTCCGGCCGGCCGAAGTCGAACAACTCGTTGATCGCCGCGCGCGCGCTCCGCCCGGTGTAGAGGACGTCGTCGACGAGGACGATGGTCGCGCCCCCGACGTCGAACGGCAGGTCGGTGCGCTTCATCTCGGGCTTCAGGCCCTTGCTGCCGAAGTCGTCGCGGTAGAAGGAGACATCGATGTAGCCGACCGGATGGTCGCCGGGGATCAGCAGCGCGAGGCGATCGGCGACCCAGGCGCCGCCCGAGTGAATGCCCACGAAGCGCGCGTCGTTCGCGACGGCGCCGCGCATGGTTTCCGCCAGCGCCGCGAGCAGCGCCTCGGCATCGGGCAGGCCGGGCAGTCCGGGAGAGGTCATGGGCTTGCGCGCGCGGCGTCGTCGAACCACGATTGGAGGATGATCTGGGCGGCGACCTGGTCCTCGACCGCGACGCGCGCGCGGCCGCGCACGCCGGCGTCGACCAGCATCGACGATGCGGCGCGCGACGTGTAGCGCTCGTCCACCCGCGCCACCGGCAGCCGGTAGCGGCCCTCGAGCTGCCGGGCGAAGCGCTCGGCGCGCGCCGTCATCTCGATGTCCGCGCCGTCGGCGGCGAGCGGGCGGCCGACGACGAAGGCGGCCGGCGCCCACTCCGCGACCAGCGCGTCGATCGTCGCGAACCGCACGGCGTTCGCGTCGTCGTCGATGGTCGTCAGCGGATGGGCGGTGCGCATCATCGTGTTGCCGACGGCGATGCCGATCCGGCGCGTGCCGAAGTCGAAGGCCAGCACCGTCGCGATCGTCGCGGCGGCCGGGCGTTCGGTCGTCGCGGCGTTCAAGCGTCAGGCGTGGCCGACATCGTCGGACAACCGGGTGAAGTCGATGCCGAGGAGCCGCATCGCCGCGGGCAGGCGCTCGGCGGCGGGCGTGTCGAACAGAACGCCGGGATCGGCAGCGACGGTCAGCCACGCGTTCTGCGCGATCTCCTGCTCCAGCTGGCCGGCGGACCACCCGGCATAGCCCAGCGACACGAAGACGTCGCGCGGACCGTCGCCGCGGCCCAGCGCCTCGAGCACGTCCTTCGACGTGGTGAGGCCCATGTCGTCGCCGACGGCGAGCGTCGACTGCCACTTGCCGAGGGGTCGATGCAGCACGAAACCGCGGTCGACCTGGACCGGGCCGCCGAAATGCACCGGCGTGTCGGCGAGCGACGCGTCGGGCAGCGCGATGTCGACCTGCTCGAACAGCGCCGCGAGCTTCATGTCGATCGGCTTGTTGACGACGATGCCGAGCGCGCCGCTGTCGCTGTGCTCGCAGACGTAGGTCAGCGTGTTGGCGAAATGCGGATCCGCCATGTTCGGCATGGCGATCAGGAAGTGATCGGTGAAGTTCGCGGTTGCGCTGCCCATGACGTCAATTGTAAACGTCGCGCCCCCCCGGCACAATTACGCATGAAATCGCTCCCCTCCCGCGACAGCGCCCGGCGCCGATCCAGCCGCGCGCTCGTCTGGTTCCGCCGCGACCTGCGCGACTTCGACCATGCCGCGCTGCACGCGGCGCGCGCGGCGGCGCAGACCGTCTACTGCGCATTCGTCTTCGACCGCGAGATCCTCGACCCGTTGCCGTCCTCCGCCGACCGCCGCGTCGAGTTCATCCACGGCAGCGTCGCCGCGCTCGCCGCGGCGCTCGAAGGCCGCGGCGGCGGGCTCATCGTCCGCCACGCCCATGCGCGGACGGCGATTCCCGAGCTCGCCGCAGCGCTCGGCGTCGACACCGTCTTCGCGAACTGCGACTACGAACCGGCCGCCCAGGCGAGGGACGCCGCCATCGCCGCCGCGCTCGCCGAGGACGGCATCGCCTTCTCGCTCGCCAAGGACCAGGTGGTCTTCGAGCGCGACGAGATCCTGACCCAGGGCGGCCGGCCGTTCTCGGTCTTCACGCCCTACAAGAACGCGTGGCTGAAGGCGCTGAAGCCGTCGCACCTCGCGCCGTACGGCGACGCCGACGTCGCCGGCGCGCTGGCGCCGCCACCGGCGCCGGTGGCCGCGGCAGGCGCGGCACTGCCATCGCTCGCCGCGCTCGGGTTCGCGCCGACCAACCTGGGCGCGCTCGGCGTCGTCGCCGGCATGGCGGGCGGCGCCGCGCTGTTCCGGGACTTCGCGCGGCGGATCGACCGCTACCGCGAGGCACGCGACTATCCGGCGGTGAAGGGCCCCTCTTACCTGTCGGTGCACCTGCGCTTCGGCACGGTGTCGATCCGCGAGCTCGCGCGGCACGCGCACGCGCGCTCGCTGCGTCCCGGGGGCGAGGGCGCGGCGACATGGCTGTCGGAGCTCATCTGGCGCGAGTTCTACGCGCAGATCCTGTGGCACCACCCGCGCGTCGTCGACGCCGCCTTCAAGCCCGCGTTCGACGCGCTCCTGTTCCCGAACGACCCGCGGCACCTGGCCGCCTGGCGCGAGGGCCGCACCGGCTACCCGATCGTCGACGCGGCGATGCGGCAGTTGAGCGCCACCGGCTACATGCACAACCGGCTGCGGATGATCACCGCGAGCTTCCTCGTCAAGGACCTGCACGTCGACTGGCGGGCGGGCGAGAAGCACTTCGCGGCGGCGCTGATCGACTTCGACCTTGCGTCGAACAACGGCGGCTGGCAATGGGCGGCATCGACCGGCTGCGATGCGCAGCCGTGGTTCCGCATCTTCAACCCGGTGACGCAGTCGGAACGCTTCGATCCCGAGGGCCGGTTCATCCGGCGCTACGTGCCCGAGATCGCGGCGCTCGACGCGCGGGAGATCCACGCGCCGTGGCTCGTGCCCCCGGCACTCCAGCAGGCCAGGGGTGTCGTGATCGGGCGCGACTATCCGCCGCCCATCGTCGACCATGCCGCGGCCCGCACCCGGACGCTCGAGCTGTTCGGCGCCGTGCGCGACGCCGCGCCGCGCATGTGACTTCCCGGGGCCTGCGTTGCTTGCGTAGCCCGGGTTGAGCGCGAGCGGTCAGTCTTCCTCGTGCTTGCGCGATTTCCTGAATTCCGTCGCGAGCTGCTGCAGCACCGCCGGCGGCGCGGGCTCGTAGTGCGACAGCGCCATCGACCACGACCCGTGGCCGCCGGTCACCGACTTCAGGCGCGCCGAGTAGCCGTCCAGCTCGGCCAGCGGCGCCTTCCCGGTGATCGCGAGGATGCCGGGCTGCAGGCCCTGCGTGCCGGTGACCTGGCCGCGCCGCGACGAGAGGTCGCCGGCGATGTCGCCGGTGTTGGCCTCGGGGCAGATTACCTCGACGCTCACGATCGGCTCCAGCACGATCGGGTTCGCCTTCGCGATGGCGTCGAGGAAGGCCTTGCGCCCGGCGCTGACGAACGCGACCTCCTTCGAGTCCACCGGATGATGCTTGCCGTCGTAGACGATGACGCGCACGTCCTGCATCGGGAAGCCGGCCACCGCGCCCGTGGCGAGCACCTGCTCCACGCCCTTCTGCACCGCCGGCATGAACTGGTGCGGGATCACGCCGCCCTTGGTCGCGTCGACGAACTCGAAGCCGGCGCCGCGCTCGCGCGGCTCGACGCGCAGCGACACCTCGCCGAACTGCCCCGCCCCGCCCGTCTGCTTCTTGTGCCGGTGGAAGCCCTCGGCCTTGCCGGTGATCGTCTCGCGGTACGGGATGCGCGGCGGGCGCGTGTCGATCTCGACCTTGAACTGGCTCGCCATCCGCTCGAGCAGCGAGCGCAGGTGCAACTCGCCCAGCGCGCGCAGCACGGTCTCGTTGAGCACCGGGTCGTGCTCCAGCGAGATCGTCGGGTCCTCGGCCATCAGCCGGTGGAGGACGTCCGAGATGCGCTGCTCGTCGCCGCGCTTCTTCGGCGTGATGGCGACACCCTGCATCGGGACCGGGAACTCGAGCGGCTGCATGTGGATGTGGTCCTCGTCGTGCGAGTCGTGCAGCACGCAGTCGAACCCGATCTCGTCGACCTTCGCCACCGCCGCGAGGTCTCCCGGCACCGCGCGGTCGATCTCGACGCTCTTGCCACCCTGCAGCATCAGCAGGTGGCCGACCTTGAACGGCTTGCGGCCGTCCCCGACGAAGAGCTGCGTGTCGCGGGTCACGGTGCCCTGGTGCACGCGGAAGATGCCGAGCTTGCCGACGAACGGGTCGACGACGATCTTCCAGACATGGGCGAGCACGTGCAGCTTCGGGTCGGGCACCGAGCGGAAGCCTTCGTGCATCCCTTCCTCGCCCCGGTAGAAGAGCGGCGGGTTGCCCTCGGTCGGATTGGGCATCAGCTTGACCATGATCTCCAGCAGCTCGTTGATGCCCACGCCGTTGCGCGCGGAGGTGAAGCACACGGGGATCAGGTGGCCCTCGCGCAGCGCCGCCTCGAACGGCGCGTGCAGCTGCTCCGCGGAGATCTCGCCCTGCTCGAGATAGAGCGACATCAGCGCCTCGTCGACCTCGACGACCTGGTCGACCAGCGCCTGGTGCGCCGCCGCCACCGACGAGAAATCGGAGTCGCCCGAGGGGTTGAAGAAGCAGTCGACGACGCGCTTGCGGCCGTCGGCCGGCAGATTGATCGGCAGGCACTCCTTGCCATAGGCCGCCTGGATCGACGCGAGCAGCGCGGGCAGGTCGACGTTGTCGGCGTCGATCTTGTTGACGACGACGATCCGGCACAGCTTGCGCTTCGCGGCCCAGTCCATCATCCGCGAGGTGATCATCTCGAGGCCGGCCTGCGCGTTGACGACGACGGCCACGGTCTCGACGGCGCCGAGCGCGCCGATCGCCTGGCCGATGAAGTCGGGAAAACCGGGCGTATCGATCAGGTGCACGCGGGTGTCGGCGGTCTCGAAATGCATCAGCGACGACCGCAGCGAGTGCTGGTAGGTCTTCTCGAGCGGGTCGAAATCGCTGACCGAGGTTCCGCGCTCGACCGCGCCCGGCGCGGCGATGGTGCCGGCCTTGTGCAGCAGCGCCTCCGCGAGCGTCGTCTTGCCTGCGGCGCCGTGCCCCACCAGCGCGACGGTGCGAATGTTCTCGGTCGCGAATTGCGCCATTGCCCCCTCCGATTGTTTGTCCAGACTGCAATTGTCCCCGAAATCGGGACCGCGTGCAGGCGGTTCGGGCGCGGCGGCGGCAGTGTAACGGGGTGCGGTACGGGCCGGGCCGGGGGCGCAGGGGTGGCGCGCGCCGGACCCGGGGGGCGTGGGCTCGCTACGGGGCGAGGGCCATCATTTCGCGCAGGTTGCGCAGCAATTCGTCTTCCTGGAACGGCTTGCCGAGATAGAGGTCGACGCCCAGCTCGCGCGCGAGATTGCGGTGCTTTTCCGCCGTCCGCGACGTGATCATGATGATCGGGATGTGCGAGTGCTTCGGGTCGCGCTTGATGGTCCGCGTGAATTCGAAGCCGTCCATGCGCGGCATTTCGATGTCGAGCAGGATCACCTGCGGCGAATTCTCCTCGAGCATCTCGATCGCGTCGATGCCGTCCCTGGCCGTGATGACGGCGAAACCCTCGCGCGCCAGCATGCGGCTCGTGATCTTGCGCACCGTCAGCGAGTCGTCGACGATCATCACCAGCGGCGGTCCGGCGGCCGGGGCCTGCGCGGCCGTCGGCATGTAGCCCGGCACCATCCGGTCCGGCGCAGTCGGATCGAGGTCCGGCGCGCCTGCGCGCAGCGCAAGCTGCACCGGATTGATGATGAGAACGATTTCGCCGGTGCCCAGGACCGTTGCGCCGGCGATGCCGGGCACCCGCGCCAGTTGCGGGCCGATGTTCTTCACCACCACTTCCTGGTTGCCGATCATCTCGTCGACGTGGACCGCGGCGAGGTTCTGCCCCGCGCGCAGCAGGACCACCGAGTTGTGGCGCGCGGTCTCCGGATGCGCGTCGGCGTTGCCGAGGAGCCGCGGCAGGTAATGGAACGGGTAGCGCCGGCCCTGCCACTCGACGTGGCGGGCCAGGTAGAGGTTGAGCAGCGCCTCCGGCTTGATCTGCTGCACCTGCTCGACCATAGGTCCCGGCATCGCCCAAAGCCGGCCGCCCGCGCGCACCAGCACCGCCTGCGCCACCGCGAGCGTCAGCGGCAGGTACAGCAGGAAAGTGGTGCCCGCGCCGGGCCGCGTGGTGACTTCGACGCGGCCGCCCAGGGCGCCCACTTCGGCGCGGACGACATCCATCCCGATGCCGCGCCCGGACACCGCGGTGACGCGGGAGGCGGTGGAGAATCCCGGCCGGAAGATGCATTCGATCAACTGCGTCTCGGTCGGCTCGGCATCGCCGGCAAGCATGCCCTGCTGGGTGGCGCGGGCGCGGATCTGCGCGAAATCGAGCCCTCCGCCGTCGTCGGTCAGCTCGATCGCGATTTCGTTGCCGACCTGCCGCACCGTCAACGCGATCTCGCCCGTCTCCGACTTGCCGGCAGCGACGCGTTCGGCGCGCGTCTCGACGCCGTGGTCGAGTGCGTTGCGCAACAGGTGCTCGAGCGGGCCGGCGAGCTTTTCCAGCACCGAGCGGTCGAGCTCGACCTGGGCGCCGCGGATTTCCAGGTTGGCCCGCTTGTCGAGCTCCTTCGCCGTCTGCCGGAGGATCCGGTAGAGGCGCTCCGACAGGCTGCCGAAGGGCACGGTCCGGATCGCGAACAGTTGCTGCTGCATGTCGCGCGAGAGCCGCGCCTGCGCGAGCAGCGCGGCGTCGGCATCGTCGAGGTTCTTCAGCAGCGACTGCTGCACCGTGGCGACGTCGTTGACGCCTTCCGCGAGGGAGCGCGTCAGTTCCTGGAACCGCGTGTAGCGGTCGAACTCGAGCGGGTCGAAACCGGCGGCCGCTTCGCCGACGTGCGTCATCCGCGACTGGATTTCCGATTCGCCCTGGATCTCGATTTCGCGCACCTGCGCGCGCAGGCGGATCACGCTCGCCGTCAGCTCGAGCAGGTTCGCCTTCAGCGCCCGCAATTCGCCGTCGACGCGGGTGCGGGTGATGGCCACCTCGCCGGCTTCGTTGACGAGCCGGTCGACGACGTCGGCGCGCACGCGCAGCAGCGCCCGCGGGCCGGCTTCGATCTCGGGAATCGCGGGGGTGGCGGGCACGGGCGGCATTTCGCCCGCGCGCAAGCCGGGAACCACGATGGGATGCTGCGCCGGCGGCATTTCAGGAATGGCGGCCAGCGCCGCCGCGGAGGCCTCGCCCGCCGCGGCCCAGGGCAGCACGACGTCGACGTCGCCACGGCGCAGCGCGTCGAGCACGAAGGCGACGCGGTCGAGATCCGTTTCGAGCTGGTCGAACAGCGCGGGCGACGTGGCAGTCTCGGCGCCGCCCGCCGACAGCTTCGACTCCATCCGGTGCGCAAGATCGCCGAGGCGCATCGCGCCCGCCATCCGCGCACTGCCCTTGAAGGTGTGCAGCGTCCGACGCAGGCCCTGCGCGCTGCGCCTGTCGTCCGGGGCGCGCCGCCACGCGCGGAGTTCCTCGGCGGCGCGCGGAAAGAGTTCCGATGCCTCGTCGAGGAAGATCGGCAGGATTTGCGGGTCGACATCGTCGCGGACGTCGGCTCGCGCTTCGGCGTCCGGCCGCAGGACGCTGATTTCTTCCCCGGCGACCGGCGACAACGGCGGCGCGGGCGCGAATGCGGCGAGCGTCGCCACGCCAACGGCGGCAATGCGCTCGGCTGCGGCGACCCGTTCGGCTTCGGCGACCCGTTCGGCTGCGGCGACCCGTTCGGCTGCGGCGACCCGTTCGGCTGCGGCGACCCGTTCGGCTTCGGCGACCCGTTCGGCTTCGGCGACCCGTTCGGCTTCGGCGACCCGTTCGGCTTCGGCGACCCGTTCGGCTTCGGCCTCTGTCTCGGCGGCGGCGAGTTCGTCTTCGCGTGCCGCCATCAGTTCGGCGTCGTCGATCGATGCGCCGGCGACGCTCTCCGGTCGCAGCGCCTCGAGCGCCTGCTGTATCGCCTGCGCCTCCGCCTCGTCGCCGGCGGTGAACGCCGCGCGCGCCCTGATCCGCGCAACGAGTTGCTGCAATCCGGCGATCGCGCGCGCCGCGACGCCGGGCACGGCGGCGGGCAGCGGCATTTCTGCCTGCTGCAGCGCGAGCAGTGCCTGCTCGAACGATTTGGCGGTATAGGCGACGAGCGGAAAGCCCGCGGTCCGGTGGATGCCGTAGAGCGTGTGGCACGCGCGCACCATCGCCGCCGACGGCCCCTGTTGCGGGTCGAACGCCATCGCCTGCGCTTCGAGGACGAGGGTCGCGAGATGCTGCTCCGCCTCGTCGACGAGAATCCGGTAGAGCGACGACGACAGCGTGACGCCGCCGAACGTGTATTCGGCCGGCTCGAGCTCCGGCATGACGGGCGCGGGCGCCCCGGCGACAGCCGTCCCGGGCCATCCCGCGTCGGCCATCGGAGCGACGACGATTGCTTCCACCGGCACCGGCTCGGCGGGTTCTTCGCCGGCGGCGGTCACCTGCGGCGGCGGCGCATCCGCGTCGCCGACCGCAGCGAATTCGATCACCTCGACCGCGGCCTCGGGCGGCGGGGCCGAAGGGGCCGCAGGTTCGACAGGCGTCGGCGCCAGGACGGAAGCGCGGCCGGGCGGGAACTGCGCTTCGACCGCACGGATGGCGGCGAAGAGCGCCGACGGATCGGGCTGAACCCGACCTGCGCGCCGGAGGTCGGCCACCCAGGCGCGGAAGCTCTCCTCCGCGGTGCCGATCATCGCCAGCACGGCAGGGGTGACGGAGCGATCGTCCTCGAGCAGCAGGTTCAGGATCTTCTCGACGTCGAAGGCAAGCTCCCCCAGTTCCGCGAGTCCAACCATCCGGCCGCTGCCTTTCAGCGTATGGAAGCCCCGCCGGACGGTGCGCAGCGCTTCTCGGGCGCCCGGGCTTTGCTCGAGTTCCACACGGTGCGCGGCCACGGTGTCGAGCACCTCGGCGGCCTCCGTCAGGTAGATGTCGAGGAACTCGGCATCGAGGCCGCCTTCGTCCGTCGCGAGGAGCCGCTGGGTTTCCGCCGATATCGCCGGCGCCGGCGCGGCGGCACCGCCGTCGGCGATCGCCTCGATCGCCGCGGCAAGGGCGCCCTCGCCGCCGGTCGCGAGCTCCTGCAGCGCCGTCCCGGCCTGCCGGACAAGGTCCTGGTCGCCGATCAGCTCGGCGTCGTTGCGCAGGCCCGTCAGTTTCGTCTTCAGGCCCTCGCGAATCGCCGCATCCGCAGGCGCGCGGTGCACCCCGGCGACGATCTCCGGCAGCGCGCTGCGCAGCGACGCGACCTCCGACTCGACGGACTCGCCGCGGTCGGCCGCCGGTGCCGCAGGCGTCCGGCCGAGGCGCCGCGCGAGCAGCGGCGCGATCAGGCGGTCGCGGTCGGGTCGCTGCTGCTCGACGGCCTCGACGTAGAAGCCCAGGCAGGACAGCGACTCGGCGAGCAGCTCGAGGTCGTCGTCCGAGACGGCGGCGTCGGGATCGGCATAGGAGTCGATCTGGTCCTGGCAAAGCCGGAGGAGCTCGTCCGCCTGGTCGAGGCCCAGGATGCGCAGCGCCCCGCCAATCTGGCGGCTGTCCTTCGCCAGCGACGCGAGCTCGGCGCGCTTGCCGTGGTCGCGGAAGAACGCGTCCAGCACCTGCTCGATGTGCCGCAGGTTGACCTCGATCTCGCGGACGACCTGCGCGACCAGCAGCCGCTCCTGCGCGCGCTTCGACATCTCGTCGAGCAGCGGCGCGGCGCCGGCCGGCCCGGGGGGCCGGTTGGCCTGCGCGGCATCGAGGCGGGCCAGCATCACGTCGACCTGCTCCGGGAAATCCGACGTCAGGCCGGAAAAATTCTCGAATGCGCTTTCGGCGAGCAGGAGGCCCGTCGCGTACTCCATCGCCAGCGCCTCGGGCATGCCGAGCGCCGGCATCGCGTTCAGACGTTTCGCCAGCGAGGAAGCGAGCGTCATCAGCGCGGCGTCGCCGATGTCGGTGGCCTGGGCGTTCACGATCGCCATCGCCTGCTTCAGCCGCACGAGGTTCTCGCCGCGTCCGGCAGTGAACTTGACCCAGGCATCCTTGGCCACCGCGAGCTGCTCGCGCGCGGTGCGCCGCAGCGGCTCGATGCGGACCGCATCGGCCGAGAACGACGCCGCCGTGGGCATCAGGCTGCGCAGGCGGAAAGTTTCCTGGACGGCGCGCACGGCAGGGGTCACAGGCTCGCTGATTGCGACGTAATAGAGCACTTCCCGCCGCAGGCGGTCAGCGACCTTGGTCGAGCCCTCGACCAGGCGGCGGATCTGCAGGTCGATCCGCGCCGCGAGCTGCTTCAGCCCGAACGTCGCGTGCAGGCCCTTGCCGTCGATCGCGTCGAACATCGCGCGGGCCGTCCACCAGAACGCGCGCAGGCCTGCCTGTGCGGTGAGCCCCTCGATCACCCCGATGGAATCCCGCATCGCGCGCGCGCCGGCCGCCTCGGAACGCAGCCATAGCAGGAGGCCCGTCTGGAACTGCCGGCGCTGCTTGATGAGCTGGACGGTCAGCGCCGTTCCGGTCAGGTCCTCGCCCGCCATTTCCAGCGGGACCTGGGCGGCCAGGTCGGGAAAGAAGAGGTCGGTGGCGGCGACGGCCTTGACGCCCCGCGCGCGCTGCATGGCCTCGTACTCGGGGTAGAGCTTCAGGGCGACCAGCGGTGCGCCGGCGGTCACCTCGGCGAGAAACGCGCGCAGCTTGCGGCAGGCGCGGTCGACGGCATCGCACAGGACGCTCGCCTCGGTCGGCGCGACCTCCTCCAGGCGGGCCAGCCCGCGCTCGATCTCGTCGCTGAACGGGACCACCGAGTCGAGGCCGACCATCAGTATGGCGCCGGCCGCCTGGTGGACTTGCGCGCGCGCCTCCTTCAGCGGCGCGCGGTCCTTCGGCGCCGCGCGGAACCGTGCGAGCGCGTCCGTCGCGCGCGTCAGCGAAACGCCGATCTCGCCCTGGACCCAGGACAGCGGCCCTACGTCGAATTCCGGAATGGTGTCCATCGCGACCTGTATGCCCCGGCTCCCCTCTCCCGCTGGCTCGAGTCCTAGCATGCGCACTTCTGCCGCCGTCAGACCTTGAAGCCCGCGACCGAATTGCGCAGCTCGACCGCCAGCTTCGTGAGCTGGCCGATCGACACGTTGGTTTCCTTCGTTCCCTCGGTGGTTTCCTCGGTGATCTTCAGGATGTCCTGCATGCCGCGCGTCACGTCCGAGACGGACGTCGACTGCCGCTGCGTCTGCGTCGAGATGCCGCCGATCAGCTCGGCGAGCTCGCGCGAGACCCGGCGGATCTCGTCGAGCGCCTGCCCGGCCGCGTCGGACAGCTTGGTGCCTTCCACCACGCCCACGGTGCTCTTTTCCATGGCGGCAACGGCATCCTGCGTGTCGGCCTGAATGGTCTTCACGATCGCCTCGATCTGCTTCGTCGCCTCGCCGGAGCGCTCGGCGAGCCGCTGCACTTCCTCGGCGACCACCGTGAAGCCGCGGCCCGCCTCGCCGGCCGACGCGGCCTGGATCGCCGCGTTCAGCGCCAGCACGTTCGTCTGCTCGGTGATGTCCGAGATGAGCTCGACGATCTCGCCGATTTCCAGCGAGGATTCGCCGAGCCGCTTGATCCGCTTCGACGTGTCCTGGATCTGGGTGCGGATGTCGTTCATGCCCGCGATCTGGTTCTGCACCGACTGCGCGCCCTTTTCCGCCGCGGCGAGCGACTGCTGCGCCACGCGCGCCGACTGCGCCGCCGACAGCGAGACTTCGTCGATCGACTGCGCCATCTGCAGCACCGAGCCCGAGGCCTGCTGGATCTCGCGGCTCTGCCGCTGCGACGCGTCGTAGAGCCGGTTGGAGATCGCCTGCGCGTCCTGCGTCGCGCGAGTCACCTGGTCGGTCGCCGAGTTGATCCCCTTGACCAGCGTGCGCAGCTCCTCGATGGTGAAGTTGATCGAGTCGGCGATGGCGCCCGTCACGTCCTCGGTCACGGACGCCTGCACCGTGAGGTCGCCGTCGGCGAGGTTTCCCATCTCGTTCAGGAGCCGCAGGATGGCCTCCTGGTTGCGCTTGTTCTCCTGGTCGCTCGCCGCGGCGCGGACGCGCGCATCGTCCAGGAACACCTTGCCCAGCAGGACCAGCGCGCCCAGCGCGCCCAGCGCGCACAGGATCGCCGCCCACAGCGTGTACGAACGCGACTTGGCGCCCTCGAAGTCGCCGGCGAGGCGGGTGGTGTCGGTGAGCAGAGCCTCGGCCTCGTTGTTGACGCCACGCGCCGCCTGCTTCGCCGCGACGAGGCGGCTCATGTTCGTCAGCATCGCGCCGACGCCCGTGTCGTAGGCGACGAAGCGCTTCTGCAGTTCCGTGAGCGTCGCCCGCGTGCCCTCGTTCCTGACCGGGGGCAGCCGCAGCGCCTCGCTGCCCTTCAGGAGGCCGTTCAGGATCTCGCGGAACGTGCCGGTGTCCTTGCCGAGCAGGAACGCGATCTCGGGATCGATCTCGTCGCTCGACGCCAGCGAGTTGGCATTCTTGGCGATGCGCTGGGAAAGCACCGCGAGCTGGTTCGCGTACTCGATCTCGCGCAGCGTGCCGCCCGCCTGCCCCACCTGCTGCCCGGCCTCCTGCGCGAGCTCCAGCAGGTTGTTGTTGCCCTGGTTGATCGTGTCGAGCCCCTTGGCGAGCGACGTGAGGCTCTGCTCGTTCTCGATGACGCGCTGCGCGTTGGCGTCGACGCGGTCCCAGCGGCCCCTGATGTCGCGCAGCAGCGCGACGACCGCCTCGTCGCGCGGGGCGTCGAGGTCGACGCCCTTGGTGACGCCGCCCGCCTGCAGCGCCTCGAGGTCGGCCTTGAAGCGGTCGCGGCTGTCCTTGATCGCCCCGAAGGCGGCGGTCTGGCCCTGCGCCGCCAGCGCCGTGCCGCGCGCGATGCGCTGCGACAGCATCTGCATCTCGGTGGCGGTCGCCGACGAGGCCGCGGCCTGCGACGACTGCCGTGCGTCGAGATAGACGAAGAGCGCCGCCAGCACCAGGAACACCACCAGCGCGAACCCCAGCACCTGGAACTGCTTGACGATCGGCATGTGGCCGATCACCGGCAGGACGTTGGGCGCCCGCCCGCCCGGCGCCGCGCTCCGGATCTGCTCCATCACCGAGTTCGGCGCCAGCGGCTCGTACCCCAGCGGCGGCCCCATGCGCACCTGGGTGGTCGGCATTTCGATCGTCGACCCGGCGCCGCCGGAGCCTGCCTTGCCCCGGCCGAACAGTCTCGACAGCTTCAGATCAAACGCCATTCTGCCTCCGCATCAAACCAGTATTCGTTGCGGGCGACGGGCCGCGCGCGGGAGTAGCCCAGCGCCGCGCCCATCAGATCCCGACCTGCAGGAATGCGGCGTCCCGCGCGAGCCGCGCGAGATCCATTTCCTGCCATTCGCCGCCGTCGCTGTCGATCCAGCGCTGGTCGAACCACGCCGGCGCCTCCGCCGGCGGCGCGGCGGGCGCCAGCTCGGCCAGGTTGCGCAGGCCGAGCACGCGCGGCACGACCATCCCGACCCGCAGGTCGCCCGCCCGCGGGCCGAACACGACAAGGCGCGTCTGGGCGCCCGTCACGCCCTGCGCCGCGGAGGCCTGGTCCAGGAATCCGGCGAAGTCGACGACGCTGTAGAGGTTGCCGCGGATGTTCGCGACGCCGAGGAACCAGGGCTTGGTGAGCGGCACCGCCACCACCGGCGGCAGCGTGATGACCTCGCCGGCATCCGCGAGGCGAATCAGCCACTGCCGGCCGGCGCAGGCGAGGCCGAGCCGCGACGACTCCACCTGGGCAGTCGTCTTGCTCGCGAGCCGCGATGCGAGTTCCTGCTGGAACAGTCGTAGGTCGAGCTTGCCGGCGCGGGCCATCGGGAGGCAGCGTTCAGTCGAGCGCTGCGATCTTCGCGAGCAGCTCGTCCTTGTCGACCGGCTTGACGACGTAGCTCCGCGCGCCCTGGCGCAGCCCCCAGATCTTGTCGGTCTCCTGGCTCTTCGACGTGCAAAGGATGACCGGGATCGAGCGGGTCTCGGGGTCGCGGCTGATCGCGCGCGTGGCCTGGAACCCGTTGAGGCCAGGCATCACCACGTCCATCAGGATCATGTCGGGCCGGTCCCGCTTGGCCTTCATGATGGCGTCCTCGCCGTTGTCGCTCGCGATGACGTCGAAGCCGGCCTTGGAAAGCATCTCGTTCAGCACGTGGCGCTCGGTCGGCGAGTCGTCGACGATCAGTATCTTCCGGATGGTCATGTGGCGTGTCCTGTGGATCGATGCGCCGCGGGATGACCGGCGCGGCAAGGGCGCATGCGGAGGTTCATCGACCGCCGGCCTTCACGTGCGCCGCCACCGTCTTCAGCAGGCTTTCCTTCGTGAACGGCTTGGTGAGGTACTGGTCGGACCCGACCATGCGACCGCGCGCGCGGTCGAACAGCCCGTCCTTCGACGACAGCATCACCACCGGCATCGAGTGGAACCGCGCGTTCTTCTTGATCAGCGCGCAGGTCTGGTAGCCGTCGAGGCGCGGCATCATGATGTCGACGAAGATCATGTCCGGCTGGTGGTCGGCGATCTTCGCGAGCGCGTCGAAGCCGTCCTCCGCCAGGATCACCGTGCAACCGGCCTGGAGCAGGAAGATCTCCGCGCTGCGGCGAATGGTGTTCGAATCGTCGATCACCATCACCTTGACGCCCGACAGCGGATTCGGCTCCGGCAACGTTGGCTCCCCGTTCTGTCCTCCTGACGATTCCGTCCGGACGCGCACCGGCGCGCAGCAGCGCGCACCGGCGAGTTTGCCACGGCTGATCCGGCTTGCCTAGGGCATAAACCTTGTCGGAATCGGCATTCACCGGGGTTTCCGCGCATTTGCGTCGCACCGATGCATTTTTCCCGCGCCGCGGGAGGCGCCCGCCGCAGCCGGGACCCGCCGCAGCCAGCCCGCGGCGCGCCGTCAGCAGCCGAGAAACATCCGGTAGGCGGGATTGGCGGTTTCCTCGACGCAGGCATAACCCAGTCGATCGAGAAAAGCGCGGAATTCGGCCTTGTCCGACGGCGGCACCTGCATTCCGGCCAGCACGCGGCCGTAGTCGGCGCCGTGGTTGCGGTAGTGGAACAGGCTGATGTTCCAGCCGCTGCTCATGCTTTCCAGGAACTGCATCAGCGCGCCGGGGCGCTCCGGGAACTCGAAGCGGTAGAGGATCTCGTTCTCCGCCGCCGGCGCGTGGCCGCCGACCAGGTGCCGGACGTGCAGCTTCGCCATTTCGTTGTCGGTCAGGTCGTAGGCGGCGATCCGCTGCCGCTTCATCTCGGCCAGCAGGTGCCGGGTCTCGTCGCGGCCCGAGACTTCCAGCCCGACGAAGAGGTGCGCCTCCCGGCTGTCCGCGTAGCGGTAGTTGAACTCGGTGATCGACCGCTTGCCGAGCAGCTTGCAGAAGGCGAGGAAGCTCCCGGGGCGCTCGGGAATCGTCACGGCCAGGATCGCCTCGCGCTGCTCGCCCAGCTCGGCGCGCTCGGCCACGAAGCGCAGGCGGTCGAAGTTCATGTTGGCGCCGCAGGCGATCGCGACGAAGGTCTGGTCGACCGCGCGGTGGCGCGCGCACCACGCCTTGACGCCCGCGACCGACAGCGCGCCCGCCGGCTCGAGGATCGAGCGCGTGTCCTCGAACACGTCCTTGATCGCCGCGCAGGTGGCATCGGTGTCGACCAGGACGATGTCGTCGAGGAGCTCGCGGCAGATGCGGAACGTCTCCTTGCCGACCTCCTTGACCGCGACGCCGTCAGCGAAGAGGCCGACGCGGTCGAGCCGCACCCTGCGGCCCGCCGCGATCGAGCGCGCCATCGCGTCGGAATCGACCGGCTGCACGCCGATGATCTTCACCTCCGGCCGCACCCGCTTCACGTACGAGGCGATGCCGCTCGCGAGCCCGCCGCCGCCGATCGCGACGAAGATCGCGTCGAGCGGCCCCTGCCACTGGCGCAGGATCTCCATGCCGATCGTGCCCTGGCCCGCGATCACGTCGGGATCGTCGTACGGATGAACGAACGTCGCCTTCGACTTCTGCTGCAGCACGAGCGCGTGCGCGTAGGCGTCGCTGTAGGAGTCGCCGTGCAGCAGGACCTCGGCGCCGCGCGCCTCGACGGCGGCGATCTTGATCTGCGGCGTGGTGACCGGCATCACGATCGTCGCGCGGCAGCCGAGGCGCTGTGCCGCGAGCGCCACGCCCTGCGCATGGTTGCCGGCCGAGGCGGCGATGACGCCGCGGCTGCGCGCCGCCGCGGACAGGTTGGCCATCTTGTTGTAGGCGCCGCGCAGCTTGAACGAGAATACCGGCTGCTGATCCTCGCGCTTCAGCAGCACGCGGTTGTTCAGGCGGCGGGAGAGCACGGGCGCCGGGTCGAGCGGCGATTCGATCGCGACGTCGTAGACCTTCGCGGTCAGGATCTTCTGCA
Source organism: Bordetella parapertussis (assembly GCA_943331295.2). Taxonomy (GTDB): domain Bacteria; phylum Pseudomonadota; class Gammaproteobacteria; order Burkholderiales; family Casimicrobiaceae; genus CAIWHR01. The sequence continues at coordinate 23,290 of CALQLA020000023.1, read as the reverse complement.
GGTAGTCGACAGGCATGGCGGACGGCGCTCGGTGCGCGCGGAGGAGGAGGGGCAACCGGGGAGCCTAGCAGGAAAGCGGGGGCCGCGCAGCGCGCGCCATCGGCGTCGCCGGCGCTTTCCCGCTTCGGACCGGCGGCCGTTTCTGCTACGCTCGCAGGCGAAATGACCACCGGAAAGCTCACCGCCACCACGCTCGCCGTCGTCGACATGGGCTCGAACAGCTTCCGGCTGGAAGTGGGCCGCGTCGAGGGCGACCAGATCTACCGGCTCGACACCTGGCGGGAAACGCTGCGCATCGGCGCCGCGCTCGACAGCAAGGGCCGCCTCACCGCGGAGGCGCGGCGCGCGGCGCTCGCCTGCCTCGCACGGTTCGGCGAGCGGATCACGGGGCTGCATCCTTCTGCCGTCCGCGCCGTCGCGACCAATACGTTCCGGGTGGCGAAGAACGTGGGCGCGTTCCTGCCGCAGGCGGAGCGTGCGCTCGGCTTCCCGATCGACATCATCACCGGGTACGAGGAAGCGCGGCTCATCTACGCCGGCGTCGCCCACGTGCTGCCGGCCGACGACGCGCCGCGCCTCGTCATCGACATCGGCGGCGGGTCGACCGAGTTCATCATCGGCCGCGGGCACACGGCCGACCGGCTCGAATCGCTGAAGATCGGCTGCGTCGCCATCACCCAGCGCTTCTTCGGCGACGGCACCCTGTCGGCGAGCGCGTTCGCCGCGGCCGACACGGTCGCCCGCGCCGAGGTCGAGGCGATCGCCAACGAGTTCAACCGCAGCCACTGGCAGGCCGCGTACGCGTCGTCGGGAACGGCGCTGGCGCTCGCCGAGATCCTCGAGCAGAACGGGATGTCCGCGGGCGGCATCACACCCGAGGGGCTGGCGCGGCTGCGCCGGCGGATGATCGCCGCCGGCGACGTGCGGCGCCTGAAGCTCGAGGCGCTGAAGCCGCAACGCACGCCAGTGCTGGCGGGCGGCCTCGCGATCATGTCGGCCGCGCTGACCGAACTCGACGTGCTGCGGATCAACCCGGTCGGCGGCGCGCTGCGTCTGGGCGTCCTCTACGACCTCCTCGGCCGCACCGCGCATCGCGACGTCCGCAGCGCGACGGTCGAGCAGTTCCTCACGCGCTACCGGATCGACCGCGAGCACGCGGCGCGGGTCGCGCAGATGGCGACGGCGCTCTACCGGCAGGGCCATCCCGACGCCGACGAGGGCACGGTCCAGCGCCTCGAGTGGGCGGCGCTGCTGCACGAGACGGGATTCTCCGTCTCGCACACCGGTTATCACCGCCACGGCGCCTACATCCTGCAGAACGCCGACATGCCGGGCTTCTCGGCGCAGGAACAGCAGGCCGTCGCGCTGCTGGTCCTGGGCTGCCGCGGCCGGCTCGCCAAGATGGCGCCGGCGCTCGCCGCCGCGACGCTGCGCGCGGAACTCGTCGCGCTGCGGCTCGCGGTGCTCTTCCACCACGCGCGGCGGACGATCGACCGGCCCCGGATGATCGTCGCGTTCCGGCCGCGGATGCGCTTCGACGTGTCCGGGCGCTGGCTGAAGGCGCATCCCCTGACCGCGCACCTGCTGGAGAAGGAGCGCGGCGAATGGGCCGCGCTGGGCCATCCGTGGCGGCGGCCCGGGCTTCCCGGCGGCGCGCTGCCGCGTGCCAGGAAGCGCAGCTAGTCGCCGGCGCGAGAGCGGCGCGCCGGAGGCGCTAGACGAAGTCCGGGCCGATCGCCACGCGCAGCACCACGGCCGAGGATCCGTCCCGGCTCCGGTTGGAAAGCCACCACACGGCGCCCTTCTTCACGGCCCAGTCGGCATCCTCGCCGGACAGCAGGAACGCGGCGACCTCGCCCAGCGTCGGCTGGTGACCGACGATCAGCACCGGCTCGCGCGCGTCGGGCCAGTTCGCCGCGGCGAGCACCGCGGCCACCGTGGCGCCCGGTGCGATCTCGGGGACGGTGCGGAACTTGCGCTTCAGCCCGGCGGCGGTCTGCTGCGCGCGGTCGGCCGGCGACACCAGCACGCGCGTGCCCTCGGGCAGGTTGCGGTCCAGCCACTCGCCCATCCGCTCGGCCTGCTTGTGGCCCTTGGCCGTCAACCGCCGCCCGAGATCGGGCTCGCCCGGCTCCGCTTCCGCATGTCGCCACAGGATCAGGTCCATCTCATTCCTCGTCGTTGTTGGAGGCGCCGGCACGGCCGTCCGAAGCGCGCTGCCCCGCGCTCCCGCAGCCCGGGTTGAGCGGCAGCGAAACCCGGGGGATGCGCGAACAGGCACGGTCCACCCGGGTTTCGCTCGCGCTCATCCCGGGCTGCGCGTGCCGCCCGGGAACATGCCAGGCATGGCGCTGCGCGCCCCGCGTTGGGAAACCAACTCAATCCGTCTCATCCGCGCCGCGCATCCGCGCGAGCAGCTCGGCCTGCGCCGAGCGGGAGTGCGCACGCCCGCGGGGCCGAACCTTGCTCCAGGTACCGTCCGCCGCCAGCGCCCACGCGTCGCGGTTGTCCGTGAGAAAGAGCCGCAGGCCTTCGTCGACGACGCGGCGCCTCAGCTCGGGGTCGCGCACGGGGAACGCGACCTCGATGCGCTTGAACAGGTTGCGCCCCATCCAGTCGGCCGACGCGAGCCACACGTCGGTGGCGCCGTTGTTGTCGAAGCACCACACGCGGTGATGCTCGAGGAAGCGCCCCAGGATCGACCGCACGCGGATGTTGTCCGAGAAGCCGGGGACGCCGGGACGCAACGCGCACGCGCCGCGGACGACGAGGTCGACGGCCACGCCCGCCTGCGACGCGGCGTAGAGCGCGTTGATCACGCCTTCCTCGGTGAGCGCGTTCATCTTCGCGACGATGCGCGCCGGCTTGCCCGCGCGCGCGTGGCGCGTCTCCCGCCGGATCAGTTCGATCACCCGGCGGTGCATCGTGAACGGCGCGAGCAGGAGGCGCTGCATCCTGCCGGCGCGCGCGAGGCTGGTGATGTGCAGGAACACCTCGTCCACGTCGCGGCAGACGACCGGGTCGGCGGTCAGCATCCCGAAGTCCGAGTAAAGGCGGGTGGTCCGCGGATGATAGTTGCCGGTGCCGAGATGCGCGTAGGGGACGAGCCGCGAGCGCCCCCCCTTCTGCGCCTCGCGCCGGATGAGGAGCGCCAGCTTGGCATGCGTCTTCAGCCCGAACACGCCGTAGACGACCTGCGCCCCGGCCTGCTCCAGCCGCTCCGCCCAGTTGATGTTCGCCTCCTCGTCGAAGCGCGCCATCAGCTCGACGACGACGGTCACCTCCTTGCCACGCCGCGCGGCCTCGATCAACGCCTCCATCAGCACCGAATTGACGCCGGTGCGATAGACGGTCTGCTTGACCGCGACCACGTCGGGGTCGTCGGCCGCGGCGCGGATGAACTCGACGACCGGCTCGAACGACTGGTACGGGTGATGCAGCAGGATGTCGTGCGCCCGCACCGCGGCGAGGATGTCGGGATGCGCGCGCACGCGGTCGGGCAGCCCCGGGACGAACGGGTCGTACTTGAGCGCGTTGATGTCGACCTGGTCGACCAGCGAGGCGAGCCGCGCGACGTTGACCGGCCCGTCGCAGCGGTAGAGGTCGTCGGGGCCGAGCTCGAACTGCTGGAGCAGGAAGCCGGCAAGGTGGTCCGGGCAGGCGGCCGCGACCTCGAGGCGCACGGCCGAGCCGAACTGCCGCTGCGGCAGCTCGCCCTGCAGCGCCTGCCGGAGGTTCTTCACTTCCTCCTCGTCGATCCACAGGTCGGCGTCGCGGGTGACGCGGAACTGCGAGTAGTTGACGACCTCGCGGCCGCCGAAGAGCTCGTGCAGGTGGGCGTGGATGACCGACGACAGCATCACAAACACGTGGTCTGCGCCGACGACGCTCCTCGGCAGCGCGATGATGCGCGGCACCACCCGCGGCGCCTTGACGATGGCGATGCCGGTGTCGCGGCCGAAGGCATCGCGGCCGGACAGCTCGATGACGAAGTTGAGGCTCTTGTTGACGACCTGCGGGAACGGGTGCGCCGGGTCGAGCCCGATCGGCGTCAGCAGCGGCCGCACCTCGCGCCGGAAGTACTCGCCGACCCACGCCGCCTCGGCGGGCGTGAACTCGGTGCGGCGGACCAGGCGCACGCCTTCCTTCTCCAGCGCCGGCAGCACGTCGACGTTGAGCACGCAGTACTGGTCGGCGATCAGCGCGCGCGCTTCGGCGCCGACCTGCACGAACAGCGCGCGCGCCTCCTGCATCGACATCCCGGACGGCGCAACCTTTGCCCGCAGCTGCTCCTTGATGCCGGCCACGCGGATCTCGAAGAACTCGTCGAGGTTGCTGCCGAGGATGCACAGGAAGCGCAGCCGCTCCAGAAGCGGCACGTGCGCATCCTCCGCCAGCGCGAGGACCCTGCGGTTGAACGCGAGCAGCGACAGCTCGCGGTTGAGCGGAACGGGCGGCGATCCCTTCATGCGGTCAGCTTGCCGGCGGGGCCGGCGGTGGCGGTGGCGGTGGCGTTGGGCGGAGACGAGACTGTGGCGGTCGAATGTGACGACCGCATGACAGCGCCGGCCGGCGCGTGCGGCGGGGCGCGGGAATCGGCGCGCCCCGGCACCTCAGGCCTGCGCCGGCGTGCCGGGATCGGCGGCCTCCAGCAGGCGCCAGACGCACCGGCCCTTCGACTCCTTGTCCAGCGCGGCGAGGTACGCGGCGTGCGCCTCGAGCTCGCCGGCGTCGGGGTCGAGGACCTTCAGCGCCACGCCGGCGGCGGCGCGGGCAACCGCCCCGGCGGCGTCGCCCTCCAGCCCGGCGAGCGCGCCGGGGCCGGCGATGTCGATCGTCAGCGTGTCCTGCCCGCGGGTCATCGCGAGGTAGGCCTCGGCAAGGAGTTGCGTGTCGAGCAGCGCGCCGTGCAGCGTGCGGTGCGCGGTGCTGATCCCGAACCGCTCGCAGAGCGCGTCGAGGTTGTTGCGCTTGCCCGGAAACATCTCGCGCGCCAGGGCAAGGGTGTCGATCACGCCGGCGTGGAGCGTGGCGCAGCGGGGCAGCCCCGCGCGGTCGAGCTCGGTGTCGAGGAACGACAGGTCGAACGGCGCGTTGTGGATGATCCATTCGGCGCCGCGCGCGAACGCGGCGAAATCGGGTGCCACGTCGCGGAACTTCGGCTTGCCCTTGAGATCCTCCCAGGTCATGCCGTGGATCTCGGTGGCGCCGGCGTCGATCTCGCGCTCGGGATCAAGGCGATAGTGCGCGGTGCGCCCGGTGGCGCGCCGGTCCACCACCTCGAGTGCCGCCAGCTCGATGATGCGATGGCCCTGCGCGGGATAGAGCCCGGTGGTCTCGGTGTCGATGATCAGTTGCCGCATTGCGGAATCGTTCCCCTGCCTGTGGCCGCGCGCTACTTGCGGTAGCGCTGGATCGTTGCCTGGATTTCGGAGATCGCGTGCTCGATCTCGTCCTCCGTCAGGTCGCGCTGGGCGCCTGCGCGGTCGGTGAGCGTGAGCGTGCTGTCGATCTGCGTCTGGAATTCGCCCTGCGCCAGCGTCTCGGTGATCGTCGTCGAGGGCTCGTCGCCGGGCGTCTCCGGGCCCCAGCGCACGACGATCGCGGACAGGTTGTCGCCCTCTTCCCCGCCGCGCCGCTCGGCTTCGCGCATCATCTGCGGCGCCACCTCGAGGAGCGGCGTCGACATCACCCACGTCGCGACCTCGTCCTTCGCGAACACGCCCCAGAAACCGTCGGTGCAGAGCACCATCACGTCGCCGTGGTGCAGCAGCGTGCGCTTGCCGATGTCGATCACCGGGTCGACCAGCCCGCCGAGGCAGCTGAAGATCCGGTTGCGGTCGGGGTGAGTCGCGGCCTCGTCGGGGCCGATGATGCCCTGGTCGACGAGGTACTGCACCTTGGAGTGGTCCTTGGTCTGGCCGATCAGGACGCCCTCGCGGAAGAGGTAGAGCCGCGAGTCGCCGACGTGCGCCCAGAAGGCGTGGCCGGCCTGGATGACGCAGGCGACGCACGTGGTGCGCGGCGTCTCGAGCATCGAGAACTGGTTCGCGTACGAGCCCAGCGCCTGGTGGGCGCGCGTCATGGACTCCTGCAGGAACTTGAGGGGATTCCTGAGGACGGGCTTCGCCTCGCGCTGGAAGCGCTCGATGAAGAGCCGCACGCAGATCTGAGCGGCGATCTCGCCCCCCGCATGCCCGCCCATGCCGTCGGCGACGACCAGCAGCAGGGTATCGCGCCCGTAGGTGTAGGCGATGCGGTCCTGGTTGACCTTGCGCGAGCCCTTGCGGCTGTCCTGGAAGATCGTGAAGCGCATCAGCCGCAGCCCCTGTCCGTCGGAAAGGCTGCCTGCGTCATGCGCCGATTTCGCTGAACAGCTTCCGCTTGATGCTCGCGAGGAACGAGAGCTTGGGCTTCTTCTGCGGGATGTTCCGCAGCGCCTTCTGCAGCGCGAAGACCGATTGCGGTCGTTCGAGCGGATCGAGCCGCAGGCACCAGTCGATGACCTCGAGGATGTCGTCGGAATACTGGCCGGACCAGATCTTCTTCGCCGACACGAGGTGGTCCTCCTGCAACCGGGCGTCCGCGGCCTGCGGCGCGAACGCGGCGAGGCAGGCGAACATGCTGGCGCCGGCGCCGTAGACATCGGTCCACGGTCCCAGGCGATCGGGGTCGCGATACTGCTCGGGCGCGGCGAAGCCCGGCGTGTACATCGGCGCGAGCTTCGGGCGGTTGGTGGTGAGCGTCTGCCGCGCGGCGCCGAAATCGAGCAGCACCGGCGAGCCGTCGGTGCGCAGGTAGATGTTGGCCGGCTTGATGTCGAGGTGCAGCAGCTTGTGCGTGTGCACTTCGCGCAGGCCGTTCAGGAGCTGCGTGAACACCTGCCGGACGAGCCGCTCCGACATGTGGTCCTGCCGCAGCTGGATCTGCTGCTGCAGCGTCCGGCCGCGCTCGTAGCGCATCACCATGTAAACCGTCTCGTTGGCGCGGAAGAAGTTCAGCACGCGCACCACGTTCGGGTGGTTGATCTTCGCCAGCGCCCGGCCTTCCTCGAAGAAGCACTTCATGCCGTAGCGGAACGAGGTGAGGTTCTCCGCGGAGCTCGCGCGCACGATGTCGCCCTCGGTGCGCAGAACCAGCGACGCGGGCAGGTATTCCTTGATGGCGACCGGCGTGGCGGTCTCGTCGAAGGCGCGATAGACGATCGAGAAGCCGCCGCGGCTGATCTGCCGGTCGATCCGGTAGTTCAGCAGCCGGTAGTCGCCGGGCAGCGCTTGATTGGTGACGGCCATGGTAAACAGACCTTGCCCGAGGGGATCGGTTCCGCCGGCAGGGCGGGATGCCGCCTGCCCCGGCGGCCTTGCGCCGGGGGTGGATAACGCCTACATTCTCGACAACCGCGCGGACAAAGTAAAGCCAGTACACGTGCATAAAGCCCGGAAAAAGCACCGATGATCGTCAGCATGACCGGATTCGCGGCCGTTGCCGCGGATTTACCGGGGGTTTCCCTAGCCGTCGAGCTCCGCTCGGTCAACCACCGCTACCTCGACCTGCAGCTGCGGCTTCCCGACGAGTTGCGCGGGCTGGAGTCGGCGCTGCGCGAGCGTATAGCGGCCGAGTTGAAGCGCGGCAAGGTCGAGTGCCGCGTGAGCCTCAACCGGACCACGCCCGGCGCCGCCGGCCTCGCCGTCGATCCGCAGCGGGTGGCGCAGCTGGCCGCCGCCGCGGCCGACGTGCTCCGGCACGCCCCGGGCTCGGCCCCGATATCCGTCAACGAGATCCTGCGCTGGCCCGGCGTGCTGGCCGAGCCCACCATCGCGCCGGAAGCCCTCGCCGCGCGCGTCCACGAGCTCCTCGGGCAGGCGCTGGCCGACCTTGCGGCAGCCCGGGCGCGCGAGGGTGCCAAGACGCAGGCGATGCTGGAGGAGTGCTGCGCCGCGATCGAGACGCAGGTCGCCCGCGTCGCGCCTCGGATTCCCGTCGTCCACGCGGCCTACCTCGAAAAGCTGGGTGCGCGGATTCGCGACGCCGGGCTCGATCCGGACCAGGAACGGCTGAAGCAGGAGCTCGCGCTGTTCGCGACCAAGATCGACGTCGCCGAGGAGGTGTCGCGGCTCGGCACGCACGTCGCCGAGGTCCGGCGCGTGCTGCGGGCAGGCGCCGCCGCCGGCAAGCGGCTCGACTTCCTGATGCAGGAACTGCACCGGGAGGCCAATACCCTGGGCTCGAAGTCGGTAGACGCCGAGCTCTCCCAGGCCTCGCTCGAACTCAAGGTGCTGATCGAGCAGATGCGCGAGCAGGTGCAGAACGTAGAATAGTGGGCGCGCCGCGACGACCGCCCGGGGCGGGCCGTCCGACGGCACGCCGCAGCCGGCCTCCGGCATCCGACCATCCACGAGCGACCAACCAGACCACACCGATGCATGCGCCGGGAAATCACGCGCGGGGAAACCTTTTCGTCGTCGCGGCGCCGTCCGGCGGCGGCAAGACCAGCCTCGTCCGCGCGCTGCTCGAGCGGGAGCCGGGAATCCGGCTTTCGATCTCGTACACCACCCGCGCCCCGCGCCCCGGGGAGGTCGACGGCATCCACTACCGGTTCATCGACGAGCCCGGGTTCATGCAGCGGAAGAGCGCCGGCGAGTTCCTCGAGCACGCGCACGTGCACGGCAACTGGTACGCGACGTCGGCGACCTGGCTCAAGGAGCAGGTCGCGGAGGGTCGCGACGTGCTGCTGGAGATCGACTGGCAGGGCGCCCGCCAGGTGCGCCGGCTCGTGGGGTCGGCGGTGCTCGTCTTCGTGCTGCCGCCGTCGCTCGACGCGCTGTCCGAACGCCTCGAAAAGCGCGGCCAGGATGCGGCCGCGGTGATCGCGCGCCGGGTCGAGGCGGCGCGCGAGGAGATGAGCCACTGCGAGGAGTTCGATTATGTTATTATTAATCAGGACTTTGCGACTGCAGTCGACGACTTGGGCGCCATCGTCCGGGCGAGTCGCCTGCGCGCGACGGCACAACAAGCGCGCCACCGGGCATTGATCAGCTCGCTCGTGGCGCCCCCGACCTGATTCCACACTACCGGTAACCCGCCATGGCCCGCATCACCATCGAAGACTGCCTTGCCCGCATTCCCAACCGCTTCGAACTGACGCTCGCCGCGACCAATCGCGCGCGCCAGATCACGGCCGGCTCGACGCCGATGCTCGATGCCGACCGCGACAAGCCGACGGTCATCGCGCTGCGCGAGATCGCCGCCGGCAAGGTCGGCATCGAGCTGTTGCTGAAGGGGCAGAGCTGACGCTGCCGCGTCCGCGGCGCTAGGCGGGTCGCCGATGTCCGAGATCGCGGAGTTCACCCGGCATCTCGGCAACTACCTGCCGCCGCCCGACATCGCGCTCGTCGAGCGCGCGTTCGATTTCTCGGAATCGGCCCACCGCGGCCAGTTCCGGAAGTCGGGCGAGCCCTACATCACGCACCCGCTGGCGGTCGCCAGCATCCTCTCGCAGTGGCGGCTCGATGCCGCAGGGCTGTCCGCGGCCCTCCTCCACGACGTGATGGAGGACACCACCGTCACCAAGGCGGAGATCGAGGCGTCGTTCGGCAAGCCGGTCGCCGACATGGTCGACGGCCTGTCGAAGCTCGACCAGATCGAGTTCACGACCCGGGAAGAGGCGCAGGCCGAGAACTTCCGCAAGATGCTGCTCGCGATGGCCAAGGACGTCCGGGTCATCCTGATCAAGCTCGCCGACCGCCTGCACAACATGCGCACGCTCGACGCGATGGCGCGCGCGCACCGGCGGCGCATCGCCACCGAGACGGTCGACATCTACGCGCCGATCGCCAACCGGCTGGGCCTCAACGCCCTCTACCTCGAGTTGCAGGACCTCGCGTTCAAGCACCTGTACCCGATGCGCTACCGGGTGCTGGCCACCGCGATCAAGGCGGCTCGCGGCAATCGCCGCGAGGTGATGAACCGGCTGCTCGACGTCATCCGCGAGGGCTTCGGCAAGGCCGGCATCACCGCCCACGTGTCCGGGCGCGAGAAGACCATCTTCTCGGTCTACAAGAAGATGCGCGAGAAGCGCTACACGTTCTCGCAGGTGTTCGACATCTACGGCGTGCGCGTGCTGGTGCCCGACTCCACCGCCTGCTACGCGGCGCTCGGCGTGCTGCACAACCTGTACAAGCCGATCCCCGGCAAGTTCAAGGACTACATCGCGATCCCTAAGGCGAACGGCTACCAGTCGCTGCACACGACGCTGTTCGGGCCGTTCGGCACGCCGCTGGAAGCGCAGATCCGCACCCACGACATGCACCGCGTCGCGGAGGCGGGCGTGGCCGCGCACTGGCTCTACAAGAGCGGCGGCGAGTTCGACATCGCCGAGGCGCAGGCCAAGACCCACCGCTGGGTGCAGAGCCTGCTCGAGATCCAGTCCGAGTCGCGCGACTCGAAGGAGTTCCTGGAGCACATCAAGGGCGATCTCTTCCCCGAGGAGATCTACGTGTTCACGCCGAAGGGCAAGATCATGGCGCTGCCGCGCGGCGCGACCGCCGTCGACTTCGCGTACGCCGTGCACACCGACATCGGTCACCACTGCGTCGCGGCGCGGATCAACTACGACCAGATGCCGCTGCGCACCGAACTGAAGAACGGCGACCAGGTCGAGATTCTCACCTCGCCGACTTCCCGGCCCAATCCCTCGTGGCTGCAGTTCGTCGGCACCGGCAAGGCCCGCTCGCGGATCCGCCACTTCCTGAAGGGCCTGCAGCAGAAGGAGTCGGCGGCGCTCGGCGAGCGGATGCTGGAGCAGGCGCTGGCCACCCTCAAGGTCCTGCCGGAGTCGATCAAGTGGGAGCGCTGGGAATCCCTGCAGAAGGAATTCGGCGCCCGCAGCCAGCTCGAGATCCTCGCCGACATCGGCCTCGGCAAGCGCCTGTCGTTCGCCGTCGCGCAGGCGCTCACGCGCCCCGCGGGGAAGATCGCCGACGACGGCCGCGCCGGTGCCACGGGCACCGCGCCAGCCAAGCCGCCGCCGCTGACGCTGCGCGGGGTCGAAGGTGTGGCGATCCAGTACGCGCGCTGCTGCCGGCCGGTGCCGGGCGACAAGCTCGTCGGCCAGTTCCGGAAGGGGCACGGGCTCGTCGTCCACGTCCGCGACTGCGTGACGCTGAAGAAGCAGCGCGTCGACCAGGAGCAGCTGATCGACGTCGAATGGGCGGCCGACGTGGAAGGCGTGTTCGACGCCGGCATCCGGCTGCTGGTGTCGGACCGGCGCGGCCTGCTGGCCGACGTCGCGATGACGATCGCCGACGCCGGCGCCAACATCGACAACGTGTCGATGGAGCGCCCGGACGGCAACGAGGTGCTCGCGATGTTCTTCAGCGTGCAGGTGAAGGACCGGCGCCACCTGGCGCACGTGATGCGCGCGCTGAAGCGGATTCCCGAGGTCCGGCGCGTCCAGCGCGCGCGGACCTGACGCCCGCGCCGCCGCGCGGCAGGCCTCCCCTGCGGCGGCGGGCCCGCCGCCGCGCCGGGGCGCCGCCGTCAGGCGGCCTGTTTCGCGAGCAGCTGCTGCAGCTCGCCCGACTCGTACATCTCGCGCATGATGTCGCTGCCGCCGACGAATTCGCCGTTGACGTAGAGCTGGGGAATCGTCGGCCAGTTGGCGTATTCCTTGATGCCCTGGCGAATCTCGGCGTCGGCCAGCACGTTCACCGCGAGGAAGTTCTCGACGCCGCAGGCGCGGAGCATCTGCGTCGCGGCGTTGGAGAAACCGCACTGCGGGAATTGCGGCGTGCCCTTCATGTACAGCACGACGCCGTTCTTCGTGACCTGCTCGCGGATGGTGTCCTGAATGCTCATGGGTGCCTCCGAACGTCGTGTAACGGGATTGCGGATTCTACAGCATCGTCCCGCGCGAATCCCCGCGGGCCGCCAGCCGCTATGGGCGGCGGGTACCCGGGGTGATCACGTAGTCGGGCCGCCCGGTCGCAAGCCAGGTGACCAGGTTCTGCGCCGCCTTGCGCCGCAGCTCGCGCTCGGCCTCGACCGAGTAGAAAGCCGCGTGCGGCGTGAGGATCACGCGCGGATGCCCGAGGAGCTTCGAGTCCCGGGGCACCGGCTCCACCGGCAGCACGTCGAGGGCGAGACCGGAGAGCGTGCCCGCTTCCAGCGCGGCGGCGGCGGCGTCGACGTCGACGACCGCCCCACGCGAGGTATTGACGAGGAACGAGCCGGGCTTCATCGCGGCCAGGACGCCGGCGCCGATCATCCCGCGCGTCTCGGCGTTGAGCGGCACGTGCAGCGACACGACGTCGCTCCGGGCGAACACCTCGGCCAGCGTGCCGCGCTCGACGTACGCGGGAAAATCGCCGTCGATGATGTACGGGTCGCAGGCCACGACCGACTTGAACACGTTGCGGGAGAGGTGCGCCATCCGCTTGCCGATGCGCCCCAGGCCGACGATGCCGATCGTCATGTCGCTCGCGCGGCGCAGCCGGCCCGACGACATGAAATGCCACTTCCCGGCCAGGATGTCGCGGTTGTACGCGACGACGTTGCGCATCAGGGCGAGCGCCAGCGCCAGCGCGTGCGTCGCGACCTCGCCCACGCCGTAGTCGGGCGAGTTCGCGACCCACACGCCGTGCTTCGCGCAGGCGTCGGTGTCGATCGTGTCGAAGCCGGCGCCGAGCCGGCTGACGACGCCGAGGCCGGGCAGCGCGCTCACCACGCGCTCGCCGATCGGCGCGTACTGCAGCAGGATGCCGAAGCAGTCCTTCGCCGCGGCGATCACCTCGTCCTCGGTCCGGCACCGGCCGACGACAAGCTCGATGCCGGCGGCCGCGAACAGGCGCTGCTCCAGGTCGAGGTCGGGGAAGTCGTTGTCGGAGAAGAGGACTTTGGGCATGGTCGGGAAGGCTCGCGGGTTGTGGACGCGCCAACGTACTTGGTCGCGCCGCGACGGTCAAGCCGCCAGGCGGCGCGGCCGGCGCCGGACCGGTCCGCCCGTTATAATTCCCGCCCCGTGCCGACGCCATGCGGCGCCCGGACCTCCTTCCCCCTGCGGAGCCCCCGATGAGCAAAATACTCCAGACGACGATCGCCGGCAGCCTGCCCAAGCCCGCGTGGCTCGCGAACCCCGGCGAGCTGTGGGCGCCGTGGCGCCTCGAGGGCGAGGCGCTGGCCGACGGCATGCGCGATGCGGTGCGGCTCGTGCTGCGCGACCAGGAACGCGCCGGCATCGACATCGTGACCGACGGCGAGCAGACGCGCCGGCACTTCGTCACCACGCTCATCGAGAGCCTCGAGGGCGTCGACTTCGAGCACAAGCAGACGGTGCGCATCCGCAACCGCTACGACGCCGCCGTGCCGATGGTCGTTGGACCGGTGGCGCGCCGGCACCCGGTCTTCGTCGACAGCGCGCGGTTCCTCAAGAACGAGACCGACCGCCGGGTGAAGTTCACGCTGCCGGGGCCGATGACGATGGTCGACACGCTCTACGACGCGCACTACAAGAGCCGCGAAAAGCTCGCCGCGGCGTTCGCGGAGATCCTCAACGAGGAGGCGCTCGCGATCGAGGCCACGGGCGTGGACGTGATCCAGTTCGACGAGCCGGCGTTCAACGTGTACTTCGACGAGGTTGCCGACTGGGGCGTGCGGACGCTGGAGCGCGCGGCCCGGGGCCTCAAGTGCACCACCGCCGTCCACATCTGCTACGGCTACGGGATCAAGGCCAACAACGACTGGAAGAAGACGCTGGGCGGCGAGTGGCGGCAGTACGAGCGCATCTTCCCCCTGCTGGCGCAGTCGGCGATCGAGCAGGTGTCGCTCGAATGCGCGAACTCGCGCGTGCCGATCGAGCTGATCGGGCTCCTGCGGGGCAAGGACGTGCTGGTGGGGGCAATCGACGTCGCGTCGACCGACGTGGAGACGCCGGAGGCCGTGGCGGCGACGATCCGGGCGGCGCTCGCCTACGTCGCCCCCGAGAAGCTCTACCCCTGCACCAACTGCGGCATGGTCCCGCTGTCGCGCGACGTCGCCCGCGGCAAGCTGATGGCGCTGGGCGCGGGGGCGGCCCTGGTTCGCGCCGAACTGGGCGCCGGCGCGCGTGCCGGGAACTGACCGGCGGGCAAAAAGACCAAAAGCGACACACCGGAGGGCAGCCACGCCCCTCGGCGGGTACCGGGTGGTGTTATCCGTGAAATCCGCGTAGACTCCGAGCAGTGTTTTGTTTCAAGTAAGTAGTAAAGCGCGACTCGTACGACCGCACTGCAGTCGTTGTCCGTACTTTCCTTTCCTTGAGATCGAAACATTGGCCGGGTCATCCCGATTTATTTGTTCTTGAGGAAATACAGCAATGGCAACTGGTACCGTTAAGTGGTTCAACGACGCAAAGGGTTTCGGCTTCATCACGCCTGACGGCGGCGGCGAAGACCTGTTCGCGCATTTCTCGGCGATCAACATGCAGGGTTTCAAGACCCTGAAGGAAGGCCAGAAGGTCCAGTTCGAAGTCACGACGGGCCCGAAGGGCAAGCAGGCCAGCAACATCCAGGCCGCTTAAAGCGACGACGCGGCAGCACGCCGCGTCCCGCCGCAAAAAAGCCGGGCACTGCGCCCGGCTTTTTTGTTGCCTTCTTCCTGTTGCCCGCCGGCGCGGCGGCCGCGATCGACGCCGCCCGTTTGGTGTAATCTTGCCGCTTTGCCCGGCCCCTCCTGCGCCCCGTGAACTGACATGCTGACACTGACCGTTACCAGCCTCGACGGCCAGCCGCTCGCCGCCGATCTCCGCGGCAAGTTCGGACTCCTGGGCGGCACCATCGGGGCCATGGAAGGAAATACGATCGTCCTGCCCGACCCGCAGGAGCGCGTCGGCCCGCTCGCCGCGAACATCATCACGGGCCCCCGCGGCCACGTGATCAGGAACTGCGGCGCCGATCCGCTGTTCGTCAACGGCGTGGCGGTGGCGAGCAACGCCGAAGCGCCGCTGGAACCCGGCGCCGAGATTGCGATCGGCCCTTTCGTGCTGCGCGCTGCACCGGAAGAGGCGGTGGCCGCGGCGGCCAAGGTCCCTGCCGCCGCCGTGGCGCCCACGCCCGTCGCCGCACCGCCCGCTGCGGCGCCACCCGCCGCTCCCGTCGCCGCACCGCCGCCCGAACCCGCCGGCCCGTCGCTCGACGCGCTGAAGCGCGCGCTGCTGGACGGCCTCCATGTCAGGGACGTCGAGATTCCCGGCGGCCTCACGCCCCAGTTCATGGAATCGCTGGGCGCGCTGCTGCGCGAGGTCACGCAGGGAACGATCGACCTGCTGCGCATACGCGCCGAGGCGAAGAGCCGCATGCACGCCGATCTCACCATGATCGGCTCGCGCGAAATCAATCCGCTGAAGGCCGCTTGGGATGCCGAAGTCGCGCTGCAGCACCTGCTCGCGCCGCGTCGCGCCGACATGCTCGACCCGACGCGGGCGATGAGCGACGCCTGCGACGACCTCCGGATGCACGACCGCGGGCTGGTCGTCGGCATCCATGCCGCGCTGGCGGGCCTGCTGGGACGGTTCGATCCGCAGGTGCTGGAACAGCGGCTCGGCGGCAACAGCCGCTTCGACAGCATGATGCCCGGGGGCGCAAAGGCCAAGCGCTGGGACGCCCTGGTCGACCTCTACGGCGACATCTCCGTCGAGGCCGAGCAGGACTTCTGGTCGCTGTTCGACAAGGAGTTCCTCAAGGCCTACCAGCAGGGCCTGGACGCCGAGCGCGAGGCCCGTCCCGGCCACGCGCGGTAGCGGCGCCGGCGGCCTTCGCCGCCGCAGCCGCCGCCGTCACTCCAGCGGATCGCTCTCCTCGCGCAGGATGCCCGCGGTCATCCGCAGCATCCCCGACAGGTGGGTGAGCAGGTTGAGCAGGAGCCGCCGGTAGAGTTCCGCGTTGGCGGCCCGGATCGCCTCCAGGTTGCGGCGCGAGAGGCTCCACAGGACGATCTCGCCCTCGGCGATCGCCGTCACCGAGTGCATTTCGTCCTCGAGCATCGCCGACTCGCCGAAGATCACCCCGGGCGCCAGCGTGACAATGCGGCGGTACTTGCCTGCCGCACCGCCGTCCTCGGCGACCACGCTGACGGCGCCGCGCGCCAGCAGGTAGAGCCGGTCGCCGCGCTGCCCCGCGCGGAACAGCGGCGTGCGCGGCGGCAGCAGCTGGCGGTCGAGGTAGGGCTTCATGAAGTCGAGCTCGGCCTGGGTGAGCCCCGCGGTCAGCGCGAACTCGTCGATGCGGATCTCGTGGTTGGCGTCGCCGACCTTGGCTTCCGTCAGGAGCTGCCGTTCCGCCCATTCCAGCGCGCGGTCGCCGTCGGCGAACCAGTCCGGGTGATGCTTCTCGGTGAACGCGCCGGCGCCCTGCAGCGCGCGGCCGAGCGGGCTGGTGGCGCTGATGTGCGCGAGCAGCAGCTTGGTGCCCTTGTCGCGCAGCCCACGCGAAAGCCGCGCCAGCATCAGCGCGCCCGACGCGTCGATCATCGAGACGCGGTGCAGGTCGAGGATCACGAAGCTGGCGCCGGCCGCCGCCCGCTGGACCTCGGCACCCAGGCGGTCGGCGGTGCCGAAGAAGATCGCGCCGTCGAGGTCCACGACCTTGACCCGCTTGCCTTCCTCGCGCAGCAGCTGCGCCTGCGCCGGCGGGTACACGCGGCGAGACGCGCGCGTCTCGCCGGTGGCGACCGCGCGGACCAGCGACCGGTTCATCATCGCGATGAACAGCGCCATCGACAGGACGAGCCCCGTCACCACGGCGGGTACGAGGCCGAACGCGATCGTGACGCCGGCGACGAACAGCACCAGCGCGATGTTGAAGATCAGCTCGCGGTCGTACTGGCCGCGGCGCGCGCGCTGGATCACGGCGCCCGCCCACCGGTCGATCAGGCTGAACGCGATCACCGTCATCACCCCCGCCAGCACCGCCACCGGAATCTGCTGCAGCAGCCGGTGGCCGTAGAGCAGCAGCAGCACGATCGTCGCCGTCGTCGCGAGGCTCGGCAGCAGGTTCGACCACACGCTGTGCTGTCCGTCGTCGTGCTTCACCAGCGCGTGGTGCGACGAATAGGCGAGCGGGACGCCGCCGAAGAGCCCGGACATGATGTTGCCGAAACCCAGCGCGATCAGCAGCCGGTTCGGCTGGTGGCCCGTGTCGAGCGGCCCGTCCATCTCGCCGACGGCGGCGAGCAGGCTGTCGAGGGAGCCGATGACCGCGATGGCCGCCGCCGACACCAGGATGTCGTAGAAGTAGCGGGTCAGGAGGCGGAGGCCGTCGGACGACGCGAGGGGGAACAGCGCGTCGGGGACCGGCAGGCTCGATCCCAGTTCCGGCAGCCGCGGCCCGAAGTCGACCGAGTGCGCAAAGAAGACGACCACCACGGCCACCGCCGTGCCAGCGGCGACGCCGATCAGCTTCGACGGGAGCCTGGGCCAGCGCAGGCCGACCACGACCACCGTCACGATCGTGAACAATGCGACCAGGAGCGTCCAGGGCTGCCAGCCCTCATGCCCGCCGCCGTGGGCCGCGGCGGCCGCAGTGGCTTCCACCGTAGCCTCCGCTGCTTCGCCATGCATGCCGAGGATGTGCGGCAGTTCGTAGAACACGAGCGAGACGGCGAGCCCCGTCATCAGTCCCGCGACGACAGGGTAAGGCACGAACCGGGCGATGCTGCCCAACCGCAGCATGCCGAAGCAGACCTGCATCACGCCGCTGGTTGCAAGGCACAGGGCCGACAGGAACCAGATCGCCTCGACCCCGTTGCCGGGCATGCCGCGCAGCACCGGGTCGGCGGCGAGGCGGGTGACGAACGCGGCGAAGACGAGCACCGTCGACGCGCGCGGAATTTCATTGGGCAGCAGCGCGCCCCCCAGGATCACGGCGGTCAGGTTGCCGAAGATCGCGGCAGCAAAGGCGGCGCGGACGCCGGCCTCGACGGCGACGGGACCGAGCGCGCCGTACGCGATGAGGCCCAGCGTCAGCATCTGCGTGAGCAGCACGAACGCGGCCGAGACGCCGCCGGCGCCTTCACGCAGCAGCTCGAGCGGCCCGGGCGCGGCGGCGGCGTGGGCGGCGTGGTCAGACATCGGAGCGGTGTGCGGAAGCTGCCGGCACGCGGGCGGGCGGAAGCGGTCGTCGTGGCACGGAACGTTCCCGGGATTTCTTGAAGGCATATCTTACCTCCGGTCGCGCGTCCGCAGCGCGGCCGTGCCCGGCACGCAAGCCACCGCGCCGTATTGACTCCTCGCGCGCTGCGGGACATCCTGTGCGCCTCGCGATCCGCGCCGCCCCCGCAACCTTTTCCGATCCCGCCCGATGCTCACGCTTTCCGTCACCACGCTCAACGCGCAGCCGCTCACCGATCCGCTCGCCGCCGAATTCGGCGATGCCGGCGGCACGATCGGCCGCGCACCCGAGAATTCGCTGGTCCTGGTCGATCCCGACCGCAAGATCTCGCGCACGCATGCGTCGGTGTCGTTCCGCGACGGCACGTACACGCTGCGCGACCAGGGAAGCGTCGTGCCGGTGTTCCTCAACGGCCAGCCGATGGGCAACGGGCGCGAGCTGCCGCTCAAGAACGGCGACGAGATCCGCATCTCGGGCTACGCGATGCGCGTCGCGCTGGCCGCCGTGGCGGTGCCCGTCGAAGCGCCCGCGCCGGCCTCGCTTCTCGACGACGCCACCGAGGACCGCATGGCCGCGCCGGTGCTGTCGTGGACCAGCGCAGCACCCGCCGGCGCCGCCGAGGGAATCACGACCGTCATCCTCACGACCGCCGGCAAACCCGTCCCCGCGCCGGTCGCGCGCGCCGCCGCTTCGACGACGCCCGCGGCGGCACCGGTCGCCGCGCCGGCCGCGGCCCCGCCGATGCCGGCGACGGCAAGCTCCGCCGACACCGACGCGCTGCTCGCCGGCCTGCTGAAGGGCGCCGGGCTGCGCGACGTCGTCATTCCCGGAGGGCTGACGCCCGAACTCATGCACCAGGTCGGCACGCTGCTGCACGAGGCGACGCGGGGGCTCCTCGACCTCCTTGCGGCGCGCGCCGAGACCAAGCGCGAGGTCCGTGCCGACATGACGGTGATCGTGGCGAGCGACAACAATCCGCTCAAGTTTGCCCCCAGCCTCGACGCCGCGCTGACGGGACTCCTGGTGCCGCGCGGTCGCGGCTTCATGCCGCCGCTGCGCGCGGTCGGCGACGCCTACGACGACCTCCGCGCGCACCAGCAGGGATTCATGGAAGGCATGCGCTCGGCGCTCGCCGTGGTGCTCTCGCGCTTCAACCCCGAGTCGCTGGAGCAGCGCCTCGCCGAACGGTCCGTCGTCGACTCGTTCCTGCCCGGCAACCGGAAGGCGAAGCTGTGGGACCAGTTCGGCCAGCTCTACGGCGAGATCTCGAAGGACGCGGAAAGCGACTTCCACAAGCTGTTCGGGCAGGAATTCCTGAAGGCCTACCACGCCCGCGTCGCGAAAGCGCCCGCAGCGGGCAGGTAACGGCACGCCCCCGCGCGATGCGACTCGAGATCTCCGTGTTGTCGAAGCCCGGCGGCCGCGCGATGAACGAGGACGCGTTCGGCTTCTGGGCAAGTTCCGGCGTGTGCTTCTGCGTCGTCTGCGACGGCGCCGGCGGACAGGGCGGCGGCGACGTCGCGTCGAAGCTCGCGGTGAGCACGACGCTCGCGTGGTTCCAGGCGGCGCCCGAATGCTCCGGCACGGCGATCGCGGCCGCGCTTGGCTCGGCCAACCGCGCCGTCATGCAGCATCAGGATGCCGAGAGCCGGCTCTCGAACATGCGGGCGACGGCGGTCGTCCTCGCGGTCGATTCCGCGCGTCGCACGGCCGCCTGGGGCCATCTCGGCGATTCGCGGCTCTACGCATTCCGCGGCGGCCGCGTCGTCACCCGGACGAAGGACCACAGCGTCGTCCAGAACATGGTCGACGCCGGATACCTGCGCCAGGAAAACCTGCGGAAGGCGGAGGGCCGCAGCAAGCTCTTCGCGGCGCTCGGGCAGGAGGAGAACTTCGAGCCGGTGGTGGAGTGCCCGACGTCGGTGCTGGCCGACGGCGATGCGTTCCTGCTGTGCACCGACGGCTTCTGGGAATTCGTCGAGGGCCGGGACATGGAGGCGGCGTTCGAGGGCGCCGACAGCGCCGAGGCGTGGCTGCGGCAGATGGAGCGCCAGGTGATCAGCCGGGGCGGGCCCGACCAGGACAACTACTCCGCGCTGGCCGTCTGGTGCAGCGAGCCCGGCGGCGAGTCGTTCGACACGACACAGGGCCAGCCCGCGGCGTCGTTCTCGGTGTAGTCGCGGCGCGGCATTCGACGCTCCGGCGCGCCCGCCACGCCCGTTGCCGCTGGCACTCCGCGAAATCTCGGTGCAGAATGCGCGCTTGGCCGGCACGCAGGTTCCCTATGCCCCTTTCCGCACACGACGGCACAGCCAAATGAAAACGTATTCCTCATTCCTCGGCAGTACCGGTCACTGGGTTGCGTTCGGCGTCGCCTTGGCGGCGATATGCGCGGGTTGCGCCACGCCCCCGCCCCCGCCGCCCCCGAAGCCCGCGGAGCCCGTCGTTGCGGCGCCCGTCGCGGCGCCGGCGCCGGTCGCCCCCGAACTCACCCCGGCGCAGGCCAAGGCCGAGGCGCAGAAGCAGGCAATCGCGGCCGTCGACATGCTGCAGAACGGCGACGAAGCGAATGCGCGCGCGACGCTCGATAAGGCAACCGCCCTCGATCCCTCGAACGAACTCGCCCGCAAGCTCGTGGACCAGATCAAGGCGGACGCGCAGACCGAGTTGGGGGCGACCTTCTTCCGCTACACGGTCCAACCCGGCGAATCGCTGTCACGGATCGCCCAGACCTACCTCGGCGACCGTTTCAAGTTCTACATCCTCGCGAAGTACAACGACATCGCCAACCCGAGCAAGCTCGCCGCCGGACAGGTGATCAAGGTCCCGGGCAAGGCGCCCCCGCCGGGCGCTCGTCCGCCCGCCGCGGCGCCTGCGGCTGCAGCGGCCGAGCCGGCGGCAGCGCCGGCCGCACCCGAGCCCGAGCCGGCGGCCGCGCCGAAGAAGCCGGCGTCCAGCCTGATGCAGCAGGGGATCGACCAGCAGAAGGCCGGTAACCTCGAGGCCGCGTACGCGACGTTCACCGAAGCCGTGAAGGCCGAGCCGGGCAACCGCGACGCCGTGCAGCAGCGCGACGCCGCCAAGACCGCGCTGATCCGCCGCTACGACCGCGAAGCGGCACAGGCCTACCAGCGGCAGAACCTCGACCTCGCGATCAAGAAGTGGGACCAGATCCTCGAGCTCGATCCCGGCAACCAGAAGGCCAAGCTGGAGCGCGAGCGCGCCGTCGAGCTCAAGAAGAAGATGAGCGACAAGTTCGGCACCAAGTAACGCGGCGCCGGCCCGCGCGTCACTTCGCCGCGCCTGCCCCCTTGTCCGGGCTGGCAGCCTTCGCTTCCTTCAGCCTGGCGGCGGCCTTCGCGTTCTGCGGATCGTAGCGGACGGCGGTTTCCCAGTCCTTGATCGCCAGCGCGTGGTCCGTGGGCCACGCCTGCGTGCCCTTGCTGAAGTACTCCTCTCCGAGCGACTTCTTCAACGCCGGGATGCGCGTTGCCCATCCCGGCGCCGGCTCGCCGCGGAGCACGACCGCCTGCTCGTAGAGCGCCAGCGCCGGCTCGCGTTGGCCCTGGGCCTCGATCTCCCGCGCCCGGTCGTAGACCACCGTGCCGATCCGGTTGCGCGACGCGCGGTCGGTCGGATTCGCCTCGACGAAGCGGCGCATGTCCCGCAGCCCGCCTTCGGTGTCGCCGGCCCTGAACAGCTCGATGGGCTGCTCGAGTCTGTAGGCTTCGCCCGCCGCCGTGTCCGCCGGCGGAATCGGCGCCGGCTGCCGCGGCACCGCCGCGCGCGCCGAGGTCCCGCCCATGGCGTCGGCCACCCGGGCAGCACGCCCGGCCGCGATCCGCGACAGCTTGCGCCGCTCGATGTCGCGCAGCGCCTGCGCGGCCTCGGCATTGCCCGGATCGAGCGCCAGCACCTTCAGCATCGACTCCGCGGCGCGGTCGGTATCGCCGGCGCGCATCGCCGCGGTCCCCGTATTGAGGTATTCCTGCGAGCGCCGCGCGAGGGTGGCGCGCGCGGCCGCGAGTTCGGTGCGGAAATTCTCGTCGCCCGGTTCCAGCAGCGTCAGAATCTGCCACTGCGCCGCCGCGGCGGCAAGGTCGCCCGACTGCTTGTCCTGCTCGGCCTGCTTCAGGTGCCGCGCGACGACGCCGGCGACCCGCTCGTCCGGGGCGGCCGGGCGCGCCACCGGCGCGCGCGCCGGTTCCGGTGCGGGCGGCACCTGCGCACAGCCGGCAAGCACGGCAACGCCGGCCGACAGCAGCCCGCCGGGAACCCCGAAGCGGGGGCTCATCGCGACGCGGTCCGGGCGAAGGTGGCGAGTTTCGACTTGAACGATTCGATGTCTTCGGTACCGAAAATCATGGTCCGCCGCAGCATGTACGGATAGGAGAAGAAGGGGTTGCCGCCCGCCGTGACGGTGACGCCGAGCCGCACGCCCTGGCGCGCGAGCAGGTCGGCGACGATGTCGTTGACGTCACCGTACGGGTAGGCGTAGCTGAAGCTCGCCGCGGAGAGCCGGTCCTGGATGGCGCCGACGGGCGCCTCGACTTCGCGCCGCATCCGCTCGGCGTACTTGGCGTTCGATTCGCCCGGCAGCTTGACCGTCAGGTTCGAGTGCGTCTTCGAATGCGGCTGGATCTCGATCAGGCCCGAGCGGGTCATCTCCTGCATCTGCGGCCAGGTGAGCGCGTCCGAGGCGCCAACGAAGTCGGTGTACAGGTACACCGTCGCCGGGAAGCCGTGGCGCTTCAGGATCGGGAACGCGATCTGGTAGGTGGCGCGATAGCCGTCGTCGATCGTGATCACGACGGTCTTCCTCGGCATCGGCTCCTTGCCCTCGAGGAAGCCCGCCAGCTGCGCCATGGTGATCACCCGGTAGCCGTTCTTGGCCAGGTAATCCATCTGCGCCTCGAACGACGCCTGCGTCAGCGTCATCGAACTCTTGTTCGGGCCGAAGCGGTGGTAGCAGAGGATCGGTATCGTCTGGAAGCCGTTCGGGTAGACGCCGATCGCGTTGCGCACGCGAAGGGGGATCACGACGTCCTGGCCGGGCTTGATCTCGTCGATGCCGTTGAACTCGGCGATCCACCAGCCCTTCCTGGCGTCGCCGATGTAGCGCTCGGCGAGCTTGCCGAAATCGTCGCCGG
>CALQLA020000022.1 GCA_943331295.2 Bordetella parapertussis | reverse complement strand
GTAGATGCCGGTGAGGAGGTTGACCGTCGTCGTCTTGCCCGAACCGTTCGGCCCGATCAGGCCGAGGATCTCGCCCGCGGGCAGCGACAGTTCGAGGTCGGACAGCGCTTTCACGCCGCCGAAGGCCTTGCCGAGTTTCGCGACTTCGAGCATCGCGGTCATGACGGGCCGGCGTGCGGAACGTCCGCGGGCGCGCGCCGCCGCCAGCGGTGGGACAGCGACGTCCACACGCCCTCGATGCCGCGCGGGAACACCACGACGATCACCAGCACGATGACGCCGTAGAGCACCATCCGGAAGTCGCCGGCGAAGCGCAGCAGGTCCGGCAGCAGCGTCAGGACGACGGCGCCGATCACGGGGCCGATGAAGCGCTCCGATCCGCCGACGGCGACGAAGAACACCGATATCAGCGCGAGGTGAAAGCCGAAGTTGTCGGGGCTCACCGACGACACGTACGTCGCGTACATGCCGCCGCCGATGCCCGCGACAGCGGCGCCCAGCGCGAACATGCCGACCTTCATCGCGACGATGTCGATGCCGGCGCAGGCGGCCGCCGTCTCGTCCTCCCGGATCGCCTTCGCGGCCAGGCCGATCCGCGACCGTTCGAGCCACGCGAACAGCGCGAGCATCAGCAGGAACGCGGCGAGGATCTGCGGCCATCGCGTCAGCACCGGGATGCCGCGGAAGCCCAGCGGGCCGCCGGGGCCCAGCACCAGGCCGCCGACGGGAATCTGCAGCGTGAAATTGTTGAAGAAGACGCGCACGACCTCGGCGAAGGCGACCGTCGCCATCGCGAGGTAGATGCCGCGGATGCGCAGGCACGGGTAGCCCAGAACGACGCCGATGATCGCGCAGGCCAGCGCGGACACCAGCAGCGCGGGCAGCAGCGGGAACCCGTAGAGCGCGACGAGGATGCCCGTCACGTAGGCGCCGATCGACCAGAAGCCGACCTGCGCGAGCGAGAACTGGCCGACCATGAACGTCGCATAGACGGAGAGCGCGAGCAGGACGTTGAGCCCGCAGGTCTCGGCGATGCTGAGGAGGTAGGCCATGCCGGTGCCCGCGCGCCTAGTCCCGCAGGCTGTCGGGCTTGAGGAACAGGCCCTGCGGCCGGATCACCAGCACGGCGAACAGGATGATGAACAGCACGGCCTCCTTCATCGACGCCGAGACCATGCCCGAGATCGTCATCTCGATCATCCCGACGACGAGGCCGCAGATCATCGCGCCGTGGAGGCTGCCGAGGCCCGCCAGCACGATGATGACGAAGCCGGTGAGAAGAAGATTGGCGCCCATGTACGGGCCGATCGTTCCCGTCGACACGCCCACCAGGCAGCCCGCGGCCCCGGCGATCGCCGAGGCTGCGGCGAAGACGGCGATCTCCACCTTGCGGACGTTGATGCCGAGGAGCCAGGACACCGTCAGGTTCTCCTCGACCGCGCGGATCGCCCGGCCCATGCGGCTCCGGGTGATCCACCAGTGGAGCAGGGCCATCAGCACGGCCGCGACGACGAAGAT
This sequence comes from Bordetella parapertussis, assembly GCA_943331295.2. Taxonomy (GTDB): domain Bacteria; phylum Pseudomonadota; class Gammaproteobacteria; order Burkholderiales; family Casimicrobiaceae; genus CAIWHR01. Next base: position 80,478 of record CALQLA020000022.1, on the reverse strand, counting down.
GACGACGTAGACGCCCCGGATCAGGATCGGGCCGACGTTGAAGACGAGGTCCTCCAGCGGCGACGGAAACGACGAGAATTCCGGGGAGAACAGCGCCACCCGCCGGCTCACCTGCACGAACAGCTCCTCGAGCACCAGCGCGACCGCGGCGCTGGTCACGAAGGGCGCCAGCGGCGACGCGTTGCGAAGCGGCGCGAACGCGACCAGCCACACCAGGATCCCGAGGATCGCGCCGGTCAGCACCGACACGGCGAAGGCGAGCCCGAGGATGGCGAAGCTGGTCTGGCCGCCGAGCCTGAGGCTCACGTAGGCACCGGCAAAAGCCGACACCATGATGGTGGCGCCATGCGCGATGTTGAGCCGGTTCAGCACGCCGAAGATCAGCGTGAAGCCGATCGCGACCAGCGAATACGTGGCCCCGAACAGCAGGCCGCCGATCAGGTGCTCGATGACGATCATCGTCGCACCGGCCTAATGCCTTCCTGCCCGACCGGCGGCGAGTACAGTCACTTCCAGGCGACGAATTGCCCGTTCTTCACGACCAGGTTCACGCCAGGCTTCGGCGTCTCGCGATCGGCGTTGAACGTCGCCTTCTGCCCGATCGGGCTGGTGATCGACGTCGTGGCGAGCGCGTCGCGGAATTTCTTGCGGTCGGCCTGCAACGCGTCGGGGGTGTTCTTGATCCCCGCGCGCTCGATCGCGTCCTTGATCAGGTAGCCGGCCTCGTAACCGGTGACGACGAAGAACGTGATTTCCTGGCCGAGCCGCTTCTTGTACTCGGCTGCGACCTTCGCGATCTGCGGCGACTGCGGATCGAACGCGCCGGGGGCGACCATGCCCTCGACGGCATCGCCGCCCGACTGCAGCGTCTCGGCCGTGACGGTCGACTGGTTGCCGACGAAGAGCTTCGGCTTGAGCTGCCGGCGCTTCGCCTCCTTCATGAAGTTGACGGTGCCGAGCGTCGGCGCCAGCACGAACACGAGGTCGGGGTTCGTCGCCTTGATCTCGTTGACCTGGCGCGAGAAGTCTCGGTCGGCCGTGACGCCGTCGGTGATCACCTTGACGTCGACGCCCGCCGCCTTCAGCGCCGGGATGATGAACTTGTCGGCGATCGACGTGTAGTAAGGATTGTCCTTGATGATGAAGAACGCGGCGCTCTTCGCCTGCGTCTCCTTCAGCACGGCGTTGACCACGTTGCCGACGACGTCGGCGTTCTCGATGAACGAGTTGCGGAACGCGTACTGCGACAGCTTGGTGAGGCCCGGCGTGCCCACCGACGACGAGTGGACGACGATCGGGTTGCCTTCCTTCTCGAGCTCGGCCAGGTAGTTGAACACGGCGGTGCCGGCGTTCGAGTTCGAGATGCCCTTGACCATCAGCACCTTGTCGTCGAGCAGCAGGCGCTTCAGCAGCGAGATCGACTGCGCGGGGTCGTTGCCGGCGTCGTAGCCGCCCGGCGGCGGGGTCACTGCGATCTTCACCTTCTTGCCGTCGACCGTGACGCCGCCCGCCGCGTTGATCTCGTCGAATGCGATCAGCGTCCCGGTCATGTTGGCGAGGCCGAACGGCGCGTAGGTGCCCGTCTGGCTCTCCAGGATGCCGACGCGGACCGTGCCCTCGTCCTGGAACGCGAGCGCCGGGGTGGCGGCCGTGCCCGCGAGGATGGACGCCAGCGCCAGCGCTGGCAGCGATTTGATCAGTCGTACCGATTTGCGGGCCATGCATTCCTCCGGGCGATGTTTTTCGAACTCAGGCAACTGCGTACTGCCGTAACGTTCCGCGGTCGTTGGGGGACAAGGCGCGCCCTCTCGCGGAGCGTCGGCGTTGCCCGGGACTTCCTGGCCGTGCGGGGGCGTGCGCTGCGCGCCGCCGTCCCCTTGCGCGAAGATCGTAGCCGCCGCCATTCCATTAGTCAACAACTTTGTTGACTGGCTTCGGGGCGCGGGCCGGCATCCGATTGCGCCCCCGAAATCAGCCGGCTCGCGCGGCATCCGCGGCCGCGGCCGCGACGTGCGAACGCGCATGCCTGGCGCTCACGCCCGGGAAACCTTCGCGCGCTTCGCGGCGCCCGCCTTCTTCGCGGGGGGGACGAGGCCGCGCAGGAAGAGGTCGGAGAAGGTCTGGGCCACCTGTTCCGGCGACAGGCGGCCCTGCGGGTTGAACCAGCGATGGGTCCAGTTGAGCGCGCCGAGGATGCCGTAGGCGATGATCTTGGGATCGCCGCCGCTGAAGGAGCCTTCCGCGACGCCCTCGCTGATGATGTCGACGAGCGAGCGCTCGTACTGCTGGCCCAGCTTGAAGAGATGCGCGTCGCCGTGGCTGTTCACGGCCATCCCTTCCTGGATGTACACGTACTGGTACGGATAGTTGGCGGCGTACGAGCGCATCAGCGCGACGATCAGCATGTGCAGCTTGACCGGCGCGGGCTCCTTGCGCCGCTGGATTTCCAGCGCATCCTTCGCGTGCTGGGCGACGACGTCGCGCGCCACCTCGTGCAGCAGTTCCTTCTTGCTGGCGACGTAGTAGTAGATCGTGGCGCGGTCGGTGTCGAGGGCGGCGGCGACGTCGTTGAGGCTGGTCTGCGCGTAGCCCTGCTTGCGGAACAGTTGCACGGCGGCCTCGATGATCTCGCGGCGGCGCTTGGTGTAGGTTTCGGCGTCCTGCTTCAGCGCTGACGCGCGCCGCTTGCCGATGTTGCTCATCGTGTGTCCCCCAGCCTCTCCCGTCGCGATGCCGCCAAGCATAGCCGGTAGCAGCGCGGCTTTGGCGGCATTCGCGGGACTCGTCAACAAAAATGTTGATCGCGGCGGCGCCGTCCTGGCGCCTACGCCGCGTCGGAGCGTGCGGGCACCAGCCCGGCCTCGGCAGCCTTGATCTGCAGCGCGAGGTATTTCGAGTACGGGCGGCATTGCTGGAGGCTCCCGCCCATCAGCCAGAAGCCGGGCTGGCCGGTCGGGCGCCACATCGCGCGCACCTCGCCCTCGTCGTCGAGGCCCCAGATCGGGCCGACGCGGTCGGCGACGGCGGCGCCGATGATCGCGCGCACCGACTCCGACATGTTGGTGTACCCGGCGGCGATGACGACGGCGTCGACGTCCATCGCGGTGCCGTCGGCGAAGCGGACGGTGCGGCCGTCGAGCCGCTCGATGCCCGTGCCCTGCCTGACCTTGATCCGGCCCTCGATGATGAGCTCGGAGCAGCCGGCGTTGATGTAGTAGCCGCCGCCGTAGCGGTGGTACTTCATCAGGAAGCCGCTGCCGTCCTCGCCGAAGTCGAGCGCGAACCCGGCGTCGGCGAGGCCGCGCAGCAGGTCGCGGTCCATCTCGGCGATGCGCCGGGTCAGTTCCTTGTGCAGTTCCGTGAGCAGCGGGAACGGCAGCGAGTTGCTGACGAAATCGGCGTCCTCCAGCGGCGGCCCGTCCTCGCGGTAGATCGAGTACGCGCGCGCCGCGCCGGGCTCCACGCTGACCACGCAGGTCGACGAGCGCTGCAGCATCGTGACCTCCGCGCCCTGCTTGCACAGGTCCTGCGCGACGTCGTGGCCGCTGCTGCCGGTGCCGACGACCAGCACGCGCTTGCCCGGCCCCGCGATGCCGCCCTTGTACTCGCTCGCGTGGATCAGCGTGCCGGTGAACGTGTCGGCGCCGGGGATCGCGGGGCGGTTCGGCACGCCGAACACGCCGGTGGCCTGGATCACGTGCGACGGGTGAACCACGGTGATCGTCCCGTCGGCGCGGGCGAGCCGCACGGTCCAGCGGCGCGCGCCTTCGTCGTAGACGGCATCGACGAGGCTCGTCGCGAGCCACACGTGGAGGTCGAGCGCACGGGCATAGATCTCCAGCCAGTCCGCCATCTCCTCCTTCGACAGGTACGCCGGCCACGACGACGGGAACGGCAGGTAGGGGAGGTGGTTCGCCCAGATCTGGTTGTGCAGCAGCAGCGACTGGTAGCGGTTGCGCCAGACGTCGCCAACGCGCGCGTCGCGGTCGATGACGATGGTGGCGATGTCCTGCTGCTGGAGCCGCGCGGCGACGGCGAGGCCGGCCTGGCCCGCGCCGATCACCAGTACCTGCGGGTCGTCGGCGGCGCGCGCGCCGCCGCGCGCCGCGACCGCGGCATCGTGGCTGCGCCGGCTGCGCGAGCGGTGAGGGCCGGCGCGCTCCTCGTGGCCCTTCAGTTCCTCGAGGCTGGTGAAGAGTGTCCAGCCGCGCCACTTGCCGTCGCGCTCCAGCAGGCGCAGGTGGCCGCGGCAGCGCCCGGTCTCCGTCTCGAACGTGAAGAACGCCTCCACCGTCCGGCCCCAGTCCTTGCGCTCGAACACGGCGAGGTTGCCGTCCTCCAGCCGGATCGCGCTGATGCGATGCCGGCGCAGCGCTTCCTGCCATGCGCCGGCGATCCGCTCGCTGCCGGAGAACGTGCGCAGGTCCCAGTGCAACGCCAGGAAATCGCGCCAGTAGCCGTCGGCGTGGAACAGGTTCCCGATCGCCGGCGCGTCGCCGGCGGCGACCGCGCGGCCGAACGCATCGAGCCAGTCCTGTGCCAGCGCTCGCCCGCTCGGCGGCGCCGATAATGCTGCGGCGTCGGAGGCGGCGCCGCGGTCAGCCGCGTCCGCGGTGGTGGATCTGTCGGGCTTCGTCATGGTTCGGCCTTGTTCGCGTACGGAATCCGCAGCGAGCGTGACAGCGCCCGCAACAGTGGTCAACAGACCTGTTGATTATAGGGTCTTATGGCGGTCAGTGCGTATTGGCGACGCGTCGCTCAGGCTACCGCGCCCTGTCGTCGCAGGTCGGCGATCTCGGTCCCGGAAAAACCCCACGCCGACATGATCTCGTCGGTGTGCGCGCCCGGGATCGGCGGGCCGCTCCTGACCGACGACGGCGTCCGGCTGAAGCGCGGCGCGGGTGCGGGCTGCAGCACGCCGTCCACTTCCAGGAACGCGTTGCGCGCGCGCTGCTGCGGGTACGCGACGGCCTCGAGCGCGTCGAGCACCGGCGCGAAGCACGCCTCGCGGCCTTCCATCGCACGGCACCATTCGTCGCGCGTCCGGCCGCGGAAGATCGCGGCGAACCGGCGCCGCAGTTCCGGCCACGTCGACCGGTCGAGCTGGTCGGGCACCTGCGCCGGATCGAGCCCCATGCCTTCGAGCAGCTGGTCGTAGAACTTGCGCTCGACCGGCGCGACGGAGATCCACTTGCCGTCGCTCGTCTCGTAGACGCCGTACCACGGGGCGCCGCCGTCGAACATGTTCGACTCGCGCTCGAACACCCAGCGGTTGCTGGCGATGAACGCGTACTGGTGGGTCATGATCGAGCCGATGCCGTCGACCATCGCCGCGTCGACGACCTGGCCCTGTCCCGACGACTTCGCCTCCAGCAGCGCCGACACGATGCCGAGCGCGAGGTAGAGGCCGCCGCCCGCATAGTCGCCGAGGAAGTTGATCGGCACCGCCGGCCCGTGCTCCTTCGAGCCGATCATCGCCAGCGCGCCGCTCACCGCGAGGTAGTTGAGGTCGTGCCCCACGGCGTCGGCGAGCGGGCCGTCCTGCCCCCAGCCGGTGCCGCGGCCGAAGACGAGCCTGGGATTGCGCGCCCAGCACGCGTCGGGCCCCAGTCCCAGACGCTCCATGACGCCCGGCCGGTAGCTCTCTATCAGCGCGTCCGCCTGCGACGCGAGGCGCAGCGCCACGTCCCGGCCCGCTGCCGACTTGAGATCGATCGCCATCGACTTGCGGCTGCGCGTCGTCGGGTCGAACCGGGGTTCCTTCTTCACGCCGAGCCCGAGCGGCGTCGTGCGGGCGAGGCTGATGATCTCCGCCCCCATGTCCGCCAGCAGCATCGCGCAGAAGGGGCCGGGGCCAACCCCCGCGAACTCGACGATGCGGATGCCCGCCAGCGCCCCCGACCCCTTCTTCGCTGTCATGCCGGACCCCGGCGCGCCCTAGGGCGTCGCCTTCAGCGGCGCGGCGACCGCCACGTCGGTCGGGTAGACCACGACCGGCACGCCGTTCTGCCATTGCAGCAGCAGCGACGGCGGGTTGACCCGCGCGCCCTTGGCGTCGAACTGCACGGTGCCGTTCAGCGCCGCCACCGCCGGGCCCGATTCGAGCTTCATCGAATGCAGCGCCTCGGCGATCTTGGCGCGATCGGTCGAGCCCGCGCGCTCCATCGCCTCCTTCAGCACGTAGACGTGGCCGTAGCCGAACGCCGGGTCGAACGTCATCCACGGCAGGCCCGTCTTCTGCTTCCAGCGCGCCTCGAGGTCGCCGCTCTTCTTGGTCGGCCACACGTTGGTGAACACGGCGGTCCCCTCGAGGCCTTCCTTCGGCATCAGGTTCAGCATCTCGGGGTCGAACGCGCCGCCGCCGTAGATGAAGAACGGGGTGTTCTTCGGCGTGATGCCGACCTGCGCCAGCGAGGTGAGGATCGTCTTCGTGTCCGGCGCGATCGCCGTCGAGAAGAAGATGAAGCCGGGACGGGCGCGCCGCACGCGCTGGGCGATGACCGCGCCGTCCGCGAGCTGGATGGCGAAGACTTCCTTGGCCACGACGTTGATGCCCTTGGCCTTCAACGCCGCCTCGACGCCGTCGGCGACCGCGATCGTGCCCGGCGTGTTGACGGCCAGGATCGCGACGTCCTTCATCGGCGCGCCCGAGGAGAGCTTCGCCAGCTGGTCCATCAGCGGCACGACGGCGGCGGTGGCCTGGCCGCTCGGCATGTTGGTGCCAAACACGTACTTGAAGCCGCGCGCGGTGAGCTGGTCGGCGCTGCCCTGGACCAGCCACGGGATGCCGGCGCGCTCGGTGATCTCGGTGATCGCGAGCTGCTGCGAACTGATGTAGGCGCCGGCGCCGCCGACGATGTTGGGGTTGCTCGCGATCACGCGCTGCGCCGCGTTGCTGGCGTCGTCCGGGCGCGCGCCGGCATCGGCGATGACGAGCTTGATCTTCGCGCCACCCAGCGACTTGATGCCGCCCGCGGCGTTGATCTCCTCGGCCGCCATCTCGGCGCCCTTGATCACGCGGCTGCCGTTGGCGGAGTAGGGCCCGGTCAGGCCATCGATGATCGCGATCTCGACTTCCTTCGGCGCTTGCGCGCCTGCGCCGGCCGCAACGGTGAGACCGGCAACACAGGCAAGCGCCAACTGCACGGTGGTCTTGAACATTTGTCTCACGGCTTTCCCCCTCGGTGGTTTGAACTGCACTGCATTGAATGGTTGCTCCCGGGCGTCAGGCGGCGCCGCCGCCCGGCGAGTCCTGCGCAACGGCTGCGATGCCCATGTACGTGGCGCGGATGCGCGGGTCGCGCAGCAGCGTCTGCGGCGGGCCCTCGAGGGTGATGCGGCCCGAGTCGAGCACGTAGGCGCGGTCGCACGACTCGAGGGATTCGGCGACGCGCTGCTCGACCAGCATCACGGTCACGCCGGCGATGGCGTGCGCCTTGCCGATGTGCGCGAACATCTCGTCGGCCATGATCGGCGACAGGCCGAGCGACGGCTCGTCGAGCAGCAGCAGCCGCGGCGACGACGCCAGCGCGCGCCCGATCGCGAGCATCTGCTGCTGCCCGCCCGACAGCGTGCCGGCCTGGCTGCGCCGCCGCTCGGCGAGCACCGGGAACAGCGCGTAGGCGCGCTCGACGGCCTCCTTCTTCCGCTGGCGGCCGGACACGCTGTAGGCGCCCATCTCGAGGTTCTCGGCAATGGTCATCGATTTGAACACCTGCCGGCCTTCCGGCACGTGCGCGATGCCGAGCGCGGCGCGGTCCGCCGGGTCGAGGGCGAGCAGGTCCTCACCCTCGTAGGTGATGCGGCCGCTCGTCGCGGGCACGATGCCGGAGATCACCTTGAACATCGTCGACTTGCCGGCGCCGTTGGGGCCGACGATCGCGACCATCTGCCCGGCGGCGACCTCCACCGACACGTCGCACAGTGCCTGGATGTTGCCGTAGGACGCGCTGATGCCTTCAAGCCGCAGCATGTTCCGCCATCCATTTGCGGCCGAGGTAGGCCTCCACGACTTTCGGGTCGTCGATGACGTCCCTCGGCGCCCCGGACGCGATCAGCACGCCGTGGTCGAGCACGACCAGCCGGTCGCAGATCTTCAGCATCGCGTGCATCGTGTGCTCGATGATCATCACGGTCACGCCCTCCTCCGGAAGGCGCCGGATAACGACCAGCAGCCGCTCGATCTCCGCGTGCGCGAGCCCGGCGAAGATCTCGTCGAGCAGCAGCAGCCGGGGCGCGCCGGCGAGCGCGCGGGCAAGCTCCAGCAGGCGCAGCTCGACGCCGTTCAGCTCGCTGGCGAGCGCGCCGGGGTCGCGCGTCAGGCCGACCGTGGCGATCGCGCGCCGCGCGCGGGCGGTGGCGGCGTCGTCGTCGGGCTCGCTCGAGATCGCGCCGACGACGACGTTGTCGAGCAGCGACAGCCGCAGGAACGGGCGCGGCACCTGGAACGTCCGCCCGATGCCCAGCCGGCTGATCGCGTTCGGCGGCAGGCCGCCCACCTCGCGGCGGTCGTAGGTCACCCGGCCCTGGTCGGCCCTGATGAAGCCGTTCAGCAGGTTGAAGAGCGTGGTCTTGCCGGCGCCGTTCTGGCCGATCACGCCGAACACGACGCCTTCGGGCACCGTGAAGCTGACGTCGTGCACGGCCATCAGCCCGCGAAACGACTTGGTGAGACCGTGCACCGCGAGGAGCGGTCCCTCCGCGGGCGCGGGGAGAGGGCGGTCGCCCGCGGGCGAGGCGATCGTCGCCGCCGGTGCCGCGCGTCCCGGCTGCGCCGGAGCCACGCGTCCGCGACGCCGCGCGACGATCCGGTCGCGCGCGTACCAGTACAGCCCCTCGGGCGCGATCATGATCGCGAGGATCAGCGCGGCGCCGTAGACGATGCTCTGGACGCCGGGAATGGTGTGGCCCAGCACCGCATGCAGGCCGTCGCCCAGGGGGATCAGGAACGCGGCGCCGATCAGCGGCCCCCACAGCGTGCCGACCCCGCCGAACAGCGTGACGACCATCGCCTGCGCCGAGACGTGCAGGCCGAACACGTCGGCCGGCACCGCGACGCGGATCACGACCACGTAGAGCCCGCCGGCCGCGCCGGCCATTGCGCCGCTGATCGCGGTGGCGACCATCTTGCGGTTCCAGACGTTGATGCCGGAGGCGGCCGCCGCCTGCTCGTTCTGCTTGATCGCGAGCAGCGCCAGGCCGAAGCGCGAATGCTCGATCCGGTGCGAGATGCACAGCGCAACGAACAGCAGTGCCGTCGCGAGCAGCGCGTAGACACGCACGTCGTCGAACTGCATGAACCAGGCCGCATCCTGCGCCTTGCGCGGCAGCATCACCTCCTGGTAGCGCAGCCAGTCGAGCACGTAGCGCAGCACGATCGGGTAGGCGAGCATCGCGAGCGCGAAATGGATGCCGCGCAGCCGCAGCGTGGGGAGCCCGATCAGCACGGCGGCCAGCGCGGCGACGATCGCACCCGCAGGAATCCCCAGCCACGGCGTGACGTTCCACGCGGACAGCAGCAGCGTGACGGTGAACGCGCCCAGGCCGAAGAACGCCGCGTGCCCGAACGAGACCACGCCGGCGTAGCCGCCCAGGATGTTCCACGCGAGCCCCAGCACCGCGAAGATGGCGACGATGGTCAGCACGTGCTGGTAGTACGTGTTGCCGATGATGCTCGCCAGCAGCAGGTACAGCGCGCACACCGCCGCGATGAGGCCGAGGGTCCGGGGATCGATGCGCTTCACGCCTACACCCGGTCCGCGTTCTTGCCGAAGATGCCGTCCGGCTTGAAGAACAGCGTCGCCACGAGCACGACGAAGATCGCGGCGCTCTGCAGCTCGATCGGCAGGAACAGCGCCGAGATCTGCTGGACGACGCCGATGATGAGGCCGCCCCAGAACGCGCCGAGGATCGACCCCAGCCCGCCCAGCACGACGGCGGCGTACATGATGATCAGGAACTGCGCGCCGACGTACGGCTGGAACGGGTAGTAGACGGAGACGAGGCCGCCGGCGACGGCGGTGATGGCCACGCCGAACGCGAACGCGAAGCGATGCGCGCGGTCGACCTTGATCCCGACGTAGGTCGCGGCGACCGGATTGTCCGCCGCCGCCCGCAATGCCTTGCCGACCGACGTGCGCGCGAACACCTGGTAGATCACGACGACGAGGGCCAGCGCGACGAGGCAAGACACCGCCTGACCCTGGTTGATGAACACCTCGGCGTCCACCCACGGGAACGGCCGCAGCTGCCACGCCTGGTCCGAGATCGGCGTCTGGTTCTGCCGCGGCACCGCGCCGAACGACGCGAGCGCTACGTTCTGGAAGATGAGCGAGATGCCGAGCGTCAGGATCATCTGCGTGTAATGGCCCTCGCCCTCGGTGCCCGCGGCGCGCAGGCCGGTGGAGCGCGACAGGACCAGCCGGTGGATGATCGCGCCCAGCACGAAGATGACCGGGCCCGTCAGCAGGATGCCGGCGTACGCGCCCGCGGTCACGCCGAGGAGCCCCAGCGGGGCGAGCAGCGCCGCCGCGAACACGGCGCCGTACATCCCGAGCATCAGGAACTCGCCCTGCGCGAAGTTGACCACCCGCATCACGCCGAAGATCAGCCCCACGCCGGACGCCATCAGGCCGTAGATGATCCCCGCCATCTGGCCGGCGACGACCGTCTGCATGTCCGCTTCGAGGATGGCGGCGGGAGCCATGGCGATGGCTAGCGCGGCGCTGCGGACGAGTGGCGCATGCGCTGGCCGTCAGTCGTCGTTGGTGAACGGATTCGGAAAGCGGAAGGGATCGGCGAGGCCGCCGGTGATCGCCGGCGCGTGGCGATCGAGCTTGTCCACCGTCCAGCCGCCGGCCTCGAAGATCGTGGCTTCGAACTGCGGCATGGAGACCAGCGCGATCTCGTCGCCGCCCACGTAGAAGTCGCGGCCATTGATGTTCTGCGCGGCCGGCGTGCACAGCCAGGCCACCAGCGCGCCGATGGAATCCGGCGGGTCGGCGCGATCCCAGTGCGCGGCGCCGCGCTCGCCGATCCAGTAGCGGCCGAGCGCCTGCAGCAGCGGGCGCCACTGGCCGGCGAGGTTCTTCGAGAACCAGTCGCCGCCGCCGGTGTTGCCGGCGGTGGCGCGCGGGCGGATCAGGTTGCAGCGGATGTTGAAGCGGCCCTGCTCGCGCGCGATGCAGCGCGTGAGACCGGCGAGGCCTTCCTTGGCGGAGGCGTAGGCCGAGTTGAACGGCATCCCCATGCCGGCCTCCGAGCCGGTGTTGATGATGGAGCCGCCGCCGCGAGCGCGCAGGTGCGGAACGCCGAACTTGATCGTCAGGAACGACGCCTTGAGGTGGCTGTCGAGGACGCTGTCCCACTGCTCCTCGGTGAGCTTTTGCACCGGGTTGCCGCCGCGCAGCCCGGCGTTGTTGACGAGGATGTCGAGGCCGCCCCAGGTGTCGACCGCGGCCTCGATGGTGCGGCGCGCGCCGTCCACCGTCATCAGGTCCTCGGTGGCCGGGATCGCCTCGCCGCCGGCGGCGCGGATTTCCCCGGCGACACCCGCCGCGGAACTCTTGCCGGCGCTGTCCTTGCCGAAGTCGCTCACCACCACCTTCGCGCCTTCGCGCGCGAGCGTCATCGCCTCGCAGCGGCCGATGCCGCGCCCGCTGCCCGTGACGATGGCGACCTTGCCCGCGAGCCGGCCGCCGTTCCCGTGCCTGTCCCCGTTGTTGTCCATCTCGACGCCTCCTCGTGCCGGATTGAATCGATGCCCCTGCCGCGGCTGCCGCAGGCAGGGGTCCGGCGGGCGCTATGTCTTCCGCATCGGCGCGACGCCCCGGTTGGACGCAAGCGCTCGCATCCCGACGGGAATGATGCGACTTGCCGCCGCGTTGGTCAACAGGTATGTTGACGTACCGCGGCGGGCGGGCGTATGGTCCTGCCAAGGGGCCGCGGGCTCGGGCGCTGCGTTCCCCGCGCGACGGCCCGGTCGGGGCGCTCGCAACGAGGAAGAAATCCCGTGCGGCCGCCGGTAAAAATCGCGAGAGGGAGGAAGGGAAAATGGTCAAGGAAGAAGATGCGGAGTTCCACGCCAGGGACCCGAAGGACTACGACTGGGCCGAGACGCGCTTCATCAGCTTCTCGATTCCCGAGGAGCAGCTGTTCGGCAACGTCTACGTGCTGGCGCGGCCGAACGTCGGTGCCGTCATTTCCGACATCACGATCCAGAAGGGCTTCTCGCGCTTTCCGTACGAGATGGACTTCCACGATCCGCAGATGCACCTGCCGTGCCCGCCGTCGTTCCGCAAGTTCACGCTCCGGAACGGGCTGACGGTCGAGGCGATCCGGCCCCCGTACGAGCTCCACTACTCGTACCGGCACAACGGCGGCAACTGCAGCCTCGAGTTCGACTTCACCGCGGTCGGCGAGCCGTTCGACTGCCACGACCCCAACCAGAATCCGCTGCTCGGCGCCGGCACGTTCGCCGGCTTAGGCGACCAGTGGCTCAACGGCCACTACGACGTGCTGGGCCACGTGAAGGGCGAGCTGGTCCTGCGCGGCAAGACCTACCAGATCGACAGCTACGACGGCGCGGACCACAGCTGGGGGCCGCGCAAGGAGGAGGGCATCCGCGCGATGGGCTGGACCGCCGCCGCCTTCGGGCCCGACTACGGCATCCACACGGTGTTCCACCTCGACCTCCGCAACGGCCAGGTGTTCTACGACAAGCTGCGCTTCGGCTACGTCGTCGACGGTGGGCAGACCTACGGCCTCGTCAGCGCGGAGATCACCGCGACGCGGATCGACATGATCGGCGTCAGCAATCACATCCGCGCCGTGGACGTGCGCGGCAAGGTGCACGAGATGCGCGGCACGGCCATCGCGGGGCATCCGCAGTACACGATCAACCCCTGCCAGGCGGTGTTCCAGACGCTGTTCCGCTACGAGGCGAACGGACGCGTCGGCTACGGCGAGAGCGCCGACTGCTTCGGGCTCGACTACCTCGCCGAGCGCATGTCCGCGCTGGGCCGGTACCGCGCCGGCGGTCCCGCCCCGGCCACGAAGAAGTAGACACCATGTCCACCCTCGACTACGCGATCCTGGACGCGCCGCCGGCGTCGTTCATCGACGAGATGCGGCGGAAGTACCCGACCGAGCGGGAGACCGACGAACTGCTGGTCCGCAAGCTGCAGCGGCGCGCCGCGCAGACGAAGGACTACCACGTCCCGCGGCTGTCCGAGATGGCCGTCTGCCTGCGAAACTTCTTCGATGCCAACCTGCGCGCGCCCTACCGGATCAGCGATCCGCGCTGGCTCGCCGGCGGCGCGTCGAAGCTGCAGGTGCTGTTCGAGATCGACTGGGAGCAGGACGGCCGCGCGCGGCACGACCGGATGGTGGTGCGGATGGACCCGGCCGAGTCGCACAACGCGACCAGCCGGCTGCGCGAAGCCGAGCTGTTGCGCGCGTTCGCCGGCATCATCCCGGTGCCGGAGGTGTTCTTCGTCGATGCCGACGCGAAATGGTTCCCGGAGCCCGCGCTGGTCTATGCGTTCTCGGACGGCGTCACCAAGCCGAAGACCACGTCGTCGGGCGCGGTCAGCGGGCTGGGCATCCACTTCGGGCCGGCGCTGCGCGCGAAGCTCGGGCCGCAGTTCGTCGAACACCTCGCGAAGATCCACGCCTACCCGATCGCAAAAGGCGGGTTCACGACGATGGAGCCGCCGTCGATCGGGACGACCGAGGCCGCGCAGCTGCAGTTGAACCGCGCGCGCCGCGTCTGGGAAGAGGACCGGGCCGAGGACTTCCCGCTGATGGAGGTGGCCACGAACTGGCTCGGCCGCAACCTGCCGGTGATGGACCAGGTCAGCGTGATCCACGGCGACTATCGCAGCGGCAACTTCCTGTTCGACGAGGCCTCCGGGCAGATCACGACGTGGCTCGACTGGGAGCGCGGGCACCTGGGCGACCGCCATCGCGACCTCGCGTGGATCACGCAGGCGATGTTCGGCGATCCCCGCGAGGACGGGCGGGGCTTCTACATCTGCGGGCTGCTCGGCGAGGAGGCGTTCTACGAGCAGTACCAGCGGATGTCGGGTCTCGTGATCGATCCGGCCAAGCTGCGCTGGTACTCGGTGCTCAACTGCTACCAGGCGCTGGTGTCGACGCTGGGCAGCTGCTACCGCGTGGTGCGCCTCGGCAAGAACCACCAGGACGCGCTGATGGTGGTGCTGAAGGCCGAGGCGGCGATGGCGAGCGTCCGGCTGCAGGAGATGCTCAAGGAGCTGATCTGATGGCTGACGTCACGACCAATGCGCTGAAAGGCCTCGTCAAGACACTCAACGACGTGGTGGTGCCGTCGATTCCGGCCGACGATCCGCTGGCGCTGCAGGAACTGAAGATGGTGATCCGCTACCTCGGCTTCGCCCGCGAGCGCGTCGACCACCTGTACGCCCGCGCGCGCTACGAGCTGGGGTTCTACTCCGGGCTCGTCGCGGAGTTCGGCGAGGCGCTCGCGAAGGCCGATCCGGCGCGCGCGCAGGCGTGCATCGACCTGCGCGGCCGCGCGAACGCCCTGCTCGCGGAGCCTGGCGCGCCCATCCACGCGCTGCGCAACCTCACGCTCGAGACGGCCACGCGGATCAGCACGATCCTCGGCGAGGTGAAGGCCGCCGCCGTCCTCGCGCGGCTCGAGCGCACGGTCGTCCTCGCGTCGGCCGAGATCACCGCCTTCGACCGCTCGTGGTACGCGCCGCTGAAGCTCGAGCGGTTTCCCGACCAGGTGCGCCCGCTCGGGTCGTTCATCCCGTTGCCGGGGGCCGGCGCGTGACCGGCGCGGGGGAAGCTTGCGTATCCTGATCACCAACGACGACGGGATCGACGCGCCGGCGCTGCCGGTGCTCGCGAGCCGGCTGGCGCAGGACGGCCACGACGTCAGCATCGCCGCGCCGCTGGAAGGGCACAGCGGCTGCGGCGCCTCGATCGGCAAGGTCACCGAGGGGCAGATGGTCGCCGTCACGCAGGTCACGTTGCCAGGCGCCGAAGGCATACCGGCGTACTCCGTCGACGGCCCGCCAGCGTTCATCGTGCTGGCGGCGGTGCAGGGCGTGTTCGGCGAGCGTCCCGACGTGGTCGTGACGGGGCCGAACTCCGGCCTCAACCTCGGGCCGCTCACGCTGCATTCGGGCACGCTGGGCGCCGCGGTCACCGCGGCGTCGAACGGCCTGCCCGGCATCGCGCTCAGCACGGAAAAGCGGGCGCGCTACGGCTTCGTCGCCGCCGCCGAGTTCTGCGCGCGCAACCTCGACGCGCTGCTCGCGTCGATGGGCGACGACGCCGCGCTCAACATCAACGTGCCGGACCTGCCGCTGGACAAGGTCGCGGGCGTGCGCCTCACGCGCTTCGCGCGCCGGAGCCTCGTCGCGATCGTGCTGAACGAGGATCCGGCTCATCCCGGCGCGGCGGCAGGCAGGCGGCAGATGTGCGTCTCGCTCGAATACGACGACGGCGGCCGCGAGCATCTCAAGGGACGCGCCGCGAGCGGGGGGCAGGACGACTCCGACGCCGGCGCCATCATCGACGGCTGCATCTCGGTGACCGTGGTTCACGGCGGCCTGCGCCACGTCGACGACCGGATCCCGGCCGCGGCGTGGCAGGCACTCCAATAGGCGACAGGGGGAAGCGTTCATGGCCGAAATGAGTTACGCGAACAGGGTGGTCGTGGTCACCGGAGCAGGGCGGGGACTCGGCCGCGAATACGCGCTGGCCTTCGCGGCGCGGGGCGCGGCCGTCGTCGTCAACGACCTGGGTACCACGCTCGTCGGCGACGGCGCGGCGACGAGCGCGCCGGCCGACGAGGTCGTCGCGGAAATCCGCAAGGCGGGCGGCCGCGCGGCGGCGAACTACGGCTCCGTCGGCACGCCCGAGGGCGCGCAGGGCGTGATCGCCACGGCGTTGAAGGAATTCGGCCAGGTCGACACGCTGGTCAACAACGCCGGCGTCCTCAACATGAAGCCCTTCGCCGAGGTCACGCTCGAAGGGCTGCAGCGCCACCTGGCCGTCCACGTGCTGGGCTCGTTCCTGATGTGCAAGGCGGTGTGGCCGCACATGGTGGCGAGGAAGTACGGCCGCATCGTCAACACGATCAGCGGCGGCATCTTCGGGCTGCCGGGACTCGCCGAGTACGGGCCGGCCAAGGGCGGCGTGTTCGCGTTCACGCGCGGCCTCGCGCTGGAGGCGCTGGAGCACGGCATCCGCGTCAACGCCATCGCGCCGCAGGGCTCGACGCGGATGCTGCACGGGTCGGGACTCAGCCCGGAACTGCGCGCCCAGCTCGACCAGAAGATGAAGACCGCGCTGGTCGCGCCGGGCCCGCTGTACCTCGGCCACGACAGCTGCGCGATCAACGGCGAGACGCTCGCCGTGTCGGGCGGCAAGGTGTGCCGGATCGCGCTCACCTACAACGACGGCTTCTCCGATCCGAACCTCACGCCCGAGATGATCCGCGACCGGATGGACGAGGTGCTCGACGCGTCGACTGCGCAGGTCTGGACGAGCGCCACGTCGCGTTACGAGGCGCGGGTCAGGGAGTCCTGACGCGCCGCGCACCGCTGCCGCCCGGGCCGGTCACGGCGATGCGCAGCTTGGCATCGACCGCAGTGAGCTTGCCTCGGCTTGGCGCCCGGCAGGCATAGGGTCCCAAGCCGCCAGTCCGGCGTGCTGGCTGCCCCGGCGCCCCGGTTTCTCTACAATGGAATCCGTGCGCCTACCTGGAGGAGCGACGGCATGGACCTCGATACCCGAACGCTGCATCCGCTGTTCGCCGCCGAGGTGATCGGCGTCGATCTGCGCGAGGCGCCCGATGCATCGCTGTGCGCGGCGATCGACGCGGCGATGGACCGCCATGCCGTGATCGTGCTGCGCGACCAGCGCATCGACGACGACCAGCAGATGGCCTTCGCCAGGGCGCTCGGCCCGCTCGAGCCGACGCCGGCGCAGGTCGGCATCGACAAGCAGCGGCTGAAGCACCGCGAGATGATCGACATCTCCAACCTGGAAGTCGACGGATCGCTGCTGCCCGCCGACGACCGCAGGCGCCTCTTCAACCTCGGCAACCAGCTCTGGCACACCGACTCGAGCTTCAAGGCGACGCCGGCGAAGTACTCCATGCTGCATGCCCGGGTGGTGCCGCCGGAAGGCGGCGAGACCGAGTTCGCCGACATGCGCGCCGCATGGGACGCGCTGCCGGCGAAGTCTCGGCAGGTGGTCGAGTCGCTGGTTTGCGAGCATTCGCTGCTCTACTCGCGCGCGCTGCTGGGATTCGATGGATTCACCGACGACGAGCGGCACGCGTTCGCGCCGGTGCGGCAGCGCCTCGTGCGCCGGCACCCGGGCTCGGGCCGGCGCTCGCTCTTCCTCGCGTCGCACATCGGCGCCATCGACGGGATGCCCCGGCCGGAGGCGCTGATGCTGGTCCGCGACCTGATCGAGCACGCCACGCAGCGCGAATTCGTCTATCGCCATGCGTGGCGGGTCCATGATCTCGTGATCTGGGACAACCGCTGCACGATGCACCGCGGCCGCGCCTACGACGACGTGCGCCACCGTCGCGACATGCGCCGGCTCACGCTGCAGGACTGCGCGCCGACGCTGGCGCAGCCGGCTTAGCCGCGGCGCGTTCCCACCAGCGCGTGGGCGTAGTCGATGGCCTCGACCAGGCTCTGTTCCGACGCGATGTTCCGGCCCGCGATGTCGAACGCCGTTCCATGGTCGACCGACGTGCGGAACACAGGCAGGCCCAGCGTGATGTTCACCCCGCTCAGCGAATCCCATTTGCCGGTGGCGGGATTCACCTGGAAACCGAGCAGCTTGACCGGGATGTGGCCCTGGTCGTGGTACATCGCGACCACCGCGTCGTACTGTCCCGCGCGCAGTTTCACGAACACGGTATCGCCGGGCACCGGTCCCTCGACGTCGCGGCCCTCCGCGACGAGCGTCTCGATGAGCGGCCGCGTGATGTCCTGGTCTTCGCGTCCGATCACCCCGCCTTCGCCGGCGTGCGGATTGAGCGCGGCGACGGCGATCCGCGGCCGCGCGATGCCCATCCGCGCCAGCGCGTCGCAGGTGAGCTCGATCACGCGGCGCAGTCGTTGCGGCGTCAGGCGCGCGGTCACCTCGCTCAGCTTGATGTGCGTCGAAAGGTGGCTCACCCGCATCGCCCCGTGCGCCAGCATCATCACCGGGCTCTCGCCGCCGGTGAGGTGCGCGAGCAACTCGGTGTGGCCGGAGAACGGATAGCCCGCGAGGTTCATCGCCTCCTTGCTGATCGGCGCGGTGACGATTGCGTCGGCCTGTCCCTGCAGCACGAGTTCGACGGCACGCGCGATCGATGCGTAGGCCACCGCGCCGGCTTCCGCCGAGACTTCGCCGATGCGGATCGGCGTGGCGGGGGCGGGGAGTGCCTCGACGGCAAAGCCGCGCGTCGCGGCGCCGCCGTTCCAGGCGTCGGCGATGGCGCCGCCTGTCGACCGCGCGGCCGCCTCGAGGCAGGCGTGCGGCGCGACCACCACCAGCTCGATGTCGGGGTTGCCGCGCATTCGCGCGGCCGCCTTGAGGATGATCTCGGGGCCGATCCCGGCGGGATCGCCCAGCGTAATGGCAAGGCGCGACATTTGAGTTTCCTTTCTAGTTGTTGCGCAGGAGCGCGTGCGGCGCGGCCACGGGAGCGCCGGCGTCCAGGACCAGCGACGCCAGGAGGTCCGGCGCGCCGAAGCCGCCGGATTTGCTGAACAGCGCAGTGCCGGCCCAGCGGCCGTCCATCCACGCGCAGGAAGGCACGCCGGTTCGACGCTCGCCCGCGACCGCGAGTTCGCTGGCGCCAAGCGCCGCGGCGAGCGCACTGAGCGTCTCGCCGCCGGTGGCGATGGCAAGGCGCGGCCGCGGAAGGCGGGGTGCCGCACGCAGCAGCGCCTGCCGCGCGTGCCGCTGCACGTCGGCGCGCCGCTGGCCGGCGCGAACGGCGAACCGCAGCAGGATGACCGACGCGCCGACCGGAGCGACAGGCGCACCGGCGCCGTCCTCCTGGTCGACGTCGATCCACATTTCGAACACGCCGGGAACGCGCGCGAGAGCCGCTGCCTGCGCTTGCGCCACCGGGTGGTCGGTGCCGACGACGACCACGATGGGGCCCCGGCTGCCGATGGCCGCCGGGGGCGCGGACGGCAGGGCACCATCGGCCCCGGGCAGCGCGCGCGCAAGCGCATGGGCCAGTCCGGCGGAACCGCACCACAGCCTGCGCCTCCCGGCGACGGCATGGCGCTCGACGATCGCTTCCAGCGCCCGCTGGTCGCCGGCATCGCAGACGACGACGCGCGCCGCAGCACCGCCGGCGCCGTCGCGCGCCGCGTCGAGGCCGGCGGCGCGAAGGTCGGCGACGAGGTCGCTCGCCACGCATCGCGCCTGGGCATCGGTCGTCACCCATTGCGCGCCGTCGCGCGTGATGCGGCCCAGCGCCGGAAAGGCCGGCGCGACGACGGCGATGTCGAATTCGGCGACGGCCATCGCGGCGGCGATCTCCGCTGCCGCGTGCCCGCGCCAGACGCTGTCCACCTTCTTGAACGCGAGGCCGGAGAAGCCACGCCACCACCGCCGCGCGACGGCGGCCGTGCGGCGGACCGCCGCCTCGGAGCCGAGGTCGCGGGTCCCGGTGTCGAAGGCCGCGCGCTCCGCGTCCGGGACCGCGTCCGCGTGCCAGCCGACCGTGAACGCGCCGAGGCGCGCCGCCAGCGGCGCGGCCGCGTCGAGCGCTCCCGTCAGGTCGTCGGCGACGATGCGGACCGCGAGCGTGCCGGCGTTCATCTACGCCGACCCGTCCGCGAAGTGAACCTCGATGCCGGCGTCGCGCAGTTGCGCCAGCGCGGCGCGGCCGGCCTTGCGCGTCGTGATCACCGCGGACACCTCGGCCGCCGTGCAGATCTTCGCGAGCGCGGGCTCGCGAAACTTGGTGTGGTCGGCGAGCACGACGGTTCGGCGCGCCGACCTGATCATCGCGCGCTTGACTCGCGCGAGGTCGAGCGAAGTCTCGGTGAGCAGGTCGCCGGTGATGGCGTGCGTGCCGAGCAGCGCGAGATCGACGTGCAACTCGCCGAGCAGGCGCTCGGCGGGCTCGCCGAGCAGCGTGCCCGACCGCGGACGGACGGCGCCGCCGAGCACGACGACGCGCAAGTCCCGCGCGGCGGCGAGGACGCGGGCGATGCCGAGGTCGTTGGTGACAGCCGTCGCGGGGATGCGGCGCTCGACGAAGGCGCGCGCCGCCTCGAGCACCGTGGAGCTGCTGTCGAAGATCACCGACTGGTCGAAAGCGATGAGGCCCGCGGCGTAGCGGCCGATCAGCTGCTTCTCGCCGCGCTCGAGGTGCTCTGCGATCTCCGCGTCCGGCTCGAACGTGCTCGCCGCCGCCTCGTTCAGCGCCGCGCCGCCGAACGAGCGCGTGAGGGCGCCACGCTCGGCCAGGTACTCGAGGTCGCGGCGAACGGTGCTGGCCGATCCGCCCAGCAGCGCAGCCAGCTCGTGTATCGACGCGGCGCGGCGTATTCGCAGTATTTCCAGCAGCCGCGCGTGCCGCTCGGCCGGGATCAGCTCGACCCGCCCGCGGCGGCCGCGCGACGGCCTGGTCGCGCGGGCCGACGGCGCTGGCGGGTGCTCACGTTTGGTCATATTACGTCAAAGTATTCCACAACTTGATTGACATTGGAAATTTGTCGTGCGACGATTTCGCGCCGATGCAAGAAGAAACCGCGCGCCAGGCGCGTGTCGGCTCCATGCGCCGTCCCGCGGGCTGCCCGCGCATCCTTTCACCCCAGGAGGAGTTCCCTTGAAGATCGCATTCCGCATGCTGCCCGGGCTCGTCGTCGCGTCCGCGCTGGCGTTTTCCGCGTCCGCCACGGCGGCCGAAGTCGAATGGAAGTTCTACACCTACTTCGCCGCCAACGATAAGCCGACCGAGCTGCACAAGGAATTCGCCGAGGACATCTACAAGGCGAGCAAGCAGCGGCTGAAGATCCAGGTCTACGCTTCCGGCGAGCTGCCCTACAAGGCGGCCGACGTGCTGCGTGCGGTCGCCACCGACCAGATCCAGATGGGCGACGTGGCGTTCGGCTTCGTCGCCGGCGACGTGCCTGAGCTCAATGCCTTCGCGATGCCCTTCGCGTGCACGTCGATGGAAAAGTTCTACGACAAGGCTGCGCCCGCGGTCGCGGCCGACATCGAGGCGGTGCTCACCAAGAAGTTCAAGACGCGCTCGATCATGCAGTGGGTGATGCCGCCGCAGCAGCTGTGGCTCGTCAAGCCCATCGCCGGGATCGACGGACTGAAGAACCTGAAGGTGCGCTCGTGGAACCGCGAGCAGGCCGACATGATGAAACTGCTGGGAGGATCGGGTGTCACGATCACGCCGGCCGAAGTCATTCCCGCGCTGCAGCGCGGCGTGGTCGACGGCGCGTTCACCGCTGCGGTTCCCGCGCTCGACTGGAAGTTCAATGAAGTGACCAAGATGGGCTACATGATCAACCTGACGCTCGCGCACCAGATCGTGGCCGTCAACGAGGCGGAACTGGCCAAGCTGCCGGCCGACCTGCGCCAGCTCCTGCTCGACAAGACCAAGGAGTGGGCGCCCAAGTATCGCGCAGCGCTGATCGAGGCCGACAAGAACGCGCGCAAGGTGCTCGCCGAGAAGGGCGTGACGCTGCTCGAACCGACGCCGCAGGACATGGAGAAGTTCCGCTCGGTCACGCGGCCGATGTGGACGGAGTGGACGACCAAGAACGGTCCGGTCGCGGAGAAGATGCTCGCTGCCGCGCTCGAAGCGTGCCGCTGAGCGACCGGGCCCGGTCGTGATGTCCGCCTGGATGCGGCTGGGCCGCCTGCTTGACCGGTTCGGCGACCTGCTCATCGCCGTGTCGGCGGTGATGCTGCTGCTGATGGTGTTGCTGATGGGCGCCGAAATCGGGTCGCGCGCGCTCTTGAAGACCTCCACGCAGGTTGCCGACGAGTACGCCGGCTACCTGTTCACGTGGATGACGATGTGCTGCTTCCTCTACGCGCAGCGCAGCGACCGGTTCCTGCGCGTCGATTCGCTGCGCCACCGGCTGTCGCCACGCGTGCGGGCCGGGATGGACGCCGCGGCGGCAGTGCTGGGCGCGATGCTCTCCGCCGTGCTCCTCTATGCCACGTGGGAGACGTTTCGCGGCAGCGTGACGTTCGAAACGCTGTCGATCCAGCCGTCGCAGACGCCGCTCTATCTTCCGCAGGCGATCATGCCGGCCGGCTTCGCCCTGCTCCTGCTGGCCTTTTTCCATTCCGGCGTGACGTCGCTGCTGCAGGCGCTGGGGCGCATCCCGGTCGCGGAGAGCAACGCGCCGCAACCGACGTCCTACGAATGAGCTGGCAGATCGCACTGGCCATCTACGGGGTGCTGCTGCTCGGCTTCCTGCTGGGCGGCGTCGGCATCGGCGCGGCGATAGGGCTGGTCGGCATCATCGGCATCAGCCTCGTCTCCGGCACCCAGCTCTGGCTTTCGCTCGGCGACATCGTCTGGAACACGACCAACACGTTCACGCTGGTCTCGATCCCGCTGTTCGTGCTGATGGGCGAGATCATCCTGCGCAGCGGGATTTCCAATCGCTTCTACAACGGCGTCGCGGTGCTGCTGCGGCGACTGCCCGGCGGCCTCGCGCAGACCAATATCGTCGGGTGCGCGATTTTTTCCGCGATCGCCGGCTCGTCGGTGGCGACGGCGATGACGGTCGGCACCGTGGCGATTCCCGAGATGCGCAAGCGCGGCTATTCCGACCGCCTGACGATCGGCACGCTGACCGGCGGCGGCTGCCTCGGCATCCTGATCCCGCCTTCGATCCCGATGATCGTGTATGCGTCGATGACGCAGGTGTCGGTGATCGACCTGTTCATGGCCGGCGTGATCCCGGGGCTCGCGCTCGCCGCGATCTTCATGGGCTACGTCGCCGTGCGGGTGTGGATGACGCCGTCGCTGATACCGCCGCCGGACCCGCCGGCGTCGGGGCCGGAAAAGTGGCGCGCGAGCCTCGACGCCATTCCCGTGGTCGCATTGATCGCCGCGGTGATCGGCAGCATGTACTTCGGCCTGGTCACGCCGACGGAGGCCTCGGCGCTGGGCTGCCTGCTCGCGTTCGCGATGGCGCTCGCATACGGCGAGCTCACCCGGGCGCGCCTCGTCGAAGCGCTGCGCAATGCCGTCGTCACCAGCGGCGTCGTGATGTTCATCACGCTCAATGCGCAGATCCTGAACTTCGCCGTGGTCACCTCGGGCATCGGCCAGGGCCTCGCGCACGGGCTGGCGGACCTCGGCCTCTCGCGCCTCGTCTTCTTCTGCCTGCTGTTCGTCGTGTACCTGATCGTCGGCATGTTCATCGACGGCCTGTCGATCATGCTGCTCACGGTGCCGCTGCTCTACCCGTCGTTCGTGACCATGGGTTTCGACGGCGTCTGGGTGGGCGTGATCATCGTGGTGTTCATCGAACTGGGAGCGCTGACGCCGCCGATGGGGCTCAACCTGTTCGCCATCCAGTCGATCGCAAGCGACCGCAGTCTCGGCGAAGTCGCCTGGGCTTCGATGCCTTACACGCTGATGATTTCCGCCTTCGCGTTCCTGCTCTACGCCTTTCCGGGCATCGCCCTGTGGCTGCCCGCCATGATGAAAGCGACCTGACGCCATGTTCTTCAATGCCCCGCCCGTCCTGCCGACCCGCACCTTCTCGCGCGTGCCCGATGCGATGCGCAGGACCGGCCACAACTCCGCCTGGCATCGCGGACAGCCGGGTGTGCATCCCGAGCACTCGCTGATCGAGGGGCCGGCCTTCGATCGCGACGGCACGCTGTGGCTGGTCGACCTGCCGTACGGCCGGATCTTCCGCGTCTCGCCCGACGGGCAGTTCAGCATCGCGGTCGAGTACGACGGCGAGCCCAACGGCCTCGCCATCCATCGCGACGGCCGCATCTTCATCGCGGACTACGCCCACGGCATCATGGTGCTGGACCCGGTGACCTGCCGCGTGGAGCCGTTCCTGACGCGGGTGCGGCTGGAGCGCTTCAAGGCGGTGAACGACCTCGTGTTCGCCAGCAACGGCGACCTGTATTTCACCGACCAGGGCCTTACCGGACTGCACGATCCGACGGGACGGGTCTTCCGCGTGCGCGCCGACGGCCGCATCGACTGCCTCCTCGACAATATCCCGAGCCCGAACGGCATCGCGCTCGACCCCGCCGAGACCATGCTCTACGTCGCGGTCACGCGCGCCAACGCAGTGTGGCGGGTGCCGCTGATGGCCGACGGCACCGTGGCCAAGGTCGGCAACTACATCCAGCTCTCCGGGGGCGGCGGCCCCGACGGCCTGGCGGTGGACAGCGAGGGCAACCTCGCGGTGGCGCACATCGGCATCGGCGCGGTGTGGCTGTTCAGCAAGCGCGGCGAACCGATGGCGCGCATCCAGTCCACCGTCGGCCACCACACGACCAACATGGCGTTCGGCGGACCCGACGGTCGAACGCTGTTCATCACCGAGTCGGAGAGCGGCACGCTGCTGCAGGCCGACATGCCGGCGCCGGGCCTGCGGCTGTACTCCCACCTCTAACGTTCCGGCCCGCCGTACGGGCCCGCGCTGTCCCTGTCATTGCGCGAGCCCGCGGTCGCGTGACGGCGGACGTAGGGTCACACGAAGGCGGGAACGGTTCTGGATGCCGGCCACGCGGCCTCCAGGTGGCGTCGCAGAGCCACGACGCCCTTGGCGGCAACATCGAGGCTATGGTGACTCAGCAGATAGCAGCGCGCCGCTGCTTCCCCTGGTCGCGCTTTCCCCCAATATGGCCGTCGAATGGATGGAGCGCGCTACTGACGAGCGATATCGCAGGGCCGGCGAAGTGCTGAAAGCTTGCACAAACGCCTGAACGAGTCATGCCCAACCGGAGCCCAGACTCGGCAGTCGGGTGCCTTCGTCCGTACAGTAAGAGGTTGCATAATGCGGGAAAATGTTCAATCCTTACGGGCCGGCGGTCTGCCGGTATCGGAGGATCGACATGTTTCGTCATTTGGCAGTTGCCTGCGGCGTGGCCATCGCGGCTGCATGCGTGTCCTTGCAGCCGGTCGGAGCCCAGTCGCCCGCTTGGCCGACGAAGCCCATCCGCGTCATCGTTCCCTTTTCGCCCGGCGCTTTCACGGATTCGTCGGCGCGTCTCGTCGCCAAGGAACTCTCCGATCAGCTTGGGCAACCCGTGCTGGTCGAGAACAAGCTCGGTGCCAGCGGGACCATCGGCGTCGACACCGTGGCGAAGTCCGCGCCGGATGGCTACACGATACTCATCACCGAGACGTCATATGGGATGGTGCCGGCGATCTTCGCGAAGCTGCCCTATGATCCCGTGAAGGATCTCGTGCCGGTCACCCAATACGCCGAAGCGGCTGCCGTGCTCATGGCCCGTAGCGGCTTTCCGGCGAAAACGGTGCAGGAACTCATCGTCCTCGCGAAGGCGAAGCCTGAGGGCGTCTCGTTCGGGACGGCGGGACAGGGCTCGTCGTCGCACCTGCCGCTCGAGTGGTTCCAGACCCTGACTGGCACGAAAATGCTGCACGTACCGTTCAAGGGCGCGGCCGCCTCCATTCCAGAACTCGTCGCAGGCCGCGTCGATCTCGTCCTGAGCAGCGTGGCCACGGGCGCTCCCTACATCGCCTCCGGCAAGGTCGAGCCACTGGCGGTCACGGGCAAGGAGCGCACCCCCGTGCTGCCCAAGGTCCCCACGTTCGCGGAAAGCGGGCTCCCCGACTTCCGCACGAGCTACTGGTTCGGCATCTTCGTGCCGGCCGGTACCCCAAAGGAGATCGTCACGCGTCTCGAGCAGGAGGTCGCGAAGGCGCTTACGAGCCCGTCGCTGCGCGAGGCCTTCGCGAGGCAGGGGGCGCGCCCCGTTGGCAGCACCTCGCCGCAGTTCACGCGCTTCGTCGAGGATGAGATCGCGCTTTGGAAGAAGGTGGTCGCGACCGCAGGCATAAAGCCGGAGTAGCCTGAAGGCAGCTGTCGGGTGGGACAACGACGTGCGTTGTCACGGAATGCGCCGCACTGCGCTGTTGCGGCAGCGGCGCCGCATGGCATGGCGTGCGTTGTCTGCAGCAGTTGGACGAGTGCATCGCGTTGATCCGGAACGGCGGTGCGTCGCAAGGTGGAGTCTGGTCCCGCGACAGCGGTCGGCCTGGCGAAGGGTCACCACTCGTCAGGATCTCGTGACGGGTGCGACTAGCGACTGCGGCTTCGCACGACACTTACAAGAGCGTTTGCCCGTTCCGAGTATGCGGCCGCGAACGTGTTCCGCATCCCTTCTCTACGGAGCGGAGCGGCGCCATGCGATCATGCGTTCGATGCCATCCTCGATCGAGACCTCGGGCACCCACCCCAACACACGCTTTGCCTTCGTATTGTCGTAGTGGAATGGCCCGTCCGTCGTGATGCGGAAACCTGCCGTTGGCGGGTCGCGGTACTCCGGCGCGAGCGACGAACCCGCGAGGCGGATGATGGTCTCCGCGAGGTAGCGCGTAGTGAGTGGGCGCCCGCCCGAGATGTTGAACGTTTCGCCCGCGACGTCCGAGCGCATGGCGAGTACGTTGGCACGTGCGACGTCCCTCACATACACGAAATCCTTGGTCTCGCTGCCGTCGCCATAGAGGATCGGGCGCTCGCCGCGCGCTACGCGATCGTAGGCCTCGATGATGTAGAGCGCATTCGTCGAGCGGTAATGCTGGCGCTCGCCGTACACCGTGGAGTAGCGCAGCGCCACGAAGGGCAGGCCATGCTGCGCGCGGTACAGGTGGCAGAGTTGCTCCCCGATCACCTTCGACGCGCCGTACAGCGCAGGAGGGGCGGGAACCCGGTCGGAGTGAAAGGGCTCGTCCTCGCGGATCGCACCTCCGATCGCACCGTAACCATAGGCGGCGGAGGACGACGCGAACACCAGCCGCCCCACTCCCTGCGCAACACAGGCTTCCAGCACGTGCCGGGTGCCGCGTATGTTCACGTCGAGGCCAAGCGCGGGATTCTTCGCGATTCCGGCGGACATGAATCCGGCCAGCGAGTAGACGCCGTCGATCCCGGCGCTGGCCTCGCGCACCGCAGCCGCGTCGAGCACGTCGCCCTCTACCAGCGAGACGCGACCGGTCCGGCACAGCGCGTCGACGGTGCCGTCGGGCTTGTCGAACGAGAGGTTGTCGAACAGCACGACCTCGCGCGCCCCTTGTTCCAGCAGGAGTTCGGTGGTGTGCGTGCCGATCATGCTGGCGCCGCCGGTCAGGAGAAACCGCTTGCCTTCGATCTGCATGGGTCGGGACTTGCCTTCAATCGATGATCAGGTTGTTGTTCTTCGCGAGGGTCCGCCACATCTGGTAGGCGGCACGTGCCTTGGCGTCCGCCTGCGCAGGGGTGAGCGACAGTGCGACGCCTCCGTCATCCCGCAGCGGGCCCGCGAATTCGGGCGCCTTGACGACCTCGTTGATCTCGCGGTTCAGTCGTTCGATGATGGCGGCCGGCGTGCCTGCCGGCGCCCAGACGGCCTGCCATTGCGTGACCTCGTATCCGGGGACGACCGACGCGACGGTGGGCACGCCGGGGAAGTCGGGGCTCGGATTGGGCAGCGTGATGGCGATCGGGCGCAGCTTGCCCTGGGTGACGAACGCGGCTGTCGCACTGTTGGAGACGATGTTGATGTCGAGGCGGCCGGCGATGAGGTCGATCGCCGCCGGGCCGCCCCCCGTGTACGGAATGTGCTTGATCTGGATCTTCGCCATGTCGTTGATGAGTTCGCCGGCGAGGTGTCCCATGGTTCCCGTGCCTGGGGATCCATTGGTGATCGTGTCCGGATTCGCGCGTGCGGCGGCAACGAGATCGGCGGGCGTCCGCAGCGGCGACGCGGCGGGCACGAGGATGAACTGCGGTGCCTCCGACAGGATCGCGATTGGCGTGAGGTCCTTCAGGATGTCCACGGTCACGTTGTTCTTGGTGGCCGCCGCGCTCACGAGGCTTCCCGAGCCCACCAACAGCACGGACCCGTCCTTCGGGGCGCGCGCGACCGCCATGGCGCCGATGAATCCGGAGGCGCCCGCGCGGTTCTCGACGACGACGTTCCGGTTGAGACGCGGCGCGAGCAGCCTGGCGATCATGCGCGCCGCAATGTCGTTGCTCCCACCCGGAGGGAACGGCACGACCAACCGGATGACGGCCGGCAGTTCAGGAGGGGTCTGCGCCCTCGCGTGCGGCGTGACCAACGCCGACACGACGGCGAGTGCCGCGATGCCAAATCGCACCACGCGACGTGCGGCGAACGCGCCAGCGGATGGCATGGCGCCGGACAGGTGCAAACCTCTCATATTCCCACTGGCTCCGGACGGATTCCGACTCGGATGAGCATTGTCCCACGATGTAGGACGAATGCAATCCCGCGCGTCGCGTGCGCCCCGCAGCGCGGGTCAGTGCAGCAATCCGGAGGCACCGGCACGGGCGCCGGCGGAAGACGGGCCGCGGGGATTTCCTGGGCCGCAGGAGCGGCGGCCCTTGACTCCCCGCCTGAAGGCGGGCAACCTTATCGAATAGTCTCGCCATGTGCGATTTTACGAAAACCGCGGGGCGGCCAATTGCAGTCGCTGAGGGACGGTCGGCGTCGCACCCCAGCGAGAGTGACGTCCAGATTGGAGGAGTCGTGATGAAAGCGCCAGCACGCTTCGATGTGCAATCCCGGTCAGCCCGTCCCGTGGTGACGCGCAGGGCGGCGATTGCCGCGTTGTGCGCCATCACGGCGCTCGCCGCGTCCGCGAGCTTCGGCCAGACGGCGGAATTGCCCGCAGTTATCAAGATTGTCGTGCCCTTCGCTACCGGCGGCAGCAACGACATCTCGGCGCGCATGATCGCCAAGCTGATAACCGCGCGGACGGGCAAGAACGTCATCGTGGAGAATCGCCCGGGTGCCTCGGGATTCATCGGCGCCGCCGTGGTGGCGCGCAGCCCGAAGGACGGCTCCGTGCTCCTGCTGTCGTCGTCGAGCATGATCACCGCCGCTGCAACCAAGGGTAATCCGTCGGTGGACATCCTGAGGGAGCTTAGCCCGGTCTCGATCCTTTCCGATTCGCCGCTGCTCGTCATCGTCAACGCGGAATCGCCCATACGCACGCCGGCGGACCTGCTCGCTGCCGCGCGCGCGAAGCCGGACACGCTCACCAACGGCACGCCCGGCCTCGGCACGATCGCTCATCTCACGGGAGAACTGATCAACGAGACCGCAAAGGTCCAGTTGCGCCACATTCCCTATCAAGGAGGCAGCCCGGCGATGATCGACCTCCTGGCCGGCCGCATCGACATCAACGTGGTCTCGAACAGCTCGACCGCGGCCCAGGTGGCCCAGGGCAAGTTGCGGCCGATTGCGGTCACGTCGGCCAATCCGAGCCCCGCCTTCCCCGGCGTGCCGACGATGGCGACGGTGATCCCCGGATTCGAGGTCGATCAATGGCAGGCGGTCTGGGCGCCGGCCGGAACGCCGCCCGCCATCATCGACAAGCTGAACCGCGAGATCAACGACATCATGAAGACGCCCGACTTCGCTCCGTTGCTGCGCGAGGACGGCGGCGTGCCGCGGGCGCTGACGCCGGCGCAGGCCGATGCGAAGGTGCGGGCGTCGTTCGAGCAGTGGCGCAACCTCGCGAAGAACAAGAACATCGTGGTGGACTGACGGGGCGCGATGGGAACCCTGACGCTCGGCTATCTCACCTGCTTCGGCGCGTCGCAGGTGGAGTTCGTCGAAGCCGCGGCCGCTGCGCGCTTCGACGCGGTGGGACTGCGCGTCGAGGCGCGGCGCGCCGGCGACACGTTCGCGCACTCGATCGTGGGCAACCCGCAGCGGCTGCGGGAGGTCAGGCAGCGTCTCGCGGACCTCGGCGTGGCGTTGTCCAACGTCATCGGCCGATCGCTGGAGACCGACACGACGGACGACGAACTGCGTCGTCTCGTCGACGCGGCGGCCACCCTCGGCAGCCGGCAATTGCTCGTCAATGGACACGATGACGACGAGTCGCGGCTCGTGGCGAATCTCGCCGCGTTGGCGGCGCACGCGCGCGAAGCGGGCATGAAAGTCGGGGTGGAGTTCGTGCCCTTCCACTCGATCCGCAGTCTTCCGCAGGCGCTGCGGCTCGTCACCGCTACGGGCGCGGACAACGCAGGCATCGTGTTCGATCCGCTGCACCTGTCACGTTCCGGCGGCCTTGCGCAGGACGTGGCCGCGATTCCGGCGAGCCTCATCGGCTGGGCGCAGCTCTGCGACGCGCCGGCAGCCGTTCCGTCCACGCTCGAGCTGCGCCTTGCGGAGTCGCGGGGCGGGCGCCTGTATCCGGGAGAGGGCGGGCTGCCCCTCCACGAATTCCTGGACGTCCTGCCGCCCGGGTGCGAGATCGAGGTCGAGGTGGCCAGCACGGCGGACGAGGCGTTGTCCGCCCGGCAACGCGCGGCCAAGGTGCGGGACGCGCTCGATCGTTTCCTCGCCGCGCACGCCGCGGCGAAGCGATCGCCTGGCTAGAGGGACGCAGCGTACGGCACCGGAAACTCGCAGATGCGCGGCGCCGGGCGCGCCGCGGATCCCGCCGGTTCAGAAGGTGAGCACCATGCGGCCGCGCAGGCCGCCACGCTCGACGATGCGGTGCGCTTCGGCCGCCTGCGTCATCGGCAGCCGCCGTGCCACGCGCGGGGTGATGACGTTCCGGCGCGCCTGGGCGGCCAATGCCGTGAGCCAGTCCGTGTTCCTGATCTGCTCCATCACGCCGACGTGGCTGACCGTCCGGCCCGGAGTCGCGAACTTCTGTGCGGTGCGCACGGACGCGATGCCGCCGCTTGCGCGAACCAGCGGCGCGGCCTCGTCGCCGAGCAGCGCGCAGTCGACAAGCGCGTCCACGCCATCCGGATACAACGCGCGCACGGCCGCGGCCATCTGCGGCCCCCGCGCGACAACGTGCCGCGTGCCGAGACGGTGCAGGAGGTCGCGGTCTTCGTCCTTCGCGTCGGCGACAACGACGATCCCCGCGTTGCTGGCGATCTGGATCACGTAGCCGCCGAGCGAACCCGCACCGCCGGTGACCAGCAGCGCCTGCCCGGGCCTCAGCGCCAGGGTTTCCAGCGCCACCCGCGCGGTCATGCCGTTCATGGGGATCGTGGCGGCGTCGACGAGATCGAGGCTGTCGGGAACCTGGACCACCGACGCCTGCGGGACGCACACGAGCTCCGCGTACGCGCCTCCCTGCGGCCGGCGGGGGTGCACGATGCCCATGACGCGCAGTCCGGGCGACAGGCGAGTCGACGGGCTGCCGACGGCGTGCACGTGCCCCGAAAACTCCTGGCCACAGATGTAGGGTGGCACCAGGTCGCGCATGCGATCCGCCTGCACGCCGGAGCGCATCATCAGGTCGGTTGGGTTCACGGTCGCGGCTGCCACCCGGACCACGACGTCCTCGGGGCCGGGGACGGGATCGGGGAGTTCTGCGACGTGCAGCACTTCGGGCCCGCCGAACTCGCGAAAGACGACCGCTTTCATCGCTCGACACCACGGGAAGGCGAAGGGGCGTCGCTCTGATCCTGCACGCGCCACAGGCGCGCGAGCTGCGCGATGTCGCCGACATCTTCCAGATGACGGAGCGCATGGGCGAGCTCGTCGATGGCCGCCGTCGACAGCACGCCGGCGGCATTCACCCGGAATTTCTCCTCGAGCTCGTCGTCGGACATTCGTGTCTGTGGCGTGGCCGGCGAGCCCTTCCGGTACTTCCGTTCCTCGGAGAAGGTCCGGCCGCGCGCGAACACGTCCACCTTGCCGATGCGGCTGCCCGGCTCCTGCCGGATGGTCGCCTCGAAGTCAGGATGCGCGCGCACCGTGACCTTGTCCATGAACGCGAGGTAACGCGGATTCGCGATCGTCCCGGCGGACTGCCACACGGGGCCATTCGGCACGCCGTGCGCGACCAGCGACACCCCGAAGGGCACGCTCATCTGTGCGTCGAGGCAGGAGCGGATGTCCTTCGTGGACCACATCGGCAGCAGCGCGCCGTGGGGGTCGCACCACGCGTCGATGCGCTCGATCTCGTCCACCGCGAGGTCGTGCTCGCGCATGACGCTGCCGAGGCAGTCGAACACCGTCTGCGAGATGCGGCAGTGCGCATACGGCTTGTAGATGGCGGCTGCGGGGAGGCGCCAGGTCTCGCCGAGCCGGTCGACCAGCGGCTCGGGTACCCAGCGGCCCGAGCCCATGAATTTCCAGAAGCCGTGGTCGCCTTCCAGCACCGAGACGTCGCCGGTGTAGCCGCCGGCGGCAAGCGCCACGGCCAGCAACTCGGCCTGGCTGATCCAGCCGGCCATCACGTACTTGTCCATCGTGGCGGGAAGGGTCCGGACCCACTTGCCCATCGATTGCGTCGGTGCGATGTGCCCGGCGAGCCCGAGCGCATGGGCCGATTCCGCAGGGGTCAGGCCGACCAGCATCGCGGCACCCAAAGTGCCGCCGAAGACGGTGCTGCTGTAACCGCTGATCGCGGGGAACGTGATCTTCTCGCCGGGAGCCACGCTGCGCGGATCGGCCATCGCGTACCCGAACCGCGCGGAGATCTCGTGCGCCGCGACCAGCGCGACGATGAGGTCGGGACCTGAGCGCCCATGCTTCTCCGCGGCGGCGATCGCGGCTGGAATGACGTAGGGCGCGACGTGTCCGGGCGGGCTGATCAGGGCGTCGTAATCGAGCGTGGTGATGAGTTCGCCGTTCGCGAAGGCTGCGGCGGCCATCGACTGCCGTCCCCGGCCGCCGATGATCGTGGCCTCGGGCGGACCCGCCATGTCGGTCGCGACCTTCACGGCGATCCGGCCCTTGTCGGTGCCGTGCGCCGCGAGCGCGCAGCCCACGCTGTCCAGCAGCAGGCGCTTGGCCTCGCCACTCACGGCATCCGGCAGTGCCTCGTGTCGAAGTCCGGAGGCAAATTCGACAAATCGCTCGACGACGGTGGTCATAAGAGGTGCCCTTGCGTGCGGTCGACCCGATGGCCGCGGTGTGCGGGGCATCGGTCGGGACCGGGGGCCGAACGCAGGTCCCCGGCCGGGATTGACATAAGTAGCATAATATGGGATTTTTAGTAGAATCGACAAGTGCGGTCAGCCACTCGAGGATTCCTTGCGAACGACCATGCGCACCCCCACGCTTCCTTCCCTCCCGCGCTACCTGTTGGCACTCGCGTGCGTGCTCGCCGTGCTGCCGTGGGCGGCCCCGGCCGCCGCAGAAGAGTGGCCGACGAAGCCGCTGCGCCTGATGGTGGGCTTTCCGCCTGGCGGCGGCCTGGACTTCTTCGCGCGCACACTCGCGCAGAAACTGCAGGAGCAGCTCGGGCAGCCGGTGGTGGTCGAGAATCGCTCGGGGGCCAACGGCACCCTCGCGACCGACGCGGTCTCCAAGGCCGCTCCCGACGGGTACACGTTGCTGATCAGCAACGAGGCGCAGATGGTGATCAACCAGCACCTGTACCCCAATGCGCCGGCCGATCCGCTTGCTTCGCTCGCACCGATCACCCAGGCGGCCTACGTCCAGGTAATCCTGTACGTGCATCCCACGCTCGGCGTCAATTCGGTCGCCGACTTCGTCAAGCTCGCCCGGGCGAAACCCGGGACGATCAACTACGCGTCGGTGGGGGCAGGCGGGGTCTTCCACCTGACCGGCGAGCTCTTCAAGTCGGTCGCGAAGGTCGACATCGTGCATGTGCCCTACAAGGGCGGCGGTCCCGCATCCGTGGCGATGCTATCCGGCGAAGTGCAGGCCGGATTCGCCGGCTATTCGTCGCTCGCCAATGCGCGCGCGGGGAAGCTCAAGGCGCTCGCCACCACCGGCAACGCCCGGGGCGCCGCCACGCCGGACATCCCCACGTTCAGCGAGGCCGGTTTTCCGGAGGTCAATCTCGTCGGCTGGTTCGGTTTGCTGGCCCCGGCGGGCACACCGAAGGACATCGTCACGCGTCTCAACTCCGAGATCGTCAAGGCGCTGCGCACCCCCGAGATCAAGGAGAAGCTCGGCGGGCAGGGCATCGAGGTCATCGCCGGCACCCCGGAGCAGTTCACCAAGGTGATCACGACCGAGATTCCGGTCTACAGTCGCCTGGTGAAGGAAGCGAAGGTCAGGATCGAGTAACGAACTCGTCGCGGACCCCGTTCGAGCGCCGGGACCGGCGCACGCGCGGGTTCACTTGCGCGCCGCCAGCGCGCGCAGCTGCTCCACCACCTTGACGGGCACCGCGACGCCTTCCCGCAGCCGCTTCGCGCGCTCGGCGAATGCGCGCTCGGACGGGATGCGGATGCTGTCGACGCCGGGCTGCAGGGGCAGGGCGCGCACCTGGTCCAGCATCTCCGCCAGCTGGTCCTGGAACGCTTCCCGCGGCATCAGCAACCCCGGATCGATCACGATGAAGATGAACCCGCTGTCGACGACCTTGCCTGCAGCGCGCTTCGCGCCGGCGAGGATGCCGAGCGCCTGGATTACCAGCGACAGGCCGAACCCTTTGTGGCCGCCGAAGGGCAGGATGCCGCCCTTGACCATGTCCTTGGCAGAGGTCGTGGCGTTCCCGTCCGCGTCCACCCCCACGCCTTCGGGAAAGTGCTTGTCGAGCATCGCATACAGCAGCACGTCGCCCCACGTCGTGGCCGACGTGCACATGTCGAAGATCAGCGGATCGTCGCGCCCCGGCAGCCCGAACGCGAGCGGATTGGTCCCAAGGAGCGGCCGCGTGGCACCGGGCGGCACGACCTGGCCCAGCGCGGAGGCCGTGTGGATGGCGATCAATCCCTTGCGAGCGATGTGCTCGAGGTAATAGGCGTTGCGTCCGCTGAACCAGCAATTGTTGACGCCCACGAGCGCAATGCCGTTTTCCTGGGCCTTCCTTGCGGCGAGCTGCGCCCCCTGCAGCACGGGCCAGTAGCCGACGTGGTTGCCGCCGTCGATGAGCGCCGAGGCGGACGTCTCGTGCACGACCTGGATGGCCGTCTGCGGCGCCCGCAGGTTGGGGCTGTCCGCGATCGCGAGCACCCGCGGCAGGCCGGCGAACTCGTAGCCGCAGAGCATGTTGTCGACGAGGTGTTCGGCGATGACCTGCGCCTCGTCGGCCGGAAGGCCGGCGCCGGCCAACGCATCGCAGCCCAACTGCAGCGCCTGCTCGACGCTAAGGGTGATGCGGGAAACGTCCATGGCTGATGAAAGCCTGCGCGCTCGGAAAACCGCCGTTTGGGGTCGGACGACAGGAAGACATCCGAGGAGATGGGATAAAACAACGGAAGGATTATGGCCGACCCGGCGGGCTTGTCAAGGGTGCACGATTGACAAAAGATCGCGCCAATCGGGACTTTATTGACGATGGACGCCGGAGGACGTTATGCTCTTCCCTGCCCACGCCTTTGGCGCCCGGCGATCCTGGTACCCCTCGAGTTGGAGCGTGAACATGGCGGAGAACAATGCAGGCGTCGAACTGAGCGAGGGGCACCGTGCCGCGCTCGCGTGGATCGAGGCCGGCCCCAAGCGGATGCTCATCGGCGGGAAGCATGTGGACGCGCTCTCGGGCCGCACGTTCAAGACCGAGAATCCGGAAACAGAGGGCACGCTCGTCGAAGTCGCGGAGGCGGAGGTCGCCGACGTCGATGCCGCCGTGCGCGCGGCGCGCACCGCCTTCGAAAGCAAGGCGTGGGCCGGGATGTCACCCCACGCGCGCACCCAGGTCCTGCTCAGGATCGCGGACCTGATGGAGCGACATGCCGAGGAGCTGGCGGTCCTCGAGACGCTCGACAACGGCGCGCCGCTGACGATCACCCGCCGCTTCGTCGCGTATGCCGCGCAGACCTTCCGCTACTACGCCGGGTGGCCGACGAAGATCATGGGGACGACCAGTCCCACCGATCCGTCGAAGCTCGTTTACGTACTGCGCGAGCCGGTGGGCGTGTGCGGCCTCATCAATGCGTGGAATGCGCCGCTCGGCCAGGCCGCCACCAAGATCGCGCCGGCGCTGGCGTGCGGCAACACCGTGCTCGTCAAGCCCGCGGAGCAGACGCCGCTGACGACGCTGCGGCTTTGCGAGCTGATCATGGAAGCCGACCTGCCGCCGGGCGTGATCAACGTGCTGCCGGGCTTCGGCGCGAAGGCGGGGGCTGCGATCGTTGCGCATGACGGCGTGGACAAGGTGGCGTTCACCGGCTCCACCGTCATCGGCAAGCAGATACTCGCCGCCTCGGCGGGCAACCTCAAGAAGCTGACGCTCGAACTCGGCGGCAAGTCTCCGAACATCATCTTTGCGGATGCGGACCTGGACGCTGCGATCGTCGCCGCGGTCAACGCCTTCACGCGCAACTCCGGGCAGATCTGCTCTGCCGGCACCCGGCTCTTCGTGCACGAGTCGCTGCACGACGAGGTGGCCGAGAAGATCGCGAAGCGTGCGGCCGGCTACAAGGTGGGATCGCCCTTCGACGCCAAGACGGAGCTCGGCCCCCTTATTTCCGCCAGGCAGATGGAGCGCGTGCTGGGCTACGTCGATTCCGGGCGCCAGCAGGGAGCGACCCTGTCGCTGGGCGGTGGACGCGTGGGCAACGTCGGCTACTTCGTCGCGCCAACGGTGTTCAGCCGGGTCGGCAACGATATGAAGATCGCGCAGGAGGAGATCTTCGGCCCCGTGCTTTCGGTGATCCCGTTCAAGGACGACGACGACGCCGTGCGGAAGGCCAACGACACGCAGTACGGTCTCGCCGCCGCCGTCTGGACGCGCGACCTTTCCCGTGCCCACAAGGTCGCGCGCGCGCTCAAGGCGGGGCGCGTGTGGGTCAACACTTACGGCGAGATCGACCAGGTCTTCTCGACCGGCGGCTACAAGCAGTCAGGTGTCGGCCGGGAGATGGGGCCCGAGTCGATCGACGCCTACACGCAGACGAAGCCGGTCATCGTCAAGCTGTGACCAACCCCCTCGCGGGCCGCTCGACGGCGCTTGTTGCGGCGCGCCGCGCGGCGCTTCCGCCTGCCGCCTCCTGATCCGATGGACGCGTTCGACTACGTGGTGATCGGCGCGGGGTCGGCGGGATGCGTCGTCGCCCGGCGGTTGAGCGACGACGCCAATGCGACGGTGCTGCTGCTCGAAGCAGGGCCGCCAGCGACGGGGTTCTGGAATCGCACGCCGGCCGGCATGGCGAAGCTCCATCGTTCCGAACGCCATAACTGGAACTACGTCACCGAGCCGGAGCCGTGCCTTGGGGCGCGCAGCGTGTACTGGCCGAGCGGCAAGGCGCTTGGCGGCGGCAGCGCGATCAACGGCATGGTGTACGTTCGCGGCGACCGCCACGACTACGACGGTTGGGACCGCCTCGGCAATCCGGGCTGGTCGTGGCAGGACGTCCTGCCGTACTTCATCCGTTCCGAATCCAACGCACGCGGCGCAAGCGCGATCCACGGCGCGGACGGTCCGATGGCGGTTACCGAGCCGTCCTACGTGCATCCGACCGTGCACGACTTTCTCGAGGCCGCTCGCCGCAGCGGGCTCGCGCGCCACGACGACTTCAGCGACGGCGAGATGTCCGGGGCGGGCATCGTCCAGTGCACTATCCGCAACGGGATCCGCGAATCCTCCTACGATGCGTTCGTGAAGCCGGTGCTGGGACGGCCGAACCTCGAGGTCGAATCGGAGGTGCATGTCTGCCGCGTGCTCGTGCAGGACCACGTCGCCATCGGCGTCGAATACTTCCGCGACGGGCAACGGCGCAAGGTCTGCGCCCGCCGCGAGGTGATCCTCTCCGCCGGCGCGATCAGGTCTCCGCACCTGCTGATGCTCTCCGGGATCGGCGACGCGGGCGAGCTCCGGCAGCAGGGCATTCCGGTGGTCGCGCACCTCCCCGGCGTGGGCAAGAACCTGCAGGACCACTTCGCGGTCCGGGTCCAGGCGCAGACCACCGAGGAGAGCTCGTACAACCGCATGCTGCGCGGGTGGCGCAAGTACCGCGAGGGCGCGCGCTACCTCCTCCGGAAGCGGGGCTTCCTCGCGCTGGCCACGTCGTCCGCCGCAGCGTTCGTCAAGAGCGACCCGGCGCTCGACTACGCCGATCTCGAGCTGTCCTTCCGGCCGATGACGTTCACGATGAAGCCGACCGGGGAATTCGAGATCGACCCGTACAACGCGATAAGCACGTCGGTCTACCGCGTGCGGCCGTCGTCGCGCGGGCGGATCTCGCTGCGCACGGCCAATCCGCTGGACCCGCCGGCCATCGTCGCCAACTACCTTGCGGCGCGGGACGACGTCACCGCCATGATCGCCGGCGTGCGCCTCGCGCGCAGGATCTTCGCGGCCCAACCGCTGGCGGCACGCGTGCAGAAGGAATTGATCCCCGGCGGCGGCGCGGTGACCGATGACGAGATCCGCGATTACCTCGTGCGCACCGGCGGTTCCGTGTTCCATCCCGCGGGCAGTTGCAGCATGGGCCACGACGCCATGGCCGTCGTCGACAGTGAGCTGCGCGTGCGCGGCGTGGGCCGGTTGCGCGTGATCGATGCGTCGATCATGCCCACCGTCGTCACCGGCAACACCAACGCGGCCGCTGTCATGATCGGCGAGAAGGGCGCCGACCTCGTGCGTGGCGCGGCCCGTCTGCTCCACGACGACGCGCGAGTACCCGCTGCGTCGTTGACCCACTAGTCAGGATCCTGCGACGTACGCGTCGCGAGCACGCCACGGCGTCGCAGGACGCCGCCATTCGGAGGCAACATGTCATCCCACGATATCCATCACGCGGACCTCGGATCGCTCGACGCTCTCTTCGGCAACGCGACGATCGCGAAGCAAGTGCAGGAGGTCTCGCCGAGTTCCTATCAGACGGTATCCGACTTCTGGCGAGCGCCGCTGGCGGCGCCGAACCTGACGCCGCGGATGAAAGAGCTGATCCTGCTGGCCATGCACGCCTCGGCTGCCGCGCTGAACGCGAGCCAGGTGCGGCGGCACGTCCCCCGCGCACTGGCCGCAGGCGCGTCGAAGGAGGACATCATCGACGTGCTCGTGACGGTGATCGGGCTCGCCAACCATCCGCTCTACGCATCGGTCCCGATCCTCGAGGAGGAGATGAAGGCGATGGGGATGGCGGGTGACGTGGCGTCGGCGTGGACTCCGAAGCTCGAGGCCGCCAAGCAGAAGTTCATCGAGATCCGCGGCTTCTGGAACCCGGATCGCGATCCCGTGGCGCGGCTTGTCCCCGAGTATTTCGCCGCGCTCACGGATCTCTCGACCGAGAGCTGGAAGAACGGGACGCTCTCGCGCAAGGAGCGCGAGTTCATCTGCATCGGCATTGACTGCTCGGTGGCCCACACCTACGAACCGGGTCTGCGCATCCACATCCGCAACGCGCTCAAGGCCGGGGCGGCCCAGAGTGAGATCCTCGAGATCTTCACGCTCGCCGCGCTGATGGGCGTGGAAACGTACGTGATGGGTGCCGAAGCGATCTTCCTGGAGTAGCGATGTCCGGGCCGGCGGCGGGACTACGCCGCCTTGCGCCGACGGATGCGCGCGCCACCGACGCCCATTGCGGACGTTCCTACTGGTCGAGCACGATGCCCCTGGCCGCCAAGTCTTGCCGCCACGCGGCGTAGGCCTCGAGTCCCTGGCGCAGCGAACGCTCGGCGCGGAATCCCAGTTCGCGTGCCGCCGTAGCGCCGTCGAGACACTCGTTGGGGATGTTGTAGCGTCCTTCCCGATCGACGTACTCCGGCTCGAGCGAGGAGCCGCCGACCTTCGCGATCAGCCGGACCAGGTCGTTGACCGCGGTAGAGACACCGGTCGCCACGTTGTACGCCTTGCCAGTGACGTCGCTCTTCATTGCCAGCACGTGCGCGCGGGCGACGTCCACAACGTCGATGAAGTCGTAGGTCGGGGTGCCGTCGCCGTGCACGAAAGGCCGCAGACCCTGCTGCACGCGGTCGAACGTCTCGGGGATC
This sequence comes from Bordetella parapertussis, assembly GCA_943331295.2. Taxonomy (GTDB): domain Bacteria; phylum Pseudomonadota; class Gammaproteobacteria; order Burkholderiales; family Casimicrobiaceae; genus CAIWHR01. The sequence goes on along the minus strand of CALQLA020000022.1, from coordinate 40,419 downwards.
ACGCGCGCCAGGTTGCTGCGCCGGCTCTGCCGGACGCCGTAGATCGACGCGATGCGCAGCGCGACGTAGTCGAGCCCGTGGACCGTGCGGAAGACGCGCAGCAGCATCTCCCCGCTCGCCTTGCTGACGCCGTACATCGAGGCCGGATTGAGTCCGGCCGACTCCGCGATGGCGCCGGTATAGGGCGGATGGCCGTGGTACACGGACGAGGAAGACGTATAGACGACCTTGCGCACGCCTTGTGCCACGCACCCTTCGAGGAGCCCCATCATGCCGGCGATGTTGACGTCGAAGGCGTTGCGCAGGTCGGTGCCGACTTCGCGCGAAAGCAGGGACGCCGAGTGGACGACGCCGTCTACACCCTTCAGCAGCGCGTGCAGCTGGTCCTTCCTCGTGATGTCGCACTCAGCCTTTGTCACCCGCGGATCGTCGAGCGGCTCCAGCAATGCGGACGCCGTCGGGAAGGCGCGGTCCATGGCGATGATCTCGCGAACGTCCTCGCGACGGAGCTGCTCGACGATGTGGCCGCCCAGGTGGCCGCCGGCGCCGGTGACGAGGATGCGGGTTCCGGAAATGTTCACAGGTGAGGTCCTAGGGTTGGGTCACGGCAAGTCGTGGTGATCCAGGCTTTGGCTGACGGGAGGGGGAGGTCGATCCGGGGGGATGCGCCTGATGACGCTTTGCCGGAGGCCTGCTCGCCTCCGGAGTTATTCAATAGTGTCACATATCGGGATGTCTTGCAAACAGACGCGGTGCCGTGGCGACCTCGCCGATCCGTGCCGCCATGCACTGCACGGACGACAGAACGGGCCGCCCGAATTCCTCGCGCAACCGGTCGAGTACCTCGAACGTCGGCAACTGCGCGCAGGCGATGAACATGGCGTGGCATGCGTCGGTCATCGTCGCCCGGCACAGCTCGGCCACCTGCGGCGCCGTGATGCGGCCGAGCTCGTCGACGTTCGCGGCGAAGAAGCTGTCCATCGCGGCGACTTCGATGCCCACGCTCGCGATGTACGAGCGAAGCTGGTCGTTGACGGACCGGGAGTAGGGCGTGACCAGGGCCACGCGTTGCACGCCGAGTTCGAGCAGGGCGGCGTTCATCGCATGGGCGATGGTCACGACCGGCTTGCCCGTGGCGGCCCGCAGGTCTTGCGTGAGCGCGCGATCGCCCTCGGGGCCGAGGATGAAGCCGGCCGCGGTGCAGCCGTATCCGACGACGTCGATGTCCGCGCGGGCGAGCTGACGGGCGAGAGCAACGGCATTGTCACGGTACGCGGGCAGTGTCTCGGGCGAGAGCAGGCCGCTGCCGCGCGGGATGCGGACGACGTCGATCGCCGCCGCGGTGGGAAGCCACTGGGGCAGTTCCCGCGCGACCGTCGTATTGTTCGCGGGGACCATCACGCCCACGCGCGGCCTGGACGCGGCCGGTGTCATGCGCCGTGGGGCGGCGGGGTATGCGACGGTCCGGTCACGCCGGCGCCGTCTTGCGCATGAACCACTCGTTCGCGAAACCTTCGTACCACGACGCCAGGCGAGCATGCCGCTCCCGCCAGCCGAGATCCGGCATCCGGAAGTCGAGCCATCCCAATGCGCAGCAGGCCGCGACGGAACCCAGCGTCAGCTTGGTGAGTTCCTGCACGGCTTCCGCGTCAAGCGCGCGGAGCGCGTTTTCCATCCGGATGCGCTGGGCGGCTAGCCACGGCTCGAAGTGGCTGCCGTCGGGACGCAACGCCTCGGCGCGGATCAGTTGCGCGGCTTCGAGGAGTCCATCCGCCAGGGCGTTCTGAGTCAGCACCCGCCACCGCTCGGGGCCCGAGACGGGAACGAGCCGCGGGCCCTTGCTCAACGAATCGAGGTACTCGCAGATCACGGGAGAGTCGTAGAGCGCCGTGTCGTCGTCGAGCAGCAGGGCCGGTATCTTGCCGATCGGGTTGACCTTCTGCACCTCCGCGCTCGGGGTGATCGGCGACAGGGTCGCGCGGACGAGTTCGATTCCGTCGTACGTGCCGCCGAGCAGCGCGGTCACGAGGACCTTGCGGACGTAGGGCGAGGTGGGGCTGTAGTGAAGCTTCATGGTTGCACTTTCGAATCGGCCGCTGTGGGCCGTGGGATGGGAGCGCCCGTCGAAGGCTTGCGCGGTGTGGGGTGTGGGGTGTGGGGTGCGGGGTGCTAAGGGGGGCAGCGCTCGCAAAGACCTGCAGCCGTCCGAAATACCGGGGTACGCCTAAAATCTACGCAGCCGGCAAGGCGCTGTCAATGATGGCCGGTGTTGCATTCTGTGGCTGAAAACCCGAACTGGCGGCCCCAGGCAATGGCTATTGTGCGTTGTTAGAACATCCTATACCCTGAGATAAAACGAAGCAAGTGCGCGAAGCAAGTGCGGGCGGCGATGAAGTGTCCGCCATCCCCGCGTCGAGCAACGAGCTGCCGGGCCACGCAGCCGTCGGCCACCGCCCAGGAGGATTTCCCATGTGGTTCTACGCAGCCCTAGCACTTGCCGTCGTGGCCGGCATCGGCGCTCCCGGCACCGCCGTCGCGCAGGACTATCCGTCGCGCCAGGTCACCATCGTCGTGCCATTCGCCGCGGGCAACCAGTCCGACACGCTCGCGCGGATGATCGGAGCGGCATGGTCGAAGCGACTCGGCCAGCCCGTGGTGATCCTGAACAAGCCGGGCGCCACCGGCATGCTGGGCACCGATTACGTCGCCAAGCTGCCGGCGGACGGGTACACGATCCAGATCGGCACCAACTCGACTCATGCCGCGAACAAGTTCTTCTTCAAGTCGATGACCTACGACATGGAGAAGGACTTCATCCCGATCGGCATCGTGGGCGCGGCCCCGTACGTCCTCGTCGTGAACAAGTCCCTGCCGGTCAATTCGGTCAACGACCTGATCGAGTACGCCAAGGCGAATTCAGGCAAGGTGTCGTTTCCGTTCACCAACAGCGTCAACCGCATCGCGGGCCGCATCTTCGGGGTCCAGGCGAAGATCGACGTGACGGAGATCCCCTACACGACCAACAGCCAGGCGCTGGTGGAACTGATGGACGGCCAGACGCAGTTCATGTTCACGGACACGGCGACGGCGCTGCCGTTCATCACGGCGGGTCGGATCAAGCCGTTGGCCGTCATGCCCGCGCGCAATGCCAAGCTGCCCGGCGTGCCCGCGATCACGGAGTTCCTTCCGGACTTGCAGGTCGATAACTGGACCGGTTTCTTCGTGCGTGCCGGAACGCCGCCCGCCATCGTCGCGCGCCTGAACCAGGATCTCAACGCCATCGTCGCCTTGCCCGGCATGCCGGCCCAGATCGACGCGCTCGGCTACGACCTCCTGCCGGCCATGTCGCCTCCGGAATGGTCAAAGTTCGTCGCGAACCAGGTCGTCCAATACGGCAAGCACGTCAAGAGCGCCGGCATCGAGGCGCAATGACGCGACGGCGATCTCCCCGGCAGCGTCGCGGGTGCAGGCGTCCCGGCGGCCGCAGGATCCCGCCGCGCATCCGACGGTATCCCCCGACGATTCATTGAAAGGCAGCCATGGCAGGTTCCACAGGCAGTGGGCGCGCGGAAGGGTCCCGCCCGCAGGCAGGAGGGCGCTCCCGCCTTCTTTCGTTGTCACCCCTCACGGTTCTGCCGTGTTCGCCGGTCGAGCAGATCGATGCCGCCGAGGCTGCCGGATTCGATGCCGTCGACCTGCGGCTCGTGCCCGTCCTCGACACCGACGTCGACGTGATCGGCGACCCTGCGCTGCGACGGGCCATCGCGCGCCGGCTGCAGGAAAGCGGCATGCAGGTGCTGGGGGTGGAGGTCGTGCGCATCGGACCTGCGACCGACGTGCGGGCGCTCGAGCCCATGCTCGACTACGCGGCGGAAGTCGGCGCGCGCTGCATGACGGTCACAGCGCCCGCAAAGGCCGACTGGAAGCCCGGGGACGAGCCCGCGACCGTGCGCCGGCTCGCCGACTTGTGCGAGCTCGCGGCCGCGCGGGGGATCCGACCCATGATCGAGTTCATGGCTTTCCGCGGCATCGCCACGCTCGAGGACGCGATCCGCGTCGTGCGCAGCGTCGACCATCCCAACCTCGGCATCTGCCTCGACGCGCTGCACCTCATGCGCTCCGGTGGGAGCCCGGCGGCCGTAGCGGGAATGGACGGCAGGATGCTCGCGTGCCTGCAGTTGTGCGACGCGCCCGCGGTCCCGCCCGCAGACCTTCCGCGCGAGGCGCGATACGATCGACTCTACCCCGGGGAAGGGGCGTTGCCGTTGCGCGAGCTGATACGCGCCGTGCCGGCCGCTCTTTCGATCGGTCTCGAAGCCCCCGGCGTGACGTATGGCGGGCTGGCGCCGCTCGAGCGTGCCCGCCGCATCATGGCGGGTACCCGCGCGCTCCTCAACGGATGACTTCAATCCGCCCCGGCCGCGCGATCGGCCCGGGCAATCACATGGGAACACGGATGGAAACGAGGAACATCGGTTCGCTCGCGGTCTCGGTCGTCGGGCTCGGCTGCAACAACTTCGGGCAGCGCGTGGACGCGGCGGGCGCGGCGAGCGTCGTGGATGCGGCGCTGGCCGCCGGCATCAACTTCTTCGACACGGCGGACAAGTACGGCGGGCTGCGCAGCGAGGAGTACCTGGGTGCCGCCTTGGGCGCGCGTCGCTCCGAGGTGATCGTGGCCACCAAGTTCGGATTGCCGCTCGGCCCCGGCATGCCGGGCGGAGGCAGCCCCGCGTACGTGCGCCGCGCGGTGGAGGCGAGCCTGCGCCGCCTGAATACCGAATGGATCGATCTCTACCAGCTGCACGTGCCCGACCCCGATACGCCCGTCGCCGATACGCTCGGCGTCCTGGGCGAGCTCGTGCGGGAGGGCAAGGTCCGCGAGATCGGCTGCTCCAAGTTCAGTGCCGGCCAGCTCGCCGAGGCGCAATCGGCGGTCGCCGCGGGCGCGCCGCGCTTCGTGAGCACGCAGGAGGAGTACAGCCTGCTGCGGCGCGGCGCCGAAGCCGCCCTGCTGCCCGAGTGCGCCCGGCTGGGCGTCGGATTCCTGCCGTTCTTTCCGCTCGCGAGCGGCCTGCTCACGGGCAAGTACGGCAGGGACACGCCGTCGCCCGGGGGGCCGCGCTTCGGCCCCGACGGGATCACGCGTCAGTTGTACAGCGAGGAGAACCTGGCGCGCGTGCATGAACTCGCGCAGGTGGCGCGCGACAGCGGGATGACGCTGCTCGAACTCGCCGTGTCGTGGCTGCTGACGCGCGACGAAGTCGCCTCGGTGATTGCCGGCGCGATGTCGGCGGAGCAGGTGCGGACGAATGCGGCGGCCTACCGCGGGCGCCTGTCGGCGGAGACGCTCGCCCGGATCGACACGATCGTCCCGCCGGCCACCTGAGAGCCCGTCATGCCCCGACTGCCCGAACTCCTCGACCGTGACGCATTGCCGGATTCCATCCGGACCGCCTACGACTTCGTTGCCAAGAGCCGCGGCCAGGTGTCGCCGAGCTATGCGGTGATGCTGCACGCGCCCGAGATGGCGAGCCGCATCTGCCACCTGGGTACCAAGTTCCGGTTCGAGTCGAGCCTCACCGAGCTCACGATCGAGCTTCTCGCGTACGTGGTGTCCTGCGAACTCGACAATGGCTACGAAGGCGCGATCCATGGCCGCGCCGCGACGCGCCTCGGGGTCGATCCCGGCGTGGTCGACGCCATCCGCGCCAAGGCGCCGGTGCCGGCGACCGACGGCAGGATCGCACTGCCGATCGCGTGCGCGCGGGAACTTGTCCGGACGCACCACCTGACCGATGCGCTCTTCGCCGACGCGCATCGCGCGTTCGGCGACGAAGGCGTGGTCGAGCTGGTCGGTACGATCGGCTATTACGCGATGCTGGCCTTTACGCACAATGCGCTGCAGGTGCGGGTCCCGCAGGGCTGAAGTTACACATGCGCCGGCCGCGGGTGCGGCGGCCGCAAGACAGGTGCGACGCCGACGTCGTGTCGTCCACCGTCCTCCCGGACGCCCTTGGCGGACGTTCGCTACGAATCCATCTTGAGGTTCTTGTCGGCGACGACCTTCTTGAGCTGCTCGTAGAGCGCCTTGATCTCGTCGGCGAATTCCTGCGGTGAACCGGCGACCACGATCGATCCCGACGCCTCGATGCGCTTGCGCACCGCGGGGTCGTCGAGCGCCTGGCGCGTCGCCGCGTTGATCCTGTCCACGAGGTCCTTGGGCATGCCCTTCGGCCCCAGGATGCCGAAGTGCGGCATGCGATTGAGGGGCTCGATGCCGACCTCCTTGAACGTCGGCACGTTGGGCAACTCCTTGACCCGTTCCGGAGCCACGACGACGATGGGACGCAGGCGCCCATCCGCGAGGTAGGGCATCGACGGCAAGCTGTCGAAGGCGACGTCCACGTCCCCGGCCAGCACGGCGGCCACGGCGGGGCCCGCGCCCTTGAAGGGAACGTGCAGCATCGACACGCCCGCCAGCGTCTTGAATACCTCCATCTGCAGGTGGAGGATGCCGCCCACACCCGACGACGAGTAGGTGTAGCGGTCGGGATACTTCTTCAGTTCTGCAATGAACTCCGCGTAGTTCTTCGCCGGAAAGTTCGGACGCACCGCGACGATCGTGGGCGCCGCCGCCACGTTGATGATCGGGGTCAGATCGGTGATGGGGTTGTACGGGATGTTGGGATTGATGGCCGGATTCGACGCCGTGATGGAGGGGCTCACCATCAGCAGCGTGTAGCCGTCGGGCGCCGCGCGCACGACTTCCATGGTGCCGAGCGCACCGCCGGCCCCGCCCTTGTTGTCGACGACGACCGGCTGGCCGAGCGTCCGCGTCAGGCCCTCGGCGGTGATCCGCCCCAGCACGTCCACCGATCCGCCCGGTGCGAACGGAACCACGAGCCGGATGGGTTTGGTCGGGAACGTCTGCGCCCACGCGGGGCGCATCTGCAGGGTGGCGACGGCGGCGGCCAGCGAGAGAAAGTCTCGGCGTTTCATGGGGCGTGTCCTCCAGCGGCAACGTGGCTTGGCCGGTTTGATCCGGCTCGGGTTCGGGCCCCAACGCTTGCGCGATGTCCGCGGCGTGAGTGACTGTAGGCCCCCAGTCGAAAATCGTCAATTGTCTCGTAATACGCGATTTTTTTAAAGAAAGAGCCCCGGATCGCGTTTCCGTTTCCGACGTTCGGTGGGTGGGTGCGCCAGATCGCGCTGCCGCGTCGGGACTGCCGGCGCCGACGCGACGTCGCGGTCGACGGCGAGGATCGCCGCGCCTTCCTGCGCGAACCGGATGGTCGTCGCGCGGCCGTTGCCCATCGCTTCGCCCGGACTTTGTCCCGCGCCGATGATGACGGCGACCTTGCCCTGCAATCGATCCATGCGAGCGCCTCGTGGGTGCGGTTGAACGCGGTGGGCGGCGGGGTGGACTACGGGCGCAGTGTCGCCGCGGCGGCCACGGTGCCGTGCGCGCGCCGGCCGAGGAGAAAGTAGGGTTCGTCCGCCCCGCCTTCGCGTGCCTTCGCCGCCTGCATTTCACGGACGAAGGATGCGTCCTCCGCGACGGCCTCCGACGCGAGGTAATAGACCGCCACGCAGGTGGGACGCTCGGTACGGCGGCCGGACTGGGTCCCCATCTGCGCCTTGGTGAGCACGAAGCGCCGCACATCCAGCACGCCCGCGATGCGCCCGACCGCCGGGATGTGCACGTCGTCGTACCACGTGCCGAACGCGTCCTCGTCCGCAGCCGCGGGCGTGTGCCCGGCCGCGTACGCGACCGGCGCGTCGGCGCGCGGCGCCGTGAACGCGGGTCCGGACCGCTGCTCGTACACGCCCCGCTCGAAGCCGGGCCGCGAACGGCCGACCGCCTCGAAGGAGCTTTCGGGCTGCTTCGCTTCCCAGTCGCGCAACGCGAGGTACTCCGGGGTCGTCAGCGCGGCCGGGGAGGACAGTTCGTAGAACACGAAGTAGCGGTGCTTGCCGCGCAGGACGTCGTAGCGCTCGGCGCCCAGGAAGTGCGGCTTGTCCATCCGGTACCTGATGTGCGAATGGTCGTACCACTGCTCGTACGCCTTCGCCTCCGCCGGCGGCGCAGGCGGCACGCGCAGGAAAAGAACCGCAGCTTGCCGATCGCTCACCTGACGCTCCTTGCTGGCTGTGTGGAAGTTCGGGTAGCACCTGAAGCCGGCCGCTTGTGATCTTGAAAAGAATCCCATATGCTGCCACTTCTGTCAAACCAAGAAGTGGCCCGGATCTGCGCGCATGCCTCGGCGCGCCGGGCCGCCACTTCGATTCGCGGAGGAGAGGGACAATGATGGGAAGCAGCAGCAACTTCCGCCGTGCGGCCGGCGGCGTCGTCCGTTTCGCCGCGGGGCTTCTGGCCTCTGCCGGCATGGCGTTCGCACCGGCCGCGCACGCCCAGCAGGTCAACCTGCCGCCGATCATCAAGATCGTCGTCCCGTTCACCGCGGGCGGCAGCAATGACCTCATCGCGCGGCTCATCGCGGCGCAGCTGGGGCCCCGGATCAACCGCACGGTCATCGTCGAGAACAAGCCGGGTGCCTCGACCTTCATCGGCGCCGATTACGTCGCGAGGGCGCCGAAGGACGGCTCGGTGCTGCTCGGCGTGTCGGTGAGCATGATCACCGCCGCGGCGACCAAGCCGAATCTCCCGATCGACGTGCTGAAGGACCTGGCGCCGGTGGTGATGTTCTCCGAGAGCCCGATGCTCATCGTCGCGTCCAACAAGTCGGGCATCAAGACACCGGCCGACCTCGTGGCGGCGGCGCGCGCGAAGCCGGACATCATCACCCACGGCTCCCCGGGGTCGGGCACCATCTCGCACCTGTCCGCCGAGATGCTGAACGACAGCGCAAAGATCCAGATCAAGCACATTCCCTACAAGGGCGGCGCGCAGGCGATGAACGACGTGATGGGCGGTTTTGTCGACATCGGCATCGGCTACACGGCGGGCCCCATCATGCCGCTGATCCAGGCAGGCAAGATGCAGCTGGTCGCGGTGACGTCGCTCGAGCCGAGCCCCGCGTTCCCGGGCGTGCCGCCGATGTCGACGGCGGTCCCGGGTTACGACGCGACCATCTGGCAGGGCATCTGGGCGCCCGCGGGCACGCCGGCGCCGATCATCGCCTACCTCAACCGCGAGATCATCGAGGCCGTGAAGGCGAAGGAGATCGTCGAGGCGCTGAAGGTGGACGGCGCCGTCGCGCTGTCGCTGACGCCGGCCGAGTCGGACGCCAAGATCCGCAAGTCGCTCGCGATCTGGAAGGACGTCGCGACGAAGAAGTCGATCGTCGCGGATTGACGGGGGTCTCACGACCAGCGCGACGCCCCGCCGTACCGCTACCCCTGTTCCAGCACGACGAGGCCATCCACGGCCACGACGCCCTGGCCTTCAGGCTTGACCAGCAGCGGATTGATCTCTGCATCCGCGATGGCCGGCGCGACGAGTTCCGCCAGCTGCGACATCGCGACCACGGCGCGGGCGAGCGCCTCGCAGTCACCGCGCGGCAGGCCGCGATAGCCGCGGATCACGGCAAGGCCCCGCACTTCGGCGATCATGGACCGCGCCTCGTCGAGCGTGGTGGGTGCGACGCGGATCGCGATGTCGCGATAGACCTCCGCCAGCACACCACCGGCGCCGAGCACCACGATGGGTCCCACTTCCGGGTCCCGGCGGAAGCCCAGGATCACCTCCGCGAGGCCGCGCTCCATGTGCTGCACCAGGATGCCCTCGACGACGGCGTCGGGACACCGGGCCGCGACGCGCTCGAGGATCGCGGCGGCGGCGGCCTCGAGTTCACCTGCGTCCTGCACGCCGAGCACCACGCCGCCCGCGTCCGTCTTGTGCGGAACGTCGGCGGACAGCACCTTGGCGACGACCGGGAACGCGATGCCCGCCGCATCGCCGGGCGCCCGGATCACCGTGGACTGCGCGGCCGGGATGCCGAGGGTCGCGAATAGCGCGCAGGCATCGACCTCGTTGGGGCGCCGGCCTGCGAGCGCGGAGAGCGCGCGACCGGCGGCCGTCAGCGCCGCGGAATCCGCGGCGGGCGCGTCCACGGGAAGGCGCCACGCTTTCCAGGCGCGCAGGCCGTCGGCGCACGACTCGGGGGTGCGAAAGCCGGCGATGCCGGCGTCGGCCAGTTGTTTGAGCGACGCATCGGCGTGCGGCGCGATGAACACGGCGAGCGGCTTGCCGTGCCGGTCCGCGCGCGCGATGGGGTCGACGGTGATCTCCGGCTGGAATTGCGCCGAGCTGCCGGCGACCGCGACGACGAGGTCGCAGTGATCGGAGGCCAGCAGCTCGCCCAGGACGGCCCCGTACACCTCCGCCTTCGTTCCGGCCAGCGTGAGGTCGGTGAGCTGTCCGCCCGGTATCCGGATGCCCTTGGCGGCAAGGCTCGCGACGACGGCGTCGGTCGGCGGGACCACGTCGACGCCGAACGTGCCCAGCCGGTCGGCGACGGTGGCCGCGCCGCCGCCGGTGGTGGTCATCATCGCCACGCGATGGCGTGCGGCCGGGCGCTGGCCGGCCAGCATGGCGGGCAGCTCGAACAGCGTCTCGAGGCAATCGACGCGCAGGATGCCGTGCGCCCGGAAGAACGCATCCGCCACTTCGTCGGTGCCCGCCATTGCGCCGGTGTGCGACGCGGCCAGCGCGCGGCCGACGTCCGACCGCCCGAGCTTGTACGCGATCACCGGCTTGCCGGCCGCGACCGCCCGGCGGGCCGCCCGGGCGAGCCGCGGTGCGAAGCGGAAGGTCTCGATGAAGAGCAGGATGGCGCCGGTCTCGGGGTCGTCGACCAGCCAGTCGGTCACCTCGCCCACCGTGAGGTCGCACTCGTTGCCGATGGAGACGACCTTGGAGAAGCCGACGCCGCGGCCGAGGCCCCGGGAGATGAGGCCGCCGGTCATGCTGCCCGACTGCGAAATGATCGCGAGCGGCCCGGCCACGATCTCGAGCTTCTCGATGGCGGCGTTGATGGAGAGCGCGCACGACGGCCGGCTGCTGTATATGCCGCTGCAGTTGGGCCCGAGGATTCGCACGCCGCCGGCGCGTGCGACCGCGAGCATTGCGTCCTGGAGACGGCGGCCCTCGTCGCCGACCTCGGCGAAACCGTCGGTATAGATCGTCGCGATGGGCACGCGCTTCGCGGCACACTGCCGGATCGCATCGGCAACCAGATCGCGCGGCACCATGATGAACGCGTGATCGACGGGGCCCGGTACGGCGGCGAGCGTCGGATAGGCGCGGTCGCCGCCCACCTCGTCGCGGTTCGGATTCACGGGCACGATGGTGCCGCCGTAGCCGTGCTTGCGCAGCGTGCGCTGCGGACGGGACGTGTGCTTCTTCGGGTCGGCCGAAGCGCCGATCAGCGCGACGGTGCGCGGGGCGAAGAGGGCATCGAAATAGCGCTGGTCTTGTGGGTTCAACGGTGTTTTCCGCTCACGGCCGGGTTGGTGGGTGGGCGAGGGCGTGCAGCGTCTGCTCGGCCGCCGCGCCGGTGGAGGGTGGCGATCACGGTCCGGCGGCGCCGAACGCCACCCGCCGGGTGGCCTTCGTGGTCTCGGCCAGGACCATGGACTCGGTCGCGGCCTGGAACTGCGCCCACGCGGGCTCGCGGTCGCGGGCCGCGGTGCGCGCCTCGTAGTCGGCGAGGCTGTCGAACGCGGAAAGCTGGGTCACCTGGTTCTGGGGGCCGATCTCCGCCAGGTAGAGCCCGTCCGGCGCCCCGACGTGGCGCAACTGCGCCGGCACCGCGAGTTCCTCGTAGCGTCGCAGGAAGTCGGGCATCGTCCCGCGCCGGATCGTCGTGACCTTGAACTCCACCACCGGCTTCGCCGGATCGGGCCGCGGTGCCGCGGCGAGGGACGGCAGCGCCAGGCGGCGCACGACGCGCGTCTCCTGCACGTCGATCAGGTCGCGCGAATCCACCGCGTAGCGGGGCCATTCGGGATCCTGGTTGCGCGCGAGGCGCCGCGTCTCCATGTCGCCCACGCTGTCGTAGCCCCAGAGGTGCGTGACCTCGTCCTGCGCGCCGATCACGGTGACGTAGTACCCGAGCGGCGCGCCCACGTGGCGCTGCATCACGGGGAACACGTGCGTCTGCGAAAGGCGCAGGAACAGCGGCATCCCGCCCCTTCGGATCCTGTACGTGCGCAGGTCGACGACCGGCTTGGGCGAGTCTGTCATGGTGGCGGTTCCTGCCGGTGAGGGTGTGCGGTCACGTCGGGCGGGTCGCCTATTCGACGGTGATGCCGACGTCCTTGATGACCTTGTTCCAGGCCGCGATCTCCCTGGTGATGAACGCGGAGAACTCCTGCGGCGTGCTGCCGACGGGGTCCGCGGCCATGCCGACGAGGCGACTCTTCACCTCCGGCATCGCGAGCACCTTCGCCATCGCCTGCTGCATCCTGTCGACGATCGCGGGCGGCGTGCCGGCGGGCGCGACGAGGCCGATCCACTCCATGGCCTCGAAGCCCGGGAGCAGCGCCTCCGAAATCGTCGGCACGTCCGGCAGCGCCGGGTTGCGCTTCAGGCTGCCGACCGCCAGCGGCACCAGCCTGCCGTTCGGGAAGTACTGCACCACGGACGGAATCGACGCGAGCAGCAGCGACGTCTCGCCCGCGACGACCGACTGCACCGAGGGCCCGCCGCCCTTGTAGGGCACGTGGGTCATCTTGATGCCGGCCAGGTTGTTGAAGCGCTCGGTGAGGAGGTGGTTGCCGGTGCCCTGCCCGGCGGAGGCGTAGAAGACCTCGCCCGGCTTCGACTTCGCGTAGGCGACGAACTCCTTCAGTGTCTTCGCGGGTACGGAGGGCGGCACCACCGCGACCAGTGTCGACGTGGAGATCAGCGTCACCGCGGTGAGATCCTTTTCGGTGTCGTAGGGCAGCTTCTTGATGAGGCTCGGGTTGGCCACGAACGCGATGTTGACGATCCCGAACGTGGTCCCGTCCGGCGGCGACTTGGCCACCGCATCGACGCCGATGGAGGAGCCTGCGCCCGGCTTGTTCTCGATGAAGACCGCCTTGCCGAGGACGTCGCCGAGGTGCGGCGAGACGATCCGCGCGACGATGTCGGTCGACCCGCCCGTGGTGTAGGGAACGACGATGCGGATCGGCTTGGTGGGCCACTCCTGGGCGGCGGCCGGCCCCGCGGGTGCGAGTCCGAGCGTGATTGCTGCCAGCACAGAGACGTGCAGCGAATGGGCCACAGTTCCCCCTTGGTGAGTGTTTGTCGTTGGGCTGCCGCACCGCGTGCGGCGATCCGAAGGTCTAGTCGATGACGAGCTGTTTCTCGGTGGCGAGCTTCTTCCAAAGTGCGTACTCGTCGCGCACGCGCCGTGAAAGCTCCTCCGGCCCGGCCTCGACGACGGCGCCGCCTTCGTCCTTCATCATCGGCTTCAGCTCGGCGCTCCTCGCGATGTCGACGATCTCGCGGTGGAGCCGCTGCACCATGGGCGCCGGCAGACCGGCGGGCGCGAACATGCCGTACCAGATGCTCACGTTGTACCCCGGGGCGGACGAAGCCATCGTCGGCAGGTTGGGGAACGCCGCGCTCGCCGCGAGCGTGGTGACCGCGATCGGGATCACGCGTCCGCTCTGGAACTGCGCGACGAGCGCCGAATAGCTGCCGATGGTGAGGTCGACCGTGCCCGTGGCCACGTCGAGGAGCGCCGGGGCCGTTCCCTTGTACGGGATGTGCCGCATCCTGATCTTCGCGGCGTCGAGCAGGAGCTCCTCCGCGAGCTGGGTGAGGCTGCCGATGCCCGCGGACGCAAAGGTCAGCTCGTCGGGGCGCGCCCGGGCGGCAGCCACGAGCTCGGAGGGGCTCCTGATGCCGGACTTGGCGGAGAGGGCGACGAGCAGGGGGGCATCGACCGCGAACGCGACCGGCACGAGATCCCGCAGGACGTCGAACTGCGCATTGCGCGACGTCGCGGTCGCGGTGACGAGGCTCGACGAGGTGAAGAGGAGCTGCGAGCCGTCGGCGGGTCCCTTGGCGACCGCGGCCGACCCGATGAGGCTGCCGGCGCCGGCGCGATTCTCGACGATGACGGTGACACCGAGGCGCGGGCCGAGTTGCGCCGCGATGGCCCGTGCGAAGGCGTCGGTGCCGCCCCCGGCCGCGAACGGCACGATGAGTCGCACCGTGCCCGGCCACGCGGGCTGCTGCGCGGCTGCCGGCGTGACGGCGAACGCGCAAAGCATTGCAAAGATCGTCAGCAGCGACTTGAGCACCGGTCTTCCTCGGGGCGGCATGGCGCGCCGGAAGCGGCGCGTCCAACATGATGCGGGCGATTCACTCCGTCGGGGGCGCGGGTACGCCACTCGTCAGGGGCTTTCGCGACACGGACAATAAGTTGCACCATTTGAGACTATGTGTCAAGCTGAAGTCCTGCGCAGGCCGGGCACGAGGAAGACCGGCGTGCGCTGCGAATGGCGCGCGATGGCGCGGGTTCGATGCAGGCGTTCACGACGTGGCGGGTCCCGGTCGAGAGGGCGTGCCTTCGGAACGTTCCGGTTGTTGAATTTCTCTCGAGGACCGTACATGGAATCTCTCACTGCCGAAGCGGGGAAGTTCCTCGCCAACGTCAGGTACGAACAGCTTCCGCCCGAATTGCTGCCGAGCGTGCGCGACTCCTTCGTCGACACGATCGGCGTCATCATGGCCGGCATCGACCGGCCGATCGTGGACATCCTGCGCAAGACGCTGGTCGAGCCCGCTGGGCGCAGGGAGTCGCGCGCCTGCCTGTCGTCGCACCTCGTGGCGGGACCCGATGCCGCGCTGCTCGGGGGCACGGTCGCGCACATCCTCGACTACGGCGTGCAGGCGCTGTCCGGCCATCCCGGCGGCATCCTCGTGCCGGCCATCCTCGCCGAGGCCGAGGTGCTCAACTCCACCGGCCAGGAAATCGCGACCGCGTTCGTCGCGGGCTACGAGGTGTGGTCGGAGGTCTGGCGCCGGAACCGCGACTATCACAAGGCCGGGTGGCACCCGACGTCGGTGTTCGGGCCGCTCGCGAGTGCGGCCGCCTGCAGCGTGCTGCGCAAGCTGTCCGCGGAGAAGGCGTCGCACGCGCTTGCCATCGCCGCGAGTCACTCGGGCGGTCTGGGCGCGTCCTTCGGCACCATGACCAAGGGCTACCACTCCGGCATGGTGGCACGCAGCGGCGTCATCGCCGCGCGCCTCGCCGAAGCCGGCATGACCGGCGGTGCGAGCGCGCTGGAAGGCCCGACGGGCTTCCTCACGGCGTTCGCGTCCGGCAACACGCCCGACCGCGACTCCCCGTCGAAGCTCGGCAAGGAGTGGTACCTGCCCAAGCACAAGCCGCAGTTCAAGCTGCACCCGACCTGCTTCTTCGAGCACCGCTCGTTCAACGCGGCGAAGAAGATGCTCGAAGGCCGCCGGATCAAGCCGGAGGACATCGAGTCGGTCGAGGTCGAGATGGGGCGCAACCAGGTCTTCGTGCTCGCGCACCAGCATCCGAAGAACCAGTACGAGGCGCAGTTCAGCGGCTCGTTCGCCATCGCGTCGGCGGTGATCATGGGTGAGCTGGGCGTGGCCCAGATCAACGACGACGTCGTGCGCCGCCCCGACATGCAGGCGTTCTACCCGAAGGTGAAGCTCATCCCGGTCGACGCGACGGATCCCCGCGACCCGGTGTTCTCGCCCACGGAATCGGTGACCATGAGGCTGCGCAACGGCGAGATCCTGAAAAGCGGTCCCGTCGCCACCATCCCGGGCTACGCGGCCGAGCCGCTCACGCTCGAGCAGTTGTGGGACAAGTTCTCGGACTGCACCGCAAAGACCCACACGCCGGCGCAGGCACGCGAGCTCTTCGACCTCCTGCGCGGCATCGACTCGCAGCCGTCCGCCCACGTCCTGCCGACCTGCACGACGATCTTCAACGACTAGGCTGCCGTCGCGGCTGCGGGTGCACGCAGGCCCCGCCGCGTCGGCCTCCTCACGAGGAAAACCATGGAACAGAAGATGATCACGGTATCCGCTGCGATCGCCCGCCTGCTCGAGCAGATGGGCACCGAATTCGTGTTCGGCGTCAACGGCCACGGCAACTGGAGCCTGCTCGATGCCCTGGTGCACGAGACGAAGATCCGCTGCGTCGCGGCGCGAATGGAAGACCAGGCCGTGGAACTGGCCGACGGCGTCTGGCGCTACCGGCGCGGCGGCCCGCTGCCGATCGTCACGACCAGCGTGGGTCCCGGCAACATGAACATCGCCCCGGCCGTCGCCACCGCGTACTACGAGTCGATCGGCATGCTGGTGCTCGCGGGCGCCGGCGCCACGCACTGGTTCGACCGCGGCGGCATCGAGGAGGCCTACCGCTCGGGGCCGGAGGACTGGACCGCGGCGCTGAAGCCGATCAGCAAGAAGGCCTTCATGGTGACGCGGCCGGACACCACCATCGACATGTTCCTGCGTGCCTACCAGACCGCGCTGTCGGGCCGGCCCGGGCCGGTCATCATCGAGATCCCATTCGACATCCAGCACGCGCTCATCCCCGACGACCTGCCCGACCCGATGCCGTACACGCGGTTCCGGCCCCCGGGCCCGGACCCCGAAGGCGTGCACGACGCCATCGCGCTGATGGCCAAGGCGCAGCGGCCGATGATCGTCGTGGGCAGCGGCATCGCCAATTCCCGCGCGCACGACGCGCTCATGGCCTTTGCGGAGGCGACCGGCATCCCCGTCGCCGCCACGTCCACGGGCAAGGCGGCCTTCCCCGAGACGCATCGCCTGTCGGTCGGCTGCATCGGCCGCGCCGGCACCGGGCAGGGCAACCACGCCGCCCGGCGCTCCGACCTCGTCATCGGCATCGGCACGCACTTCACCGACATCGACACGGGCGGCTGGACGCTCTTCGACATTCCGAACAATGCGCAGCTGGTCCACGTCGACATCGACACCTCAGAACTCGGGCGCGCCTATCCGACGGCGGTTGCGCTCACGTCGGACGCGCGGCTCGCCCTCGAGGCGCTCACCGCCGCCGCGCGTGCGGCCGGGATCAAGGAACGCACGGCGTGGACGAGCGAGCTCGCCGGCGAAGCCAAGTCGTGGAACGCCGCCGTGGCCGACATGCGCAAGTCGGACATCGCGCCGCTCCACTACGCGCGGGTGTGCGAGGACGCGAGCCAGGTCATCGCCGAGAAGTGTCCGCAGGCGCCCGTGTTCTTCGACACGGGGCACATGCTGAGCTACGGCCCGCCGTTCCTGCGCGCGTCGTCGCGGCACGTCATCCACAGCGGGTTCATGCATCGCATGGGGTGGAGCGCGTCGGCGGCCATCGGCGCCAGCATGGCGAGCGGCAACGGCCCCGCGATCGCGCTGATGGGCGACGGTGCCTTCATCATGCGGGCGACGGTGGTCCTGACGGCCGTGGAACAGGACCTGCCGGTGGTCTTCGTGGTCTTCGACAACCGCTCGCTGCAGATCGAGCGGGAGGCGATGCTCAAGCTCTACGGCCGGGAATCGCTGTGCGACTACCGCAAGGTCGGGGAAGAGCAGTTGTGGGGCCCGGACTTCGCGATGATGGCGAAGGGCATGGGTGCCGAAGGGGTGCGCATCTCGCGCGCCGCGGATTTCAAGCCCGCGCTCGAGCGTGCCATCGCCAGCCGGAAGCCGACCGTGATCAGCGTCGACACCGAGATCAACACGCCGCAGTACCGCTCGGCGTGGTACCCGTACCCGACGCAATGGAAAGAGACGTGGAAGCCCGGTCCCATCCCCGGCCATACGGGGAGCGGCTTCGTCGTGCCGACGCTGGTGCCCGGGGCCGGCGGCAAGAAGTAGGCGGGCCACGACCATGTCCGGACTGATACTGAAGGACGCGACGCTCCTTCGCCGGCAGTGCTACGTCGGCGGCAAGTGGGTGGATGCCGACGCCGGCGCAACCCTCGCCGTACGCAATCCCGCGACGGGGGCGGAACTCGGCGTCGTGCCGCGCATGGGCGCCGCCGAGGCGCGCGAGGCCATCCTGGCAGCGAGCGCCGCGCTCCCCGCGTGGCGCTCGACGATCGCCAAGGAGCGCGGCCGGCTGCTGCGCAAGTGGTTCGACCTCGTCATCGCGAACCAGGACGACCTGGCGCTCATCATGACCTCGGAGCAGGGCAAGCCCCTCGCCGAGGCGCGCTCGGAAGTGGTGAGCGGCGCGGCGTTCATCGAGTGGTTCGCGGAGGAGGCGCGGCGCACCTACGGCGACACGATTCCCACGCCGGCGCACGACCGCCGGATCATCGTGATCAAGCAGCCGGTCGGCGTGTGCGCGGCGATCACGCCGTGGAATTTCCCGAACACGATCATCACCCGCAAGGTGGCGGCGGCACTCGCGGCCGGCTGCACGATCGTCGTGCGGCCGGCGAGCACGACGCCGTTCTCCGCGCTCGGCCTGGCCGAGCTTGCCGCGCGTGCCGGCATCCCGCCGGGCGTGTTCAATGTCGTCACCGGCGGGTCGCGGGAGATCGGCGGCGAGTTCACGTCGAATCCGAGCGTGCGCAAGCTCTCGTTCACCGGCTCCACGGAGGTTGGGCGGCAGCTGATGGCGCAGAGCGCGGGCACCATCAAGAAGCTCGCGCTGGAACTGGGCGGCAATGCGCCGTTCATTGTCTTCGAGGATGCGGACGTCGACGCGGCCGTCGACGGCGCGCTCGCGTCCAAGTTCCGGAACGCGGGGCAGGCGTGCGTGGGCGCCAACCGCTTCTACGTGCACGATGCGATCTACGACGCGTTCGCGCGCAAGCTGGTGGCGAAGGTCGCGGAACTGAAGGTCGGCAACGGTGCGGACCCGGGCGTCAATTTCGGGCCCCTGCACGACATGGGCGGCGTGCGCAAGGTCGAGGAACACGTGGCCGACGCGCTGGCCAAGGGCGGACGCCTGCTCGCCGGGGGGCACCGGCATCCGCTCGGCGGCACGTTCTTCGAGCCCACCGTGATCGGCGAGGCCACGCAGGCGATGAAGGTGGCCACCGAGGAGACGTTCGGGCCGCTCGCGCCGCTCTTCCGCTTTCGCGACGAGAAGGAACTGGTCGCCGCCGCCAACGCCACCGAGTACGGCCTGGCCTCGTACTTCTACAGCAGGGACGTCGCGCGCGTCTGGCGGGTGGCGGAGGCGCTCGAGTTCGGGATGGTCGGTGTCAACGTCGGCCTGATGGCCAACGAGTCGGTGCCTTTCGGCGGCATCAAGGAATCCGGCGTCGGACGCGAAGGCTCGAAGTACGGCATCGATGACTATCTCGAGGTGAAGTACATCTGCCTGGGCGGCATGCACGGGTGACCGGCGGATCGGGCGCATGCGCGCCATGGGATCGGTGAAAGGAAGTCGGCGGTGACAAAGTCGCAATGGGATCGTGAGGTGGACCTGCTCGTCATCGGCGCGGGCGCGGCAGGCATGGCCGCGGCGCTGGTCGCCAGGCACCACGGCCTCGAGGTGCTGGTGTGCGAGAAGACGGGCCTGGTGGGCGGGACGACCGCGACCGCGGGCGGCACCGCGTGGGTTCCCAACAATTCGCTCAGCCGGAACACCTCGCACCCGGACGACATCGCTGCGGCGCGCCGTTACCTGGACGTCGAGATCGGACCCGACGCGTCGCCGCTGCGCGAGGCGTTCCTCCAGTCGGGGCCCGAGGCCGTCGACTGGTTTGCCCGCAATACCGAAGTCAGGTTCAAGGCGAACGACCCTTACCCCGACTATCACGCGGAACAGCCGGGGGGGGCGGCGGGCGCCCGGGCGCTGTCGCCTCTGCCGTTCGACGCGCGCGTGCTCGGCCGCGACTTCGCCAAGCTGCGTCCGCCGATCCCGGAGCTGATGATCTTCGGCGGCATGATGGTGTCGCGCGACGAGATCAAGTACCTGATCCGGCCGTGGCGCTCGTTCCACGCTTTCCGGCTCGCGACCTGGCGGCTGCTCGAATACCTCGTCGCGCGGCTCGACCATCGGCGCGGCACGCGACTCGTCCTCGGCAATGCGCTCGTCGGGCGACTCTTCCACAGCTGCCGGCAGAAGGGGGTGGAGATCGCACTCGACGCGAGGCTGGCCGAACTCGTCCGCAACGGCGACCACGTCGAAGGCGCGGTCGTGGAGATGGAGGGCGCGCCGCGCAGGATCCGCGCGCGGCAGGGGGTCGTGCTCGCCACGGGCGGCTGCGCGGCCAGCCCGCGGTGGCGCAAGGAACTCACCGGGCAGGAGATCGCCTATACGACGGCGCTCGACGGCGCGTCCGGGGACGGGCTCGAGGCAGGCATCGCCACCGGCGGCGTGGTGGACAGCGGCCGGGCAGGTGCGTTCTGGTGGATGCCGGCATCGCGGGTCGCGTGGCCTGACGGCCGGGTGGCCATCTATCCCCACATCCGGGACCGTCCGAAGCCGGGCCTCATCGCCGTGAATTCGGCCGGCCGCCGGTTCGTCAACGAGGCCGACTCGTACCATGACTTCGTGAAGGCGATGTTCCGGTCGAACGAATCCGTGCCGTCGATCCCGGCCTGGCTCGTCTGCGACCGCGTCTTCCTGCGCAATTACGGACTGGGTGCCATCCATCCCGTGTGGCAGCAGGTGGCCTTCTTCGAGAAAATTGGCTACGTCGTCTCGGCGCCGACCATCGCCGCACTGGCCGCGAAGATCGGCGTCGACGGCAAGGCCCTGGCCGAGGAGATCGAACGGCATAACCGCGCGGCAGTCACCGGGGTCGACGAGGCGTTCGGCAAGGGATCGAAGGCGCTCAACCGGCACAACGGCGATCCGGAGCACGACGGGCCGAACCCGTGCCTCAAGGCCATCGAGCACGCGCCGTTCTTCGCGATGGCCGTCTACCCGGCGCCGCTCGGCACCAGCGCCGGGCTGCGCACGAACGCCGACTCGCAGGTCCTCGCCGCCGACGGCGCGGTGATCCCGGGCCTCTACGCGTGCGGCAACGACATGTGCTCGGTGATGCAGGGCAACTACCCGGGGCCCGGCTCGACGCTGGGCCCGGCGATCACGTTCGCGTACCGCGCGGCGATGCACGCGGTCGACGCGCGGCGGAGCGAGGGACCGGCCGTCGCCGGCGCGGCGGTGGCAGCAAGCGCCTGACCGGGCACGGCGCCGGGTCGGCGCCATTGTCCCGGCCTTCGCCCGGATGCGGCAGTGCCCGACCTCGTCAGCCCTTCGCCGCTTCTTCGGCGGCCGCTTTGCGGAAGGCTTCGAACTCCTCCACCACCAGCGGCAACGCCGTCGTCATGCCGTGGAGGTTGGAGAGGCCGACGACCTCGAGCGCCTCGATGATCTCGTCCTCGGTCGCGCCTGCCTTCAGGGCGGCCCGCGTCTGCGCCCGCACCCCGAAGGGGTGGAACTGGAAGGCGTTGAGGCAGATCATGAGCGTGAACTTGGTCTTGAGCGGGAGGCTGTTGCGGCGCGTGAGCACCTGCATCACGCAATCGTGCAGGTGCTCGAGCATGTCGGGATCGCGCTCCGCGAGGATGCGCGTCCAGCCACGCGCCATGCCCCGTTCGCGCTCGACGCGTTCGAGCACTTCCTTCGTTCGTTGCGGATCGACGTTGGACACTTGGCAGGACTCCTCGGATGATGCCCGCGCGCGCCGACCGCGCGCGCCGGGCGGGTGGAAGGCGCGCCGGCGGCGGCCGTTTCGGCGCGAACGTCCAATTATCCGACAATGTGAGATACAGTGTCAAAGCGGAGCGCGAGCCCGGGGTGGCGGCGCGATCGGGCCGGCGCGCCCGGATCTGACTTGCATAAATTCCCAAAAAGCGACATATAATTCAAATTCGCCGCAAGACACGGGCTGCCTCCCGGCGGCGGGAGCGCAGCGGTCGGGCGCTGCGCTCCCGCCGGTCGGACCGGCCATCATCACTCGTGGAGATCTCGTGATCGCTCCGGAACAGAAGATCCTTTCCGCCTTCCTCGGCCAGAAGATGCAGCTCGGGTACGTCGTCGCGGACATGGATGCCGCGCTGCGCTACTGGAGCGAGACGTTCAAGGTCGGCCCGTTCGTCGTCATCGAGGAGTCGGTCGGGGACCGCCGGTTCATGCACCGCGGCCGGCAGAGCGACGTGCGGATGTCGGTCGCGTTTTCCTACTTCGGCGACGTGCAGATCGAGTTCATCTCGCAGCACAACGACGCGCCGTCGCCCTACACCGAGTTCCTCGCGGGCGGGCGTGCGGGCGGCCTGCATCATCTCGCGTTCTGGCCGCCCGATTACCCGGCGGCGTGCGCCGAGCTCGAGCGGCACGGCTTCGCCGAGGTGTGCACCATCGAGATGCCCGACGGCAGCAAGAACGTCAGCTACTACAGCGGTCCCGCGCATCTGGGCACGATGATCGAGATCGTTCCGTACACGCCGACGCGCGGCAAGTACTTCGGCGGCGTCAAGGCGCTGGCCGAGAGCTGGGACGGCAGCCGGCCCATCCGCCGCTACAAGGATCGCGTCGCCTACATGGCGTCGCCCGACTGCCCGGCCTAGCCGGCGCCCGGGACGCCCGCGCAGGCGGCACCCGAAACCACGCATTCCGCCCGGAGATCACGCCGTGAAGTTCACGTTTTCCGACGAGCAGCAGATGTTCCGCGATTCGGTCCGCGCGTTCGGACAGCGGGAACTCGCAGAAGGCGCTCTGGCGCGCGCGCACGCCAGCGACTACCCCTGGGACGTCGCGGCCCGGATGGCCGAAAACGGGCTCCTCGGCATCACGATCGACGAGCGCGACGGCGGCGCGGGCGGCACGCTGATGGACGCCGTGCTGGCCATCGAGCAGATCGCGGCCGCGTGCCCGCGCAGCGCCGACGTGATCCAGGCCGGCAACTTCGGCGCGATCCGGGTGCTCGCGCAGTACGGCACCTCGGAGCAGAAGGAGCGCTATCTCAAGCCGCTGCTGCAGGGCAAGGGCGTGATCTGCGTGGCGATGACCGAGCCCGGTGCG
Source organism: Bordetella parapertussis (assembly GCA_943331295.2). GTDB lineage: Bacteria > Pseudomonadota > Gammaproteobacteria > Burkholderiales > Casimicrobiaceae > CAIWHR01. The sequence continues at coordinate 17,476 of CALQLA020000022.1, read as the reverse complement.
GGGTCGGCGGTGACCGAGCTCACCACCACGGCCACGCCCGACGGCGACGGCTACCGCATCACGGGCAGCAAGATCTTCACCACGCACGGGTTGCACGCCACAGTGTTCCTGGTCTACGTGCGCTTTGGCCCGGGGCTCGGCGGCATCGGGTCGGTGCTGCTCGAGCGCGGCGCCGAGGGCTTCACCTTCGGCAAGCCGTCGCGTTTCCTGGGGGGCGAGGAGTGGAACCCGCTCTTCTTCGACAACGTCTGGGTGCCGAAGCAGAACGTGCTGCTGGGGCCGGGCGGGTTCAAGAAGCAGATGTCGGGCTTCAACGTGGAGCGCATCGGCAACAGCTCGCGGTCGTTGGCGCTTGGGCGGTATGCCTTCGATCTGGCGCGCGAACACGCGCTGACCCGCGAGCAGTTCGGGCGTCCTTTGTGCGAATTCCAGGGCCTGCAGTGGAAGTTCGCGAACATGAAGATCCAGCTGGACGCGGCGCAGATGCTGCTATATCGCGCCGCGTGCAACGCGGACAACGGGTTTCCGTCGGCCGAGGAGACCGCCATCGCCAAGGTGATGTGCAACCGGACCGGATTCGACGTCGCCAACGAGGCGTTGCAGATCATGGGCGGGATGGGTTACAGCGACGAGACGCTGGTCGAGTACTGCCTGCGTCGCACGCGCGGCTGGATGATCGCCGGCGGCACGGTCGAGATCCTGCTGAACCGCATCGCCGAGACCGTGTTCGATCGACGCTTTCCACAGCGGCTCGCCAAGGCGTCGGGCGCATCCGGTGAATGATCTGCCGGCGCGGCCGCCTGAGGATCTGGCCGCGCTGACGTGTGGCGAGCAGGCGCGCGTCGCGTACAGCGTTTTCCACAGCTTTCCGGGCGAGCTGCCGGCCACCTGAGCCGGGGACGCCCTCGAGACACAGACGGGGAGGTTGCATGGCACGCCTGCCGGACATCACCACGCGCGACGCATTGGAAGAGAGCGAGCGGTGGGCCTTCGACGACATGATCCGCACGCGCGGCAAGATCCTCCCGGGCTACGCGCCGCTCCTCCACTGCGCCGAGCTGGTGGGGCGGGTCGTCAACGTGGGCACGTTCTTCCGGTTCTCGTCCAGCCTGCCGGCCACGGTGCTGGAGACTGTCGCGCTCGCCGTTTCGACCGAGCTCGGCGATCACTACGAGCAGGCGGTGCATCGCGGCGGGGCCCTGCGCGCCGGCCTTGCGCCGTCCGTAATCGACGCGTTGTGCGCCGGTGCGACACCCGCGGACGCAGCGCCCGACGAGTCGCTCGTCGCGCGCTGTGCGCGCGAGCTCGTCGGCCATCGCGCATTGTCGGCGGCGGACTTCGCCGCCGTGCGCGTGCGATTCGGGGAGCGGGGTGCGGTCGAGCTGGTCACCGCGATCGGCTTCTACGCGATGCTGGCCTGCATGCACAACGCCGTAGGTGTGGAGCCGCCGGCCGAGCCGCCGCCACCCGCCGCACGCTGAAAGCCGCGGCGCGGCGCGCCGGACGGACCTGCGTTGGCGCTACCGGATCGCGCGGGCCGCGAGGTCGGTGCCGATGTTGGTGACCGCGATCCGCTCGTTCACCTTCTTCGCGGCCGCCACCACGAGCTCGGTGACGCGCTCGATCTCCTCGCGGGTGAACTTCGCCTCCGCGCCCGCGATGCCGATGCTGCCCAGGATGTGGCCCGCGCGATTGAAGACCGGGGCGGCGACGCCGAGCACGCCGGGGTTGAACTCGCCGACCGTAACCACGGACCCCGCGCGGCGCATCTTCGCGAGGTTGGCGCGGAACGACGTCCAATCTGTCCCGAGTCCGGAGGTCGCGATCTCCTTCGCGTGCTTCGTGTAGAGGATGCGCAACTGGTGCGGGCGGAGGTACGGAAGGATGATCTTGGACGTGGCGCCGCGGAACAGCGGTCGCGTCTGGCCCCGCGTGAAGAGGTTGGTGGGGCTGTCCGCGGTGAGTTCCTCGCGGACGCACAGCACCGCGCCGCTGAAGAGCGCGCACAGCGTCACGGAATGGCCGCTCTTGCTGGCGAGCCACCGGATGGCGGGCTCGGCTGCGTTGTACAGCGGATCGCACTGGCGGATCTGCCGGTCGAGCTGGATGATGCGCGGCCCGAGCACGTAGTGCCCGTTCGACACGGGCGTAAGCAGCCGCACGTCGGCGAGCGCCTTGATGTAGCGATAGCCCGTCGAGCGCGACATGCCGAGCGACTTGATCAGCGCATTCGTCGGCCATGCCGGGGCCGCCGGCGTGAAGAGGTCCAGCACGCCCAGGAGCCGCGCGAGGCTGTTGCTGCCGTCGCTTTCCCGGGCAGGCTTGCTCTTGGCAGGGGCGGGCGCCTTCTTGGGCGTGGCGGCCGTCGTGCGCTTGCGCGCCGTATTGGGGGTTCGATCCGAAACGGGCATGGGCTGAAGCGGGCTGAAGGCAAATGCGACGAGGTTCGGGACTGCGTCGGGGTGATCGATCTTACCGCAAACCCGAATCAACCGTGGCGGGCGATCGCCGCTGCCGCGTGGGCGAACCGGGGCAGCGCACATCGGTGCCACGCTGCGATCGCAAGGGATGGATGCAGCCGGGCGAAAGCCGCCGCGCTCAGCAAGCCTGCCTCGCCAGTACCGCCACGTCCGGCTGCGATCCCACGTTCCACGACGCGGCCAGCAGAGCGCGGGCGCGCGGGCGGCCGATGACCATCTCGACCTGATCGAGGAACTTGGTCTCGAGGTCGGCGTCGGACATGGGGCTCTCCAAACTGCCCACGCAGTGCTCGATGCGCCAGGCGAAGCGGTCCCCGCTGCGCAGCGTCACCGCGAGGGTGGCCGCGTCGCCGGCCAGCGCGGGATCGGCCTGCATGTCGATGATCGAGCGCAGGCGCCGGACTTCCGGGTCGTCGACCACCGCGAGCCTGCCCTCGGCGAACCCCGCCTTGCCGTGGCGGGCCGCCGCGGCCACCCAGTGCTGCACGCTGAACTTCGCCTCGAGGTCGTCCTTGGGGTCGGGCCGGAAGCCGAGCGACATCGCACCCGCGTTGACGCCGAGTTCGATGCGCTCGATCTGCGTGCTGTCGTCGAGTCGGTGCCCGGCGCGCAGCCGAAGCATGGCGTCGATCGCAGGGTGGATGACCAGCCCGCACGGGAACGGCTTGTAGGTGTTGCGCATGAGCTCGAATTCCTCGCCCAGGCCTGCGAGCAGCACAGGGAGGTGCGGCTTCTTCGCGAACACCGCGGCAAATCCGTAGCGATCCTCGAGCGTGCCGTCCGTGCTCGTGAATCCCTGGTCGGCCAGCAGCGCCGCCCGCAGGCCGGTCTGCGCCGCCTGGCCGAAGATCAGCGACGCCGCCATGCTCGCGTGGCTCGCGCGGGTCCCGGCGGCCTGCGAGATGGCGATGCCGAGCGCCCAGACCATCTGCTGCTCGCCGAGGCCGAGGAGCTTGCCCGCCGCGAGGGCCGCGGCGGGTCCGCACGCAATCCCGGTCTGCGACCACGCCATCTCGCCTTCGGCGGGCGCGACGGCGATGGCCTTCGTCAACCGGCACGCAACCTCGATGCCGGCGGCGCAGGCAGAGAGGAAGGCGGGACCCGACACCGGGGTGCGCTCCGCCAGCGCGAGCAGCGCCGCGACGATCGGCCCGGCCGGATGCAGCAGGGCGTCGGAATACGTGTCGAAATACGAATACGCGGCCCCGGCCGTGCCGTTGAGCAGGGCGGCGGTCAGGACGTCGGTCCGCTGGCCACGTCCGAGCAGGGAGGCGACCGGCGGCCCCGCGAACTCGGACAGCGCCGCATGCGCGCGGTCCACGAGCGCGTGGCGGGCGCCGCCTACGGTGCAGCCGAGCGCGTTGACGAAACCGCGGAGGCTCTCGTGCCGCACGGCGGCGGGCAGGCGGTCGGCGTCGAAGCCGAGGACAAAGGCGACGAGGCCGTGCGTGCTTGCGGTGCCGGATGCGTCGTTCACGCTCGCACGAACGCCCGTTTCACGCCTGACCGGCACGGATGAAGTCCGCGACCCGCTCGCCGATCATGATCGTGGGCAGGTTCACGTTGGTCCGCGTGATCCGGGGCATCACCGAAGCGTCGGCCACGTAGAGTCCCTCGACGCCGATCACCGCGCAGCGCGGGTCGACGACAGCGTCCGGGTCGTCCGTCGCCCCCATGCGGGCAGTCCCGGAGTGGTGCCAGGCAAGACCGACCGTGGCGCCGAGAAAGCGGTCGAGAGCCGCATCGTCCCGGAGCACTTCCTGCAGCGTCGGGCCTTCACGGACCACGGTGTTCAGCAGGTAGCTGCGCGCCGCGGGCGATGCATCCATGACGATGGCGCCCGCCCGGGAGAGCCAGTCGTTGGCGAGCGTCGGCTTGCCGAGCCGCTGAATGCGGGCCGAGAGGTGGGTCGGAAACGGGTCGCACACGATGCCCGGCGACAGGTGGTCGAGCATCACACGCGCGGCCAGCCGGAAGCCCTCGCGCAGCCGCTGCAGGTCGCGCTCGTCGGCGAGGCAGTTGGTGTCGACCACCGGCACCTGCGCGGGATCGGGCGATGCGACGCCCACGGTACCCCGCGAGTACGGCATGGCCACGAACGGCGAGAGCGTGCACATGCGTTCGCCCACGGCGTGCCACATCGACTTGGCTCCCGTGGAGAGCACCATGTCCGTCGCTTCGCAGCCCGGAACGCGCGACGAATAGCGCATGTAGTGCACGGCGCGGCGCGACGGGCGGACGCCGCGCGCGCGCGGCACGGTGTAGGCCGAGATCGACGTCATCGGGTGGTTCTGCAGGTTGCGGCCGACCCCGCGGCGGTCGGCGACGACCGCGATGCCGAGCTGGCGGAGCGTGGCCGCATCGCCTACGCCCGAATGCAGGAGCAGGGACGGCGTGATGATGGCCCCGGCGCTCAAGACCGCCTGGCGGGCGGGAACGAAGACCTGCGTCCCGCCCGTGAGCGCGTCGATGCCGGCGACCCGTGCGCCGTCGAACCGGACGCGCAGCGCCTGGATGTCGGTCACGACCTTGAGGTTGCCGCGCCTGCGCACGTCCTTGCCGAGGTAGCAGCGCACGGTCGAGCAGCGCATCTGCCCGTCGTTGTTGAGCGGAACGGGCCCGTGCCCGTCGCCGAACTCGCCGTTCATGTCGTCGAGTGCGGGAAAGCCCATCGTGACCAGCGCATCGGAGACGGCGAGCGACACCGAGTCCCACTGGTCGCGCGGTGTGCGGCGGATCGCGATCGGGCCGTCGGTGCCGTGCAGCGGGCCGCCGAAGTCCATGTCGCGCTCGAGCTTGCGGAAGTACGGCAGGACGTCGTCCCAGCCCCAGCCCGCCGCGCCGAGCCGGCGCCAGGCGTCGAAGTCGTCCGGCGCGCCGCGGAACGCGACCTGTCCGTTCACGGACGAGCCGCCCCCCAGGAGCCGCGGCTGCTTGTAGCCGACCCGCTTGGGGCGGCCGTTCGGCGCCACTGTCGGACTTGCCACCGTCGCCGTGAGCCCGGGCCAGTAGTAGCGGTCGCGCATCACCGCCTTGCCGCCGTAGAGCTCCGTGAGCTCGTTGAGCGAGTCCTGCTCGAACGCCGAGCCCGCTTCCAGCAGGAGCACGTTGCGGTTCGGGTCTTCGGACAGGCGCGCCGCGACGACGCAACCGGCGGAGCCGCCGCCGATCACGACCACGTCGGCGGGTACCCCGAACGGCATCAGGGTCGAGGCGGAAGGATCGGGCATGGCGATGGGGACCGGGAGGTTCGGGTAGGCATGCGGGCGCGGGCTTGCAGGGGCGGGTGAACCGGTGCGCCGCATGCGTCACGCCGCGTGCGATGCATTATCCCGCCAATCAGGATTTCCAACAATCGCTTGCCCTTGCGGCGCGAAAGCGTTGCCCGCTAGGGCGACAGCGCGCGCATGAGTTCCGTGGCATCGTCCGCCGACTCGAGCGTGCGGGCGGCAGTGACGACCCGTGCGACGGTGGCCGCGGCCGGCGGCACGATGGCCGCCGAGGCACAGTCCGCGAACTTGGCGGCCAGCTCGTCCCACGTCATTGGCGCCTCGGCGCTGCCGGGAACGTTGGTGCCGATCCGCTCGAACCGGCGGCCGTCGCGGGTAACGATCTCCACCCGGCCGGGCGGCAGTTCGAGCTTCCAGTCGAGGCGGTCGTCGACGACGGGAACGACGCGTTGCGCGGCGGCGAGGACGACGGGCCGGGCGATGGCCTCGGCCGTGAAGTCGCGCAGGCCGACCGCGCGATGGACCGCAGCCACGGCCACCAGGTAGGGAAGGCTGAACTTGGCGTCGACGAGCGTGGCAGGCGCCTGCCGCGCCGCAATCGGCTCGCACATGATCCGGTGGTAGTCGCCGACGTGGACGCGTATCTGCGCGATGTCGTCGGGCGCGAGGGCGTGCTCCGTCACGAGCTCGATGGTCGCGTGGATGTGGCTGTGCGCCGTCCCGACCGTCGGCCACCGCTTGTAGAGCGTGTGCTCGCCCATGTAGTGGCGCCCGAGGTCGCGGAGAAGCGCGGCGCGGTCGTAGGTGCCGTGGAAATACAGGTCCATGATGCCGTGCTCGCCTTCGAAGATGGCGGGCGCACCGCTGACGCCGCGCTCCGCAAGCAGCGTCGCGAGCACGGCGCCTTTCGCCGGGAAGCCTGCGTACAGCGCACGCAGGTTGCTGCCCACGGCGTGGACAACGTTCATCGATCCGCAGCACTGCATGCTGGCGATTCCGAAGGCGTTCGCGATCCGGTCGCGGGGCAGCCGGAGGAGGACGCTTCCCGCCACCGTGGCGGCGAGGACGCCGACGACCGTGGTGAAGTTCCAGTCCTTGCGCCAGTCGACATGGCACCGCATTCGGTTGAAGAAGTCCTGTCCCACCGCGATGGCGGTGATCATCTCCTTGCCGGTGACGCCGCCTCGCCGCTCGGCGAGCGCAAAGACCGCGGGGAGGATCGAGCTGCCCGCGTGCTGTCCCCACGGCGTCTGGTCGTCGTAGTCGAGGCAATGGGCCATCGCGCCGTTCGCGAACGCCGCCATGACGGCCGGCACGCGTCCGCCGAAACCGAGGATCGAGGATTCGGGACGGCCACCTTCCTCCCGGACGAGATCGACGATGGCCCGAACAGCCGGTTCGGTGCCGCTCCCCGCAATGATGACGCCGAGCGCGTCGAGGACGCTCTTCTTGGCCGCCTCGACCGCTGCCGGCGGCAGGCGTTCGTAGGAAGCTTCCGCAGCGGCGCCCGCAAACTCGAAGCACAGGTCCTGGGTGGTGGCCACGTCGTCGTCCTTGCCGAGGTTGTTCCTTTGTAAATTTATCTCGTATGATGCCACTGTTTTCCAATCCAAGGCTGGTTCCGTGAACCGCAATCCGGCCGTGTGTCGCAGGGGTGCCGGAGCCGGCTGGACCACGTAACGGTGCACCGGTGGGACGAGGAGGACCGGGGTGATTTCGGAGTTGCGTGTCGGATTGATCGGAGTCGGCAACATGGGCCTGCCGATGGCACTCAGGATGCTCGACCGTGGAGTGCATCCGGTGGTCTGCGACTGCAATCCGCAGGCGTACGCGACGTTGTTGGACCGCGGGATCCGGGTGGCGCCTACCCCCCGCGCGCTGGCCGACGAGTGCGAGGTTATCGTCGCCTCCATGCCGTCGCGCGAGGCGAGCCTGGACGTTGCAACCGGCAGCTCGAGTGTCGCCGGCGGCCGTGCGCTGCGCGTGTACGTCGAGACCTCCACGCTGGGCAGCGCAACGATCGAGTGCATCGCCGAGGCGCTGTGCGCACGCGGGATCGGGATGCTCGATGCCCCGGTGAGCGGTGGTCCGCCGGGTGCCCGGGCCGGATCGCTTGCGATGCTCGTGTCCGGTGCGGAAGGGGATTTCGCGCTTGCCCGTCCGCTGCTCGACATCCTCGGCGCCAAAGTCTTCTACCTCGGCGCCAAGCCCGGACTTTCGCAGGTCGCGAAGCTCATCAACAACCACGTCTCGGCCGCCGGCCGCGTCGCGGTGTTCGAGGGGCTCGCCATGGGCATCAAGGCGGGTATCGATCCCAAGACCCTCAACGACGTGTTCAACGCGGGCTCGGCCCGCAACTACACCACGACCGACAAGGTGCCCGCCGCCATCCTCTCCGGCCTCTTCAAGTTCAACGGGCCGCTCGCCATCGGATTGAAGGACGAGGCTCTGCTGATCGAGGAGGCGCGCCGCTGCAACGCCCCGCTGTGGCTCGCGCCGCGCATTCTGGAGATCTACGAGGAGGCCGCCGCCGCCGGCTACCGCCTCGAGGACAGCATGCGTCTGTTCCAGTACATGCAGTCGCAGAAACACGAGAGGTCGTAGGCGGAATCCTGCCGGGGCGAGACGCGCCGACGGCCCACGGCTTGCACATTTATGGAAATGCCGGCGCAAGACGAGAGTGGAGGAATACGAGGATGAAGGGTCGAACCGCGCTTGTTACCGGCTCCACGTCCGGCCTCGGCCTGACGCTGGTTTCGTCCCTGGCCGCGGAAGGCTGCAACGTGGTCATGACGGGACTCGGCGACCCGTCAAAGATAAGCGCGCAGCGCAAGTCCATCGCGGCGACGACGGGCGCCAACGTCGAGTTCATACCCGCCGACCTGACTTCGCTGGCCGAGATCGAGCATCTCGTCCTGGAGAGCAGGCGTGCGTTCGGTGGCATCGACATCCTGGTCAACAACGCCGTTTCCAGGCACATGGGCCCGGTAGAGACATTCGACCCGGGGCACTGGGAGCAGGACGTCGCGGTCAACCTGACCTCTGCCTTCAACCTCATCCGACTGACCTTGGGCGGCATGAAAGCATCGGGTTGGGGACGGATCGTCAACATCTCGTCGAACCTTGGCCTGTTCGGTGCGCCGAACCGCGTGAGCTACGTCACCACCAAGACCGCCCTGATCGGACTCACGCGCGCCATCGCGACGGAGACCGGGGGGGCGAACGTAACGTGCAACGCGATCTGCCCGTCCTCGATGCTGGGCGAAAACGCGGAGCGGCAGATCGTGGAAATCGAACGAACCGAAGGGGTCTCGCGGGAAGTCGCGATGGAGAGGTTTCTCGCCATGCGCAACCGGTCGCGGTTCGTGACGACCGTGCCGGCGATGGTTGCCTTCCTTTGCAGCGAGCACGGCAGGGACATGAACGGCGCGGCCATTCCCATCGACCTGGGATCAACGGCCGGTCAGCCTGCCACCGCGGTTTATCAGCGCTGAGGCTGCGTTCCGCAAGGGGGCCACCGGATTGCCGCCAAGTCGGGCCGACAGCGGCGCGACACCCACCCTGACGCGATCGACCGCCGTCTTGATATTGTCGTAGATGCCGCGGCGAGGAACGCCGCCAAGCACCGCGAACGCATGAACGTGGGCGTCGAACAGCATCTCGTGCGTCTGCAACAAGTAGGCGCGCAGGAGAAACGCCCGGCTGTGGCTCAGCTTGAACTGCGCCACCTGCAACTTGACCCGCTCGCCGGCCACCGTCGCCCAGTCCTCGCTCCAGTCGAACTGGAACGCCTCGCCCGGCGCAAACGTCAGCGGCACGAAGGTGCCACGCCCGGCCGTCCGCGCCAGTACCAGTGTTGAGCGCGATATCAAGCGCGCGGTAATGCTGAGTGCTGACCGCAGTTCGTGGAGCCAACACGGCCATGGCGCGGTCTGCAATGGGGCGGAGTCCAAGGGATTACCCTGCGAAGAGTGGTGCTCGGATGTGCCCTGTGCGCCAAAGCAAGGCACAAGTCCAAGAGTTCATCAACAGCCACTACCTTGATCCGAGCCCGGAGGTTGTTGACGCGTCGGGCACGACCGTCGCCGTGCTGCACGACCCGGAGCCCCCCTTCCTTGTCAGCGTGCGCTATTGAGGGGGCGGGAGTAAATCCGAAACCGCAGCGCGATGAGCAACTCGCGCATTGGTGGGTCCCGAGCTAGCCTAGCCCCGTGGAAAGACCAACTTGCGGAGGTTAAGATGCTTATCGGCTACCGACGTCCGCAATTGCGTTCATATCGTAGTTTGCGACAGACTCGTGATCCACGCCGTTGCCCTTACCGACTTCTGCTGGTGCTGTTGCGCCTGCCGTACCTTCCCAATCATGGCCATGGTCTGAGTCGCCATATTTGGCCGATGCCTACTCTTGACGGGCCGGCGCCTTCAGCAGCATTCAAAGCCGCGCAGCGGTTACCGAGGTCACCGCTGCGCGGCGACAATGCGTCGCCGTTAATCCCTGCATAGCCGATAAGTACCGCGACACTAACCACATACGCGGTCAACGCAATCCGGTGGACAAACATGCTATCAGCCAAGCCGAGAACGAGGAAGAGGACAATGAGCGCCATCCCGGCACGGGCCGCTGGCGAGGTCCGTTCGATGGCTACGTGCCGGAAATAGCGCCACGGAAGCCAGAATGCCGCAACCAAGCCGGTCAACTGAACCATACCACCTGTCGCCAGCGTATGCATGAGATCACTGTGCGCGTGATCGAACTTCAGTATCGTCGCCGAGGCAAGACCGTCCCGAACCCGCTCGACCAGCACGTCGCGGAAGCCCATGGGGCCGACGCCAAACAGCGGATGCGACGCGAACGCCGCCGCCGCCGCTTTCCACATGCTGAAACGTAATCCGAGCGACGTCTCCGAGTGTCCGCTCTGGTAGACCATGATGTCGGCGAACGCCGCGTCCCAGCGGTTTGATAGAACGGGGAGCATGATTGAAGCTCCGATTATCACGACGAGCATGAGCGAAGCAGCCCAAAGTCCGCTGCGGCCGACGCGCCAAAGGGCCAAAACCGCACACGCGAGCCACGCGCCGCGCGATCCAGACAGTACCGCGGCCGTGGCGCCACCGATCAATCCAGTACCGAGAAGGATTCGTCCGGGTAGCTTCCATCCGGGCGGGTCGGCGAGGATCGGCAGGAAACCAAGCACTACGGACAACGCACCGAATATTGTGGCGCGTTGCCAGCCGAAATAGCTGTCGGGACCGGATGCGCGGAGGGCCCCGTCAAACATGACCTGCCATATCGCGAATCCGCCGGCACCCGTCGCTCCGATCGCACATCCGGCGTAGAAGACCCACTCGGGTGGCCTAAGCATCCGGATGGCGGCGATTACTGCAAGTGCGGCAAAGAGTCGCGTGTAGTTCACGATTAGCCACATCGGCGAATGCCACATCGAAGCGCCCAGGGCACCAATGGCCAGGAACAAGAAAAGTCCCGCCACTGGCGCGAGATCCTCGGGACAAGCGAGTTGCGCACGCCGCGCAATGGCGAAGGGCAACAAAAGCATCGAACCGATTAGTATTACTGCGACTGCTACGCTTGGGACGCCGCGAGCCACCAGCATGGAAGCTGGATAGGAAAAAAGGGCGCAGGCCAAGATAGCTTGCGCGGTTGCAAATGCGTATCCAGACTCCCGTTTCATCTTACAACCATTCCACTGTGCTGCGCAGCGACGCTGCCGCTTGATTAGCCGTTCGGCCGCTGCCTACCCGCAGCGGAGGAACATATTCTACGCAATATTCGCACGCAGTATCTTCCGGAAATCGCCACTGGTGGAGGCCTGTAACAGCGCTGCCCGCGGGCTGGTTGCGATGATGATTGATGTATGCAGAAGCCTCACAATGAGATAATCGGAGCTTATGCTGTAGGCGGACGGAACGTCGTGCACCACATCTCTGTTCAGTACGACCGTACGGGGGGGCGGGGCGTATGTCGAGCGCTCCCCCCAAGACTCCATATTCGCACAGTTTTCTGGGTCGCATCGCCGAGGGCACGAGCACAATCTAGCGAGCGCAAGGCAGCCAGCTGAAGCAGAAGCATCGAAATTCGGGTCGTGCGATCACGGAGGATGTCATGAGCTTAGCCTTAATCGCTGCCGCCATCGCCGCCGCCCTCACCTACTGGCTGACGCGCCGTCGGTACAAGACACGCTACAGGGATATGTACCAAAAGGCAGATTCGCAACGCCTGAACGCCGTGTTTCTGCCTCCGCCTGAGCAGAAACTGCATGTCTACACGGTGGCAACCCGACACTGCCCTGAACTCGAGGCCCTGAGTGCATCCTGCCACCGAAATGGGGTAGGGATTCATGTGTTGGGAATCAACAATTTGTGGCAGGGATTTGGCAACAAGTATTTGTGGACGGCCGAATATCTCGATTTGCAGCGCCTGCCCAATGACGATGTGATGGTGTTCATCGACGCCTATGATGTACTCATGCTGGCCAACGAGCGCGAGATTCTCCAAAAATTCCGGGAGAGCGGGGCGCGGATCATCTTTTCCGCGGAGAAGATCTGCTATCCCGATCCGGAACTGGCCGATCGCTACCCCCCCTCATCTACTCCATTCAGATTCCTAAACAGTGGCAGCGTCATCGGCCATGTTTCCGACATTCGCACGATGATCAGAGCAATCGGACTCCAGACGACGGACGACGATCAACTGGCGATGACCAGATACTTTCTGAGCCATCCGGACGCGGTAGATCTCGACACCCAATGTACGTTCTTTCTGCCGCTCGTTGGGGTAAGTGATGTCGAACTCAGTGTTGATCGGAATGACGGCCGCGTGCATCTACTCGCAACGGGCCAACGCCCCTGTATCATCCATGGCAATGGACCGTCCGTTGTCTACCTTAGAGAACTTGGCGAACGTCTGGGGCTAGCCGGCCCCGGTGCTGGGATTGGGTGAATCAGTGCAGGTGAAAGATTGTTCTGCGAAGTTGAGTTTCGGGGAGAAAGCTTAGACCCACGCAGTTCGTCGCCCTTTAGGTAGGCGCAAGTGCGAGAATGGCAGCGAACCTCTAGGGATGAAAGCAGGCATACACCCGCGCGGCGTTGCAGAAGAGTTAATGACGGCGAACATGACCAGTCAGTTGGCATCGCCGTAATCTATTGATCTGCAGTAATGGCGGCTGATGAGATCGTGCGAGAGGCATGTCGGTGATCGCGCAGGAGGCGCAAGACCAACATGCGATTCGTTGGATTACAAGTCCTGCTTCCCAACTTATTCACGCCCAGTGCGAATACCATGCCCAATCCTGCAATTAGTATCGTTGTACCTGTGTTCAACGCCGAGCGGCACTTGGCCGAGTGCATCAACTCACTCCTCGGCCAAGACTGCCGTGATTTCGAGATCATCGCTGTTGATGATGGCTCACAGGACGAGAGCAACGCCATATTGACTAGGATCGGTGCGCGGGACTCTCGATTGCGTGTAGTGGTCCAGAACAATCTCGGACCATCAGTGGCACGCAACGTTGGACTCAGTCATGCGACGGGTGACTATGTCTGGTTTGTGGATTCCGATGATGTGGTCGTTGAAGGTGCGCTTTCGCTAATCCTGAACGCGGCACGTATCGAATGCGCCGACATCGTTACGTTTAACGCCACATATCTTGGTGATCATGACGGCCATGCGACCATCTGCACTAAGCCGAAGCCATCTACCGTAGTAACTGGTGAAGAGTGGATCCGATACGTCTTGCGGCAGAAAGAATTTCTACATTTTCCTTGGCTCAGCTTTTATCGGCGCGACTTCCTTTCCAAACATGAGATGAATTTCTTGCAAAATGTCGTTCATGAGGATATTGGCTGGACTACCGAATGTCTTCTTCACGCGGTGCGCGTGATCTACGTTGACAAGGTCGTATACAGCTATCGCCGGCATTCGACATCTATAACCGGCGAGCGGAACGACGCAGCGATAATGCGCCGGATAGATAGCTATTTTTCCATTGTAGAGCAGCTACGCACCATCAACGACCGATGCCCTATGCTCGCAGCCACAAGGCTGTGCCTGCGGAGCGAGATCGTTGGTCAGGGCCTGCAAGTTGACCGACTTTGCCGCCGGCTCGCCGACCGCGCAATGAAGAAAAGGGTTCGCGCGGGTTGCCGATCGCGGCGTTTCTGGGAGTACCTCTTTGCGGACGCAGTTGACTTCAAAGGCCGGCGACGAGTGCTAAAAGCATTGATCCGACAGCGTCTTTGGCTTTCGTAGTTTCAATGCAGATACTCAGTGGGACGCTCCTGACCTGCCCGACATTTTCGGACGGCTGATTTCTGGAAAGATAGCTCTTCAACCGAAAGGAAGAGCCGATTTAGCGACGAGCAGATGGTTGCGATCTTGCGCGAGGCAGACCGGACATCGGTCGCCGAGGCCGCCAAGAAGAGCAAGATCAGCGAGCAGACGATCTACGCCTGGCGTAAGTATTTCGGGTAGTGGGAGCCGGCTGATGTGAAGCGCCTGAAGGCACTTTCGTCGGAGAACGCCAAGCTAAAAGAGAGCTGTTGGCCGAGCGCTACTTTGAGATCGAGGTCATGAAGGAGGTCAACCAAGAAAAGTGGTGAGCCCGCAGGGGCGGCGGGAGCAATGTGCCTACGGTTGTGGGCGTGGAATCCCGAAGCGACGCGCCTGGTGGCTGATGGGCATGGCCCGTTCCACCTTGTCTTACGAGCTCCGGCAGCCGGCGAAGGACGCGCCGGTGATGGCGGCGATGAAACGGCTGTCATCGCAGTATCCGCGCTATGGCTACCGTCGGATTCGGATCTTCCTGCGCCGCGAGGGCTTGACCGTGAGCGCGTCGCGCGCTGAGCGGCTCTGGTACCAAGCTGGGTTGCAGCTTCCCCGGCGTCGGCCGCGGCGGCGTGTTGCGACAGGTCGGCCCAGACCCCTGCCACCTCGGGCAGCTAACCACATCTGGGCGTATGACTTCGTCTCCGACGCCTGCGCCAACGGGCAGCAGATCAAATGCCTGACGGTGGTCGACGAGTTCACTCATGAGTGCCTGGCGATCGACGTGGCCGGCTCGATCCGTTCACGCCGCGTGATCGACGTGCTCGCGCGCCTGATCGGTCTGCATGGCGCTCCAGCCTTCCTGCGCTCGGATAGCGGCCCGGAATTCGTCAGCCACGCTGTTCTGCACTGCCTAACGGCGAATCGGATCTACACGGCGGTCATCGACCCCGGCAAGCCCTGGCAGAACGGGACCAATGAATCGTTCAACGGCAAGTTCCGCGACGAGTGCCAGTTTAGTACTGTCCATTTGACGGAGAAGCTTACGACATCTAGTTCCCGCTTGATCTAGCGCAAGCTTCCCTGGAATCCGAGGCAGACAATTGCCTCAGCGAATGCTCGGCAAGGCCTGCTCTTGAGAGCAGGGCCGGCCAGTGCCATAGATTCACTGGCGAGGGTGTCGTCATTCCCTCGCGCGGCAGCATAAAGATGGGGAAAGCATAACGTGAGGCTAATTCGTGACCACCCCCTCGGAAAGATGCATGTCCACGGAGTCGCCTGACCACTCACGCCAATTCGGCCACGCTACGACAAAATGTTTTGACAAATTTGCGCTTCTTGGGTTGCACCACTTCAAAGCTCTAGGAAAAATGTCTATGTTTGCCCAATGTGAAAGCTTGCTCCCGGAATCTACGGCGTCCGATGTGGCTAGGCCTCATGTAGCAAGGGTTGTTCTTACATTGGCCCGCATCGTAGGTACTAAGAGCATTCGTTCGTTGATACTTCAATCTCTTCAACTAGCGGTTCTGGCATGCGGGATTGCCACCGCACTGCCGGTTTCCTCTCAGACCCTTTCCATTTCCCGATACTATCCACTAAGCCTTGGAAACCAATGGACGTACAAGAGTGATACGTTGGCCACATCGACGATATCGGTCGGCAGCCCCGTCGTGTTGCAAACAGGAGTCGCAGCGAGTCCTGTGCAGAGAGTCAGTTCGAATGAGTCCGGGTACTCTGTTTCTTACATGACAAACGATGGTAGCGGTCTGCGCGAGTATCAGACATACGTCAGTCGCGTACCGGTTCCTGGGTACGGCGATACCTCCGCTACAGCGACGATGTCGCCAGCGGTCACTATGGCGCCCGCTGTTGTCGCTCTGGGCAGCACGTACACATCCTCAGGGAACATGACGTTCGATTACGCGAACGTAGTGGTCATCAACGCGAACTACATATCGAGCTCGAAGATCGTTGGCATGGAATTGGTAAGAGACTACTACGGAACAAGATCGTGGCAGGCATTGAAGGTGGTCACCACGGTCACGGTCCGAGTGAATAGCAACGGCCAGACCTCCACTATTACGTCGGTGGCGACCAATTGGTTTGCTGAGGGAGTTGGCACTGTCCAGTTCTCGGGCCCGAACTCATCTGGCACCGTGGAGACTTGGAAGTTGACATCAACGAATGTGGTGCCTGCGCCTGCGGTCCTTGCACCAGCAGCACCCACATCCGTCGTGGCGAATCCTGGCAACGGCCAGGTGACAGTCAGCTTCGCCGCGCCCGTCAGCGATGGTGGAAGTGCGATTACTGGCTACACTGTAACGAGTAACCCCAGCGGTGGCGTCGACATCAACGCAGGTAGCACGAGCACGACCCATACAATTACTGGACTGACCAATGGGGTCACCTATGTATTCACGGTGAAGGCGGCCAATTTGGTCGGTACCAGCGTCGCCTCAGGCCCATCCAATAGCGTAGCTCCGATGGCACCGCCCGCTCCGCCTGGGGGCGCCTCCAACTTCCAGGGGATGTGGTGGGCGTCACCTGCTAATTCGGAACCCGGATGGGGTATCAACTTCGCTCACCAAAGCGATACTTTGTTCGCGACTTGGTTCACGTTTGGGGTTGACGGCAAGCCGCTTTGGCTGGTCGCGGCGGCCACCAAGACATCTGGTGCGACCTATTCTGGGAGGCTCTATACGGGTACAGGTCCTGCGTTCTATTCAGTGCCATTTGATCCGAGCAAAGTCGTGGCAATGGAGGTGGGGTCCGTAACCTTTACCTTTGCCAACAGCGATAGCGCGGCATTCACGTATACGGTGAACGGCATGTCGCAGACCAAACAGATTACGCGCGAACAGTTCGGATCGTCGATGCCGACATGCGTCTGGGGCAACCAGCCGAACCTCGCGGTTGCGACCAACTACCAGGACATGTGGTGGGCAGCGCCGCCAAACGCGGAGCCTGGATGGGGCATCAACTTCGCGCACCAAGGCGATGCGATATTCGCGACATGGTTCACCTTCGACTTCGACGGTAAGCCGCTATGGCTAGTCACCGGAGCGAATAAAGTGGACTCCAACACCTATTCCGGCACGTTGTACACAGGCACTGGCCCTGCGTACAACTCTGCGCCTTACGATCCGGCCAAGGTAACCCCGATTGAGGTCGGCACAGCGACCTTTACCTTCTCAGATGGTAACAACGCGTCCTTTGCCTACACCGTCAGCGGCATCACACAGACAAAGCCAATCACGCGGCAGGTATTTTCGTCGGCCGGAACCGTCTGCCATTAGTCCTTAGCCTGTTGGCGCGCGTCTTCGTTTACCCGCCGTGCTGAGTATGGTCACCCTGCGCGATGGCAATCCGTTGCTTTTTGATCAAGCAACGTGATGGAAGCGGGTTGATCCCCCTCGGGGCACTTGAACAAACGAACCCTTTGGGGGAGTCTCCGGTTACCAAGCCAAGAGACCGTCCAAGTGTGC
>CALQLA020000021.1 GCA_943331295.2 Bordetella parapertussis | reverse complement strand
GGCTCTTCGACGCTTGTCTACGGTAGAAAGGGATGGCTGACATCCCGGAAACTCTGTATCCACCTGGGTTCTTCGAGGACACAGGCGGGCACACGATATGGGAGCAACCATCCCGGTAGGGATTATGGGGTATCAGGGGCAGGTTATCGAGCGGGTTGAGCACGATGCGACGTGCGGAACCGTGCGCATTTCTTGCCGCCGTGACCGTCGGGTCAAGGCGATCGCAGCTGGGACTGGGCGCTGCGGGCACGTGCATCGGCTCAAGCGACGGTGGATCACCGACCTGCCGCTCGTTGGTCAGGCGTGCCAGGTGGAGATTGAATATGCCGAGGTGTTCATCAGTCCATCGGTGGTGCGCGTTGAGCAGTTGCCGTTTGTCGAGCCCACGACGCGGGTAACCAAACGCTACGCACTGCTGATTTCGGGTCTTTGCCGCCACATGCCGATTTCGGTGGTGGCGCGGCACACGGGGATGCGCTGGGCAACGATCAAGTCGATCGATAAGGCGTATCTGGCTGACACGATCAAGCCGGTGTTGCCGCAGACGCTGGAAGGCATTCGCTATCTCGGCGTCGACGAAGTGGCACGGGCCAAGGGACAGGACTACCTGACGCTGGTCTACGACCTGTCGCCTGGCGACAACTGCGGACGGATTCTGTGGATCAAGGAGGGGCGCGACAGCGTGGTGCTGAGCGAGTTCTTCGCGGCCCTCAGCCAGGAATGTGCGGCCGGCATCGAGGCGGTGGCGATGGACATGGGGGCCGCTTACATCGCCGCCGCTAAGGCGAGCTTGCCGAGCGCCGCCATCGTCTTCGACCGCTTCCACATCATGCAGATGTTCTCGAAGGTGATTCGCGATTGTCGTCGGGCCGAGTTCAAGGCCGCCAAGACCTTGGGTGATCTGACCGGACAGCAAGCGATCAAAGGCAGCCTCTATCTGCTGCTCGCCAACCGCGACACCCTCAAGGACTCCGATCAAGGCCGGCTCGATCAGTTGCTGGCGCAGAACCAGCCACTCAACCAGCTCTACACGCTGAAGGAGCAGTTGCAGCGCCTGTGGCATCAGCCTGAGTCGGCAACCGCGATGACCGCGCGCCTCAACGACTGGTGCGGCATGGCGCAGGCCGCCAAGATTTCCGGGCTGGCGAAGTTCGTGAAAACCCTCCAAGGACACCGCACCGGCATCTGCAATTGGGCCAACCACCCGATCTCCACTGCCCGCCTGGAGGCTGGCAACGTCAGCATCGCTCTATTGCGCCGACGCGCCAGAGGCTTCCGCGACACCGAGTACCTAAAGCTCAAAATCTACCAAACCAATACCCCTGACGTCCCTTCCATGCTGTTCTCACACCTATCCACGAAAATCACCGTATGAAACCGGCGAAGAGCCCGAAATACTCGCAGACCGCGTCATAGCCTGTGGAATCACAACCGACGATCATCGTCCCGCCCGCGTACACCCATTTCTGGAACGCGGCGAGTTCCGCGGCGGTGAACGCATTGGCATTGCCGTCGTTGAGGTAGCCGATGAAGAACACGTCGAAATTGGCGAGCAGTGCGGCATTGACCGAGCCGGCCGCCGCCGCCGTGTCGGTGATCGCTATGCTGGTCGCGACCGCTCCGGCCGGGCCGAAATTGACGGAATTGAGCAGTTTCGCCCGCGAATTGGTCATCTCGGAGCCGTCGAGGGTCCATCCGGTGGCAAAGCGCGCGCCGGCGACGCTGCCGACCCGCAGCGTGGCGCCTCCGGCGTTGGCGGCGATGCCGGCCAGCAGCGCGAAACAGATTGCCCAGCGTGTAAGCAGCTTCATGCGTGCCTCCATTCGTGGAAGGGGATCACTGCCGCGAGGCGAGTGCGAAACGGCTTGCCCGAGTTGTCCATCATGCGCGAGCGGGCCGCTGGTCGCCCCGAGGTGCTAGCGTGGCCCGTCGCTCGTCATTTGACAAGCCCGAGCGCGCGCGCGGAGTTCATGTACTCCTTCGAGCGCTCCGCCATGAACGCCGGTATCGCCTCGATGCCGATGTCCGTCACCTCGAAGCCGCCTTCCGTCATCCGCCGGCGCAGCTCCGGGTCCTTGTTGATCGCATCCATCATCGCCGACACTTCCTTGCGCACCGCGGGCGACGTCGATTTCGGGACCGCGATGCCGCGATAGGCGCCGTCGACCCAGTTCATTCCCAGCTCCTTGAACGTCGGGACGTCGGGGAACTGCGGCAGCCTCTTGTCGGTCGCGACGGCGAGCATCCGCATCTTGCCCTTCTGCTGGATCGCGAGCGTCGAATAGGACATCGTCGCCGACACGTGGCCGCCCAGCACCGACGACACGAGGTCGCCGGTGCCCTTGAACGGCACGTACGTCGTCGTGATCTTCTGCTCGCGGTCGAGCCGGACCGCCGCGATGTGGTTGGCGCTGTTGGTGCCGGAGCCGGCGATGGTGACGGCGCCGGGCTTGGCCTTTGCCGCCTTGACGAGGTCGGCGAAGGTCTTGAACGGGCTGTCGGCGGCGACGATGATGGCGTCGGGCGTGTAGTGGAAGAAGTACACCGGCGTGATGTCGTCGGTCTTGTACTGCGTCTCGGGCTCCAGCGGCTGCAGCACGATGTGCGGCAGGTTGACGCCGACGATGGTGTGGCCGTCGCCCGGCATGGCGTTCAGCTGCGACCAGGCGAGGGCGCCGCCGGCGCCGGCCTTGTTGACGACGATCATTTCCTGCTTGTACTTCGCCTGGAACGCCTGCGCCTGCAGCCGCGCGGCGATGTCGGACTCGCCGCCTGCCGCGAACGGGATGATGTATTGCACCGGCTTGTCCGGGTACGCGAGCGCGACGGTGGCGAGCGCCAGCGCCGCCGCGCCGATGAGCGTACGGACGGGTCCACTGATCTTCATTGCCAACTCCTCCCGGGGTGCGGGGCGCTGACCGCGGCCCGTCGCGGCAATGATAGCGCGGCGGCAGCCTGATGGATGGCCGTCGACGGCGGCGACCGGATTGCTACAATGCCTTCCCCGTTCAAGGAGAAGAGCATGTCCCTATCGATGTACGACGCATCCGTCCCCGGCTTCATCCGCGCGCTCGACGCGCTCCAGGCGATCCTCGCGAAAGCCGCGGCTCACGCCGCCGAGAAGAAGATCGTCGAGGCGGCGCTGCTGCAGTCGAGGCTTTTCCCCGACATGCTGACGTTCACGCGGCAGGTGCAGGTCGCGACCGACTTCGCGCGCGGCACCGGCGCCCGGCTGGCCGGGATGGAGCCCCCGGCGGTCGAGGACAAGGAGACGTCGTTTGCCGAGCTCATCGCCCGCGTTGGCGCGACCAGCGATTACCTCCGTACGCTGCCGGCCGCGAGCTTCGACGGCGCGGAAACGCGCCCGATCACGCGGCAGGTCCGCGGCGAGCCGAAGACCATTACCGGCCGCAACTACCTGTTCGAGTATGCGCTGCCCAATTTCTACTTCCACGCGACGACCGCCTACGCGCTGCTGCGCCACAACGGCCTCGCAATCGGCAAGGGCGACTTCATCGGCACGCTGTCCTGAGTTCGCGGGCCTCCGCGTCGGGCGGGGTCCCGGGCTGCGTTACGTCCGCCTTGCTGCGGTCGGCACGGTTCGTTTGCGGCACGTGATCAGAACCAATCGTTCTTTGGCCTGACGGAACTCCACGGGCAGAAGTGCGGTCGCATACACATCCCGTCGTTCGGGAATGCGTCGTGCGCACGCCATTGCGCACCATGCCGGATCCGCCCCGGGTCCCGCCGCCGCGCACGCACCGTGCCTGATGGCGGGCGCTCCGGTCCACGCGCTCCGGTCCACGGCTACGCCTCAGGAGATTCCGGATGAAGTTTTCGATCCATGCGCGGTCGCGGGCCCCGTCGCCCGATTTTGCGCCGGCGCTCGTCGCCGTTGCCCCGCCGCCCGCCCCCGCGGCACGCGCGCGGGAGGCCCCCACGCTCGCGACCGTCGTCGCCAGTTCCTTCGGCCGCCTTCACCTCGCGCACCGCGCGCGGGTGCTGCGGCGGCTGCTGCTGCCGGTCGGGCCGCTGGCGCTGGCGGTCCTGTGCGGTGGCGCCTTCAGGAAGTTCGCCGGTCAGGCCCGCTGGGCCCGGATGCACGTGTCGCTCGAGGATGCCGCACGCGTCACGTCGAGCCAGATCCGCGAACTCGTCCGCTACGTCGAGCAGAGCAACCCCGCCGTGCTGCAGCAGGTGATGGTCGTGCTCGCGCGCGGCAACTTCGTTCAGCGCGCGCCGGCCGCCGTCGGCTCGATGTAGAGCACCAGCTGCCGCGACACCGGGTCGTAGCGCAGCGACACGTCCTTGCGGATGCGGATCAGGTCGATCTGCCCGATCGCGTCGTCCGGGATGTCCGACAGGTCGATGGCCGCCGGCCGGCCGGCAGGCTTCAGCAGCGAATCGCGGCCGAACGACAACCCGCGCTCGAACCCGGTGCCCGGCTGCGCCGAGACCCAGTACGCGACGCTCTCGGCGTTCATCGGATCGCCCGGGTCGGCCGCGCCGTCGGCGCGGTTCTTCATCACCGCGTTGTTCGCGATCTTCGGGTACGGATTGCCGGGTTCCTCGTTGATCACCGCCGACTCGACGCCCACGAGGATCGAGCGCGAGCCCGGCTGCGCCCAGGCCTCGGCCGCCACGCCGAACGCCCACTGGTGCACGCCGGGGCCGTTCTTCGCCGTGAGTTGCGCCGCGACGGTGAAGTCCTGCAGCGGCTCGGCCGAGCCGCCGCTGCGGGCGAGCGACGCGGCGAAGCCGTACGCGGTGCCGGGAGCGGTGGGGCTCCACAGCGCGTAATACGGCGGCGGATCGGCCTTCGCCGCCGGCGCGAACGTGAGCGCCGCGAGCGCGGCGCACGCGATCATCCCGCAGGTTGTGGTCCTGCAGCCCGTCATCCGTAGCATCGTGGGATCCTCCTGGTTGCGGGTCGTTGCCGGCAGCAGTGTCGGCCCCGCGCCCCCGGGTGCGCGATTCAGCGCGCTGCCTTCGGCGCGGCGGATGGCGCCGCGTCGGCCGCCATCCGCCGCGCGAGGTCTTCGGCCTGGTCGTCGCCGATCCGGCCGACCGCGAAGTACGCGGCATCGGGGTGCGCGAAGTAGAAGCCGGACACCGCCGCCGCCGGCAGCATCGCGAAATTCTCGGTGAGCGTGATGCCGACGTCCGGCGCGCGCAGCACGTCGAACAGCGGCGCCTTGACCGCGTGGTCGGGGCAGGACGGATAGCCCGGCGCCGGGCGGATGCCGCGGTATTCCTCGCGGATCAGCGCGTCGGCGTCGAGCTGCTCGTCCTTCGCGTAGCCCCAGAGCTCGCGCCGCACCTTCATGTGCAGCCATTCGGCGCACGCCTCGGCCAGCCGGTCGGCCAGCGACTTCAGCATGATCGCGCTGTAGTCGTCCTTCTTCGCGACGAACGCGTCGAGGTGCTTCTCGATGCCGAGGCCGGTGGTCACCGCGAAGGCGCCGAGGTAGTCGGCGATCCCGCTCGCGCGGGGCGCCACGAAGTCGGCGAGGCAGTAGTTCGGCTTGCCCTGCGGCCGCTCGTTCTGCTGGCGCTGGTTGTGCCAGGTCAGCGCCACCTTGCGGCGCGCGTCGTCGGCATAGAGCACGATGTCGTCGCCGTCCGCATTCGCGGGCAGCAGGAGGACGACGCCGTTGGCCACGAGCCAGCGGCCGTCGATGATCTTCTTCAGCATCGCGCGCCCTTCCGCCAGCAGCGCGCGCGCGGCCTCGCCGACGACCGCGTCGTCGAGGATCGCCGGGTACGGTCCCGACAGTTCCCACGCCTGGAAGAACGGGGCCCAGTCGATCCACTTCGCGATCTCGGCCAGGTCGACGTTGCGGAACTCGCGGCGGCCGACGAACGTGGGCACCGGCGGCTTGTAGTGCGCCCAGTCGGGCCGGTACGCGTTGGCGCGCGCAGCTTCGAGCGTGACGAGCGTCGGGCCCTTCTTCCCGGCGTGCTGGGCGCGAACCTTCACGTAGTCGGCGGCGACGTCGGCGACGTACGCGTCCTTCAGTTCGTCGGACAGCAGGTTGCTGGCGACGCCGACGGCGCGGGACGCGTCCGGCACGTAGACGGTGACGCCGCCGTAGTGGGGCGCGATCTTCACCGCGGTGTGGACGCGCGACGTGGTGGCGCCGCCGATGAGGAGCGGCTGCGTCATCCCGAGCCGCTGCATCTCGTGCGCGACGTGCGCCATTTCCTCGAGCGACGGCGTGATGAGGCCGGAGAGCCCGATGATGTCGGCGTTGGCCTCGCGCGCGGCCTCGAGGATCTTCTGCGCCGGGACCATCACGCCGAGGTCGATGACGGCGAAATTGTTGCACTGGAGCACGACGCCGACGATGTTCTTGCCGATGTCGTGGACGTCGCCCTTGACGGTCGCCATCACGATCGTGCCCTTCGGCTTGCCGGCGTCGCCGGAGCGCGCCTTCTCTTCCTCGATGTAGGGGATGAGGTGGCCGACCGCCTGCTTCATCACCCGCGCCGACTTGACCACCTGCGGCAGGAACATCTTGCCGGCGCCGAAGAGGTCGCCGACGACGTTCATCCCCGCCATCAGCGGGCCCTCGATCACCTGGATCGGCCGCGCGTACTGCTGCCGCGCCTCCTCGGTGTCGGCGACGACGTAGGTGGTGATGCCCTTCACCAGCGCGTGCGACAGCCGCGCCTCGACGCTGCCCTCGCGCCACGACAGGTCCTCGGTGACCTGCCGGCCCTGCGACCGGAACGACTCGGCCAGCGTCACCAGCCGCTCGGTGGCGTCGGGCCGGCGGTTCAGCACGACGTCCTCGACCCGCTCGCGCAGCTCCGGCGGAATGGCGTCGTAGACGCCCAGCTGGCCGGCGTTGACGATGCCCATCGTCATTCCGGCGCGGATCGCGTGGTACAGGAACACCGTGTGGATCGCCTCGCGCACGGGCTCGTTGCCGCGGAACGAGAAGCTCACGTTGGACACGCCGCCCGACACCTTGGCGTGGGGCAGGTGCTGGCGGATCCAGCGCGTCGCGTTGATGAAGTCGACCGCGTAGTTGTTGTGCTCGTCGATCCCGGTCGCGATCGCGAAGACGTTGGGATCAAAGATGATGTCGGCGGCCGGGAAGCCGACCTTCTGCGTCAGGATGTCGTAGCTGCGCTGGCAGATGCCGACCTTGCGCTCGAACGTGTCCGCCTGCCCCTTCTCGTCGAAGGCCATCACGATCACCGCGGCGCCGTAGCGGCGCACGAGCCTGGCCTGGCGGACGAACTCGGCCTCGCCTTCCTTCATCGAGATCGAGTTGACGATCGGCTTGCCCTGCACGCACTTCAGCCCCGCCTCGATCACCTCCCACTTCGACGAGTCGATCATCACCGGCACGCGGGCGATGTCGGGCTCGGCAGCGATCAGGTTGAGGAACTTCACCATCGCCGCCCTGGAGTCGAGCATGCCCTCGTCCATGTTGACGTCGATGACCTGCGCGCCGCTTTGCACCTGCTGGCGGGCGACCTCGACCGCGCCGGTGTAGTCGCCGGACAGGATCAGCTTCGCGAACGCGCGCGAGCCGGTCACGTTGGTCCGCTCGCCGACGTTGACGAACAGCGCGTCGTCGCCGACGTTGAACGGCTCGAGGCCGGCGAGGCGCATCACTCCGGAATCGCTCATCGGTGCGCGCTCCGCGCCGGGCAGCGCGGGCTAGAGCGAGGCATCGGCGGCCTCCGTGGCGTGCAGCCGGCGCGGCGGGAGGTCCTTGACCGCCTCGGCGATCGCGCGGATGTGCGCGGGGGTCGTGCCGCAGCAGCCGCCGACGATGTTGACGAAGCCGTTTTCGGCGAAGTCGCGGATCAAGCGCGCGGTCTGCGCGGGAGTCTCGTCGTAGCCCGTCTCCGCCATCGGGTTGGGCAGGCCGGCGTTCGGGTAGCACGACACGTAGGTGTCGCCGGCCACGCGCGCCAGCTCCTCGATGTAAGGCCGCATCAGCGCCGCGCCGAGCGCGCAGTTGAGTCCCACCGCGAGCGGCTGCGCGTGCCGGGCCGAGTTCCAGAACGCTTCCGTCGTCTGTCCCGACAGCGTGCGGCCCGAGGCGTCGGTGATCGTGCCCGAGATGATGATCGGCCAGCGCCGCCCGGCCCGCTCGAAGAACGCGTCGATCGCGAACAGCGCGGCCTTGGCGTTCAGCGTGTCGAAGATCGTCTCGACCAGGAACAGGTCGACCCCGCCCTCGGCCAGCGCTTCGATCGCCTCGGTGTAGGTCGCCACCAGTGCGTCGAACGTGGTGTTGCGCGCGCCGGGGTCGTTGACGTCCGGCGAGATCGAGGCGGTGCGGTTGGTGGGGCCCAGCGCGCCGGCGACGAAGCGCGGCTTGTCCGGCGTCCGCGCGGTCCAGGCGTCGGCGCATTCGCGGGCGATGCGGGCCGCGGCCAGGTTGATCGCGCGCACCTGCCCTTCGAGCCTGTAGTCGGCCTGCGCGATCGCGGTGGCATTGAAGGTGTTGGTCTCGATGATGTCGGCGCCGGCCTCGAGGTAGGCGTCGTGGATCTCGCGGATCACTTCCGGCTTGGTCAGCACCAGCAGATCGTTGTCGCCCTTCACGTCGTGGTCGTGGCCGGCGAGGCACGCGCCGCGGTAGTCGGCTTCGCCCAGGTGGTAGCCCTGGATCATCGTGCCCATCGCGCCGTCCAGGATCAGGATGCGTTCGTCGAGCAGCCGGGCGAGCAGGGCGGCGTTGTCGGGAGGCTTGGTCATGGTGTTGGCGTGTGGCTCCGAGGCGGGATTCGCGGCGGCATCCAGGGTTCCTGCGGGGCACCTTCAGGCGCACCGGACAGGCACTGGACCTTCCGCGAAACCAAACAAAAAACCCGTTCAGCTTGCCGCCGAACGGGTTGCCGTCGAAGGCCGCTTTAGCTGCATTTGTTGAGCGCCCGCAAGCTAGGGTTCAAATCGGCGCTTAAGACCCGAAGGTAAGGGCTGCGGGGGCGAAAGTCAATCGGGCGCACTGTTTCGCGCGCGGGCTGTGCTAGAGTTTTGCGGATGAAACACTTAAAGCCCCTCGAAGCGCACGAATTCCTCCAGGCGAACCCGCAGGCGGTGTTCGTCGACTGCCGGAGCGAGATGGAGTACCTGTTCGTCGGCCACCCGGTCGGCGCGCTGCACGTCTCGTGGAACGACGGTCCCGACTGGGACGTCAATCCGCACTTCGTCGGGCAGGTGCGCAAGATCGCCAGCATGAACCGCCCGGTGCTGCTCATCTGCCGCAGCGGGCAGCGCTCGATCAGCGCCGGGCAGGCGCTGGAGAAGGCCGGCTTCACCGACGTCTGCCACGTCGACGAAGGCTTCGAGGGCCCGCTCGACGACGTCCACCATCGCAACACGGTGGCCGGCTGGCGCAAGGCGGGCCTGCCGTGGGAGCAGTCCTGACCGCGTCGTCCTGACCGCGCGGCTTGCGGGGCTGATCGGTTCCCGGCGGGCAGCGCCCGCGACGCGCCCCCTGCGTGTCACCAGCTGCCGGAGGCGCCGCCTCCGCCCGAGCTGCCGCCGCCCCCGGAAAAGCCGCCGCTCGACGTGCTGCCCTTGATCTTCATCTCCTGCGCGGCCTTCGCGTACCAGCCGGTGCGCGCGAGGAGCAGCTTGGTCACCGGGTAGCCGACGATGTAGATGAGGAACACCATCAGGGTCGCCTTCGTGCCGATGATGACGAGCGGGAACATCGCCCAGAACGGGATCAGGAACACGTAGAGGAACCACCGCATCCCCGGCGTGACGACGCCGACCGCGGTGAAGATGCCGATGATCCCGAAGATGAACGCCCCCAGCAGGATCCGCATCGGCCACGTCATCTCGGGCACGTTCACCTCGAGCTTGGCGCCGCTGCCGCCGGTGTCGACCGGCGCCGCGCGTCAGGGGCTCTTCTCGCACGGGCCGGTCCGGATTTCGGTGCCGGGATAGTCCGGCAGGAGCCCCCGCACCCGCGCCACCACCGCGGCATCGGGGTCGCGGATCACGAGCAGCGTCGATACCGTGGTCTGCTGCCGCGGCCCGCTCTTCGCGTCGGCGATGCCGCGTCCGGCGAGTTCGGCGACGTAGGCGTTGGCGGCGTCCTCGGTGCGGAAGACGCCGAGCGAGATCGTGTAGCGCAGCGCGCCCGTGTCGACGATCGCGATGTCCTTCCGGCCCGCCGCCTTCAGTTCGGCCACGCGCTTCTCGGCCGTGTTCCTGTTGTTCGTGCGCGGCAGGAACACCCACCAGGCGGTGCTGTTCTCGACGCGGCGTTGCGTGAGCAGGCGGCCTAAGCCGGACGGCTCCAGTTCGGCGATGGCGCGCGCGCGTTCCACGTCGCCGAACGGCCCCCACTCGAGGCAGACGTTGGCGAGCGAGTCGACCTTCGCCGGGCCGAGCGCCGCGACCTGCTGCGGCGTGAGGAGCTTGATGCTGTCGGGCTGGACCTGCTGGGCGAGGCGCGCGCCTTCGCCGCTGCCCGCGGTGTCGAGCCGCGTGTAGGCGAGCAGCGTCAGGTTCGCGAGCAGCAGCAGGAAGAAGACGGTGCGCATGGCGTAGGGGCGGCGCGTCAGCCGGCCTCGGCCAGCGCTAGCACCCCTTCCAGCACGAGGTTCTCGACGTGCTCCACCGGGGCGCCGAGGTGCGGCGCGATCTCGGGCGCGGCGCCGCCGGCGAGGTAGCACTTCACCGTCCCGGCATCCTCGCCCAGGCGCGCGCGCATCTGCAGCACCGCGCCCGCGATTGCCTGCACGGCGCCCGAATAGAGGGCGTCCGGCGTGTTGGTCGGATAGTCGCTGAAGGCGCCGGGAGCGACCTTGAGGCCGGCCGTGTTCTCGGCGAGCGCGCGCAGCATCAGCCGCAGGCCGGGCAGGATCACGCCGCCGCGGAACACGCCCGTGGCGTCGAGCGCGTCGATGGTCACCGCGGTGCCGGCATTGACCACGACGGCCGGCGCCGGGAAGATGTCGCCCGCCACGGCGCGCTTCCTGGCGGCGACCAGCGCCGCCCAGCGGTCGGCACCGAGCTGCCCCGGCACCGCGTAGCTGTTGACGACGCCGCCCGCGGCGGCGCTGGACGTGAGCCACTCGGGCGTGACGCGCCAGCGCGCGAGTTGGGCTTCGATGCGCATCCGTGCGGCCTCGCCGGCGACGTTGACGCCGACGATGCGCGCCGGTCGCGCGAGGTTCTGCCACTCGCGCAGCGCGAGCGTGCCGATCTCGGCGTTAGGGGTGACGCCCAGAGCCATCCAGCCGCGGAACGTGTGCAGCCCCCACTTCATCCGGCTGTTGCCGATGTCGACGACGAGAATCGGGTCCATCAGGCGCGGCGCAGGCTGATTTCGCCGGACAGGAAGCGGGCGCGGCGCGGCCCGTCGGCCAGCACCAGCGCGCCGCTCGCATCGACGCCGGCGACCTTGCCCGTGACGACCGCGCCGTCGGGCAGGAGCAGCCGGACGAGCTTGCCCTGGTACGCATGCCGGTGCTGCCACTCCGCGGCAAACGGCGCGAAGCCGTCGCGGGCGTAGCGGTCCAGCACGTCGGCCAGTTCGGCGACGAGGCGCGCGAGCAGGCGGTTGCGGTCGATCGCGGGTGCCTTCTTCCCCGCGATGGTCGCGAGGTCGGTCACCGGCTGCGCGATGTCCGCGCGCGCGGCGGCGGGCAGCCGGATGTTGAGGCCGATGCCGATCACCGTCGTCGACGGCCCGAGCGCATCGCCGTTCAGCTCGATCAGGATGCCGCCGAACTTGAGGTGGCGGTGGATCACGTCGTTCGGCCACTTGAGCGCGATGCCGGCGTAGCCCTCGGCTTCGAGCGCGCGCGCGACCGCCACGCCGACGGCGAGCGACAGTCCGGCCAGGAAGCCCGCGCCCTGCTCGAAGCGCCACGCCAGCGAGAACACGAGGCTTCCGCCGAAGATCGCGGTCCAGGTGCGGCCGCGGCGGCCGCGGCCCGCGGTCTGCGCCTCGGCGGCGAGCGCCATCCCGTGGATGTCGCGGCGCTGCAGCCGCCGCATCAGTTCCGACGACGTGGAGTCGATCTGGTCGACGACCTCGAGCGTGACCGGCGTCTTGCGGCCGCGTTCGGCGTCGAGCTCGGCCAGCCGCGCCACGACAGCCTTCGGGTCAAGGAACCCGGGCGGCGCCGGCAGGCGGTAGCCGCGGCCCTTCACCCGTTCGATGGCGACGCCCGCGGCCTCGGCTTCCTTGAGGACCTGCGAGACGCGGGCCCGCGTCAGGCCGACGGCGGCGGCGAGATCTTCGCCCGAATGCAGGGCGCCGTCAGCAAGCTGCCGCAGCAGCGAGATTCCGAGCGGAGTGAGCACTTATGGACAGGCCAGTCGATTGGTCACAAATGGTACACGACGGCGGCGCCGAGCGGGGGTCGCTCGACGACCTTCGTGCGGGGAACGAAGCGGGCGCCGCCTGTGGGGCGCCACGCGCCGTTCGCCGCCTCCCTCGCCTTCGGTATCGTGTCGCCCGGGTTGAGCGGCCCGCGAAACCCGGGTGGAGGAGCGAACGGGCACGGTCCCCCCGGGTTTCGCTCCGCTCAACCCGGGCCACGGAAGTGCTGCGCTCTCTCAGGCCTTCAGCACGCCGCGGCGGATCTGGTCCAACTCGATCGACTCGAACAGTGCGCGGAAGTTGCCTTCGCCGAAGCCCTCGTTGCCCTTCCTCTGGATCACCTCGAAGAAGATCGGGCCGATCACCGTCTGCGTGAAGATCTGCAGCAGCATCTCGCCCTTGGCCGGCGCGCCGTCGAGCAGGATCATGTTCGCCTTGAGCCGCGCGACATCCTCGGTGTGGCCCGGCAGGCGGGTGGCGAGCAGCTCGTAGTACGTGTCCGGCGACGCCTGGAAGCGGACGCCGGCGGCGCGCAGCGTCTCGACCGCGGCGTAGATGTCGTCGGTGCCGAGCGCCACGTGCTGGATGCCCTCGCCGTGGTAGGCGACCAGGTATTCCTGGATCTGGCTCCTGTCGTCCGAGCTCTCGTTGATCGGGATGCGGATCTTCCCGCAGGGGCTCGTCATCGCCTTGCTCTTCAGCCCGGTCAGCTTGCCCTCGATATCGAAGTAGCGGACCTCGCGGAAGTTGAACAGGCGCTCGTAGAAGCCGGCCCACTCGTCCATCCGGCCGCGATGCACGTTGTGCGTCAGGTGGTCGATGTAGGTGAGCCCCGCGCCCTTCGGCCGCGGGTCGGCGCCGGGGAGCGGGACGAAGTCGATGTCGTAGATGGACACGCCGGTCCCGTTGCCCGCGTACCGGTCGACGAGGTAGATCAGCGAATCGCCGATGCCCTTGATCGCCGGGATGTTGAGCTCCATTGGGCCCGGGTGCGCGTCGACGGCCCACGCGCCCTGGGCGACGCAGTGGGCGAGCGCCTGCGCCGCATCCCGGACCCGGAAGGCGATCGCGCAGATCGACGGCCCGTGCACGCGCGCGAAGGCCTGCGCGAAGCTGTCCGGCTCGGCGTTCACGATGAAGTTGACGTCGCCCTGCCGGTAGAGCAGCACGTTCTTCGACCGGTGCTTCGCAACGGCGGCAAAGCCCATCGACTCGAACAGGCGGCCGAGCGCGGCGGGGTCCGGCGCCGCGTACTCGATGAACTCGAAGCCGTCGGTGCCGAGCGGGTTGTCCCAGAGGCTCTTCGGATCGGTGCTGGCCATTGCGAGGTCTCCTTGCCGCGGTTGCCGCGCGCGCGCGCGAACGCGCCCGCTACGCGAGCAGCTTCAGCACGTCCGCGTGCAGCGCGCGGTCGCCGCAGGCGACGACGCTGCCGCCTTCGTCGCACGACCCGCCGGTCCACGAGGTGATCACGCCGCCGGCGGCAGTGACGATCGGGATCAGCGCCTGCACGTCGTAGGCCTGCAGCGAGGCCTCGATGACGATGTCGATGAGCCCCATCGCCAGCAGGCAGTACGCATAGCAGTCGCCGCCGTAGCGCGTCAGCCGTGCCCGGTCGGCGACCCGGTGGAACGCGGCGGTGGCCTCGGGCGAGCGGAACATGTTGGGGTGGGTGCAGGCGACGACCGCGTCGGCGAGCGCGGGACAGCGGCGGGTCGCGAGCGTGCGCCGCTCGTCGCCGCGCCGCCACTCGGCCGGGCCGCCGGCGGTCGCGAGGAACGTCTCGCCGACGTAGGGCTGGTGCGCGACGCCGGCGACCACCCGCTCGCCGTCGTGGAGGGCGATCAGCGTGGCCCAGTGCAACTGCCCGAGGATGAAGCTCTTGGTGCCGTCGATCGGGTCGATCACCCACGTGTAGTTCGAGGACCCGCGTTCCCAGCCGTGCTCCTCGCCGCGGATGCCATGGTCGGGATGGGTGCGAGCTATCTCGTCGCGGATCACCGTCTCGGCCGCCTGGTCGGCGACCGTCACGGGGTCGTAGCCGACCGGGCTGCCCTTGTCCTCGATCGCGATCGCGACGCGGAAATGGGGCAGGATCACGCGGCCCGCGGCCAGGGCCATGCGGTACGCGAATTCGAGGAAGGCGGCGTTGCGGGCAGGTGGCATGGGAGGACGGGGCAAGAGGAGGCGCATCATCGCGGCGCCCGGCGCGGACGGGCCGGGTGCCTATGATCGCACGACCCCGGGGCGCCGGCCGCCGCCCGCGCCCCGCCGGCCAGGCTTACCTGCGCATGCCGTAGAGGATCCAACCCAGCGCGAGCAGCGCGACGATGGCGGCGATCCACCAGCCGAAGCGCGGGCGCGGCGCGGCGCCGGACGGGCCGGCAGCCTCCGTCGCGGCGGGGACCGGCGGCACCGGCGCGGTGGCCGGCTCGAGGGGCGCGAAGCGCGCGTTGAAGCGGGTGAAGAACTCCTCGGCCATCTTCTTCGCGACGCCGTCGACCAGGCGCGAGCCCACCTGCGCCAGCTTGCCGCCGACCTGCGCGTTGGCGCGGTAGGAGAGGCGGGTGCTTGCGGCCTCGGGCGCCAGCGAAACCTGGGCGCCGCCCTTGGCGAACCCGGCCGCGCCTCCGGAACCCTCGAACGAGAGCAGGTAGCTCTGCGGCGGCTCGAGGCCGGAGAGCTTCAGCGTCCCCTTGAACCGCGCCTTCACCGGCCCGACGACGGCCAGCATCTCGATTCGGAAATCGGTCGCCGACACCGGCTCGATGACCTCGCAGCCGGGGATGCAAGCCTTCAGCGTCTCGGGGTCGTTGAGCGCCAGCCAGACGTCCGTCTGCAGCGCCGGGATCAACTGCTCGCCGGTCATTTCCACGAGCGGCTCCCGGGCACGCCGTGGCCGCACGCGTGACCCCGGCCGCTGGCCCGCGGCGCCGCGCGGCGGCGGCTCACAGGTAGACCGCCATCGCGGTGAACGCCGCGTCGCAGTCGACCAGCACCACCTTCTTGCGCGCGATCCTGAGCGCCCCGTCGATGCGACGCAGCGTGTATTCGTAGCGGCCGCCGTACCAGCGCGGCTCGGTGTGGCGGTATTCGCCCATGAAGAAAACAGCGTGGACGCGCAACGAACCGTCCGGCTGCGGGTCGATCTCGATGTTGGACACCAGGTGCGCGGTGCGCGACGGCGGGAACTGCACATGGACGTCGGGATGCGCGAGTCGGCTGATGCGCGCCGCCATCGTCGCGCGCGTGTCGTAGAACAGCGAGACGCGGTCGTCGGGGCTCGCCTGGTCGTGGTCGGTCGGGGCCCAGTAAAAGCCGTCCTCGGTGAAGAGGTCGCGCCATTCGTCGAGGCGCCGTTCGTCGAGGAGCCGCGCCTCGCGGTAGATGAACTGCTCGACCTCGCGCCAATCGGGCAGGCTCGTAGGGCCGGATGCGGGCAGGGGGCTACTCATTGCCGTGGCCTCCGCACATGTACGACAGCCAATTCTGCGTGTACTGGATCCGCGAGACGAACTCGGACGTGCCCATGCCCCGCCAGCCGCCCTCCTTCCACGGTACCTCGGTGCCGAGGTGGCCCGCGAAGAGCACCCACTCGTTGCCGCTTCCGGACAGCCCGCGCTGCGCGCGCTCGAACACCTCGACGTCGTCGGTCTGGATCATCGAGGCGGCGGAATGCGTCGCCGCCAGCGAGCGGATCGCGGCCGTATTCAATGCGTCCGGCGCGCCTTTCAGCCCGACCGGGTAGACGCGGATCTCGGTGCGGTCGACGGCGATCGGCCGCACGACTCGCACGTGCTGCCCGAACGCCTGGAACGTCATGCTCGGATAGATGACGCTGTTGAAGCGGTCGTAGTGCAGGATTTCCCGGGTGCGCTCGGGGCCGTGCTTTGCTTCGAGGCGACGCACGTACTCCTCGTAGACCGGTCCGCCGGGAAGCGTCTCGACGGGCGGGCGCCCCTGGTAGCCGTGGCCGTAGGGAAAGCCGACGACGCCGAAGCTCTCCCAGTCGATCGCCCGGCTCTCGCGCTCGAGCAGCTTGGGCCCGCCGCCGTAGCGCGTGAACTGGCGGCCGTCGCGGTCGAGCGTCGACGCGTGCGTGTAGGAGCCGTGGTGGAGGTCGACGCCGTTCTCGATCTGCGTCTTCCAGTTGGCGCGGATGATGTACTTGCTGACGCCGCCGATGAACTCGATCTCGCCGTCGGGCGCGCGGTCGACGAGGTCGTCGATGCTGGTGGTGATGCCGTTGAGGTATTCCGCGAGCGTGGGCCCGTCGGACGCGAGGCTGGCGAACACGAAGCCGCGATAGCTGTCCACGCGCGGCACGCGCCGCATCGAGTACTCCGGCGAAGCGAAGTCGATGTCGGCCGGATAGCTCTTCCGCTGCGGGATCGCGGCCAGCACCCCGTTCGAGCGGTAGGCCCAACCGTGATAGGCGCAGCGGAACAGGCTCGCGTTGCCGCGCTCCATCGGGCAAACCTGAAGGCCGCGGTGCGCGCAGCGGTTGAAGATGACGTTGATTCGTCCTTCGCCGTCGCGCGTCATCAGAACCGCCTCGGCCCCGATCCGCGCGGCAACGAAGTCGTGCGCTGCGGGCACCTGGGACTCGTGGCCGACGAACACCCACGCGCGACCGAAGACCTCGCGCATCTCGAGGTCGAAGATCGCGGGGTCCGTGTAGACGCTGCGGTGGACGCGATCGGCGCGCACCAGGGCGCGCAGCGCATCGGGCGTAGGGGCGGGTGCCGAAAAGGCAATCGATTGTGTTTGCACGAAACCTCCTTGATCAGCCCGCGGGCGCGGCGGGACCGGGACCTTCCAGCACGATCGCGTGCTCGGGCTGCCAGCAGACGGACGCCTCGGCGCCGATCGCGGGCACCGGGTCGCCGGCGCGGCTGTCGAACGACACCGCGAGGCCCGCGATGTCGATGACCATGCTCACGTGGCTGCCGGCGAAGACGCTGTGCAGGATGCGCCCGCGCAGCACGTTGCCGCCGCCAGCCGCGCCTCCGGCGGGCAGCAGCCGCAGGTGCTCGGGGCGCACCGCCAGCGTGCATTGCACGCCGTTCGCGATGCGTGGCGCGGCGGGAGGCGGCGCGACGGACGCGCCGGCCACGTGCAGCGCCGCGTCGGCGCCACCCACCGCAGGCAGGAAATTGATCCGGCCGACGAAATCGGCGACGAAGCGGCTTGCCGGGCGGTGGTAGATGTCTTCCGGCGCGCCAATCTGCTCGACGCGCCCGCCGTTCATCACCACGATGCGGTCCGACATCGCCATCGCCTCGGTCTGGTCGTGCGTGACGTACAGCGTCGTGATGCCGAGCTTCTTCTGCAGGTCGCGCAACTCGAACTGCATCGCCTCGCGCAGCTTGAGGTCGAGCGCGCCGAGCGGCTCGTCCATCAGCAGGATCTTGGGCGGGTGGGCGATGGCGCGGGCGATCGCCACGCGCTGCCGCTGGCCGCCGGAGAGTTCCCCCGGATAGCGGCCCCCCATGCCCGGCAGCTGGACGAGCTCGAGCAGCGCCGCGGCGCGCTTGCGGCGCTCCGCCGGCGCGACGCCGCGCTGCTTCAGCGCGAACGCGATGTTGTCGCCGATCGACAGGTGCGGGAACAGCGCGTAGTTCTGGAACACCATCCCGACCTCGCGCTTGTTCGGCGGCAGGTGCGTGATCTCCTTGCCGTCGATCAGGATCCGGCCGGCGGAGGGGTCGACGAAGCCGGCGATCATCCGCAGCGTGGTCGTCTTGCCGCACCCGGAGGGCCCCAGCAGCGTCAGGAACTCGCCTTCAGCCACGCCGAGGTCGAGCGCGCGCAGCGCGACAGTGTCGCCGTAGCGACCCTCCACTTTTTCGAGCAGGACCTTCGGTGTCGGCATCAGGATGCTCCGCGGGCGCGCCTAGCGGCGGCCGAGCTTGCGGTTCCACTTCTGGACGTACGCGGTCTGGTCGACCTTCGTGTAGTCGACCTGGTACATCCCGTCGATCTCCTGCGGCTTGAGGCGCATGAACCCGAGGCTCGCGTCCCGCTGGATCTCCGCGAGCGCGGGGGCCGTGACGGGAATCTGCCCGCCATCGGTCGACACCGCGACCTGCATCGGCAGCGCGAGGAACGTGTTGATCAGCCATTCGACGGCCTCGGGATGCTTGGTGCCCTTGATCTTGACGAGGTAGCCCTGCTTCAGCACGCCGGACTTGCCGCCGACCGGCATGAACGCGATGCCGAGCGGAACCTCGCCCTTCAGGCGCTGGACGTTGCCCGCCTGCGCCGCGGCGGCCCAGATGTCGCCGTTCTGCAGTTGCGTCTGCAGGTTCGACG
Source organism: Bordetella parapertussis (assembly GCA_943331295.2). Taxonomy (GTDB): domain Bacteria; phylum Pseudomonadota; class Gammaproteobacteria; order Burkholderiales; family Casimicrobiaceae; genus CAIWHR01. Next base: position 63,964 of record CALQLA020000021.1, on the reverse strand, counting down.
ACGACGACCAGTAGCTCGCCGGCGCGATCTTCGCGATCAGGTCGAGGCCGGGCTCGATGTTCGTCTCGTTGCCGCCGGCCTCGTAGGAGAACCCGACGATCGCCGGAATGGCGCCGCCCGCGCTGATGTCGGGCACCGACACCTTGCCCTTGAGCTTGGGATTGGCGAGGTCCGCATATTTCGCCGGCGGCGCGATGCCCTGTTCCTTGAACTTCGCGGTGTTGTAGACGATGCCTTCCTCGGTGATCCACACCATCACGCGGCTCGCGTCGTAGTGCTTGGGGTTCATCGTGGTCACGTTGGGGATCTTCCTGAGGTCGAGCTTCTCGAGAAACCCGCCCTCCACCAACTGCGGCATCAGGTTGTCCATCGTCTCCATGATGTCGAACGGCGCCTCCTGGCCGCGTGCCGAGATGAGCTTCGCCATGTTGTTCGCCGGCTGGCCGGTGACGAACTCGATCTTGCCGCCCTCGGCCTCGAACGGCTTCGCGACGTGCTTCTCGACGATGTCGCGCCACTTGCCGCCGAACGTGGCGAACTTAATGGTGACGCCGTCGAACTTCCCCGCCTGGGCGCCGGTCGCTGCGCACAGCAGCGCAACCCCGAGCAACGCACCGGCGACGTTGGCGAAAGTGGATCCCTTGTTCATGGCGCACTCCAGGAAAAGCGGTTAGTCGACGGGCTCGGTCTTCACGAAACTGCCCAGACCTACAGCCCATTGAACGAGCACGACCACGGCAAGCGAGGCGAGGGTCACCAGCGTGGAGACGGCGAGTACCGTCGGCTCGAAGTCCATCTGCATCGTGTTGAACACCTCGACCGGAAAGGTCACGTAGCTGCTCCCGGCGAGGAACACCGACATCGGCACTTCGCCGAACGAGAGCATGAATGCGTACAGCGCCCCGGCGAAGAGCGCGGGCCGCAGCACGGGGAGCGTCACCTGGCGGAACGTGGCGAGGCGCGAGGCCCCCAGCGTCAGCGCGGCTTCCTCGAGCGCGCCGTCGAAGCGCTGCAGTACCGCGACCAGCGTGCCGATCACGTAGGGCGTCGCCGCGAAGACGTGCGCGATCGCAAAGCCGGCGAACGTCCCGTTGGCGTACCAGCCGGTCAGGTTGCCGATCGCATAGTAGGCTTGCAGGAAGGCGACGCCGGACACCACGCCGGGGATCTGCAGCGGCGCGCGGAAGAGCGCCAGCAGCAGCCCCTTGCCACGCATGTTTCCGCGGACGATGCCGATCGCGGCCGGCACGCCGATCATCGTGGCGAAGAACGCGCAGGCGCACGCGACCATGATGCTGGTCCTCAGCGCGCTCCAGTAGCGCCCGGGAATGTGGCGGTAGGAGTCGAGCGTGAATGTCTCCGGCGGGAACACGACGTAGGCGCGGCTGCCGTAGTCGAACGACGCGATCATCACGAACAGGATCGGCCCGAGCAGGAACAGGTACGCGATCGCCAGCACCGAGATGCTGCCGATGCGCCGCCGCAGCTTGTACGCAGGCAGGCGCATCGTCAGACCACAAGTCCCTTGTGCGAGCGCCGGGCGATCGCGACGGAGGCGAAGTTGATCAGCAGCACCGAGACGAGCAGCAGGGCGGCCAGCGCCGCCGCCATCCCGAGGCTCGTCTCGAGCAGCATCGTCCGCTGGATCACGACGGGCAGCGTGAGCACCTTGCCAGCGCCGATCAGCGCCGTCGACGAGAAGCCGCCCATGCTCACGTTGAAGATCATCAGCGCGCCGGCGACGATGCCGGGCATCGCCAGCGGCAGCACGACCTGCGCGAAGACCTGGAGCCGGCTGGCGCCGTGGACCTCCGCCGCTTCCTCCACCGAGCGCGGCACCGTGACGACGACGCTGTAGAAGAGGAGCACCGCGAAGCCGAACGAGTAGTACATGAGTCCGATAACCACGCCCGGCAACGTGCCGATGATCGAGACCGGCTCGGTGTAGGCGCCGATCCACATCATCATCCGGTTGAACGGCCCGTTGTTGCTGAAGATCAGGATGATGCCAAGCACCTTGATGACGATGGTGACGAACGACGAGGTCACCACCGCCGCCAGCAGGATCACCGACCAGCGGCTGCGCATCCGGGCGATAACGTAGGCGACCGGGAACGCGAGCAGCAGCGTGAGCACGGTGGCCGCGGCGGAGACGAGGAGCGAGAGCTTGAGCGTCTCGAGATAGTACGGGTCGGCGAGCACCTGCGCGTAGTTGAACAGCGAAAAGTCGCTGCCGAGCCGGCCAACGCCGAGGTCCTTGCGGAAGCTCCCTTGCAGGAACACGGACTGCGAAACGAGCAGCAGCAGCGACGACACCACCAGGGGGGGGATCAGCAGCCATTCCCACCGGGCTTTCATCGCTCAGCGCGCCTGCGGGACGGCCGGGTCCGACTGCGCCTGCAGGATGAGCTCCAGCAGTCGCACCGGCGTCAGCGGCGTCTCGCGGATGCGCACGGCGAGCGGCTGCAGGGCGCTCTCGATCGCGGATATCACCGCCGCGGTGACCGGGATCACGCCGACCTCGCCGACGCCCTTCATTCCCAGCGGATTGAGCGGGGAGAGCGTCTCGTGCGCGAGCACCTCGATGTTCGGCACCTCGGTCGCGGTGACGAGCAGGTAGTCGCCGAACGTGGTGGTGATCGGCTGGCCGTTCTCGTCGTAGCCCATCCACTCGAACAGCGCGTTGCCGATCCCGTGCACGACGGCGCCGTGCACCTGCCCCTCGGCGATCTGCGGGCTGATCACCTTGCCGCTGTCGTGCAGCGCGATGTAGCGGACGACCTGCACGTGCCCCGTCTCGGCGTCCACCTCCACCTCGCAGACGTGGAAGGCGTTCGCATACGCCATGTCGTCGACGGTGAAGTGGAATGTCGCTTCCAGCCCCGCCTCAACGCCGTCCGGAAACTTGTAGCCGGCGACCCCGTGCAGCGAGTGGGCGATGCGGCCGAGCGACACCGCGCGCTCCGGGTGCCCGGCGACGCAGACGCTGCCGTCGGCCAGCACGAAGTCGGTCGCCGGCGCGAGCAGTTGCGCGGCGACTTTCAGCGCCTTCTCGCGCACCGCGCCGGCGGCAAGATGCACCGACGAGCCGGCGATGATCGTCTGCCGGCTGCCGTAGCCGCCGATGCCGAGCGAGACGAACGCGGTGTCGCCGCAGGTGACGTCGATCGCGTCGACGTCGACGCCGAGCTGCTCCGCGCAGATCTGCGCGAGCGTGGTCTTCAGGCCCTGACCCATCGCCATCGCGCCGGTGTAGACGGAGACCCGGCCGGTGGTGGAGACGCGGACGGTGCCGGACTCGAACGGGCCGCGGCCCGTGCACTTGACACCGTGCGCGAAGCCGAGCCCGAGCAGCCGGCCATCGCGGCGCGCGGCGGCCTGCCGCGCCGGAAAGTCGGCATAGCCGGCAGCCGCCAGCGCCTTCCTCTGGCAGGTCTCGTAGTCGCCGCTGTCATAGACCACGGGCACGCCGGCGCGGCTGATGAGCCCTGCCGCGTAAGGCATGCGCTCGGGCGGCACCAGGTTGCGCCGGCGCACCTCGGCGCGGTCGATGCCGAGCTTCGCCGCGACGAGATCGAGCAGTCGCTCGATCGCGAACGTGCCCTGGGGGTATCCGGCGCCGCGCACCGGGATCACCGGCACCTTGTTCGTGCGCACGACGTCGACGTCGATGCCGTACGACGGAATGATGTAGGGGCCCGACAGCGAGCTCGCGCTGTTGTAGGGAACGCTGATGCTGTGGGGCGCGAACGCGCCCTGGTCGTGCGTCATCAGGCCGCGCACGCCGCGCAGCACGCCATCGCCGTCGACGGCCACTTCGAGCTCCCAGTACTGGTCGCGCTCGTGGATCGCGCTCACGAAGTGCTCGCGCCGGTCCTCGATCCACTTCACCGGTCGCTGCAGCAGCTTCGCCGCGGCGGCGACCGCGATCTCCTCCGGATAGACCAGGAACTTGGTGCCGAAACCGCCGCCGACGTCGGGCGCGATGACGCGCACGCGGTCCTCCTCGACGCCCATCAACTCGGCGATGTTGTTGCGCACCTCGTGCGACATCTGCGTCGACGACCAGACGGTCATCGTGTCGGCGCCCGGGTCGACGGTCGCCAGCACGCCGCGCCCCTCCATCGGGTGGCCCGCGCCGCGATGCTGGAACAGCGTCTCGCGGAACACGTGCTTCGCTGCCGCGAATTCGCCGTCGCAGTCGCCGTACCCGACGCGAAAATGCTTGAACAGGTTGGATGCCGCCTCGATGCAGGCCTTGGGCGCGTCGGCCGCCAGTGCGGCGCGGGGGTCCACGACCGCCGGCAGGGTCTCGTAGTCGACCAACACGTCGTCGGCCGCGTCCTCGGCCAGGTAGCGCGACGACGCGATCACCATCGCGACGGTCTCGCCGACGTACGTGACCTCGCGCGGGGCGAGCACCAGCGGCATCACGTCGGCGGGCAGCGTTCCCTCGGGAAACGCGAGCGGCAGCCGCATCCGCACCAGCACGCGCAGCAGGTCGGCGGCCGTGTAGACCGCCGCGACGCCCGGCCGCGCCCGCGCGGCGTCGGAGTCGATCGAGCGGATCAGCGCGTGCGCGTGGGGGCTGCGCACGAACACGGCGTGCAGCGTGCCGGGGATCCGGATGTCGTCGATGAAGCGGCCCTGGCCACGGAGCAGCGCCGGGTCCTCGGTGCGGCGAATCCGGCGGCCGATGGCGCGCGGCTGGGGCGGGCCGGCGCTCATGGCGCGGCCTGGCGCTTCAGCGCCGCTGCCGCGTCCAGCGCCGCGGCGACGATGTTCTGGTAGCCCGTGCACCGGCACAGGTGCCCCGACAGCACGTCGCGCACCTCGGCCTCGGTCGGGTCGGGATTGTCGCGCAGCAATTCCGTCAGGCTCATCAGGATCCCCGGCGTGCAGAAGCCGCACTGCAGGCCGTGCCGGTCCCAGAACGCGAGCTGCAGTGCATTGAGCTGGCCGTCGGCGGCGGCGAGGCCCTCGACCGTGGTGATCGAACGGCCGTCGGCCTGCACGGCCAGCAGCAGGCAACTGCGCATCGAGACGCCGTCGACCAGCACGGTGCAGGCGCCGCACACGCCGTGCTCGCAGCCAAGGTGGGTTCCCGTCAGGTGCAGTTCGTGCCGCAGGAAATCGGCGAGCGTGAGGCGGTGCTCGACGTCGCCGGCGTGCTCGGCACCGTTGACGCGGACCTTGATCGGGGAGGTCGGTGGCGCGTCAGCCATGGGACGTGCCCCTCGCGCGCTGCGCGGCGGTTTCCAGCGCTCGCCGCGCGAGCGTCGACGCCACGCGGCGCCGGTACCAGGGCGGGGCGTGGGGGTCGGTCAGCGGCTCGATCGCCGCGCAGGGCGCGGCGGCGCGCGCGAACAGCGCGGCGTCGGGCGCGTTGCCGACCAACATCGCTTCGGCGTCGCTCACCCGGACCGGGACCGGCCCGACGCCGCCGACGGCAAGCGCCGCGCGCTCGATGCGGCCGTCCGGTCCGAGCGCGAGCATCGCCGCCACGGCGACCACCGCGAAGTCCCCTTTCCGCCGCGCGAACTCGATGAATGCGGCGCCATGCCCCGATGGCCATGGTGAGAAGCGGACCTCGGTGACGATTTCGCCGGGCTCGATCGCCGGCGTCATGAAGTCAGCGGCGAATTCGGCCATTGGAATGTCGCGCGTGCCGGCGACGGAAGTCGCGCGCACGGTCGCGCCGAACGCCATCGCGACGAGGGGCAGTTCGGCCGACGGATCAAGGTGGCACAGACTCCCGCCGAGAGTCCCGCGGTTGCGCGTCTGCCTGTGGCCGACGGAAAGGATCGCCTCCGCCAGCAGCGGCAACCGGCGCCTGGTCACTTCCGAGAATTCGATCGTGCGCTGCGTGGTCATCGCCCCGATCGCGATCGTGTCGCCCTGCTCGGCGATGTAGGCGAGGCTTCCGATGCCGGCGAGATCGATCAGGTGGTCGGGTGCGGCGAGCCGCATGTTGAGCATCGGCATCAGCGACTGTCCGCCGGCGATGACGCGCGCGTTGTCGTGACCGTGCAGGACCTGCAGCGCCTGCTGCACCGACTGCGGCCGGTGATACTGAAACGGCGGCGGTTTCACCTCGCTTCCCTCCCCTTGGATTCGCGCCTGCAGCGCAGGAACGGCGCCGGCGCGTCCGCTTGCGGCGACTGCAAACAGTTCTCAGCATGATACATATTTTACTGTCATGCACAAGTCCGACCGGCCTAACGGGGCAGCCGCACCGGGTCGACGGGCGATGCGCCCGGGTTTCGGTGTTGCATCGCCGCGTCGACCGCCGCGCGCGTGCGTTACCATGGGGGCGAGGTGCGAGGCGAGGCGCGCGGCGCGCGTCCCCCGCGCACGAAACCCTGACGGAGCAATGCGATGGGCGCGGGCACAAGACTTCCGGGTACGCCGGAACCGATGCATTACTGGCAGGGCGCACGCGGCCTGCGGCTGGCAGGCGACTCGTGGGGCGACCCGCAGGGGCCGCTCGTGATCCTGCAGCACGGCGGCGGGCAGACGCGGCACGCGTGGAAGCGCGCCGGCGAGGAACTGGGCGCCGCCGGCTACGCGGTGATCGCGTTCGACGCGCGCGGCCACGGCGATTCCGACTGGGCGGACGACGGCGTCTACGGCCAGGACGTGATGGTCGAGGACCTGCAGTGCGTCGTCGCCGCGCACGGCGGCCGGCGCCCGGTGCTGGTCGGCGCCTCGATGGGCGGCGGGACGAGCCTCGTCGCCGTCGGCGAGGACCGGGTCGACGCGACCGCGCTGGTGCTGGTCGACGTCGCGCCGCGGATCGAGCCCGAGGGCGTCGACCGGATCCAGGCATTCATGGCGCAGAAGCCGGAGGGCTTCGACTCGCTCGACGAAGTGGCGGCGGCGATCGCCTCCTACCAGCCGCAGCGGACGCGGCCGCGCACGCTCGACGGCCTCGCCAAGAACGTGCGCCTCGGCGCCGACGGGAAGTATCACTGGCACTGGGACCCGCGCTACCGGCAGGCGAGCCGCGATCTCGACGGCCGGCAGGCCCGGCTCTCCGCCTGTGCGCGCAACCTGCGCCTGCCCGTGCTGCTGGTGCGCGGCGGCGCCTCCGACCTCCTGGCCGAGGACGGCGCGCAGGCCTTCCTGGCGCTGTGCCCGCGCGCCGAGTACGTGAACGTCGCCGGCGCCGCGCACATGGTCGCGGGTGATCGCAACGATGCGTTCGTGAACGCGGTCGTCGAATTCCTGGCCCGCACCGTGCCCGTCGGCGCCGCACCCCTGCAGCCGCCGCACGTGCCGCATCCGCATCACGAAGGCCTTGCCGGGGACGTCACCGACATCCCCTGACCGGCCGGCGCCTGGCAGGCGCGTTGTCCACCCCGGCACCGGCCTCGAAAACTGGCCAGAATCCGGTTCGCCGCAGTCGTACCTCAGTCCCGTAATCTCCACTCCGAGGAAACCACGCGATGGCACGCCTGAACGTCAATGGCAAGACAGTAGACCTCGATGTCGAACCCGAAATGCCGCTGTTGTGGGCGCTGCGCGAGCAGCTGCTGCTCACCGGCGCCAAGTACGGCTGCGGCATCGCGCAGTGCGGCGCCTGCACCGTGCTCATCGACGGGGTCCCGGTGCGCTCGTGCGTGCGCCCGCTGGCGACGATCGATCCGACGCAGAAGATCGTCACGATCGAGGGGCTGTCGCCGGACGGCTCGCATCCGCTGCAGAAGGCATGGGTGGCGCTCGACGTGCCGCAGTGCGGCTTCTGCCAGTCGGGCATGATCCTCGCGGCCGCGGCGCTGGTGCAGGCGACGCCGAAGCCGACCGACGCGGAGATCGACGCCGCGATGACCAACATCTGCCGCTGCGGCACCTACAACCGCGTGCGCGCGGCGATCAAGGTGGCCACGCAGGGCGGCGACGCCTCGCGCGCCGGGCTCGCGATCCAGCACGTCGAAGGAGCGAAGTCATGAGCACGAAGGGCCGCCCCGAGAGCGAATACATGAGCGCGCAGCGCGAAGAGAGTCCTGTGGTCGCCATCACCCGCCGCCGGTTCCTCGGCGCTTCCGCTGCCGCCGCCGGCAGCCTCGTCGTCGGCTTCCACGTGTCGTTCGCCGGCGAGGCGAGCGCGCAGGGCACCGCCGCGCCGGAGATCAACGCCTGGGTCGTCGTGAAGCCCGACGACATCGTGGTCGTCCGCATCGCGCGCTCCGAGATGGGCCAGGGCACGCTGACCGGCCTCGCCCAGCTCGTCGCCGAGGAGCTCGACTGCGACTGGAGTCGCGTCACGACCGAGTACCCGACCCCCGGCGAGAACCTGCGGCGCGACCGCGTGTGGGGCAGCTTCTCCACCGGCGGCAGCCGCGGCATCCGCGAGTCGCAGGACTACGTGCGCAAGGGCGGCGCCACGGCGCGCGCGATGCTCGTGCAGGCCGCCGCCGACGCCTGGGGCGTACCCCCGGCCGAGTGCAGCGCCGCCGCCAGCGTGATCACGCACAAGCCGACGGGCCGCACGGTCACCTACGGCAAGGTCGCCGGCGCCGCGGGCAAGCTGAAGCCGCCGGCCACCGTCGCGCTGAAGGACCCGAAGGACTGGAAGCTCGTCGGCCGCCGGCTGGCGCGGCTCGACACCGTCGCCAAGGTCACCGGCGCGCAGATGTACGGCAGCGATTTCCGGATGCCGGGGATGCTGAACGCGGCGATCAGCGACTGCCCGGTGTTCGGCGGCAAGGTCAAGTCGTTCGACGCCGCCGCGGTGCTGAAGATGCGGGGCGTGAAGAAGGTGGTGCGGGTCGGCGACTCGGCGGTCGCCGTCGTCGCCGACACCTGGTACCACGCCAGGTCCGCGCTCGACGCGCTGAAGATCGAGTGGGACTACGGACCGAATGCCGCGGCCTCGTCGGCGAAGTTCGCCGCGGTGCTGAAGGCCGGGCTCGACGCGAAGGACGCCGTCGTGGGCAACGCCAACGGCGATGCGCCGGCGGCGCTGGCCGCGGCCGCGCGCCGGATCGAAGCCGTCTACTCGTACCCGCACCAGAACCACGCGACGATGGAGACGATGAACGCGACGGCGGTGTGGACGCCGCAGAAGTGCGAGGTGTGGACGCCGACGCAGAACGCCGAGGCGGCGCTCGCCGCCGCGTCCGAGGCGGCCGGGCTGCCGCTCGCGCAGTGCGAGGTCTACAAGCTGATGCTGGGCGGGGGCTTCGGCCGCCGCGGCGCCGTCCACGACTGGGTGCGGCAGGTGGTCGAGATCGCCAAGGCGATGCCCGGCACGCCGATCAAGCTGATCTGGTCGCGCGAGGAGGACGTGCAGCACGGGCGCTACCACCCGGTGACGCAGTGCCGGCTCGCGGCCGGGCTCGACCGCGACGGCAACATCACTGCGCTTCACATGCGAATCTCGGGGCAGTCGATCCTCGCCGGCATCGCGCCCGGCAACATCAAGGACGGCAAGGACCCGATCGTGTTCCAGGGGCTCAATCCGCCGGGCCCCGAAGCGTCGATCGGCTACAGCTTTCCCAACCTGCTGATCGACCACGCGATGCGCAACCCGCACGTCCCGCCGGGCTTCTGGCGCGGCGTGAACCTCAACCAGAATGCGATCTACCTCGAGTGCTTCATCGACGAGATCGCGCATGCGACCGGGCAGGACCCGCTGGCGCTGCGGCGCAAGCTGATGGCAACCAGCCCGAAGCATCTCGCGGTGCTCAACGCCGCGGCCGAGCGCGCGGGCTGGGGCAAGCCGCTGCCGAAGGGCATGTACCGGGGCATCGCGCAGACGATGGGCTTCGGCAGCTACGTCGCCGCGGTGGCCGAGGTCTCGGTGAGCGACAAGGGCGTGCTGAAGGTGCACCGGATCGTCGCGGCGACGGACCCCGGCTACGCGGTCAACCCGCAGCAGATCGAGGCGCAGGTCGAGGGCTCGTTCGCCTACGGCCTGTCGGCGGCGCTGTTCGGCGAGTGCACGGTCAAGGACGGCCGGATCGAGCAGTCCAATTTCCACGACTACCGGGTGCTGAAGCTGGACGAGATGCCGGCGGTCGAGACGGTGATCGTCGCGTCGGGCGGGTTCTGGGGCGGCGTCGGCGAGCCGACGATCGCGGTGGCGGCGCCGGCGGTGCTGAACGCCGTCTTCGCGGCGACCGGCCAACGCATCCGCGACCTGCCGCTCAAGAATCACGAGCTGAAGAAGGCGTAGCCGGCCGCAACCGGGTCGTAACCGGGCTACGTAATCGGCCGGTCTACGGGCTGCGCGGCGCCGGGTCAGCGCCGCGCGACGACGCCCGCCACCGCCTGGAAAATCTCCGTCGCGACGTTGTCCGTCTGCGACGAGTTGAGCAGCACCGCGATCACGGCGCCCGACGCCGGCTCGCGGAACACCGCGGCCTGGAAACCGAGCGCCTCGCCGGTGTGGCCCCACCAGCCGTCGAGCTGGCCGATGCCGAGCCCGTAGCGGCCGTACTTGGGCCCGCTGGTCGCCGCCCGTGAGCGGGACATGCGGATCCGTTGCAGCTCCGGCCCGACCAGCGTGTAGTTCTTCACGCCCGATGCCATGCCGGCCAGCTGCGACAGCGTGATCCGGTCGCCGTTGGGGATGCCCGGCACGTAGCGCGAGATCGGGTCGTCGAGCCCGATCGCCTGGTCGCGGACGAGCTGCAGGATCAGCGTCACCGTCATCGACTTCGTGAGGCTGCGGATCGAGAAGTAGGCGTCCGGGTCGATCGGCACGCGGTGTTCCGCGTCGCCGACGCCGAAGCCTTCGCGCCACTCCGCCTCGCCGGGGACGCGGACGGCGACCACGGCGCCCGGAACCCGGTACTGCGCCATCGTCCGCTGCACGGCGATCCGGTATTCGGTGGCGGCGGGCGTGGTGTCCTCGCCGACGCACGCGCCGAGCAGCACCGCGGCGGCGGCAGCGAGCGCGCAGCGGGCGGCGAAGCCGCGTATCGCGGATTGCGGCTGCAGCGGTGCCCTCTCCCGGAAAACGGCAGTTTGCCTGACGGCGCACCGGGCCGGCAAACGCGGCCGCGGCCGGCGCGGGCGTTGGGGATAGAATGATCTTCCCGTGCCCGACCGGACGCCGCCTCCGCTGCAGGCGGCCCGCCGACGTGGAGGTGCCGGATGAAGACTTGGATCGTCCTTCTGTGCTGCGCGCTGGCCGGCGGCTGCGCGACGGCGCCCTCGCCGCCGCCCGCCGCCGCGCTGTTCGACGATGCGCTGTTCCGCCCGCCGTCGGTGCGCATCGATGCCGCCGACGTGCTGGCGACGAGCCCCGCGATGCGCCGCTACCTCGACGGCGAACTCACCGGGGAGCTGCGCTCCCGCGGCCGCCAGCAGGGACTCTTCGCCGCGCTCTACGGCAAGGGCCAGCTGCAGCTCGAATACGATTCCGCGATGACGAGGAACGCCGCGGAGGCCTTCGACGCCCGCGCGGGCAACTGCCTGTCGCTGGTGCTGATGACCGCGGCGTTCGCGAAGGACCTGGGGCTCACCGTCCGCTTCCAGTCGGTGTTCGCCGAGGAGACCTGGAGCCGCAGCGGCGACATCTACTACGCGATCGGCCACGTCAACCTGACGCTCGGCCGCAAGCAGGTCGACGGCGGCTTCGGCAAGAGCGAGACCGACCTGATGACGATCGACTTCCTGCCGCCGCGGAACCTGCGCGGCCTGCACACGATGGTCATCGGCGAGGACAGGATCATCGCGATGTACATGAACAACCGCGCGGTCGAGGCGCTGACGGCCGGGCAGCTCGACGACGCGTACGGGTGGGCGCGCGCCGCGATCCGGCAGGATTCGAAGTTCCTCTCCGCGTACAACACGGTGGGGGCGATCTACCAGCGCCATCGCAACCCCGAAGCCGCCCTGCGGATCCTCGCCTACGTGCTCGCGCAGGAGCCGGGCAACACGCGCGTGATGGCGAACCTCGCGCTCGTGCTTGCCGATCTCGGCCGCAGCGCGGAGGCCGACGCGCTCAACGCGCGCCGTGCGCAGCTCGAGCCCTATCCGCCGTTCAGCTTCTTCAACCAGGGCCGGGAGGCGATGAAGGCCGGCGACATCGCGAAGGCGCGCGACCTGTTCGCGAAGGAAGTCGATCGCGCCGCGTACTACCACGAGTTCCACTTCTGGCTGGCGCTCGCGTACATGGGACTCGGCGACACCGACAACGCGAAGAAGCACCTGGCGATCGCGCGGGAGACGAGCACCACCCGCAGCGACCACGACCTCTACGCGGCGAAGCTCGACCGGATGAAGACCTACCATCCGGGCCGGATATCGTCGGCAACGGTCACGAACTGACCGGAATAACCCCTGCACGCTCATGGTAGTCTAGCCGGCAGTGGCTTGGCGGGTCCGGACTTCATGGTGGTTGCATGTCCTCTCCGATTGAGCTCCTCGACAACGGCGCCGAGCTCACAGGAGAAACGCATCATGAACAAGGGATACCGCGTCGTCTGGTCCGCCGCCCGCCAGGCGCTCGTCGTCGCGCATGAAAACGCCGCCGCGCGCGGCAAGCCGTCCTCGACACGCAAGGCCGCCGGCCGGGCAATCCTCTCGGCGCTGCTGGCGGCGGGATGCGGGCAGGCGCTGGCCACGGACCTGATCTTCGATGCCAGTCCGCCCGCCATCACCACGGCGGAGGTCGCCGACAACAGCTTCTGGGTTGGCGTCAACAATCCCGCGGGGGTGGCCGTCACCATCGGCGCCGGCGGTTCGGTCACGGTCAACGGCGGCGGCAATTCCGCCACCGTCGGCGTCAACGGCCCGTCCGACGGCAACAGCCTCGTCATCAGCGGCACTCCCTCCGCGCTGACCGTGGTGGAGAACCTGAACGTCGGCAATGCCGGCGCCAACAACGTCTTCACGGTGGGCACCGGCGGCGCGGCTTCCGCCAGCTACGTCTACATCGGCGCGCTGGCCGGATCGACGGGCAACACGGCCACCGTGTCGGGCACCGGCACGCTGACCGCCAACAACAACCTCGTCGTCGGCTACGGCGACGGCGGCAACGCGCTGAACGTGCAGACTGGCGGGCACGTGACCAACGTCGACGCGACGCTCGGCCTCGTCGCCGCGGCGCCCAACAACACGGCGACGGTGGCCGGGACGGGCGCGCTCTGGACGAGCACGGGCGTGCTGTACCTGGGATACGCCAGCAGCGGGAATCAACTGACGGTATCGGGGACCGGCAAGGTCGCCGTCGACACGCAGGACGCGCTGATCGGCGCGACGACGGGCGCCAACAACAACCGGATCCGGGTCACCGGCGGCGGGTCGCAGCTGTCCAACGCCAACGGCACGCTCTACGTCGGCCGCAGCGGCAACGGCAACGAGCTGCACGTCGAGAGCGGCGGTGTCGTCACGGGCAAGAACGTGCGGATCGGCGGCGGAACCGGCGCCACCGGAAGCCCCACCGGCAACGGCGCCTTCGTCGACGGCACCGGATCGACCTGGAACGTCTCCGGCACGCTGCGGGTCGGCGCGGGCGCCGGGGGCACCGGCAGCGGCCTCGACATCACCGGCGGCGGGATCGTCAACGTCACCGGGAACAGCTTCCTGGGCTACGACGCCACGTCCGACGGCAATCACGTCACGGTGGCCGGCGCCGGCTCCCAGTTCAACGCGCACGCGCTGGTGATCGGCAACGTCGCGGGTTCGACCGGCAACGTGCTGGCGCTGAAGACCGGTGGCGCGCTCTTGGCCACGGCGATCGCCATCGGCGAGGCGAGCGGCATCGACATCGGCGCGGGCGCGGCGGCGGGAACGCTGCCGACCCCGGTCACCATCACCGGCACGCTGTCGGGCGCCTACGTCAGGTTCAGCCAGACCGACGGGAGCTACACGTTCGCGTCACCGCTCGCGGGCACGATCGGCGTCGTGCACGACGCGACCGGAATCACCACCCTCACCGGCGCGACGTCGTATACCGGCCCGACCACCGTCAACGCGGGCATCCTCCGCTTCGACAGCGTCGACGCGTCGACGGCCGTCGCGGTCAACGGCAGCGGCACGCTCGGCGGAACCGGCACGGTCGGCGCGGTGACGCTGGCGGGTGCCGCCCATCTCGCGCCGGGCGCGGGTCCCGGCATCATCCACACGGGCGATCTCGCGATGCCGGCCGGCACGCACTTCGACGTCGAGCTCAACGGCCCCGTCGCCGGCACGGGGTACGACCAGGCCAGCGTCACCGGCACGGTCGCGCTGGGGGGGACGCTCGACGTCGCGCTCGGTTTCGTGCCTCTCAACGGGTCGACGTTCACCATCATCGCCAACGACGGCAGCGATGCGGTGGTCGGGGGCACGACCTTCAGCGGCCTGCCTGAAGGCGCCACCTTCGTCGCGGGCAACGTCACGTTTCGCATCAGCTACGCGGGCGGCACCGGCAACGACGTCGTGCTGACGGCAGTGAGCGGCGGGATCGTCCCGCCGTCGGCGATCGCCACGCCGGCCTTGTCGCCGCTGTCGCTGGCAGCGCTGGCGATCGTCATCCTGCTGGCGGGGCTCGCCCGCCGCCGGCAAGCCTAGCCGGCAAGGGTTCCCGGCCGGGCTTCCTGCCCCGGCCTTATCCCGTCGGCGACCGTCGGCGACGGTCCGGCTGCGGAGCCCGTGGCGCGGGCCCGCATCGACCACGCCGCGCCCGAGGCGGCGTCCGCCGACCTCATCGACGCGGGCAGCGGACCGGGTGCGAGCCGGGGGTGTTTTGGTTCATCATTCGGCTAAGACATCCACGGGAGCATGCGATGACCACTGCCAAGAATCTGGAGCGGGCGCTCGCCCTGTGCGCCGGGCTCGCCCTCGTCCTGGCGGCGACCGCCGGGGCCGCGGCGCCGCCGGATTCGCCCGCGCTGCCCGTCGTGTCCCCGGTGGCGGGCAATGCGGCGATGCCCCGCATTGCCCTTGTCTTGTCCGGGGGCGGCGCCCGTGGCATCGCGCATGTCGGCGTGCTGAAGGTGCTGGACGAGATGCGCATTCCGATCAGCTGCGTGACCGGCACCAGCATGGGCTCGATCGTCGGTGGCACGTTCGCCGCCGGGCGGACCCCGCAGGAAATGGAAGCGCTCGTGCTCGCGGCCGACTGGGACGAGATCTTTCGCGACCACCCCCCGCGCACGGAAATCGCCGTCAAGCGCAAGATCGACGACTACAAGACGCTGTTCGCGCCGGAGTTCGGGGTCAAGGACGGCGGGCTGGCGCTGCCCAAGGGCGTCATCGCCGGCGTCTCGATCGAGTCGTTCTTCCGGTCGCTGTCCACGCCGGCGTTCGGCATCACCGACTTCAACAAGCTGCCCATCCCGTTCCGCGCCGTCGCCACCGACATCGAGACGGGCCGCGCCGTGGTGCTGGACCGCGGCAGCCTGGCGCAGGCGATGCGCGCCTCCATGTCGGTGCCGGGCGCCATATCGCCGATGGAAATCGACGGCCGGCTGCTGGTCGACGGCGGCATCGCCGACAACCTGCCCATCGAACTCGCCCGCAAGCTCTGCGGCGACGTCGTCATCGCCGTCAACATTTCCACGCCGCCGCTGAAGCGCGCGGAGATCACGTCGGCCCTGTCCGTCGTCGGGCAACTGGTCAACTTCCTCGGCATGGAGAACGTCGAGAAGCAGTTGAAGAGCATGGGTGACCGGGACGTCCTGATCGCGCCCGACTTGGGCGACATCTCCGCGGCCAAGTTCGACCGCTCGGCGGATGCAATCAGGATCGGCGAGGAGGCGACCCGCGCGCTGGCCGGCAGGCTGCAGCGCTACAGCCTGCCGCCCGCGCAGTACGCGGCGCTGCGCGGCCGGCAGGTCGTCGCGGCGAAGGGCCTCGGCACCGTCGACGAGATCCGCATCGAAGGGCTGCAGAAGACCAATCCCGCCGTCGCGCTGGCGCTGGTCGAGAGCAAGCCGGGCGAGCCTCTCACCGAGGAGAAGGTCGGCGCCGACCTGCGCCGCATCTACGGCACCAAGGACTACGAGAGCATCAGCTACCGGATCGTCGGCGGCGACACCGGCCCGCGGGCGATGATCATCGAGCCGAAGGAGAAGTCCTGGGGTTCCGACTACCTGCGCTTCGGCCTGGCACTCGCGAGCGACTTCAAGGGCGACAACCAGTTCAACGCGCTGGTCCAGTACCGCAGCACCTGGCTCAACCACCTGGGCGGCGAGCTCGAGGTCGAGGGGCAGGTCGGGCAGAACACGCACCTCTACACGCAGTTCTTCCAGCCGGTGACCGAGAGCGGGACCTGGTTCGTCGCGCCCAACGCCAGCGTCGGGCAGCAGATGCGCAGCGTGTTCGAAGGCGACAACAAGGTCGCCGACTACCTGGTCTCGCAGGGCTCGGTCGGCGTCGACGCCGGCGCGAGGCTGGGCACCTGGGGCCAGGCGCGCGTCGGGCCCGTGTGGTCGAAGGTCTACGCGCGGCCCGACACCGGGGCGTCCGACCTGCCGTCGCTGCGGCAGACGACGGCGGGGCTGCGTGCCGCGCTGTTCGTCGACCAGGCCGACGCCGCCTGGTTCCCCAAGGACGGCTGGAACTTCGCGGGCACCGCCTACGCGGCAATGACGTCGTTCGGCTCGGCGCAGGACTACCAGCGCCTGGAGGGCGGCGGGCGCGTCACGCAGAGCTGGGGACGGCACACGTTGAACTTCGCCGTGTCGGGCGGCACGGCGCTCGGGTCCGACCTGCCGGCCTACGAGTCGTTCGTGCTGGGCGGGCCGCTGCGGCTGTCGGGCTACCGGATCAACCAGCTGGCGGGGCAGGAATTCGCGTTCGGCCGCGCGATGTACTACAACCGGATCCTGCCGCTGCCCGACCTCCTGGGCTCGGGCATCTACGCGGGCGGCTCGGCGGAGATCGGCTGGATCGCCGATAACCGCGTCAACCCGCAGCAGCCGAAGGGCACCCTCTGGTCCGCCTCGGGATTCCTCGGTGCCGACACCTTCCTGGGTCCGGCGTACCTGGGCGCCGGGTTTGCCGGGGCCGGACGGTGGAGCCTCTACCTGCTGCTCGGCGCGCCTTGAGCGTTCCGGCCCGGTCGAAGAGTGTCTGCGCGCGCCGTGGCCGCGGGTGCCTGCGGCGCTAGCCGCCCCGGACCAGCGGGTCGGGTATCTCGTAGCGCTCGTCCGTGCCGAACTTCACGACGGTGCGATCGCCTTCGCGCGCGTGCGTCGGCGGCTCGGTCGAATCGGAGGCGACCGGGACGCCGGCGACGAACAGGATGCGCCGCACCAGCGCATTCGGCAGCCGGACCTCGACCGTCGCCGTGCCGTCGTTGCCGCGCCGGATGACGAAGGCCTCGCACTGCTGCGGCTTCGTCTCGAACGGCGGCAGGCACGGCACTTGTGCCGAGGCGTGGAATTTCGTGCCGGGGATGAGCGCGTCCTTCGCCGCGGGCAGCGGCGGCAGGGGCTTGCCGGTGACGCCTACCGTGAGCGTGTAGCTCGCCGTCTCGTTGCGCCGCGCGGCGTTGCGCATCAGGTACACGCGCACGACGTAGGTGCCGTCGGAGGGCAGCATCACCGCGGCGTCGCCACCGCTGGTGCTGCCGACGAACATCGACATATCCGAGGCCGGCGGGTTGATGTTGAAGTAGGCCGACTTGTTCGACGTCTTCAGCGCGACCTTGAGCGTCTGTCCGGCGCGCGCGTCGATCCTGTAGTCGACGCCGGCGTCGCCCTTGATCGAGCCGCGGATCTGCGCCGACGTCGCGCCCTTGGCGAACTGGACGGTTTCACTGCGGATGCCGGGAGCGTCGGCCGCGTGACCTGGCAGCGGGGCCTGGGCGGCCAGCATTACGAATGCGGCGAGAGCGATGCGGTGGATCATGGGTTCCTCGCTGGGCGATGATTGAGGCGCGGGCGGCGGCATTGCCGCGGCGGGCGGGCGCGACCGGTGGCCGCCGGGTCAGTACCGGAGGCTCAGGCCGATGGTCCAGCCCTTCACGTCCGGGCCGAACAGGTACCCCGCGGCGAGGCGCAGCCGCTCGGATTTCAGCCTGTCGGTGTAGAGCGGCAGCTCGATGCCGCCGCCGACCTCGGCAACCGCGTCGAAGCCGAGCACATCGCGATTGGCGCCGAAGAAGCCCGCGTAGCCGCCATCGGCGACCCACGACACGGCGCGCTCGCCGATCCGGTACGACGTGGGCTGCGCGTAGTCGGCCCGGATCGAGCAGATGTTCGCGGCCACGCTGAACGACTGGAAGGACGACGGTTCGTCGAAGCTGCGGATCCACGACCGCGCGACGTGGCCGCGGATGCCGAGCTTCGCGTCGCCGACCGGTTGGGACCAGGCTAGCGGCCGCGGTTTTCGGGAAGTTAAGCATCGTGCGTCAGTTGCCCCAGTTCGGATTGCTGCGGTACGGATAGTTGTTGGAGACCCGCCGGCCCGACGAAATGCTGTGGCTCTGCCCGGACGGCAGGTTCGGGTAGTCGCCGGGCCCGTAGGTGTGGCAGTTGCCCTGGAAGTTGGCGTCGCTGCAGAAGATCCAGTACCCCGACTCGACGCGCAGCGAGCGGGCCTTGTCGTTGAAATACGTGTCGCCGAGGTTCGAGACGCCCGACGGATTCACGACGAAGGTCTGGCCCTGCAGGTCGTAGCTCGAATAGAGGACGGCGCGGTTGCCGGAGCCCCAGTTCCCGCCGCTGTTCCAGTTGTTGTTCGAGTTGTTCCAGTTGTTGTTGGAATTGTTGTTCGAGTTGTTGCCGCTGTTCCAGCCGCCGCCGCCGTCCGGCGTCCAGCCCAGCGAGCGCACCGACGAAACCTTGTCGTTCATCCCCATCGAGCGCAGCGACGGATATTCACCGGGGCCGAGCGTCTCGCAGCGGCCGCCGAAGTAGGCGTTGTCGCAGATTTGCCAGCGGCCGCCGCGCACGATCACCGATGACGCGCGGTCGTTGAACCCGGTGTCGTTGAGGTTCGACACGCTGTTCGACGCGCGGAAGGTGCGCCCGTCGTAGTTGTCGTTTTCGTACAGGACGATCTGGGCGCCGGCGATGTTGGCGGCGAGGCAGGCGGCGGCGACGGCGGTGCGGAGCAGGACGGGGGTCATGGAAGTCTCCGGAAAGGATGGCGACGGATGCGAAATTATCTCCGAATCATGCCGTCTTGGGATCCGGATGTTGAGGAAATGGAATGCTCGCGGCACGCGTCGGATAGACTGCAGATGCCCCAATGTGGAGCGTCCTGTCGAGGAGCCGAAATATGCATGCCCTTGCAACGATGATGCGTTGCGTCCGCGCCCTGGCTGCAGGCGCGGGCCTTTGCGCCGCGTTCGTCGCCCACGCGCAGGCGCCCGAGGTCGTGACCACATTCGCCGCCGGACCGCCGGGCGGCCGCTACGCATTCGCCAGCTGGACGCCGAAGACGCTTCCCGAGCTGATGCAGGGCAACAAGGGTGGCGAGGCGGTGAACATCGTGGGCCACCTGTTCCTGCCGCCGGGCAGCGACAAGGTGCCCGCCGTCGTGCTGGTGCACGGCTCGGGCGGCATCTACGGCGCGGAGCTCGATTTCTGGCCGAAGCAATTCAACGCCGCGGGCATCGCGGTGTTCACGCTCGACATGTTCGGCCCGCGCGGCGTGCAGAGCACCGCCCTCGACCAGTCGCAGGTGCCGTTCGCGGCGGACGTGGCCGCCGCGTTCGCCGCGCTCCGCGTGCTCGCGACGCACCCGCGCATCGACCGGCAGCGGATCGCGATCATGGGTTTCTCGCGCGGCGGCACCGCGACGCTGCGCGCGTCGGTCGAGAAGATCGTCGCGTCGCAGAAGCTGCCGGACGGGCTGCGCTTCGCCGCCGCGATCTCCGCCTACGGCGGCGGCTGCGCCGGCATCTTCCGGCTGGTGGTGAAGCCCGGCGTGTTCTCGAAGGCGCCGATGCTGTTCATCCACGGCGATGCCGACGACTACACGCCGATCGGGCCGTGCCAGGACTACGCCGACAGGATCGGCAAGGCCGGCACGCCCGTGGAGTTCGTCGCGATCGAAGGCGCGCACCACAAGTTCGATGCGGACGACATCAAGCGCCACTACATCGCCGGCGCGACGCGCACGAAGGCCGATTGCCCGCTCGAGATCGACATCGACACCCTCTATGCGTACGACCGGACCACCGGGGCGCGACTGCAGGGCGATGCGTACACGGCGGCGCTCAAGGGCTGCGGCGCGATCGGCGCCACCGTCGAGGGCAACACGCGGGCGAGGGACAAGGCCGCGCAGGCGGCGGTCGGCTTCCTGAAGAAGGCATTCGCGAACTGACGCGGCGGGCGGGCGCGATTCGTCCCCGCCGGGCACCCGGTTGCGGTGCCCTCGCGGCAAAAGGGGCCAGGCTTGCAGCCCGGCCCCCCGTCGTTGCCTGTTGCCTCCGTCGCCGACCGAACCCGCAACCGCCGGGATCGTCGCCGTGGCGGGCGTTACATCCGCTCGATGATCGCCGCGATCCCCTGCCCGCCGCCGATGCACATCGTGATGAGGCCGTACCGGCCGCCGGTGCGGTGCAGCTCGTACATGGCCTTGACGGTCAGGATCGAGCCGGTGGCGCCGACCGGGTGGCCCAGCGCGACCGCGCCGCCGTTCGGGTTGACCTTCGCCGCGTCGAGGCCGAGTTCCTTCGACACGCCGAGCGCCTGCGCGGCGAACGCCTCGTTCGACTCGATGACGTCGATGTCGGCCAGCGTCAGCCCGGCCTTCGTCAGCGCGCGCTTCACGGCGCTCACGGGACCCAGGCCCATGATCGTCGGGTCGATGCCGGCGTGCCCGTACGCGACCAGCCGGGCCATCGGCTTGTAGCCCTTCGCGGCGGCGGCCGACGCTTCCATCAGCACCACCGCGGCGGCGGCGTCGTTGATGCCGGATGCATTGCCGGCGGTCACCGTGCCGTTTTCCTTGATGAACGCGGCCTTCAGCTTGGCCATGCCTTCCATCGACGAGTCGGCGCGCACGTGCTCGTCGGTGTCGAACTGCACCGGGCCCTTGCGGGACTTCAGCTCGATCGGCAGGATCTGGCTCTTGAAGTGGCCGGCGGCGATCGCTGCCGCGGCGCGCTGGTGGCTCTGCACGGCGAACGCGTCCTGGTGCTCGCGCGTGAGCCCGCAGCGCTTGGCGACGTTCTCCGCCGTCACGCCCATGTGCATCGCGTCGAACGGGTCGGTCAGCGCGCCGACCATCATGTCGATCATCTTGGTGTCGCCCATCCGCGCGCCCCAGCGCTGCGTCATCGACGCGTAGAGGGCTCGGCTCATGCTCTCGGCGCCGCCGGCGACGGCGGTGTCGGTGTCGCCCAGCAGGATGTACTGCGCCGCCGAGACGATCGCCTGCATGCCGCTGCCGCAGAGGCGGTTGACGTTGAAGGCGCCGGTGTCGTGCGGCAGGCCGCCGTTCACGCACGCGAGGCGCGAGATGTACATGTCCTTGGGCTCGGTGTGCAGCACGTTGCCGATCACGCACTGGCCGACTTCCTTCGGGTCGATCTTCGCGCGGCTGACCGCTTCGCGGACCACGCGGGCGGCGAGGTCGCTCGGGGGAATGTCCTTCAGGCTGCCGCCGTAGTCGCCAATGGCGGTGCGCACGCCGCTCAGGATGACGACCTGTCGTTGCTGGTTCATGGTTATTGTCTCCTCGATGGGGAGGTCAATTATCCGACGATTCGCGGGTTTCCGCATCCCGGCCCCCGCCGACAGCGGTGGGGCCGCGGGGCGTCAGTGCCGACGCGGGTGCCCCGCGAGGCCGGCGTTGCGCGCGGCGACGGCGTCCGCTTGCCGGGATCGCGCGTCGGCGTCGTCGGGGCGGCCGAGGGTGGCCAGCGCCGCGGCCCATGCGCGGCAGGTCGCCGGGTCGTTCCCGTCCTCGGCGTGCGCGCGCTCGAACTTCGGCAGCGCCTCGTCGTGCCGGCCCTGCCGCGACAGCGCCTGCCCCCAGCCGCGCCATGCCTGGCCCAGGTGCGGATTGAGCGCGATCGCGGCTTCGTACTTGGGGATCGCCGCGGCCGCGTCGCCGGCCGCGAGCAGCGCGTCGCCCCAGCCCAGCTTGCACACCTCGAACACGGGCCAGCGCTGGTCCGCGTGCGCGAACGCCGTCGCGGCTTCCTCCGCCTTGTCCTGCGCCAGCAGCGCGAAGCCCAGCGCCGTCAGTTGCTGGTGGCCCCCGGGGATGCGGTCGATGGCTTCGTGCGCGATGCGCGCCGCCTCGTCGCCCCGCCCGGCCTGCGTCAGCACCCAGGCGAGCAGGAACTCGGTCGTGCTGTTGGCGCGGTCGAGGTCGCGCGAGTGCCGGAGCGCCTCGATCGCCTCGTCGTAGCGGTGGAGCCCGGCCAGCGCGTAGCCGTGGATCTGGTGCGCGAGCACGCTGTGGCGGTGGTGATGCAGCGCGGCCTCGGCAGTGGCGAGCGCGCGATCCCACGCGCCCAGCCGGCCGTAGGCGACGGCGGCCGCGACCTGGTTCTCGAGATGCGGCGGGCGGCGCGCCGCGACGCTGTCCACCAGCGCCCGCGCCTCGTCCTCGCAGCCATGCCGCACCATCATCTTGGCGAGGTTCTCGAGCGCGTGCTGGCTGCCGATGCGCTCGTCGGCGTCGAGCGCGGCGCGATACTTCTCCATCGCCTCTTCCTCGCGGCCCTGGCCCAGCAGCACCGACGCCCACAGCGAATGGGCCCACGCATGGTCCTCGACGTGCTCGGTGCGCAGCACCGCCTGCACCAGCCGCATCGTGTTGGGGGCCGGCGTGCCGGCCTCCGGCCCGTTGAAGTAGTAGCTGGCGAGCGCGAACGGGTCGACCGCCTGCAGCAGGTCCTGCGCGCCGTCGTGGATGAGCGCGTCGATGTCGGCCGCGGGCGGGTGCGGTCCGCCGACGGGCTCGATCACGCGGCCGCCGACGCGCAGTTGCAGCAGGTAGCCGGTTGCCTTGCGCGTGATGTCGCCGCTGATCCGCGTCGCCGGGCGGCCCAGCATCGCGCGTGCCGACTTGACGATCGCGCGGATCGAGAAGTAGCCGCCGGGCGCCTGCATGTCGGCGACCGCCGCGACGTTCTCCAGCGGCCGGCGCCGGCGCCAGCCGCTGCCGCGCTGCTGCATCGCGACCGCGGCGTCGAGGAGGTGCGAGGCGACCACCGCCGGGTGGAAGCCCTGCGCGTCGATCTCCGAGGGCACGTCGATCGGGTCGAGGAACACGGTGTCGTTGCGCACCTCGCGGGCGAAGGCGAAGGCGAGCGCGATCAGGAAGCCCAGCAGCAGGAACGACAGCACCCAGGCGAGGATCGCGTCCACGTTGGGCAGCGAGACGAGGCTGAACACGGCGCCGACCGGAATCGTCGCGGGGGTGGGCTGGTACCGGAAGATGCGCTGCGTCATGCGGTCGTCACCGGTTCGGATGCGGATCCCTGCGTGGGTGTCGAAGCCAGGCCGGCGGCCGGCTAGTCGGCGGCACCGGGCACGGCGGGCACCGTGGGCCCGAGCGCCGTCGGGTCGCCGCGGACTTCGAATGCGACCTGCGACAGCACCCGGCCGGCGGCGTCTTCGAGCGACAGGGTATGCCGGCCGGGGCGCGGCGTCCACAGGGCGCGGCCGCGGACGTCGGGCAGTGGCACGCCGTCGAGCCGCCATTGCAGCCCGGGTACGGCCGGCGCCGCCTCGAACGCGACGCGCTGGTGGCCGGCCGGCAGGTCGGGGTCGAGGGCGATGATCGTCGCCGGCGTCGGGTAGCGTATGCGCGGCGTCGCCCCGGCGCCCGAGTCGGCGCCGCGGATCACCGCCATCTCGGTTCCGCGCAGGAACCACTCGTCGCGCTCGGGCTCGACCGGCGGGTCGAAGCGGACCGCCTCCCGCACCAGGCCGGGCGGCGCCGGCGCCCGCGCCGCCGCGTCGGTCGCGTGCAGGAAGTGCACGAGGTCGCGCCAGACCGGCGCCGCGCCGGCGATGCCGGAGACGTCGCGCATCGGCGCGCCGGAGAAGTTGCCGACCCAGATGCCGACCGTGTAGCGCGCGGTGAACCCGACGCACCAGTTGTCGCGCATGTCCTTGCTGGTGCCGGTCTTGACCGCGCTCCACACGCGCGTCGCCAGCGGGTTCTCGAGGCCGAACGTCAGCGCGCGCGCGCCGCGGTCGGACAGGATGTCGGCGACGATGTAGCTCGCGGCGGCGCCGAACGCCCGCTTCGGCTCCGGCGACGACGGCACGGGCACCACCTGCGCCGGCGCGTAGAGCCCGCGATTGGCCAGCGTGCGGTAGGCGTTGGCGAGGGCGAGCAGGTTGACGTCGGCGCCGCCCAGCGCGAGCGCCGCGCCGTAGTATTCGGCGGGCTCGGTCAGGGAGTCGATGCCGGCGCGCTGCAGCGCGTCGTGGAACCGGTCGACGCCGACGAGGCCCAGCGTGCGCACGGCCGGCACGTTGAGCGAATTGCCGAGCGCGTTGCGGACGCTGACCAACCCGTGGAAGTCGCGGTCGTAGTTCTGCGGCGCGTAGATGCCGCGCTCGGTGGCGATCGCGAGCGGGCTGTCGTCGACGAGCGAGGCCGCGGTGAGCAGACGCGCGTCGAGTGCTGCCGCGTACAGGAACGACTTCAGCGTCGACCCGGCCTGCCGCGGCGCCGTCACGCCGTCGACGCGCCCGGCGGCGGAACGCGCGCCGCTGCTGCCGACCCACGCCAGGACGTCGCCGGACGCGTTGTCCAGCACCACCACGGCGCCGTCCTCGACGCTGCGGTCGGACAGCTCCGCGAGGTGCTCGCCCAGCGCGCGGATCGCGGCGCGCTGCACGTCGGCGTCGAGCGTGCTGGCAATGCGTTCGCCCGGGCGCCGGAGGAGGCGCACGGCGAGGTGCGGCGCGAGGTTCCAGCGCGGCGGCAGCCGGTAGCGACCGGACAGCGTCGTCGCGGCCAGCGCCCGGATGTCGTCGCAGGCGATGCCGGGCGAGGCCTGCGCGGCGACCCCGCACGCGCGGGTGGCCACCACTGCCGCCGTTGCGTTGGTTCCGCGCAGCAGCGCGACAAGGAGCGCGGCCTCGGCCCCGTCGAGCCCGGACGGCGACTTGCCGAAGAGCCCGTAGGCGGCGGCGGCGAGGCCGGAGAGCTCGCCACGATAAGGCGCGAGGTTGAGGTAGGCCTCGAGGATCTCGGCCTTCGACCACTGCCGCTCGAGTTGTAGCGCCATCTGCGCCTGGTCCCACTTCTGCCCCAGCGTCCGCGCCGCGCCGCGCGGGGCGAGCGCCGGATCGAGGAAGCCCGCGACCTGCATCGTCAGCGTCGAGCCGCCGCGCACGCGGCGGCCGTCGAGCGTCCGCCACACGCTGTCCCAGGCCGCGGCCGCCATTCCCTGCCCGTCGACGCCGTGGTGCTCGAGGAAGCGCTTGTCCTCGGCGGCGATCAGCGCGACGGACAGCGCGGGCGACACCGTGGCGAGCGGCACCCATTCGAGCCGGCGCAGCTTCGGATCGATCCGCAATTCCGACAGCGGAACGCCGTGGCGATCGACGAGCAGCGCCTCCGACGACACCCACGACGCCCTGACCGCGGCGAACGTCGGCAGCACGGCGGGCTTCGCCGCCGCCATCGCTGCTCCCGCCGGCAGCAGCGCGAACGCAAGCGCTGCGCAGCACGCGGCGCGGCGCAACGGCGTTCCGGTCATCGCACCGCCATGCCGTCCGGCGCCGGCGCGCGCAGGCTCACTCCTGCACCGCGACGTCCGCATTCGGCGCTTCGCCGAACATCTCCGGCGCGTACATCGCCTCGACGCGCGTCGGCGGCAGCGAGAACGTGCCCGGGTTGTTCAGCCGCACCGTGTACTCGACGACGAACGCGCCCTTCGGCACAAAGCGGTAGTAGCCGCGGAAGCCGTCGAAGGTGCGCTCCTCGAACGCGGGCCACACCGCGCCGCGACTCTGCTCGCCGGCGACCTGCAGCGCCGAGTCGCCGCCCAGCCCGCGGCCCAGCACCGTGCTGCCGGCGGGAATCGGATCGCTGACCACCACCCAGGTCATGTCGGACTGCGCGTCGATCTCGAGGCGCACGCGCAGCACGTCGCCGCGCCGCCACTTCCCGTCGACGGCCTGCTGCACCGGCGTGACGCTGCGCGCGATCCGGTAGCCCGACGACAGCGGCGCTTTCAGCGGAATCGCGGCGACCGACGACAGCGTGACCCACGGCGCACCGGTGCCGTCCTGCCGCAGCGCGAGCGTTTCCTTCGCTGCCGGCCACGCGAGCTTGCGGACGAACGGCGTGACGCCCGCATTGGGCTGCCACGTGTGGGTGAAGCGCTCGGCGGCGAGCGTCGCCGTGGTGCTGCCGGTCACGGGCGCGGTTTCGAAGCGCTGCGCGAAGCGGTCCAGCGCCAGCACGCCCCACGCGTTGGCGACCGTGGTGTTCCAGCGCCCGCGCTGCATCCGGCCGAGCGTGCCCGTCGCGAGGCGCGGGATGTCCTCACGCCATTCCGGCGCGTCTTCCATCGCCAGCAGCAGCCGGTTCGCGTTGCTGTCGGCGGAGACCATCAGCCACCACAGCGCGTCGGTCTTCTCGGTCGAGAAGCCCATCGTCGTGCCCTGGAAGTTGAGGCGCGAGCGCAGGATCTGCATCGCTTCCTTCATCCGCTCGGCGCGCCTGGGCAGCGCCGGCTGCCGCTTCTGCAGCAGGTACCAGTCGATCACCGCGGAGGTCGGCCACAGGTTCGGCTCGACGGCGATGCTCTCCAGCAGCGCCGGCTTGATCGCCTCCTTGCCGCGCGCGAGCGCGGCCAGCGCCGCGACCTTGCGGATCGTGAGGTCCGCCGTCGGTAGCGCGCCGTAGCGGACGACGCGGCCTTCGACGAAGCCGCGCAGGCCCGCTTCCATCTTCGCGCGGGCCTCGTCCGGGATCTTCCAGCCGGCCTCGTCGCCGATCGCGAGCACGTAGGCGGTCAGCGTGTCGTCGCCGTCACGCAGCAGCGTGAAGTAGCGGACCAGGCCGTCGCGATCGAGGTAGCCCGGCAGCGTCCGCATCAGCGCGTCCCAGCGCCGGCGGTCGCGCAGGCCCACGGCCACCGACGCCTGCTGCTCGAAGCACGTGAACGGATAGCGTTCAAGAAATTCGCGCACGCCGGGCAGGTCGCCGGAGAGCTTTTCCTGCATCCGGACGAAGACGCCGCCGCGGCCCGGCAGCGCGTCCGCCGGCCGCTCGACGACCACGTCGCGCGGTTCGGTGAGCTGGAAGAGGGTCGCCTGGTAAGTCCGCTCGGGGACGGCGGCGACGACGCGCTGCGTGAACTTCACCGCGTCGCGCGCGCTGTCCGCCGCGCCGGTCGCGCCGGTCGCCGTGCCCGTGGCCGCGAACTGCCAGTCGAGGCGATCGGTGCCGACCGGCACCACGAGGTCCCAGCCCAGGTCGCGCGCTTCGCCGGCGGCGAGCGTCACGTCCTGCGCGGCGAGCGTCGGCACGGCGCGGCCGCCGCCGGCGGCGACCTGCGCTGTCACGCCGACCGCCAGCGGCTGTGGCGACGCGTTGCGCACCGTGATGCCGGCGCGGAAGCGGTCGCCTTCGCGTACCAGCGGCGGCAGCCCGGCGAGCAGCATCAGGTCCTGCGTCGAGCGGATCGATGCCTGCCCGGTGCCGAAGAGGCCCGTGCCCGCGGATGCGACGGCGACGATCCGGAATCCGGTCAGCGAATCGTTCAGCGGGATCTCGACCGCCGCGTTGCCGGCGTCGTCGACGGGCACGCGCGCTGTCCAGAGCAGCAGCGTGTCGAACAGTTCGCGCGCCGACGCCCGGCCGCCGCCGCCGCCGGCCGGCACTGCCTTGCGGCCGAAATGGCGGCGGCCGATGACCTGCATCTGCGCGGTCGCGGTCTCCACTTCCTCGCCGCGCCGCGTCATCATCGCGTCGAGCAGCTTCCACGAATCGTTCGGCAGCAGTTCGAGCAGGCCCTCGTCGACGGCGGCCAGCGCCACCTCGGTGCCCTTGGGCGGCGCGCTGCCGTCGGGGCGCCGCACGGCGATCGTCACGGCCGCCTTCGCGCGCACCGGGTAGGTCGCCTTGTCGGGCGTCACGGTCACCGCGAGCTCGTGCGCGGCCCAGCCGACGCGGATTTCGGCGAGCCCCATCTTGTACGCGGGCTTGGCGAGGTCGACGAGCGCGGTCGGCGCGATGCCGCCGATCCGGCCGCGAACCAGCAGCGCCGACACGAACACGTTCGGCGCGTAGCTGCCCCTGACCGGCACCTCGATCGTCGGATCGGTCCGGCTGACCGTGCGCACGAACGACTCGAGCACACCCTCGCGCTCGACGGTCACGAGCACGGTGGCCGTCTGGAACGGCGTGCGCACCTGGAACCGCGCCGTCTGCCCGGGTTCGTAGCGCTTGGCCTCGGGCAGCAGGTCGACGCGGTCGTTGTCGGAAGCGGCGAACGACCACTCGTCGTCGGCGGCAACCCACGCATCGGCGCGCGTGACCGCCGCGTTGCCGGCGGCGTCGGCCGCCTGCGCGCGCAGGATCAGGTTGCCGGCCGCGGGCGGTGCCACGTCGCAGATCAGGAGCCCGTGCGCGTCGGTCTGTCCGACGCAGAGGTCGGACTTGAGGCGCGTCGTCTCGCTGCCGTGGTCGTAGGCGTAGAAGCCGCCGATCAGCCGCCGCCGATGCGAGTAGTAGTCGCGCTTGAAGGCGTCGGCGCGGATCTTCACGCCGGCCATCGGCTTGCCGGTGACGTCGACCGCGGCGACGGTGAACTTGAGGCGTTCCTTCGACGCGGCCCAGCTGTCGGGGCGGATCGCGAGCAGGATCCGCGACGGCCAGATCGGCACGCGCGTAGCCGCCGTCAGCGTCTCGCCGTTGGGGTCGCGGTACTCGAGCTCGGCGACCAGGTCGCGCGGCACTTCGGGGTTCTTCACGTCGCGGCCGAGGTCCCGGATCGACGCCCGCGCGCCGCCGGCGGCGTCGAGCTTCAGGTCCTGGTCGCGCACGCCGGTGCGGCCGTTGCCGCGCGCGCCGTCGGCAGCCGTGTCGTCGCCGGAGTCGTCGTCGTCGAATGCGCCCATGTCGAACCGGCCGGCCTCGTCGCCCGATTCCTCACGGCCTTCGGTGACGTTGCCGGCGGCGAAGCGGTAGTCCTCGAAATCGGGAAACGTCGTCACGCGGGGCGACTGCTGCGTGCGCAGCTTCACCGGCAACCCGCCGGCGCCGCCGCCCGCGAGGTAGTTGACCTGCACGTCGAGGTCGATCGCCGCCGGATTGACGAACGGCGCGCCGACCGCCTGCATCCGCGCGCGCAAGAGCGGCACGCGGAACGCCTCGACGCGGAATTCGCCGGCGCGCCGCTCCTGCACTTCCTTCGAGCCCGCCGCCAGCGAGTCGCGGACGAAGATCTCGTAGCTGCCGGTCGGCGCGTCGGCCGGCACGGCGAACGTCGCCTCGCCGTGCTGCGTGCCCTGCCACTGCACCGGCACCGCGAACTTGCGGTCGGAGCCGCGATGGCGCACCTGCAGCGTGTCGGCAAGCGGCGCCCGCGCCACCAGCGCGAAGCCGTCGCCGGTCTGCCGGCGCACGAACAGCTTCATCGACACCGTCTCTCCGTTCCTCACCAGCGTGCGGTCGAGCACCGCGTGCGCGACGAAGGGTCCGCTCCAGCTCGCGGTGGGCACGTTGAAGCGCCACGGGCTGATCCCTTCGCCCCAGTCGGAAAACGCGAACGCGAAATCGGCGCCGACGCGCGCGGTGACGAAGTACTCGTTGCGGCCGCCGTCGGTGCACTTCGGCAGCAGCTCGCGCCGCGGCAGCGCCTGCGCGATGCGGGCGATGCCCGACGCGTCGGTGGTCCCCTTCCAGTACGAGCGGCCGCTGCAGTCGCGGACGTTGACCTCGGCCTTCGCCACCGGCTTGCCGTCGGCCAGCGCGGTGACCCAGGCGAGCGACGACTCGCGGCCCAGCTTGAAGTGGACGCCGAGGTTGGTGACGAGCGTCGACGTGCGCACGTAGTAGGGCTTGCTCACGCCGAAGAGGGCGGCGCCCAGGCGCGGGCTCGCGAGCTCGACGACGTAGAAGCCGGGCGCCGCGAGCGGAATGCCGATCACTTCGAATGCCTTGGCGCCGAGCGGCTTCGGCAGCCCGATCGCCTCGCGCGCGTCCTTCCCCGTGAAGATCGATTGCGCACCGCCGTGGCGGAGCACGACGGAGCGGTTGTTCTTCTCGTCCCACTCGCGCTCGATCCGCGCGCCGGCGTCGATGCGGCGCAGCCAGTCGACGACCTTCATCTCCTCGCCCGGGCGCACGCGCGCGATCTGCCCGGGGATCGTGCCGTCGGCGGCCGGCGGGGCGGGCGTGGCGGATGCGGGTGCCGCTGCCGCCGTGCCCTTGGGGCCGGCGGTGCCGATGACGCCGGCGATCACCGGCTCGAGATTGCGCACGGTGACGGGCAGGAGCGGCGTCGCGCCGTCCGGCAGCCGGGCCTCGAGTATCCCGAAGTCGCCGGGGAACTTGGCGAGCGGCGGCAGCGCGTCGGTCTGCACCTTCAGCGGGAAGGTCGCGGCGTTGGTGAGCGGCCTGCCGGCGTCGTCCTTGAGACCCGCGGGCAGTTCCAGCCGGAACGTTGCCTGCTCGGGCAGGCCGGGGCCGAAGCTCACCGCCTCGACCGCGTCGCCGTCGGTCCCCTTGGGCAGCTTTGCCGGGTAGACCGTGCCGGTCGCGCCGACCAGCCGGATTTGCGCCGCATCGCGGCGGGCGATGGGCGCGGTGAACGTCAGGTTGAGCGGCAGGATCGACAGGCACTGCGCGTTGCGGTTGACGCGCTCGCAGGTGAACGCCGCGCGGAAGGCGGGCTGCACCTTGAAGGCGAGCGCCTGGTCCGCGGCGGCGGCGATGCCGGTGGTCGTCGCGACACCCTTGCCCCAGACGAGCTTCATGTCCGCGCCCGCGGGGAGCGTCCGCGCGCAGGCGAGCGTCACCAGCGGCGAATCCGGCGCGTCGCGCAGCCGCCGGAACTTGTCCTCGTCGCTGCCGGACGGTGGCAGCGCGAACGCGAAGGCGCGGCTCCTCCCCGTGTCGGGGTCGACCAGCACCAGCCGCAGCCAGCTCGCCGCGAACGACTTGCGGTTGTCGAGGATCGTGCGGCGCTCGTCGCCGCCGACGATCCGCACGCCGATCCGCTCGTGGATGCCCGCGGCCGTGCAGTAGGCGTGGGCGGCGATCGACGCGGCGTCGGCCGGCGCGTCGAGGCCGAGGATGAACACCTGGTTCTCGTCGATCCGGCCGCCCTCGTACGGGAGACTGCGCAGGATCGCGGGGCCCCCGGTGCCGAAGGCGAACTGCTGGCCGCCCGCGACGGGAGTGCCGTCGACCGCGGTCAGGCCGGCGGCGACGGTGAAGCTGCAGCGCACGCCGGCCGGCAGGTCGGCATCGAAGTCGTAGACCCAGTTCTTCATGTCGGCCCAGCGACCGCGGCCCTTCACCGGGCAGTCGATGGTGAACGGATCGACGCGGCGCGGGTCGCCGAACGGCACCATCGGCGCCGCGAAGCGCGCGCTCGCCTGGCGCACGCCCTTGACCGTGCCCTGCGGCGAGAACAGCTCGACGGTGTCGCCGGCGGCAGCAAAGGCCGTACCGGAGGCGACTGCGGCGAGGGCGATGAAAAGGCGCGCGAGGCACGCGATGACGGCGGGGCGAAGGGGGCGCATGGGGGTCCGGCAGTGGTCGGCGGGGGCGGAAGTCGGATGCGGGGATTCAGGCGCCGAGGAAGCGACGGAGGCGGCCGACGCCGTCGGCCAGGCGGTCCTCGCCGGCGGCGAAGCACCAGCGGACGAAGCCGTCGCCCTCGGGCCCGAACGCGCTGCCGGGTGCCAGGCCCAGCTTGCCCTCGCTCACGAGCCGCTTGCAGAACGCGAGGCTGTCCGTCATGCGTTCGATCCGGAAGAACAGGTACATGGCGCCCGCCGGCGATGCGGCTTCGACGCCGGGAATCGCGTTGAGTTCGCGCACCAGGAAATCGCGCGCGGCGCGGTAGCGAGTCAGCGTGCGCGCGATCGTCGGCTCGCCGGCGCGAATCGCGGCCACGCCGGCGCGCTGGACGAACGACGGCGAGCACGACGTGTTGTATTCGATCAGCTTGCCGAGCTCCGGGATCAGCGCGGGCGGCGCGACGATCCAGCCCAGGCGCCAGCCCGTCATCAGCCACGACTTGGAGAAGCTGTTGGTCGACACCAGCCTGTCGCCATCGGCGGCGAGGTCGAGGAACGACGGCGCGCAGGCGACTCCACCCCCGCTGTGGCCGTACCAGAGCCGCTCGTAGACGTCGTCGGCGATGATCCAGATGCCGTGCCGCCGGCAGTGCGCGAGGATCACGCCTTGCGTTGCGGCGTCGAGCGTCCAGCCGGTCGGGTTGTTGGGCGAGTTGATCATCAGCGCGCGCGTGCCCGGCGTCAGCGCGGCCAGCAGGCGGTCGGCGTCGAGCGTCCAGCCGGCCGGTCCGAACGCGAGCGGCACGCGGACGACGTCGGCGCCGAGGATCTTCGGGATCTCGGGCAGGTTCGGCCACAGCGGCGTCACGACGACCACCCGGTCGCCGGGGCCGACCAGCGCCTCCACGCACAGCATCAGCGCGGACATCCCGGACGCCGTGACGGCGATCTCGCCGGGCGGCGTCGGCCGGTGCAGGCGCGACACGTAGCCGGCGATCGTCTCGCGCAGCTCGGGGATGCCGAGGTTCTCGGTGTAGAACGTCTCGCCGCGGGCGAGCGCGGCGGTGGCCGCGTCGCGGATGAACGGCGGCGTCACCTCGTCGGGCTCGCCGAACCAGAACGGCAGGATGGCCGGATCGCCCATCCCGGCGTTGGCGACTTCGCGGATCTGCGAAGCGACCAGCTCGACGATGGCACGGCGGGCGGTCGGCGAGGCCGGAGGCGCGGAAAGAGGGGGCATGGTAGGGGAAGGGCGCGGGGGCGCGAGGGGCAGGGGAGCGTGCGACCTTTATACTTGCGTCCGGGTCCGTTTCGCAAGCGCTGCCAACGTAACTGTCCACACGATGAAATCGGTCGCCGTCAGCATCTTCTGCATTGTCGTTTCCGGGGGCATCGGCGCGGTGGCCGGCTGGTCGGCCGGCGCTTGGCTGGGTCTCGCCGGCGTGGCGGCCGCGCTGGTCGCCGTGGCCATCGGCCTGCCCGTGGCGGTCGCGATCTTCGCGGGCGTCACGCCGGTGATGCGCGCGCTGGGGTGGTCGAAGTGACGGCCGGCGGAAGCGCAACCGCGGCTACAGCAGGGAGGAAGGCACCATGACCGGGCCGGACATCGGGAAGATCGCGACCCGACTCATCGCCGCCTATGACCAGGCGACGCAGCTGCCGCCGATCAGCGCCGAGGAGCCCGGTTTCGACGTACCGGCCGCCTACGCGGTGCTGTTCGAGATCGAGCGCCGGCGCCGCGCGCAGGGCTGGCAGCCGGCGGCGCGCAAGATCGGCTTCACCAACCGCACGATCTGGGCGCGCTATGGCGTCTACCAGCCGATGTGGGCGCACGCGTGGACGCAGACGGTCCACTTTGCGCCGACGGGCCGCGCCGTGCTGCGGCTCGCCGGGCTGGTGCAGCCGCGGATCGAGCCCGAGGTGGTGTTCGGTCTGAAGGCGCCGGTGCCTGTCACCGACGACGCGGTGGTGATCCTGGCGGCGGTCGACTGGATCGCCCCGGGCTTTGAAATCGTCCAGAGCCATTTCCCCGACTGGAAATTCACCGCCGCCGACTGCACCGCGGCGTTCGGCCTGCACGGGGCGCTCGTCGTCGGCGCGCGGACGGCCGTCACCGACGCCAACCGTGCGGCGCTGGCGGCGGGGCTGCCGACGTTCGTGCTCCGCCTCGCGCGCGGCGGCACGCTGGTCGAGACCGGTGTCGGGAGCAACGTGCTCGGCAGCCCGGCGCTGGCGCTCGCGCATCTGGCGCGCGTGCTGGCCGCGCAGCCGGAAGCGCCGCCGCTCGCCGCCGGCGAGGTGATCACCACCGGCACCGTGACCGACGCGTGGCCCGTCGTTGCCGGCGAGACCTGGACGAGCGACTACGGCGCGCTCGGCATCGGCGGGCTCGAGCTCAGCTTCGAGTGAAGGACGCGTAGCCCGGCGTTGAGCGAATGCGAAACCCGGGGCGACCGTGCCCATGGCCCCGTCCACCCGGGTTTCGCATTCACCGGGCTAAGGGCGGCTGAGTGCGATCAGGGCACCACGAGCTTGCGCTTCTCGTGCCAGCCGATGATCGACTCCTCCGGGTACTCGGCAAAATGCCGGTGCTCCTTCCCCGTCGGCATCTCGGCCCACGGGGCCGCGAAGTCGAGCATCATCAGGACGTCCTCGGGCGGCTTCGGCAGCGGGGTGTCGATCGCCGACGCGAACGGGTACACCCATTCCGGCCAGCGCGGGTCGTCGACCCACAGCGCGCTGCCGCACAGCGCGCAGCAATGCCGGCGCCCCGGCGACCGGGTGCGGCGCTTGCCCGGCCCTGCGGACAGGCGCGCCCGGTAGACGGCGACGTTCTTCGCGCCGCGCACCGACAGCGTCGCGGCGTCGCCCATGATGTTGATCGCTTAGCCGCCGCCGCCGTCGGTCTTGCGGCAGATCGAGCAGTAGCAGCGCAGGAACGGGTAGGGCGTGTGCGATTCCACGTGGAAATGCACGGCGCCGCAGTGGCAGGAACCGTCGAGTCGCATGGGAGTCTCCAAGGGTGGCGACCCGGTCATCATAGGCGCGGCCGTACCCGCGTGTCGCGCGGCGTGAGATTATTGGCGGTTCCGGCGCGTTCGCCGCGCCCTGTCTCCCTGCCCGCCCTGCCGGCTCCCGCCACGATGAGCTTCACCCGAATCTACTTTCCGTTCGCCGCGGGCTACCTGCTGTCGTACCTGTACCGGATGGTCAACGCGGTGATCTCGCCTGACCTCACGCGCGAGCTCGGGCTCTCGCCGGGCGCGCTCGGATTCCTCACCGGCGCGTACTTCGTCGCGTTCGCCGCGGTGCAGATTCCCGCCGGCATGCTGCTCGACCGCTTTGGTCCCCGCCGCGTCGAGCCGGTGCTGCTGGCGATCGGCGGCACCGGCGCGCTGCTGTTCGCGAGCGCGCACGACCTGTCCGGGCTCGTCATCGGCCGCGCGCTGATCGGCGTCGGCTCCGCCGTGTGCCTGATGGCGCCGCTGAAGGCGATCGCGACGTGGTACCCCGGCCCGAAGCAGGCGTCGCTGTCGGGATGGATGATGGTCGCCGGCTCCGTCGGCGCGCTGCTCGCGACGGCGCCGCTGCAGGCGGCGCTCGGCGTGACGACGTGGCGCGTGATCTTCATGGGCTTCGCCGGCGTCACGTACGCGGTGGCGATCGCGATCTTCCTGCGCGTGCCCGACATCGCCAAGCATCCGCAGACCGTCGGCCTGGCCGCGCAGTGGCGGGGCGTGTGCAGCGTGCTGGCGCTGCGGCGGTTCTGGTGGATCGTTCCGGTCGCTTCCTGCGGCATGGGGTCGTTCATGGCGGTGCAGGGGCTCTGGTCGGTGCCGTGGCTGATCGAGGTCGAGGGCTGGACGCGGCCGGCCGCGGCCGGCTGCCTGCTGCTGGTGGGCGTGGTGATGGCCGTCGGCTATTTCTCGGTGGGGCTCTTCTCGACCCGCCTCGCCCGCCGCGGCATCCGCGCGCGGCACATCTTCGCCGCCGGTTTCGGCGTGATGGGCCTGGCGTTCGTCGCGATCCTGCTGCGCGTGCCCGGCGTGCTGCTGTGGTGGGGCCTGTACGGGCTGGGCGCCGTCGTCAACATCCTCGCCTTCACCGTGCTGAACGACGGCATCGCGGCGGAACTCTCCGGCCGCGCCAACACCGCGGCGAACCTCGTGATGTTCAGCACCAGCTTCGCCTTCCAGTGGGGCATCGGCGTCGTCGTCGACGTGGCCAAGGATTCGTTCGGCCAGGACACCGCCGGTGGCCTGCGCATCGCGTTCGCGCTGGTGCTGGTGATCTATGCGGCGTCCTACGCGTGGTTCCTGTACGGCTGGAACCGGCATGCGCGCGTCCACGACGCGCCGGTCGCCGCCGCATGAAGACGCTGCGCGACTGGCTGGCGGCCGCAGCCGACGCCGCCGCGGCCGGCCGCGCCGATGCCGCGATGGCCGCGTACCGCGAGGCGATCGCGCTGGCGCCGGGCCGCGCCGACCTGCATTACAACCTCGGCGTGCTGGCGTTCGACGTCGGGACCGACGCCGACGCCGAGCGCGCCTTCGCCGCGGCGGAGCGGCTGCGTCCCGGCTGGCCGGCGGCAGCGCTCGCGCTGGGCCGGATCGCCCACCGCCGGTTCCGCTACGCCGACGCGCAGCGGCACTTCGAGCGGGCATTGGCGCGGGCGCCGGATGCGCCGGAGGCGCTCGGCAACCTCGCGCTGGCGCTCACCGCGCAGAAGCGCCACGACCTCGCGCTGCCCCACCTCCAGAGAGCGCGTGCGCTGGCGCCGGCCGACGAGGACGTCTGGTTCGCGCTGCGCGGCTGCCTGCTGGCGCTCGCGCGGGACGACGACGCGTGGCAGGATTTTCTCGCCTTCGAGGCGGTTGCCGCGCCCACGGCACGGCTCGTCGGCACGGGCTTCGTCGCCGCGATCGAGCAGGGCGACGAGACGCGGATCGCGCGCTACCTGGCGCTGGCGCAGGAATGGCCGTACGTTGCCGGCGATGCGGTCCTCGTGGCCGGCGTGATGGCGCGGCTGCAGTACCTCGACGTGCCGCGCGAAACCCTCCTCGCGTTCTACCGCACCTACAATCGGTTGCAGCAGGCGCGCCGCGCCGGCCGCCCCCCGCTCGCCGCGTGGCGCGCGGGCGACGGCGCCCCGGCGCGCCGGTTGCGGATCGGCTACCTGTCCGCGGACTTCCGCGACCACGTGATGGGCCGCCTGCTGCAGCAGGTGTTCGCCGCGCACGACCGCGGCCGGTTCGAGCTCTTCGCCTACTCGCTGTCGCCGCCGGAGGACGCGGACGCGATGACCGCGCGCTTTCGCGCCACCTTCGACGCCTACGTCGGCCTGGCGGCGACCGACGACCTCGCCGCCGCGGAGCGCATCGCCGCCGACCGGGTCGACGTGCTGGTCGACCTGATGGCGCACTCGTCGCTGGCGCGGCCTGGGATCCTGCTCTACAAGCCGGCGCCGGTGATCGTCACCCACCTGGGCTACCACGGCTGCGTGGGCCTCGAGCAGGTCGACTTCAAGCTGACGGACGCGGCGGCCGACCTGCCGGATGCGCAGCGCTTCCAGATCGAGGCGCCGCTCGCGATGGGCACCTGCGTGCTGCCGCTGCGGCGCGTGGCGCCGGAAGGCCCGCCGCCGACGCGCGAGAGCGCGGGCATCGCCGCCGACGCCGTGGTGTTCGGCACGTTCGTCGGCCGCGTCAAGCTGTCGGCGCGCTGCGTGCGGCTGTGGCGCGACATCCTCGACCGCGTGCCCGGGTCGGTGCTCGCCTTCTCGCCGTATCTCGACGGCGACCGCGCGGCGCTGCTGCGGCGGCTCGCGCGCGGCGGCATCGCGGCCGATCGCATCGCGTTCCTGCCGTCGACGTGGAACGAGGCGAAGGACCGCGCCCGCTACGCGGTGATCGACGTCGTCCTCGACACGATGCCCTACACCGGCGGCGACACCACCGCCGCCGCGCTCGACATGGGCGTCCCGGTCGTCACCCGCCGCGGCGAGCGGCACGCGGAGCGGATGAGCTACAGCATCCTGTCGCACCTGGGCCTCGCGGCCACCGTCGCCGCCACCGACGACGAGTATGTCGCGATCGCGTGCCGCCTGGCGCTCGATCCGGCCTGGCGCGCGGACTGCGCCGCGGAAATCCGCGCGGCGTTCGCGGCGAGCCCGGTCGCCGATCCCGCCCACTACACGCGCTGCCTCGAAGCCGCGCTCGCCGAGGCGGTCCGCCGCGGTTCCGGCGCCACGAACTGACGACGACACGATGCACCTCCACATCCTCGGCATCTGCGGCACCTTCATGGGCGGTGTGGCCGCCATCGCCAAGGCGGCAGGCCATCGCGTGACCGGCTGCGACGCCAACGTCTACCCGCCGATGAGCACGCAGCTGGAAGCGCAGGGCATCGGCCTCACCGAGGGCTGGGCGCCGGAGCAGCTCGAAGGCGCGGCCAAGGGCGCCGACGTCTTCGTCGTCGGCAACGTCGTCTCGCGCGGCAACCCGCTGATGGAAGCCATCATGAACGCCGGGCTGCCCTACCAGTCCGGGCCGCAGTGGCTCTACGAGAACGTGCTGCACGACAAGTGGGTGCTCGCCGTCGCCGGCACCCACGGCAAGACGACCACGACGGCGATGCTGGCGTGGATCCTGCAGTATGCCAACCTGGAGCCGGGGTTCCTGGTCGGCGGCGTGCCGGTCGACTTCGACGCGTCGGCGCGGCTCACCGCGAGCCCGTTCTTCGTCATCGAGGCCGACGAGTACGACACCGCGTTCTTCGACAAGCGCTCGAAGTTCGTCCACTACCGGCCGCGCACGGCGATCCTCAACAACCTCGAATACGACCACGCCGACATCTTTCCCGACCTCGCCGCGATCGAGACCCAGTTCCACCATCTCGTCCGCATGGTCCCGGGCAACGGCCGGCTCGTCGTCAATGCCGCGGAGGCGAGCCTCGCGCGGGTGCTCGCCCGAGGCTGCTGGAGCGAGGTCGAGCGCTTCGGCCTGGCCGAGGTGCCGGGCACCGGCCCCGGCTGGACCATCGCCGTCGACGGCACGATCCTGCTGGGCGGCGCGGCGCAGGGAACGCTCGCCTTCGGGCAGACCGGCCGGCACAACCAGCAGAATGCGCTGGCGGCGATCGCCGCGGCGCGCCACGCCGGCGTCCCGGTCGCGGTGAGCCTCGCCGCGCTGTCGGCGTTCCACGGCGTCAAGCGGCGGATGGAGGTGCGCGGCGTCGCAAGCGGCGTGACGGTCTACGACGACTTCGCCCACCACCCGACGGCGATCGCGGTGACGCTGGAAGGACTGCGCCGCAAGGTTGGCGCGGCACGCATCCTCGCCGTGCTGGAGCCGCGCTCGAACACGATGAAGCTGGGCGCGATGAAGGACGCGCTGCCGGGCAGCCTCGCGCGCGCCGACCGCGTGTTCTGCTATGCGGCGAACCTCGGCTG
Source organism: Bordetella parapertussis (assembly GCA_943331295.2). Classification (GTDB taxonomy): domain Bacteria; phylum Pseudomonadota; class Gammaproteobacteria; order Burkholderiales; family Casimicrobiaceae; genus CAIWHR01. The sequence continues at coordinate 24,937 of CALQLA020000021.1, read as the reverse complement.
GGACGCCGGCGCCGCGCTGGCGCCGCTCGGTGCCGCGGCCACTGTCCACGACGACCTCGACGCGATGGTCGAGGCGATCGTCGCGGCCGCGCTGCCCGGCGACCACGTGCTGGTGATGAGCAACGGCGGCTTCGGCGGCATCCACGCCAAGCTCCTCGCCCGGCTGGCATCACGATGAGCGGGTCGCCGGTGTCGACGCTCGTCTACCTGCACGGCTTCCGGTCGTCGCCGCAGAGCGTGAAGGCGCAGCGCGTCGTGCACTTCGTCGCCGGGTTGCCGGCGGCGATCCGCCCGCGTCTTCACGTGCCCGACCTGGGCAGCGAGCCCGAGGCGGCGGTCGCGGGCGTCGCCGCGTGGATCGCGCGGGAGGTCGAAAACCCCGCGCGCGACCTCACGCTGGTGGGCAGTTCGCTCGGCGGCTTCTATGCGACGCACCTCGCCGAGCGCTTCGACGCCCGCGCGGTGCTCATCAACCCGGCGATCCGGCCGTACGACGACCTGCAGAAATACGCCGGCCCGCAGGTGAACCTCTACACGGGCGAGCCGTTCGACGTGCTGCCGGCGCATTTCGCGCAGCTGCGGACGCTGGCGGTGCCGGTCACCCGGCCCGAACGCTACTTCGTGCTGCTCCGTACCGGCGACGAGGTGCTGCCCTGGCGGGAATCCGCCGCCCACTATCGCGGTGCGTGGCAATACGTCGCCGGCGGCGGCGACCACGGCTGGACGGACTTCGACCCCGAGCTGCCGACGGTGCTGCGTTTCGCGGGCGTGCCGGCCTGACGCAAGGCCGCCGCACGACCGACTGTGCGATTGCCGACGCTCCCCGGCGGGGGCGACGCGTGCCGCGGCGCCGGCGCGATGGAATCCGCGGGCCCGCCGGCCGGCACCCGTCCGGTCCGTACCGCGGGTCCGGCGCTATACTCCCCCGATGCCCAAGCCGACGCTCGCCGACAAGCTGGTGGTCGCGATCTCCTCGCGGGCACTGTTCGACCTCGCCGAAAGCCACCATGTCTACACCGAGCAGGGCGTGGCGGCGTACCACCGGTACCAGGTCGAGCACGAGAACGACCTGCTGGCGCCCGGTCCGGCGTTCGCGCTGGCGAAGAAGCTCCTCAACCTCAACCGGGCGGACAAGCAGTACGTCGAGGTGATCCTGCTGTCGCGCAACAGCGCGGACACGGGCCTGCGCGTGTTCAACGCGATCAAGCACTACGAGCTCGACATCACGCGCGCGGCGTTCACCAAGGGCGAGCCGACCTCGCGCTACGTGCCCGCGTTCGGCGCCCACCTGTTCCTGTCCGCCGATCCGGGCGACGTGAAGCGCGCGCTGGCCGACGGCTACGCCGCGGCGACGATCGTCGCCGGCGCGGTGGAAAAGGCCGAGACCACGGGCCTGCGCCTCGCCTTCGACGGCGACGCGGTGATCTTTTCCGACGAGGCCGAGCGCGTCTACCAGGAGCGCGGGCTCGTCGCGTTCGCGCGGAGCGAGGTGGACGCCGCGAACAAGCCGCTGTCGGGCGGTCCGTTCAAGGAGTTCCTCGCCGCGCTGCACCGGATCCAGGCCGACTTTCCCGAGGACAAGAGCCCGATCCGGACGGCGCTGGTGACGGCCCGCAGCGCGCCCGCGCACGAGCGCGTGATCCGCACGCTGCGCGCCTGGAACATCCGGATCGACGAGGCGTTCTTCCTGGGCGGGCTCGACAAGGGCGACGTGCTGCGCGCCTTCGGCGCCGACATCTTCTTCGACGACCAGCAGACGCATGTCGAGTCGGCCGCGCGCCACGGCCCGGCCGGCCACGTGCCGCACGGCGTCGCCAATGAGCGCTGACCGGGGCCGTTGCCGCTGCCACCCGGGCTGCCCTCCGCCGCAAGGCGCGCGGGACAGGAATCCGCTGTGAGCGCCCCGGCCAACCCGTTCACGCTCGCGCACTGGCGGCGCACGGTGGCCGAGCAATACGCCGAGGTGCGGTGTGCCGCCGGCACCGACCCGATGGCGGCGGCGATGCGCTTTCGCGCGGCGCGCGAGGCGCTGTTCCGCGCGCACGCCGACAGCCCCATCCCCCCCGCGCGACGCGCGGCGTGGGGCGGACTCCGGTGGTTTTCCTACGATCCCGCATGGCGCGTTCAGGCGACGGTGGAGCGGGTCGCGCCGGACGCGGGCTTCGAGATCCCGCTCGCCACCGACGGCATCCTGCGCTGCACGCGGGTCGGCCGGGTCCGCTTCGCGATCCGGGGCGCGGCCGGGGCGCTCGCCGTGTACTGGCTCGAAGGCTACGGCGGAGGGCTGTGGCTGCCCTTCGCCGACCCGTCGAACGGCGGCGAGACCTACGGCGGCGGGCGCTACCTGTACGACACCATCAAGGGGGCCGACCTAGGCGGCAGCGACACCGGTCTCGTGCTCGACTTCAACTTCGCGTACAACCCGTCGTGCGCGTACGACCCCGCGTGGACGTGCCCGCTGTCGCCGCCGGAGAATGCGCTCGCGTTCCCGGTGACGGCGGGTGAGAGGAACGCCGGCTAGACGTCGACGATCCGGCCGAAGAACGGGTAGACGGGATCGCTGTAGCCGGGGGTGGACGGATGGCCGGGGCGCACCAGCGAATCCACGAGCGCCTCGTCCTCGGCGGTCCACCGCGTGCCCAGCGCGCCCACGTAGCCCTCCCACTGCGCGATGGTGCGCGGGCCGGCGATCACCGACGTCACGATCTCGTTCGCCCACATCCACGCCAGCGCGAACTGCTCCAGCATGCGACCGGTCGCCTCCGCGTGCGCGCGGAGCGTCTGCGCGATGACGAAGGATTCCTCGCGGAACTCGGTCTCCATCATCCGCGGGTCCTTCCTCGAGCCGCGCGAGTCCTCGGGCGCCTCGCCCCCCGGCAGGTACTTGCCGGTCAGCACGCCGCGCGCCAGCGGCGAGTAGGGCGCCACGCCCAGGCCGTAATGGTCGCAGGCGGGCAGGATCTCGACCTCGGGCATCCGGTTCAGCAGGTTGTAGTAAGGCTGGCAGACCGCCGGCGGCTGCACGCCCTGCGCCGCGCACTCGGACATGATCTCGGCGATGCGCCAGCCGCGGAAGTTCGACACGCCGAAGTAGCGGATCTTGCCGCTCCTGATGAGGTCGCCCAGCGTGCCCACGGCCTCGGCGATCGACGCGTCGGGAACGTCGCGGTGCAGGTAGAGGATGTCGATGTAGTCGGTACCCAGGCGCGCGAGGCTGTCGTCGCAGGCCTGCAGGATCCAGCGCCGCGACATCCCGCCGTCGTGCGGCGCCGTGGTGAGCACGTTGACGCACTTGGTGGCGAGGATCCAGCGCCGGCGGTTGGCCGCGATGGCCGCACCCACCAGCCGCTCCGACTCGCCCTTCACATAGGCGTCGGCGGTGTCGATGAAATTGATGCCGGCGTCGTACGCCATGTCGACGATCCGGCGCGACGTCGCCGCGTCGGTCCGGTCGCCGAAGGTCATCGTGCCGAGGCAGATCGGGGAAACTTGGAGGCCGCTCTCGCCCAGCCGCCGGTAGGTCATCGTCATCGCGTCTTCGCTCCATGGTCTTGTCGAATCGGGAGCGGCGACTATGCAGCAAGCGCGTGCCCGGCGCAATGTCGCCCCGTTAAGCGGCTATAATGCGGCCCCTGCCACGCCTCCCCGGCGGGCGCATCGCGAAAGTCTCCATGCATGTTCTGTTCGAGGACGACGGCCAGTGCAAGGCCGGCACGATCCTCGCCGACAACGACACGTCGTTGCAGGTCGAGGCGGCATCCGGCAAGCGCCTGAAGATCAAGGCGGCGACGGTGCTGCTGCGCTTCAATGAGCCCTCCCCGTCGGCGCTGCTCGCCGGCGCGCAGAAGCTCGGGTCGGAGCTCGACCCGGATTTCCTGTGGGAGGTCTCGGGCGACGACGAATTCGGCTTCGCCGACCTCGCGCGCGAGTATTTCGGCCGCCTGCCGCAGCCCGTCGAGGCCGCGGCGACCGTGCTCGCGCTGCACACGGCGCCGATGTACTTCTACAAGCGCGGCAAGGGCCGCTACCGCAAGGCGCCGCCGGACGCGCTGAAGGCGGCGCTGGCCTCGGTGGAGCGCAAGCGGCGCGAGGCCGAGGAGACCGCGGGCTGGATCGTGGCGCTGAAGGCGCGCACGCTGCCCGCCGCGTTCACGGCCAGGCTGCCGATGCTGCTGTACAAGCCGGACAAGAACTCGCTCGAATGGAAGGCGCTGGCCGCGGCCTGCGACGCGCTGCAGTCGAACCCGGTCGCGCTGCTGGCCGAATGCGGCGCCATTCCGTCGACGCACGAGTACCATTTCCAGCGCTTCCTCAGCGAGGCCTTCCCGCAGGGCACCGCGTTCCCGGCGACGGGCCCGCTGCCGCCGCCGCCCGAGCTGCCGCTCGCCCCCGTGCGGGCGTTCTCGATCGACGACGCGACGACGACCGAGATCGACGACGCGTTCTCGGTGCGCGACCTGCCGAACGGCAACTACGAGGTCGGCATCCACATCGCGGCGCCCGCGCTCGCGATGCCGCGCGGCTCGCCGCACGACGCCGCCGCGCGCGCGCGCCTGTCGACCGTCTACATGCCCGGCCGCAAGATCACGATGCTGCCCGAGGACGCCGTCGCCGCGTACACGCTGGCGGAGGGCACGACGGCGCCGGCGCTGTCGCTGTACGCGGAAGTCGGGCCCGATGGCACGGTCCACCGCCAGACGACGCGCGTCAACCGCGTGCCGATCGCCGCCAACCTGCGCCTCGACGCCATCGGCGAGGTGTTCGCGAACGACCTGCCCGCGGCCTCCGACCCGCCGTGGAACGCCGAGATGCGCGTGCTCTGGAAGATGGCGCTGAAACTGGCCGAGGTGCGCGGCAAGCCCGACATCATGCGCACCGACTTCAACTTCTACGTCGACTGGGACGCAGCACCCGACGGCCGCGTCGACGTGGTGGCGCGCACGCGCGGCTCGCCGCTCGACAAGCTCGTCGCCGAGCTGATGATCTTCGTCAACAATTCCTGGGGCAAGCTGCTCTCCGACGCAAAGGCGCCCGGGTTCTATCGCGTGCAGTCGAACGGCAAGGTGAAGATGAGCACGCGCCCCGGGGAGCACCAGGGGCTGGGGCTCGCGCACTACCTGTGGGCAAGCTCGCCGCTGCGGCGGTACAGCGACCTCCTCAACCAGCGGCAGGTCCTCGCCGTCCTGGCCGGGGACAAGCCCCCGTACGCCGACAACGACGCGGAGCTGTTCGCCGCGCTGACCGACTTCGAGGCGACCTACTCGCAGTACGCCGAGTTCCAGGACCGGATCGAGCACTACTGGTGCCTGCGCTGGCTGCTGCAGGAGGGCGTGACCGAGACCACGGCCAGCGTGATCCGAGACAACCTCGTGCGCCTCGAGCGGCTGCCGATCGTCGTGCGCCTCCCTGACCTGCCGTCGATCGCGCCGGAGACCTCGATCCGCGTTGCCGTCAGTCGCATCGATCTCCTCGCCGCGACGTTCGAGTGCCGCTACGCGGGTCCGGTCAGCTGAGTGACCGCCGCCGCCGGCTTCGCACGCTGCGCGACGCGCGGCGGATTCCTCGTTGTCTTGTGCAGCCCGGGTTGAGCGCCAGCGAAACCCGGGTGGCCCGTGCCCTCTTGCGCCTCCCCCCGGGTTTGGCTGGCGCTCAACCCGGGCTACGGGATCGCGGGCTGCGGGCGGCGTGCGAGCGAGCACGCAGGGGCCAAGCTACAATGGCGCAGCCAACTTTCCGCCCCTTGCCTCTTGCCGCGCCACCCCTCCACGCCCAAGGCTCCTGCCGTCGCCACGCCGCCGCCCCCCGGGGCGCCGACGCCTGCGACCGGCCGCGTGTTTCGGGCCGCGGGGGCTGCCCCGGGCGAGGCGCTTCCGGAGTACGACAAGTCGCCGCCGCCCGCCCGGCGGTTCGCGCCGCGCTTCCTCTCGGGCCCCGTCGCGCGGGCGCCGGCGGGGCGGCGCCCGCGAATCCGGGAGACCTGGCAGGGCTGGCTGCACGACCTGGAGGCGCCCGAGATCTCGATCCTGGGCTACGCGCTGATCGGTTCGCTGCTTGTGCACTCGGTGCTGCTGGCGATGCGCTTCCACGTCTTCGATGCCCGCAAGACGCCGGACAGCGCGCCGCCGCTCGAGGTCTCGCTGGTGAACGCGAAGACGAACACCAGGCCGACCAAGGCCGAGATCCTCGCACAGGCCAACCTCGACGGCGGCGGCAACACCGACGCCAACCGGCGCGCGAAGACGCCGCTGCCCCTGCCGCCGAAGGACACGACGGCCAACGACATCGCGGCGACGACGCAGAAGGCCGTGGCGCTGGAGCAACGCGCGCAGGAACTGATGTCGCAACTGAAGTCGGGAGCGACGGCCCCCGCGCCGGCAACCCCGGCGCCCGAGTCCGCCGACAAGGCGCCGGTGGTGTCGGCGACCGACATCACGCAGCGCACGCTCGAAGTGATGCGCCTCGAGGCGCAGATCGCGCGCGACATGGACGCCTACCAGAAGCGCCCCAAGCGGCACGCGGTCGGCGCCCGCGCCGCCGAGTACCGGTTCGCGCGCTACGTCGAGGACTGGCGGCAGAAGGTCGAGCGCGTGGGCAACCTCAACTATCCCGAGGCCGCGCGGCAGTTCGCCCTCTACGGCAGCCTCATCCTGACGGTGTCGATCCGCGCCGACGGCAGCGTCGAGAAGGTCGTCATCGACCGCTCGTCGGGGCAGAAGGTGCTGGACGCCGCGGCGGCGAAGATCGTCGAGATGGCGGGGCCGTATGCCCCGTTCCCGCCGGACATCCGGCGCGACACCGACATTCTCGAGATCACGCGCACGTGGACGTTCGAGAAGGGCAACGAATTGCGGAGTGACTAGTGACCGATCGCTATGCCGTCGTCGGCAACCCCATCGCGCATTCCCGATCGCCCGAGATCCACGCGGCGTTCGCCCGGCAGACAGGGCACGACATCGCCTATGAGCGCCTGCTCGCCCCGCTCGACGACTTCGCCGGGACGGTGACGCGCTTCGCGGATGCCGGCGGGCTGGGCGTCAACGTCACGGTGCCGTTCAAGCTCGAGGCCTTTGCGCTGGCGCGGGAGAGGACCCCGCGTGCGCTGCTGGCCGGCGCCTGCAACACGCTCCTCTGGCGCGGCACGCACTGGTTCGGCGACAACACCGACGGCGTCGGCGTGGTTCGCGACCTCACGCACAACCTCGGCGTCGACATCGGCGGGCGCTCGCTGCTGGTGCTGGGCGCCGGCGGCGCCGCCCGCGGCATCCTCGGCCCATTGCTGGACGCAGGGCCGCGCTCGGTGCTGCTCCAGAACCGCACGCTGGCCAAGGCGGAGGAACTCGCGCGGCTGTTCGCGGCGCACGGGCCCATCCGTGCCGTCCCGGCGGAGGAACTCGCCGGCGCGCGGTTCGACATCGTGCTGAACGCGACGTCCGTGGGGCTGTCGACGGCCGCCCATCCGTGGCCCCCCATCGTGTTCGCGCCGGCCGCGCTCGCCTACGACCTCTTCTACGCCAGCGCGCCGACGCCCTTCCTCCGGTGGGCGGTGGCGCACGGCGCCGCCCGCGCCGTCGACGGCATCGGCATGCTGGTCGAGCAGGCGGCGGAAAGCTTCTTCATCTGGCGCGGCGTGCGGCCCGACACCGCGCCGGCCTTCGCGCTGTTGCGCGGCCGGTAGCGGCCGGCGCGGCCCGCGCCCACCCCGTCGCGCGCCTGTTTTCGCCGCCATGCCCAGCATGACCTTCGCCCGCGTCGTTTCCCTGGCGCTCGCGGCGGTCGTCGTCGCGGCGCTGGCCTGGCTCGCGTGGATCACCGGCCACGTCCTCTGGTACCGGACGCACGCGCCGCAGGAAACCGCGTTCATGGCGCAGCGGATGGCGGAAGCCCGCGCGAAGAACCCCCAGCTGAAGCTGCGCTACGAGTGGGTGCCCTACGATCGCATCGCGACGAACCTGAAGCGCGCGCTCATCGTTTCCGAGGACGCGAAGTTCGTCGACCACGGCGGCTTCGACTGGGACGGCATCCGCAACGCCCTCGACCGGAACCGCAGGAAAGGGCACGTCGTCTCGGGTGGGTCGACGATCACGCAGCAGCTCGCGAAGAACCTGTTCCTGTCCCCGACGCGCAGCTACTGGCGCAAGGGCGAGGAGGCCGTGGTCACGGTGCTGCTGGAGACGCTGCTGTCCAAGCGGCGGATCCTCGAGCTCTACGTGAACGTGATCGAGTGGGGCAACGGCGTCTTCGGCGCCGAGGCCGCCGCGCGCCGGTATTTCGGCGTCGGCGCCGCCCAGATCTCCGCCGAGCAGGCGGCGCGGCTTGCGGCGATGACGCCCAGCCCCCGCGTCTTCGAGCGCAACCCGTACTCGGCATACCTCAACGGCCGGGTCGCGACGATCCTCGCCCGGATGCCGTCCGCCGCGCTGCCCTGACGGCGAGGCGTCCGCGCCGCGAAACCCGCGCCGGCGGCGGCGGGAGCGCGTAGAATGCCGGCGGTCTCTTCCCACGGTTGCCCGCCCTTGGTTTCGCCCCGCCCATGTCCGACTCCACCGACCACGTCGCGATCGAACGCCCGGACGCGCATGCGAGCGTCCAGGACGAGCTCGCCGAAGTCACGGCGCTCATGCGCCGGCACCGGCTGGTCGAAGGGCTCGTCCGCGACCGGCCGGACGACGTTCCGGCCGAGGCCGACCGCGAGCTGATCGAGAGCGCTGTCTACCGGCAGAGCCGGGACGCGCTGCAGGACAAGCTCGACCGGCTGCACCCGGCCGACATCGCCTTCATCCTCGAGGCGCTGCCGACCGACGAGCGGCTCTACATCTGGAACCTCGTCCGCGCCTCGCGCGACGGCGACATCCTGCTCGAGGCTTCCGACGCGGTCCGCGAGTCGCTGATCTCGTCGATGGACACCGAGGAGCTCGTCGCCGCGACGGAGACGCTCGAGGCCGACGAGATCGCGGAGCTGGCCCCCGACCTCCCGCAGGAGGTGATGGACGACGTCTTCCAGAGCCTGCCGGTCGAGGAGCGGGAGCAGTTGCGCGCCGCGATGTCCTTCGACGAGGACATGGTCGGCGCGCTGATGGACTTCGAGGACGTCACCGTGCGGCCCGACGTCACGCTCGAGGTGGTGCTGCGCTACCTCCGCCGCTTCGACGAGCTGCCGTCGCAGACCGACCAGCTGTTCGTCGTCGACCGCGAGGAGACGCTGCTCGGCGTGCTGCCGGTCAACCGCATCATCGTCAACAACCCCGACGTGCTGGTCGGCGCCGTGATGCAGCAGCCGGTCGTGGCGCTGCTGCAGCACGAGAAGGCGGTCGAGGCCGCGCACGCATTCGAGCGCTACGACCTCGTCTCGGCGCCGGTGGTCGATACCAACGGCAAGCTGGTCGGCCGCGTGACGGTCGACGAGATCCTCGACTTCGTCCGCGAGCGCGGGCAGGAGGAGGTGCTGGCCCAGGCCGGCCTGCGCGAGGAGGAGGACATCTTCGCCTCGGTGTGGGCGTCGTTCAAGAACCGCTGGGCGTGGCTGGCGATCAACCTCGTCACCGCGTTCGTCGCGTCGCGGGTGATCGGCGCGTTCGAGGGCTCGATCGAGAAGCTGGTGGCGCTGGCGGCGCTGATGCCCATCGTCGCCGGCATCGGCGGCAACTCGGGCAATCAGACGATCACGATGCTGGTGCGCGCGGTGGCCCTGGGGCAGGTTTCGTTCGCGAGCGTGCGCCAGCTCATCCGGAAGGAAATCTCGGTCAGCATCATCAACGGCGTGATCTGGGGCGGCGTGATGGGCCTCGTCGCGGCGCTGCTCTACAAGGCGCCCGCGCTCGGGCTGGTGATGGTGCTCGCGATGACGCTGAACCTGATGCTGGCCGCCTTCATGGGCGTGCTGATCCCGCTCACGATGCTGAAGTTCGGCCGCGACCCGGCGGTGGGCTCGTCGGTGCTGATCACCGCGGTCACCGATTCGGGCGGGTTCTTCATCTTCCTCGGCCTCGCCACGCTGTTCCTGGTGTGACGCGGTGACGTAGCCCTGGTTGAACGAACGTGAAACCCGGGGCAATCGCGGCCATTGCCGCGCCCACCGGGGTTTCGCTGGCGCTCAACACCGGGCTACATCCGGGCCCCGATTCGCGCGCAGGGGGCGGGCCCCGGCCGGCGTCCGCCGCGGCCGCCGGAATAATGGGAGACGCCGCCTGTTGACGCAGGTGTTCCCACCCGACCCGAGGCCCTGCCCATGAAATCCCCGATCCGTACCGCCCTTTCCGTGCTTGCCGTCGCCGCCGCCCTGTCGTTCGCCGGCGTCGCCGCGGCGCAGGCGCCGGTCAAGATGGCCGGCGGCATGCTGACCAACGAGGCCGGCATGACGCTCTACACCTTCGACAAGGATGCCGGCGGCAAGAGCGCCTGCAACGGCCCCTGCGCCGCCAACTGGCCGCCGCTGATGGCCGCCGCCGACGCCAAGGCCTCGGGCGACTGGACCATCATCACCCGCGACGACGGCGGGAAGCAGTGGGCGTACAAGAGCAAGCCGCTCTACCTCTGGGCCAAGGACCAGAAGGCGGGCGACAAGACCGGCGACGGCTTCAACAGCGTCTGGCACGTGGCGATGCAATAGCCGCGGTGCCCGCGGCGGATACGCGTGCGAGAATGGCCGGGAGCCGACCCGGAGTCCGCGCCGGCCCCCGGCCGGCGTGAATTGCCGGGCAATCCCGAACCCCGCCATGCTGCCTCCGCCTGACATACACGCCGGGCTTCCGCATCCGGAACTCGTCGCCGCGATCCCGCGCCTGCGCCGCTATGCGCGCGTGCTGGCGGGCGATCCCACGCGCGCCGACGACCTGGTGCAGGACACCCTGACGCGGGCCTGGGACAAGCGGCGGCTCTGGCAGGCCGGGACCGATCTCCGCGCATGGCTGTTCACGATCATGCACAACGTCTACGTCAACCAGCTGGCGCTCGCCCGCCGCGAGGCGGGCAACGTGTCGCTCGATGCCGAGGGCGAGTACGGCGCGGCCTGGCAGGTGCCGGTGCGCGGCAACCAGGAAGAGCGCGTCGAACTGATCGAAATGGCCGCGCTGATGGGCCGCCTCCCGGCCGAGCAGCGCGAGGTGCTGCTGCTCGCGGCCGTGGAGGAACTCCGCTACGAGGAAATCGCCGCGGTGCTGTCGATCCCGGTCGGCACCGTGATGTCGCGGCTGTCGCGGGCGCGCGACAAGCTGCGGCGGATGGCGACCGAACTGCCGGCCGCGCTCAAGGTGGTCAAGTGACCCCGACTCTCATGGACTGCGCAGCGTGAGCAACCCGGCACTCTCCGACGACGATCTCTCCTCCTACGCCGACCGGCAGCTGCGGCCGGAGCGCATCGCGGAAGTCGAGGCGGCGCTCGCCCGCGACGCCGCGCTGGCCGCGCGCGTGGTCGAGATTCGCGCCCAGAACGCCGCGCTGCGCGACGCCCTCGACGGCATGCTCGCGCTGCCGATCCCCGAGTGGCTGCTGCAGGCGGCGACGCCGCCCGAGCGCCGTGCCGCCGCGTGGCGGCGCTGGCTGATGCCCGTGTTCGCCTGCGCGGCAACCCTGGTGCTGGGACTGTCGGTGGGCTGGTACGGCCGGGGCATCCAGCTGGAGCGTGGCGGCACGCCCACCACCTTCGCCCGGCAGGCGGCCTTCACGCACGCGCTCTATGCCGCCGACGCCCGGCGCCCGGTCGAGGTCTGGGCCGCCGAGGAAAAGGGCCTTGCCATCTGGCTGACCAAGCGGCTCGGGCACCCGATGCGCGTGCCGGACCTGAACGCGGTCGGGTTCTCGCTGGTCGGCGGCCGCCTCGTCGCCGGCAACGAGAAGCCCACGGGCCTCTACATGTACGAGAACGCCGACAAGGAGCGCCTGACGCTGCAGGTGAGGAAGGACAGCAAGCACGTCGACGCGCCGGCCTCGGGCGGCTCGGAGACCGCCTTCCGCTACGCGGTCGAGAACGGCATCGGCGTCTTCTACTGGATCGACGACGACTGCGGCTACGCGCTGTCCGGCAAGCTCGACCGCACGCAGCTCCTCACGATCGCCCGCGTCGTCTACGGGCAGCTCGCCGCGCCGGAGCCGGTGGCGGGCAAGTAGTTCCGCCGGAGGTCGTCCGGCGACGGCGCCCTACGACGACAGCGTGACGATCCCGCGCGGCGTGCGCAGCATCGCCGCGAGCCGCACGTTGCGGTCGTAGGTGACGTGGATGGCATCCGCCACGCCCAGCGCCGACAGCGCGGCGCGGATCGGCGCGGGCTCCGGGCACGTCGCCGCGAGCTGCGCGAACGTCACGCCCGAGGCCGGCAGCAGGTCGGCCGGATGCGCGGGCACGTCCCACTGGATCAGCGTCGGCACGAGGCCGCGGCCGGGCAGCGCGCCGTCGTCGGGGATCGTGATGCGCCAGCGGTAGTCGCCGCGCGCCATCGCGTGCACCGGCCCGAGCGGGATCGGGCACCGCGTCGCGGCGGCGTCGATGTCGGTGCTGCGCGCGATCCAGTGGATGAGCCGCGGGCGCTCGATCAGGTCCGACTGCAGCGCGATGCCGTCCATGCCGAACCAGCGCGGCCGCGCGGGCTTCGGCGCATCCGGGTCGATGGCGATGATCTCGAGATAGGTGCGCTCGCCCAGCTTCACGAGCGCGTTGTGCGTGCCCATCGCGACGTGCTTGCCGCCCGGGCGCGGCGTGACGCCGGTGAGCGTCGCGAAGTAGTCGATGCCGTCGGCGAGCGTGGTCGCGGCCAGCGCGAGATGGTCGAGCGCGACGGCGGGCGGCGGCAGGGCCACGGTCAGGCGGGCCGCTCGTCGGCGGCGAAGTCGAGCTCGACCCGCGCGCCGTTGGGATCGAAGAAGAACACCTGCCAGAAGCCGGTGCCCACCTGCTGGCGGCACGCGTGCTTGACGCCGCCGGCGTCGAGCTTCGCCAGCGTCGCCGGCAGGCCGGCGGCGGTGAACGCCATGTGGTCGATCACGCCGGGCTTCAGCGCGTCGCGCGGCCGGCCGCCGATGACGTGCAGGATCGCCTTGTCGTCCCGGTACAGCCACGCGCCGGGAAAGCCGAGGTCGGGCCGGTAGCCGGGTGCCAGGCCGAGGAACTCGCCGTAGAAGCCGACGGTGGCGTCGACGTCGTCGGTGAGGACGGTGAAGTGGTTCATGCCGAGCGTGGTCATCGGGCTCGCGCTCCTGCGGTCGGGGTGGGGGAACTCGCGGCGGTCGCGTCGCGGCGCCGGGGGAGGTCATCTTAGCGCACTCTACCGCAGGCGCCGTCGCGGGCCTGTGGCGGCAATTCCGCGTCACGCCGAAGTGTTGTCGATCCGTCGGAGGCTGCGAATCAGCGTGGGCAGGATGGAAACGATGACGCTCCAATGGGTGCCCCGTCAAACGTTGACTGCCTGCTTCTCGATGAAGGGACGGAGTTCGGCCCGCAATGCCTTGTCCGTCACGAGGTCGACTGACCGGCCAAGGAGGTCTTCGAGGAAGAACTGGACACCGAAGTAGCGCGCCGACGTGGCCGGACCGTCGAACGACACCAGGACGTCGATGTCGCTGTCTGCGCGTGCGACATCACGTGCCGTCGAGCCGAACAGGGCAAGGCGGGTGACGCCGAATCGGGCGGCAAGCGTCGGCTTGCACGCGACAAGGTGCTCCAGTACCTGCGCGCGGTTCATTCGACTCCCCAGTCTCCGGATGCCGTCAGAGCGATTCTGCCAGACCCGAATTGTGTACCCAAAGCCCCGGACGCTGAATCCGGTATCCGACGGACGACCTTCATGCACCTCGTAACACGCTGAACTCCCGGAACAGCCGCGCCGGAAGCGGAACTTCCAGTTTCCAGACGATGCTCATCGGCCGGTCGCCCTCGACCGTCTCGCGCATCACCCGTCCGCAGGCGCGGTAAGCATCGTCCTTGCGCGGACGGACGAAAAGTTGGAACTGCCAACCGTTGCCCGGGCTTTCGAGATAGCGGCGTCCGCCGGGCGTGTCTGGCCCCGCGCTGTTCTGTGTCTGCCAATGGAAGCGCTCGGCACTGATCGCGTAGTCGTGGTACGCGATCCGGTCGTGGTAGCCCTCGCTCTTGTCGAGCGTTACGAACAGCAGTTCGGTCTTGCGACGGGCGATGGGCAGCACGCCGGACACGAACGGGGCACGACGCTCGGCCGTCAGCCAGCCTACCGCCGTCAGGATCTCGCGTGCACCGTAGGCGGCATGCAGGCAAAGCGGCGTGTCCTCGAGCCCGGCCAGCGGGCTGGCGCCCAAACTGCTTCGTGCCTGCAGCAGCCCAGCCAGCTCCGCGAGCTCCTCGCGCACCGGGGCGTGCCGCGACAAGCGCTCGAGAAAGGCCGCGTAGCCCGCCGCCTGTTCGTGGCGGCCGTCGATCTGGTACGCCAGCATCTGGATGCCGAGGGCGTCCACTTCGCGCGCCTGCGACGGATCGCCGGCCGGTGCATCGAGGCTGGACATCACGTCGAGTCGCCGCGGGTCGTCCACGTGGAGCAGGTCGCCGAGGCGACGGCTGAAGTAATCCTCTTCGGGGCCGCGTTCCGCCGCGATCAGTCCGACATCGCGCTTCAGCGCCGTCCATCCGCTGCGACCCTGGCCGGTGCTTGCACGGTAGACATCGCTCAATTCCAATCCCTGGTCTCGCAGGAAGTCCGCAAGCCGCACCGATGCACGTCCACGCAAGGCGGCATAGCTCTGCAGTTCGGTGCGAAGCCGATGCCAGTTCTGCGCCGTGAGCGAACGGAGGCCGCGCAGCACCTGCTCACGCGTCTGTCGCTGCAGATGGATGTGGCAGCCGGGCGGCAAGCTGCCGAATCCGTGCTCGACGCTGTCTACCAATTCCCGCCGCGTCAACCCCGTGAGGCCCGACAGCAGCCGGTCGAAGCGGAAGTCCGCACGATGCTGGCCGACGAAGTCGAGCACGAGGCAACTCTCCTTGCCGGGCGCCAGGCGGAGCCCTCGGCCGATCTGCTGCTGGAAGAGCACGGGGCTTTGCGTCGGCCGCAGCAGAAGCAGCGTGTCGACCGCAGGCAGGTCGATGCCTTCGTTGTAGAGGTCGACGGTGACCAGCGCGCTAAGCTCGCCGGACTGCAATCGCTGCGGAGCGCGGCGGCGTTCTTCGATCGCGGTCGTCCCGACCACGCAGGCTGCTGGCAGCCCGGCCCGGTTCAACCAACCGGTCATGAATTCGGCGTGCGCGACCGACACGCAGAAGACGAGGGCGCGCGACTGTTTCGCATCCGAGGCGAGGCGGCGCCACTCGTTGACGACGAGCCTGGCGCGCACGTCGTTGCCGGTGACGAGGTTGTCCACGGCATCGCGCTCGCCGGGCCGATCCCAGGGTACTTCCGAGAAGTCAGTGGCGTCGTCGCAAGCGTAGTACTCGAATGGAGCCAGCAATTGCAGGTCGAGGGCATGCCACAACCGCAGCTCCACCGCGGGACTGCCGTCGGGGCGCGAGTCGAAATAGCGAGTGATCGATTGCCCATCACTGCGTTCGGGCGTCGCCGTCAGCCCGAGGAGCGTGCGAGGGCGGATCGTGGTCACAAACGCGTCAAACCGATCCGCGGCAAGTCGATGGCACTCGTCGACCACCACCGTATGCCAATACTCGGCGCCGACGGTCGGGACGAGGTCGCGGCTTGTCACGCTGTCGATAGTCGCGAACAGGTGATCCCAACGCGCGGGCTCGTGGTTTCCGGTCAGGAGGTCGCCGAAATCGGGTTCGCGCAGCACTTCGCGGTAGGTGCGCAGTGCCTGCCGGAGAATTTCCTCCCGGTGAGCGACGAAAAGCAGGCGCGGCCGCCCGCCTTCCTGCCGGCATATGTTGCGGTAGTCGAACGCGGCAATCACGGTCTTCCCGGTGCCGGTAGCGGCTACGACGAGGTTCCGGCTGCGTCCATGCACGCGTTCGGCGGCAAGCTGCTCCAGCATCTCCTGCTGGTACGTCTTGGGCTGCAAATCGAAGAACTGCGTGGCACCGGCCGTCATCGCCCCATCGGCACCGCTGAACGATTCGCGGCCCAAGGCGGCGGCGAGCGCCTGGCGGTGATCCGCGTTGTCCGGGTTGTAGTGCTGGAACTCGTTGTCGTTCCAGAGCGTTTCGAAGTGGGCGCCGGCCCGCGCAAACAGCGCCTCCTGGCCGCGCTGCGTCAATTTGACGGTCCACTCCAGGCCGCCGGTGAGCGCCGCACCCGACAGGTTGGCGCTGCCTACATAGGCCGAGCCGAAGCCGGTATTGCGATGGAATAGCCAGGCTTTGGCATGCAGGCGTGTCCGGCGGCCGTCCAGCGAGACCCGCACTTCGCAGCCAGGCAGACGTGCCAGCTGGTCGAGTGCCCGCGCTTCCGTCGCCCCGGTGTAGGTGGTGGTGAGGACGCGCAAGCGCGTGGGGGGCTGCCCACCCGCGCCCATCGCGGTGATCTGCTGGAGCACATCCTGCAGCTTGCGAACGCCGGATACCGTGATGAAGCTCACCAGGATGTCGACGCGGTCTGCCGACGTGAGTTCGCGCCGGATTTCCTGAAGCAGCGAAGGCGAACCCTTGCCCGCAGTGAACAACCAGGGCACGGCCAAGCCGATCTCGGGCGACATCGGGAATTGCCGATCGTGCCGCACGGCCCTCAGTATTCGCAGCGGTGGCGCGACGAGGTCCACGATGTGGGCCGATGAGGCAGCGGCGCCATCCGCGGCGAGCTGTTGGCGCAGCGTAACCAGAAGGGCGTTGACCAGTTCGAGCTGGCGGATGGGTTTGTCGCTGTCGTCGCCAGCGACGTCTTCGAGGATGGCCGCAAGCTGGCGCGTGATAGCGTCGGCGAGAAATGTTGCGCCGCCATCCCTGAGCGCGTGGACATCCGCAAGGGTCGGGTCCAGGCGCGAAGCCAGGCCTTCCGTCAGCAGCAGGTCGTACAGGCCATCGGGCAATGCCATTGCGGTCGCCTCGGGTGCCCGATGCGGGGTTCGGCTCGGTGCCGGAGCCGGATCCGCACCCTCAGATCAGGATGATGTCGTACTGCTCCTGCGTGTAGATCGACTCGACCTGCAGCGAGATCGGCTTGCCGATGAAGTCGCCCAGCTGCGCGAGGCTCTGCGACTCCTCGTCGAGGAAGAGGTCGATCACCGGGTTCGACGCGAGGATGCGGAACTCGCGGGCGTTGAACTGCTTCGCCTCGCGCAGGATCTCGCGCAGGATCTCGTAGCAGATCGTCTGCGGGGTCTTCAGCTGGCCGCGGCCCTGGCACGTGGGGCAGGCCTCGCACAGCACGTGGGCGAGCGACTCGCGCGTGCGCTTGCGCGTCATCTCGACCAGGCCCAGCTGCGTGAAGCCGTTGACGGTGAGCCGGGTGCGGTCCTTCTCCAGCGCGCGGTTCAACTCGGCGAGCACGGCCGCGCGGTGGTCGAGGTTCTCCATGTCGATGAAGTCGAGGATGATGATGCCGCCCAGGTTCCGCAGCCGCAGCTGGCGCGCGATCACCTGCGCCGCCTCGAGGTTGGTCTTGAAGATCGTGTCGTCGAAGCTGCGCCCGCCGACGAAGCCACCGGTGTTGACGTCGATCGTCGTCATCGCCTCGGTCTGGTCGACGATCAGGTAGCCGCCGGACTTGAGGTCCACGCGCCGGGCGAGCGCCTTCTCGATCTCGTCCTCGACGCTGTTCATGTCGAACAACGGCCGGTCGCCGCTGTGGTGCTGGACGCGGTCGACGAGCGCCGGCGTGTACTCGCGGGCGAACTCCTGCATCCTGACGAAGGTCTCGCGCGAGTCGACGACGACGCGCGTGGTCTCCTCGGTCGCCATGTCGCGGAGCACGCGCTGCGCCAGGTTCAGGTCCTGGTACAGCAGCGACGGCGCCGGCACCTCGCGCGCGCGGGTGTTGAGGTCGCCCCACAGCTTGGTCAGGTAGTCGATGTCGTTCTTCATCTCGCGCTCGGTGGCCGTCTCGGCCATCGTGCGGATGATGAAGCCGCCGGAGAGACCCTCAGGCAGCAGGTGCTGGAGCTTCTCGCGCAGCAGCTCGCGCTCGGTCTCGTCCTCGATCCGCTGCGAGATGCCGATGTGCGAATCCTGCGGCAGGTAGACGAGCAGGCGGCCGGCGAGGCTCACCTGCGTCGACAGCCGCGCGCCCTTGGTGCCGATGGGGTCCTTGACGACCTGGACCAGCAGCGACTGGCCCTCGTGCAGGATCTTCTCGATCGGCCGCGAGTCGGCGCCGCCATGGCCGTTCTGGCGGTGCTCCCAGATGTCGGCGATGTGCAGGAACGCCGCGCGCTCCAGCCCGATCTCGATGAACGCGCTCTGCATGCCGGGCAGCACGCGCGCGACGCGGCCCAGGCAGATGTTGCCGACCAGGCCGCGCGC
This sequence comes from Bordetella parapertussis, assembly GCA_943331295.2. Lineage (GTDB taxonomy): Bacteria > Pseudomonadota > Gammaproteobacteria > Burkholderiales > Casimicrobiaceae > CAIWHR01. The sequence goes on along the minus strand of CALQLA020000021.1, from coordinate 6,579 downwards.
GCTGGACCGCTCCATGTGGAGCTCCTGGACGATGCCCTGTTCCAGCATCGCCACGCGCGTTTCCTGCGGCGTTACGTTGATGAGGATTTCATGGCTCACTGGACGGTCCTCACGCGGTTTGCCTTTCCCGTAGCCGGCGCGCGGCGAACCGGGGCGGGCAGCGTCGATTGCCTGGTCCGGGAGGCGCCCTCGCGGCGCATTGGAGCGGATGCGTGGCCGGGGTGCGGATGCCGCGGATTCGTTTTGTTTATAGCACGGGAAAACCGATCCGTGCGAGCGCTTCGGCAGTCTCGTGCAAAGGCAGGCCCATGACGCCCGAGTAGCTGCCTTCGATCCGCCGGATGAACGCCGCGGCGCGCCCCTGGACCGCATACGCGCCCGCCTTGTCGAACGGCTCGCCGGTCGCGACGTAGCGGTCGATCTCGGCCGCGTCGAGGGCGCGCATCGTCACGGTCGACGCGCAGACGGCGAGCACGACCTGCCGCTGCCAGCACAGCGCGATCGCCGTCAGCACGTCGTGCGTGCGGCCCGACAGCAGCCCCAGCATGCGCGCCGCGTCCGCGGCGTCCGCCGGCTTGCCGAAGATCGCGCCGTCGAGGACCACCTCGGTGTCGGCGCCCAGCACGGGCATCGGCGGCAGGTTGCGCGCGCGCATCCGGCGCCAGCCGGTCTCCGCTTTCGCGCGGGCGATGCGCCGCACGTAGTCATGCGCCGGCTCGCCGGGCCGCGGCCGCTCGACGACGTCGCGGCGCCGGCCCGGCGCCTCGCGCAGCCGGAGCTCGGTGAATTCGACGCCGAGCTGCCGCAAGAGTTCCTGCCGGCGCGGGCTCTTCGACGCGAGGTAGAGGACGGGCGCCGTCATCGCCGCGCGCGCCGCGCCCAACGCCGGCGCGGCCGCCGGTGCGTCATTCGCGGTGGTAGGGGTGGCCGGCAAGGAGGCTCGCTGCCCGGTAGATCTGCTCGGCGAGCAGGATGCGCACGAGGCCGTGCGGCAACGTCAGCGCCGACAGGGCGACCAGCGCCGCGGCGTCGCGCTTGACGGTGTCGGCCAGTCCGTCGGCGCTGCCGATCACGAACGCCACGTCGCGGGCGTCGTCGCGCCAGCGGGCGAGGTGGTCGGCGAGGACCCGCGTCGTCCACGCTTGCCCGCGCTCGTCGAGCGCGACCACCAGCGAGCCCTTGCACGCGGCGGCGATCCGCAGCGCCTCGGCCGCGAGCATCTGCGACACCGGCTTGCCGCGGTCGCGCGGCTCGGGTTTCAGCTCGACCAGCTCCAGCGCATAGTCGCGCGGGACGCGGCGGGCGTACTCGGCGTAGCCGGCGGCGATCCAGTCCGGCATCCGGTTGCCGAGCGCGACGATGCGCAGGTTCATCGGTGGGGGCGGCCGGCCGGCATGGCGCGCGTCACGGGGACGCCGCAACGGGAACGCAGGCGCGGGGAATGCGGCGCCCGCGCCGCGGCGGGCGGCACGCGGCTTAGGCGGCGGCGGTCTCCGCGCCCTTCGCCTTGGCGCGGCGCACCGGCTGCGGCGGCGTCCACAGTTCTTCGAGGTTGTAGTACGCGCGCACCGTCGGCTGCATGATGTGGACGACGATGCTGTCGGCGTCGACCAGCACCCATTCGCCGGTGGTCTCGCCCTCGACGCCGACGATGTGCGCGCCGACCTCCTTCAGCTTGTCGCGGACGTGGTGCGCGAGCGCGTTGACCTGCCGGTTGGATTCGGCGCTGGCGATCACCAGGGTGTCGTACAGCGTGGTCAGCTTGCGCACGTCGAGCACGGTGATGTCGCGCGCCTTGATGTCTTCGAGCGCCGTGACGGCGGTCTTCTGCAGCTTGTTAAGTCGCATCCTGCCCCGGGAGATAGAGTCGGTGACGGTCAATATAGGCCAAAACCGCGGGCGGGAGCAAACCGGCAACCGCCGCCACGTCGCGGCGCGCGAGTGCGGCGCGGATCGCGGAGGCCGAGATCGGCCGCGGCGTGACCGGCTGCCGGTAGATCGCGCCGGCAGGCGCCGCGCGCAGCGCGGCAGGATCGACGGCGAGCCGCCGGTGCCATTCCTGCGCCAGTGCCGGCGGCAGCACCGCGTCGACCGGGCGGTCGAACGTGGCGCCGGGGCGCGCGACGACGACGATGTGCGCGAGGTCGAACAACTCGAGCCAGCGGTGCCACGTCGTCAGCTGCGCGAAGGCGTCGGTGCCGACGATCAGTGCGAGCGGCCGCGTGGGCGCTTCGCGCCGCAGCTCCTCCAGCGTCAGCACCGTGTAGCTGCGGCCGGCGCGGAGGACTTCCCGCGGGTCCGCGGCGAGCCGGCGGTCGCCGTCGACGGCGATCTCGACCATCGCCAGCCGGTGCGCGGCCGTCACGACCGGTGCCGCGCGATGCGGCGGGTCGCCGGCGGGCACGAGGCGGACCGCGTCGAGGTCGAGCGCGGCGCGGACCTCGCGCGCGAGCCCGAGGTGCCCCTCGTGGACCGGGTCGAAGGTGCCGCCGAGTATGCCGAGCACGGAGGTCATTGCCGGCGGCGTCAGAACCGCGACCCGGGCGTGGCGAGGAACGCGAGCTCCTCGGGCGTGGACGCGCGCCCCAGCACGGCGTTGCGATGCGGATAGCGGCCGAAGCGCTCGATGATCACTGCGTGCTTGCGCGCATAGTCGAGCGGCGCCTCGTCCCCGGTCTCGGCGGCAAGCTGCCCGAACAGCGCGATCGACTGCGCCTGCATCGCCGGGTCCTCCGCGTGCTCGAACGGCAGGTAGAGAAACCAGCGCTCGTGGGGGCCAAGCAGGCGGTCGCGCCCGGCGGCGACCATCGCCTGCGCCACCGCGAGCGCGCGCGGGTCGCCCGCGAACATCCGCGGCGTGTCGCGGAAGATGTTGCGGGTGAACTGGTCGAGGACCAGCACCAGCGCCAGCGCGCCCTCGGGGCTTGCGGTCCAGTCCTCGTGTCCGCCGGCGAGCGCCTCGTCCACCGCGGCGCCGAAGCGCTCGCGGATGAGGGCGTCGAACGCCGGGTCCTTGCGGAACCATTCGGGCCGCGCGCCCGTGCGTTCGGCGAACCAGAAGTCGAGGATGGCGTTGGCGAGGAGGGGCATGACGCCTGATATAGTACCGCCTTCGCATCCCTCGCAGGCCCGGTGTCCGCAGCACGAGTCGGGGGCGCCACCCACCCTTCCGTCCGCACCGGCACATGGCCAAGACCTCCCACCGCGACATCTTCCTGCTCGCGTGCTGCCAGGCGCTGCTGCTGGTCAACACCACCGGCCTCGTCTCGATGAGCGGGCTGATCGGCTACTCGCTCGTCGAAAACAAGTCGTTCGCGACGCTGGGCGCCACGACCTACGTGCTGGGGTCCGCGCTGGCCACGATGCCGGCGTCGCTCTGGATGGGGCGGGTCGGGCGGCGGCGCGGCTTCATGACCGGCTCGGTCATCGGCCTCTGCGGCTCGGTGCTCGCCGCGACGGCGGTGTGGCTGCACAGCTTTCCGCTGTACTGCCTCGCGACGTCGATCATCGGCGTCTACACCGCGTTCGGCCTGCAGTACCGGTTCGCCGCGGCGGAAGTCGCCGAGCCCGCGTTCAAGGCGAAGGCGATCTCGCTGGTGCTGGCCGGCGGCATCGTCGGCGGCTTCCTCGGCCCCGAGTCGTCGCGCTTCGCGAAGGACCTGTTCGCAACGCCGTTCCTGGGCTCGTTCCTCGTGCTGGCCGGCGTGGCGGTGATTGCGCTGGCCGTGCAGTCGCGCGTGAACGTGCCCAAGCCCACCGCCGAGGAGACCGGGGGCGGCGGCCGGCCGCTGTCGAAGATCATCCGGCAGCCGGTGTTCATCGTCGCGGCGCTGTCCGGCGGCCTGGGCTACGGCCTCATGAACCTGCTGATGGTCGCGACGCCGCTGGCGATGAGCTTCTGCAGCCATCCGTACGCCGCCGCCGCGATGGTCATCGAATGGCACGTCGTCGGCATGTACGCGCCCGGCTTCTTCACCGGCTCGCTGATCCGGCGCTTCGGACTCCTCAAGGTGATCGCGCTCGGCATCGCGATCGTCACCGTGTGCGTCGGCGTCGCGCTGACCGGGACGACCATCGTGCACTTCATGGTCGCGCTGGCGCTGCTCGGCGTCGGCTGGAACTTCATGTACATCGGCGGCACCACGCTGCTCACCGAAAGCTACCATCCGTCGGAGAAGTCGAAGACGCAGGGCGCCAACGACCTGATCATGTTCTCGATCATGGGCGTGTCGTCGTTCTCGTCCGGCGCGCTGGTCTCCGCCGCCGGCTGGGAGGCGATGAACATCGGCGCGCTGCCGGTGCTGGCGGTCGTCGCGGCGGCCGTGGCCTGGCTCGCCTGGCTGCGCTCGCATCGCCGCGGCGGCGCCGCTGCCGCCGCTTGAACGACGACCGGGACTGCAGCGGCCGCGATCCCGGGTACGATCCGATATCGGCCTCGGCCGCCGCCATCAACCCTCGTTCCGGGAGTAACCCGTGGATTGGATCGCTTCCCCCGAAGCCTGGATTGCGCTGTTGAGCCTCACCGCCCTGGAGATCGTCCTGGGCGTCGACAACATCATCTTCATCTCGGTGCTGGTCGGGCGCCTGCCGCCGGAGCAGCGGCAGCGCGCGCGCGTGCTGGGCCTCGGCCTCGCGATGTTCTCGCGGATCGCGCTGCTGCTGTCGCTCGCGTGGATGATGCGGCTGCAGACGCCGCTCGCCAGCATGTTCGGCCAGGAGATCACCGGCCGCGCGCTGATCCTGCTCGGGGGCGGCCTGTTCCTGCTCTACAAGTCGGTGATGGAGATCCACGCCTCGCTCGAGGGCGCCGAGGAAGAAGCCGCCGGCGGGGGCGCGCAAGCGGGTTTCGCGTCGACGCTGGTGCAGATCGCCATCATCGACATCGTGTTCTCGCTCGACTCGGTGATCACGGCGGTCGGGATGGTGAGCGAGATCCCGGTGATGGTGCTCGCCATCATGATCGCCGTGGGCGTGATGATGTTCGCGGCCAAGCCGATCGGCGACTTCGTCGACGACCACCCCACGATCAAGATGCTGGCGCTGTCGTTCCTCATCCTCGTCGGCGTCGCGCTGATCGGCGAAGGCCTCGGCATGCACATTCCGAAGGGCTACATCTACTTCGCGATGGCGTTCTCGGTCGTGGTCGAGATGCTCAACCTGCGGCTGCGCAAGAAGCGGCAGCCGGTGAAGCTGCGCAAGGAGATCGGGCCGTCGCCGCCCGCCGCGCCGGGATAGCCATGACGAGCCGGCAGGCCTTTCGCGTCGGGGCCGCGTCAGGTGCGAATCTGCCCTGACCCGAACACCACCCACTTTCGGCTGGTGAGGCCTTCGAGGCCCACGGGGCCGCGCGCGTGCAGCTTGTTGGTCGAGATGCCGATCTCGGCGCCCAGCCCGTACTCGAAGCCGTCGGCGAAGCGCGTCGACGCGTTGATCATCACCGAGCTCGAGTCGACCTCGCGCAGGAAGCGCATCGCCGCCGTGTAGTCCTCGGTGACGATCGCATCGGTATGCTGGGAGCCGTACCGCGCGATATGCTCGATCGCCGCGTCGAGATCGTCGACGACGCGCACTGCGAGGATCGGCGCCAGGTACTCGGCGTACCAGTCGTCTTCGGTCGCGACCGTCATGCCCGGCACCAGCGCGCGGGCGCGGTCGCAGCCGCGCAGCTCCACGCCCTTGTCGCGATAGATGGCGGCGAGCGGCGGCAGCACGCGCGCGGCGATGCCCTGGTGCACCAGCAGCGTCTCCATCGTGTTGCACGGCGAGTAGCGCTGCGTCTTGGCGTTGTCGGCGATGCGGATCGCCTTGTCCAGGTCGGCGCTGGCGTCGATGAACACGTGGCAGACGCCGTCGAGGTGCTTGATCACCGGCACCTTCGCCTCGCGCGCGACGCGCTCGATCAGGCTCTTGCCGCCGCGCGGCACGATCACGTCGACGTACTTCTCCATCGTGACCAGGTGGCCGACGGCCGCGCGGTCGGCGGTGGCGATCACCTGCACGCCGGTGGCCGGGAGCCCGGCCGCGGCCAGGCCCTCGCGCACGCAGGAGGCGATCGCCTGGTTGCTCCTGATCGCCTCGGAGCCGCCGCGCAGGATCGTCGCGTTGCCCGCTTTCAGGCACAGGCCGGCGGCGTCGGCCGTCACGTTGGGCCGCGATTCGTAGATGATGCCGACGACGCCGAGCGGCACGCGCATCATCCCCACCTGGATGCCGGACGGCCGCGCGCGCAGGCCGTCGATCTCGCCGATGGGATCGGGCAGCGCGGCGATCTCGTCGATGCCCTGCGCCATCGCGGCGATGCCCTTCGACGTCAGCGTCAGCCGGTCGATGAACGCCGCGTCGTGGCCGGCGGCCTTCGCGGCGGCGACGTCCTCGTGATTGGCGGCGAGGAGCTTCGCCTCGTCGCGACGGATCGCCGCGGCGATCGCCGCGAGCGCGCCGTTCTTGGCCGCGGTGTCGGCCTTCGCCAGCAGGCGCGCCGCGGCGCGCGCGGCTTCGCCGACGCCCTGCATGTAGGCGCCGAGGTCGGGAATGCGGGGAGCGTTCATGAATTGAGTGTGCCCAATGTAGCCCGGGTTG
>CALQLA020000020.1 GCA_943331295.2 Bordetella parapertussis | reverse complement strand
GCGCTTCAGCGCGCTCCGGGGGCTGCCCCGCGCCCGCCGGGCCGTCCCAAGGGCGCGGGTTGCCCCCTTGGGGGGAGGCGCGCTTCAGCGCGCTCCGGGGGCCGTCGACCCTCTAGGCGGGCGCCGGCACCGGCGCGAGCGCCTCGGCCACCAGTTCAGCGATGTCGCGCGCGACGATGGTGCCTTCGTGGCCCAGCGCGGCAATGCCGTCGCCCATCATCACCGCGCAGTAGGGGCAGGCGGTCGCGATCGTCGCCGGTGCCTGCGGCAGCGCCTGCTCGACCCGCACGACGTTGATGCGCCGGCCGATCGTCTCCTCCATCCACATCCGGGCGCCGCCGGCGCCGCAGCACATCGCCTGGTCGCGGTGCAGCGGGAATTCGAGCGGCGCGTCGGTGCAGACGGCGGCCAGCGCCCGGCGGGGCGCCTCGTATTCGCCGTTGTGGCGGCCAAGGTAGCAGGGCTCGTGCAGCATCACCTTCTGGTGGCGGGCCTGCAGCGCCAGCTTTCCGGCGTCGATCAGGCGGCTGATGAGCTGGGTGTGGTGGATCACCTCGTAACGCCCGCCGAACTCGGGAAACTCGTTGCGCAGGCTGTTGTACGCGTGCGGGTCGCAGGTGACGATCCGCGTGACGCCCAGGCCGTTCAGCGTCTCGACGAGCCCCTTCGCCAGCGTCTGGAACAGCATCTCGTTGCCGGCGCGGCGGACGCACTCGCCGGTCGACCCCTCGGCGGCGCCGAGGATGCCGATGCGCACGCCGGCGGCGCGCATCACGGCGACGAACGCGCGCGCGATCTTCTGGCCGCGCGGGTCGAACGACTCGGCCGAGCCGACGTAGAACAGCCAGTCCAGCGCCGCGACTTCGGCGGCCGTCGTGACCACCGGGAGGTCGAGCTCGCGGGCCCACGCGCCGCGCGTGTCGGCGGCGAGGCCCCACGGGTTGCCCTGCACCTCGTAGGCGTCGAACACCGCCTTCAGCTCGTGCGGGAACTCGCCCTCCATCATCACCCGGTGCTGGCGCAGCCGGAACAGCCGCGGCAGGTGCTCCAGTTCGATCGGACACGCGGACTCGCAGTACCCGCACGTGGTACACGCCCACAGCGTGTCCTCGCCGATCACGTCGGGCACCAGCGGCGGCAGCGCGTCCGCCTTGTGCGCGATGATCGCCTCGCGCTGGTCGACGAGGTGCGCCTTCAGGCCGTCGAACACCCACTTCAGCGCCAGCGGCTTGCCGGTCAGGAACGTCGGGCAGGAATCCTTGCAGCGGCCGCACTCGGTGCAGGTGAACGCATCCAGCGCGTCGATCCACGCGAGGTCGGCGGCGGTGCGCACGCCGACCGCCATTTCCTCGCCGCCGTCGTCCACCATCAGCTTGTCGAGGTCTACCGACGGGACGCGGTTCGACGAGCCGCGCCGGGCGAAGAACAGCGTCGGCAGCGCGGTGACGATGTGGAAATGCTCGCCGACGGGCAGCAGAACGAGGAACGAGAACACGGTGATCATCTGCACCCAGTACGACAGGTGCAGGCCGGCGGCGAGTGCCGGTTCGCTCATCCCCGAGAACGCCCGCGCGACCGCGGCACCGATCACCGCGTAGTGCTCCTCGTGCGCGATGCCGGCGTCGCGCCCCGCGGCCAGCGCGAAGCGGAAGCCGTCGAACAGGAAATCGGTGACCATGATCACCGCGATCAGCGTCAGGACCAGGAGCGCCTCGTGGTTGGTCTCGAACCGGGCCGGCTTCAGCACCAGCCGGCGCACGAACGCGTAGACGACGGCGGCGAGCACCGCGACTTCGACCCAGTCCTTGCCGAACGCGAACGCCGCGCCGAACATGCCGGGGAACGCGTAGCCCGCGTCGTAGCCGATGACGATCAGCTGCAGCTTCCGCGCGAGCAGCGCCATGAAGCCCAGGAAGATCGCCGCATGCATGATCCCGGGCTTCCATTCGCCGCGGATCATCCGGAGTTGCAGGAACCCGTTGCGGACGACGACGCCCGCCCGCGCGACCGGATCGTCCCAGCGGACTTCCGGCTTCAGCGCAGCGACGATCGCCAGCTTGCGCCACGCGAGGTGGAAGAAGCCGGCGAATGCCACCAGCATCAGCAGGGTGATGCCAACCGGGCTCATCGCGCGGCTGCCGGGCGGTGCCCGGGGCCCCCGCGGGCCGCCGCGCCGGTGGCGCCGGGTGTGGTCAGTGCGTGATCGTGCTTGTCCATGGCAGTCGTCCTGGCGGTGAGGATCGGCAAGTCCCCGCGCATAGCGGAACCCGAGGTGCTGCGGGGCGTTCGGGGACGATCTCGTCCGGGAGTCCCTCGCGTCGACCTCGACCCGGTGATGCGCGGGCATGCCTGATCGAAGTTTCGTCCGACTGCCACCGGGGGCGCATGACCTCGGTCAAGCTTCGTCCACTGAACGGACGCGATGTCGCGATTCGGGGACGAGCCGGGGCACCCGGCCGCGCGCCGGGCGGCCGCCCGGCGCGGACGGCGCATGGGTGGCGACCCGCGCCGTCCTTTCACGCCGGCGGCGAATGCGGCGTCAGGCCGCGAGCTGCCGCGGCACGTACTCGGTGAGCAGGCTCATGTACTGGGCGCGCAGGAGCTCTCCCGCGTTGCCGCTCGCCTCGGCGCTCCGGCGGCCGCGGATGGACGCCACGGACGGGTGGCCGTTGGCCGCGAGCCATTCGGCGAGGCCGGCGACCAGCGTCTTCATGTGGCCGGGGCCGTGCCGGAGGAGCGCGGAGGTCGTCATCACGGCGTCCGCGCCCGCGAGCAGGTACTTCACCACCTGCTCGGCGCTCTCGACGCCGCTGGTCGCCGCCAGCGACCGTCCGAGCCGGCCCGCCAGCAGCGCGATCCACAGCAGCGCCGGCCCCGCCTCGTGGCTGGTGCTGAGCTTCAGTTCCGACCGCACGGCCAGCGTGGACAGGTCGAAATCCGGCTGGTAGAAGCGGTTGAACAGCACGAGGCCGTCGGCGCCCGCGGTGGCCAGCCGGTGGGCGAGGTTGCCGACCGAGCTGAAGTAAGGCGGCAGCTTCACGGCGACGGGCACCTTCGCCACCGCCTTCACCGCGCGCACGACGTCGATGTAATGCTTCTCGATGTCGGCGCCGCTCTGCAGGGGATCGGACGGGATCGCGTACATGTTGAGCTCGAGCGCCGCGGCGCCGGCCTCCTGCAGGCGCGCGGCGTAGTCGACCCAGCCTTCGAGCGTGACCGCGTTGAGGCTCGCGATTACCGGGATGTCGACGGCCGCGACCGCGCGGCCCAGCGTGTCGAGGTGCCCCGAGATGCCGCTGTCGTAGGTCGCGAGTTCCGGGAAGTAGCTGCCTGCCTCGGCCTGGCTGTACGAGCCATGGTCGGTGTACATCGCGTAGGCGGTGTCCTCGGCCTCGACCTGCTCCTCGAACAGCGAGCGCATGACGACCGCGGCGGCGCCGGCGTCCTCGAGCGCGCGGATCCCGTCGACGGTCCCCGTGAGCGGCGACGCGGAGGCGATGATCGGATGCTTGAGCGGCAGGCCGAGATAGGTGCTGGTCAGGTCCATGGTCACGTGTTCTCCCAGTGGGGCAGGAAGCGGCTGCCGTCGCGCGCGGCGAGGTCTTCGTACGTCTTGTAACGCTCCTGCGCGGCGAGCTGCGCCTGGTGCAGCATGTGGCGGGCGCCGGTCGGGTTCGTCTGCTCGACGACCTTGAAGCGCACCTCGCGGCTGCGGTATTCGTCGAGCTGGATGCGCGGGCGGGTCGAGTCGAGGCGGAACGGGTTCATGTCGCGGCTGCGCATCGTCGGATCGAAGCGCAGCAGCGGCCAGTGCCCGCTCGCCACCGCGCGCGCCGCCTGCTTCATCCCGTGGCGGAGATCCGTGCCGTGCGCGATGCACTGCGAGTAGGCGAGGATCAGCGACGGGCCGTCGTAGGCCTCGGCCTCGCGGAATGCGGTCACCGCCTGCTCGTTGTTGGCGCCCATCGCCACCTGCGCGACGTAGACGTTGCCGTAGGAGATCGCCATCATCGCGAGGTCCTTGCGCGGCATCTTCCGCCCGGCCGCGGCGAACTTGGCCGAGGCGCCCAGCGGCGTGGCCTTCGATGCCTGCCCGCCGGTATTGGAGTACACCTCGGTGTCGAGCACCAGGATGTTGACGTTCTGGCCCATCGCCATCACGTGGTCGAGGCCGCCGTAGCCGATGTCGTAGGCCCAGCCGTCGCCGCCGACGATCCACACCGAGCGCCGGACCAGGAAATCGGCCAGCGCCGCGAGGTTCAGGCTGTCCGGGTCCTTCCCGCCCGCGATCTTCGCCTTCAGCGCGGCGAGGCGCTCCCGCTGCACGCGGAAATCGGACTCCGTCACCTGCGGCGCCGCCAGCAGCGCGGTGACGAGGTCCTCGCCGATGCGGGGGGCGAGCTTCTGCGCCAGCGCCTTCGCGATCGCCGTCTGCTTGTCGATCGCGATCCGGTAGCCGAGGCCGAACTCGGCGTTGTCCTCGAACAGCGAGTTCGACCACGCCGGGCCGCGGCCGTCGGGGCCGGGCGCCCACGGCGTGGTCGGCAGGTTACCGCCGTAGATCGACGAGCAGCCGGTCGCGTTGGCGATCTGCAGCCGGTCGCCGAAGAGCTGCGACAGCAGCTTGAGGTACGGCGTCTCGCCGCAGCCCGCGCACGCACCCGAGAACTCGAACAGCGGCTGCATGAACTGCACGCCGCGCACGTTGGAGAAATTGACCCGCGTGCGGTCGGCCCAGGGCAGCGTCTCGAAGAACGCGATGCTCTCGAGCGCGGCCTCCATCTGCGGGATCCGCGGCGCCATGTTGATCGCCTTGACCTTGTCGTCGACGGGGCTGTGCGACGGGCAGGCCTCGACGCAGACGCCGCAGCCGGTGCAGTCCTCGACGTACACCTGCAGCGTGTAGCGCGAATCCGGATAGCCGCGCGCGTTGATCGGCGCGGCCTTGAAGGCGGCAGGCGCATTGTCGAGGCGGCTGCGGTCGTAGTACTTGGCGCGGATCACGCTGTGCGGGCAGACGATGGAGCACTGGCCGCACTGGATGCAAAGGTCCGCGTCCCAGATCGGCACCTGTTCCGCGATGTTGCGCTTCTCGTACTGCGTGGTGCCGGTGGGGAAGGTGCCGTCGATCGGCAGCGCGCTGACCGGCAGCTCGTCGCCGCGGCCCTCGAGCATCAGCGCGGTGACGTCGCGGACGAACGCGGGCGCCCTGTCGGGGACCATCCGGTACACCTGCCGCTCGCCGGTCGCGCGGGGCGGTATCTTCACCTCGCGCAGGTTGGCGAGCGAGCCGTCGATGGCGGCGAAGTTCTTCCGCACGACCTCGGCGCCCTTCCTCGCATAGGTGCGCTCGGTCTCCTTCTTGATCGCGGCGATCGCCTCGTCGCGCGGCAGCACGCCCGACAGCGCGAAGAAGCACGTCTGCAGGATCGTGTTGCTGCGGGCGCCCAGGCCCAGGTCGAACGCGACCTTCGACGCGTCGACGACGTACACCTTCAGCTTGCGGTCGATGATCTGCTGCTGCGCGCGCCGCGGCATCTCGTCCCATGCCGCGTCGGGGCCGTACGGGCTGTTGATGAGCACGGTGGCGCCGGCGGCGGCGTGGCCCAGCACGTCCTGCTTGAACAGGAAGTCGAACTTGTGCACGCCGACGAAGCTCGCCGACTTGAGCAGGTAGGGCGCGCGGACGCGCTGCGGCCCGAAGCGCAGGTGCGAGATCGTGTACGAGCCCGACTTCTTCGAGTCGTAGACGAAATACCCCTGCGCATGCCGCGCGGGGTCGGCGGCGAGGATCTTCACCGAGTTCTTGTTGGCGCCCACGGTGCCGTCGGCGCCCAGCCCGTAGAAGAGCGCGCGCACGACGTCGGGCGACTCGATGTCGAACGCCGGGTCGTACTCGAGGCTCGTGTGCGTGACGTCGTCGACGATGCCCACGGTGAAGCCCTGCTTCGGCTTCGCCTTCGCGAGCTCGTCGAAGACCGCCTTGGCCATCGCCGGGTCGAAGTCCTTCGACGACAGCCCGTAGCGGCCGCCGACGAGCTTCGGCATCGCGGCCCGGCTGCCCGCGGCCACCGCCCCCGCCAGCGTGCTCACGACGTCGAGGTAGAGCGGCTCGGCCGGCGCCCCGGATTCCTTGGTGCGGTCGAGCACCGCGACCGCCTTGACCGACTTCGGCAGCGTGTCGAGGAAGGCTTGCGCCGACCACGGCCGGTAGAGCATCACCTGCAGCACGCCGAGCTTCTCGCCGCGCGCGTTGAGGTACGCCGCCGTCTCGTCCAGCACCTCGCAGCCGGAGCCCATCGCCACGACCACCCGTTCGGCCTCGGGGTGGCCGTGGTAGCGGAACAGCCGGTAGCCGCGGCCGGTGAGCGCGGCGAGGCGGTCCATCGTCGCCTGCATGATGGCAGGGAAGCGGTCGTAGAACCCGTTCGCGGATTCGCGCGCCTGGAAGAACGTGTCGGGGTTGTGCGCGGTGCCGCGCACCACCGGATGCTCGGGCGACAGCGCGCGCGCGCGGTGGGCGCGGACGAGGTCGTCGTCGATCATGTCGCGGATCTGCGCGTCGGGAATGAGCGAGATCTTGTTCTCCTCGTGCGACGTGCGGAAGCCGTCGAAGAAGAACATGATCGGCACCCGTGACTCCAGCGTGGCTGCCTGCGCGACCAGCGCGAGGTCGTGCGCCTCCTGCACCGAGGCCGCAGCGAGCATCGCGAAGCCCGTCATCCGCGCGCTCATCACGTCGGAGTGGTCGCCGAAGATCGACAGCGCCTGCGTCGCCAGCGCGCGCGCGGCGACGTGGAACACGCAGGGCGTCAGCTCGCCGGCGATCTTGTACATGTTGGGCAGCATCAGCAGCAGGCCCTGCGACGCCGTGAACGTCGTCGTCAGCGCGCCGCTCTGCAGCGCGCCGTGCAGCGTGCCGGCGGCCCCGCCCTCGGACTGCATCTGCTGCACGACGGGCACGTTGCCCCAGATGTTGGTGATGCCTTCCGCCGCCCAGGAATCGGCCAGCTCGGCCATCGTCGACGACGGCGTGATCGGGAAGATCGCGGCGACTTCGTTGACGCGGTAGGCGATGTGCGCGGCCGCGGTATTGCCGTCCATGACGGCGGAAACGGGGGGAGTCATGCGGGTGCTCGCAGGGGATGTCATGAACGGACCTTGAACTTCGGCGGTATCGCGGCGTCGCCGCGGACGCCGGAGCCGTGGGCGGCGGCGGGGTCGGGTTCCATCTCGATCGCATGGCAGGGACACTGCTCGTAGCAGACGGCGCAGCCGGTGCACAGGTCGTAGTCGATGCGGTAGAACCGGCCGGGGCCCAGCTTGACGATCGCCTGCTCCGGGCAGGAGCCGTAGCAGTTGTCGCATTCGTAGCAGTTGCCGCAGGACAGGCAGCGGCGCGCCTCGTAGCGCGCCTCGGCCTCGGAGAGCCCCGCCACCACCTCGGCGAAGCCCGAGCGTTCCGCGACCGGCAGGACCGCCTGCTCGCGCCGGTCGGCGTCGAGGAACACGGGCAGGTTGAGCGCCTCGAAGTGGACGATCGGGTGCTTCGGCTTCCCCTCGTAGGTGTCGCCGCGCAGCCAGGCGTCGATGTTGCGGGCGGCCTTCTTGCCGTGGCCGACCGCGGCCGTCATCGTTCGCGCGCCGCCGATCATGTCGCCGCCGGCGAACACGCCCGGGTGGCCGGTGCGCATGTGCGCGTCGACCTCGACGACGTCGCCGCGGCCGATCCGGATGCCCTCGAGGTTGCGGATGAACGCCACGTCGGCGTGCTCGCCGACGGCCAGCACCAGCGAGTCGGTCTTGAGGTGCTCGAAGCGGCCGGTGCCGACGGTGCCGTTGCCGTCCGGCGCCATCTCCATCTCCTCGACGACGATCTCGTCGCGGCCCATTTCCTTCACGGTGGACATCCAGCGGACCTTCACGCCCTCGGCGAAGGCCTCGGCGGCCTCCTCCGGATGGGCGCGCATGTGCTTCCGGTCGGAGCGGTAGATGAGGATCGCTTCCTCGGCGCCCAGCCGCTTGGCGACCCGCGCCGCGTCCACCGCGGTGTTGCCGGCGCCGACGATGCCGACGACGCGGCCGAGCTTCGGCGCGTGGCCCTGGCCGGCCTGCTCGAGCAGGTCGAGCGCGTGGATCATCTTGGCGCCGTCCATCGACGGGATGTCCATGTGGTTGGCGACCTCCGCGCCCACGGCGAGGAAGACGGCGTCGAAGCCGCCGGCGGCCTTCGCCGCCACCACGTCGTCGACGCGGTGGCCGCACGTCATCTTCACGCCCATCGCGATGATCCGCTCGATTTCCTTCGTCAGGCCCTCGCGCGGCAGCCGGTACTGCGGGATGCCGTAAGTCATCATCCCGCCCGGTGTCGGGGACGCGTCGCGGATCTCGACGGCATGGCCCAGCCGGGCGAGGTGGTACGCGCAGGTGAGCCCGGCCGGCCCCGCGCCGACGACCAGCACGCGCTTGCCGGTGGGCGGTCCCGGCGGAATCGTCCAGCCCTTCGCGTTGGCCATGTCGCCCAGGAAGCGGTCGAGCGAATGGATCGACACCGCGGCGTCCAGCTCCGTCCGGTTGCACGCGCTCTCGCAGGGGTGGTAGCAGGCGCGGCCGTGCGTGCCGGGCAGCGGGTTCTCTTCCATGTACTTCCGCCAGGCCTCCTCGTAGCGGCCGGCCTGGGCGAGGTCGAGCCAGGCCTGGATGTTCTCGCCCGCCGGGCAGGCGTTGTTGCACGGCGGCAGCAGGTCCACGTAGACCGGCCGCTGCCAGCGCCGCGCGCCGGTGCCCTTGCCGATCGTCGTCTTGTAGACGGGGGTGATGTCCTTGGGAATGAAGCTCATTCGTTGCGACCTCGGGAGAAGAGGATGCGGGGCGGACAGCCGGCGCCCGGGTGAGGGAATGTCATGGCGCGGAGACGGGGATGACGGTCAGCGTGCGGATGCCCTGCGCGCCATGGATCAGGATGCCTTCGATGTCGGCCGTCGCCGACGGGCCGGTCATGAACACGGCGTACTTCGCCTCGACGAAGCCGGGGTGGCGGTACGCGGCATGCATGTCGGCGACGATCGCGGCGGGATCGAGCAGCACGACGAGGTGCTGGGCGAGGAAGCCCAGCGCGTTGACCTGGAACTGCGCCTCGGATAGCCATACCGATCCGGTCTCCGCGACGCCGAACGCCGCGCGGACCACGCCCACGTCGACGTCGGCGAGGTCCTTCGGCGCCCGCACCCGGGCGAGGTCGCGGTTGCCCCGCACCTCGGGCGTCGCGGACGCGACCACCGCGGCGTCGGGAAACAGCGCGCGAACCAGCGCGTCGAGGTCGCCGCCGGCGGGAACGTCGGCGCACTTGCCGCCCATCCGGGCGAGGCTCGTCCGGAACGCGTCGAACGTCGGCGGCTGCGCCGGCACGAACGCCGGGATCGCGGGCAGCGGGCGTGCCGCCGGCTGGTTCCGCCGCACGCGGCTGAGGATGTCGTCGCGGCTCGTCACGATTTCGCTCCGCCCCGGCCGCCGCCGCCGCTGCCACCACGATTCGCGAGGTACCACTGGCGGAAGGTCTGCGCGGGGGCCGCGGGCACTTCCCGCTGCCGGCCCCACGCGTTGAGCCGGCTGTACATCATGAACCGCGGCAGGTGCCCGACACCCGCGCCGGCGCCGGCGACCGCGGCGCGATAGAGCCTCGGCTTCGACAGCACCCGGCCGGCGAGTTGCATCGCCTCCTTCTTCACCATCGGCAGCGCGTTGTGCTCGCTGATGACCTGGCGCCACTTGTAGATCTGGTCGTGGATGTTGATCCGCACCGGGCAGACGCTGGTGCAGCTGCCGTTGAGCGTCGACGCGAACGGCAGCGCGCTGTACTTGCGCAGGCTGAACGTCGGATCGATGATGACGCCGATCGGCCCCGAGTACGTCGCGCCGTAGCTCAACCCGCCGCTGCGGCGGTAGACCGGGCAGGTGTTCATGCAGGCGCCGCAGCGGATGCATTTCAGCGACGGCCAGAAGTCGGCCATCCCCAGCCGGTCGGCGCGGCCGTTGTCGACCAGCACGATGTGCATCTCCGTGCCCTTGCGCGGCGCGCGGAAGTGCGAGGTGAGCTGCGTGATCGGCGAGCCCAGCGCGCTGCGCGACAGCATCCGGACGAACACCCCGAGGTCCTCGGTGCGGGGGATGATCTTCTCGATGCCGACCGAGGCGATATGGAGGTTCGGCAGGTTGACCGACAGGTCGGCGTTGCCTTCGTTGGTGCAGACGACGATCGCGCCGGTCTCGGCGACGGCGAAGTTGGCGCCGGTCATCCCGGCCTCGGCCTTGAGGAAGCAGGGCCGCGTGTGCTGCCGCTGGCTCTCGGCAAGGTAGTGGACGTCGCTGTTGGCCGGGTCGGTGCCGATCTTTTCGCCGAACACGCGCGCGACGTCGCCCCGCAGCTTGTGCACCGCGGGCACGACGATGTGGCTGGGCGGCTCGTCGTCCAGCTGCTGGATGCGCTCGCCGAGGTCGGTTTCCATCACCTCGATCCCGCGCGCCTCGAGGAAGGGCCGCATCTCGCACTCGTCGGTCAGCATCGACTTGGCCTTGACCAGCGTGCGGGTGCCATGCGCGCGCAGGATGTCGAAGACGATCTGGTTGTGCTCGGCGGCATCCGTCGCCCAGTGCACGTGCGCGCCGTTCCTGACGGCGTTCCGCTCGAACTCCAGCAGGTAGGCGGCGAGGTGGGTGAGTGCGTGCTCCTTGATCTCCGAGGCGAGCGTGCGCAGCGCCTCCCACTCGGGCAGCGCCGCGCTCTCGCGGTCGCGCTTGCCGCGCAGGTCCCACAGCCGCCGGTCGTGGAACTCGACGTGGTCCTTCGCCCGGATGAACTTCGACGAGGCCTCGGCGTGGTCGATGCGCTTCATTCCCGCGCCCCGTTCAGCACTTCGGCGACGTGGATGAACTTGAGCCGCAGGCCCTGCCGGTCGGCGCATCCCTGCTGGTGCATCAGGCACGACATGTCGCCCGACACGACGTACTCGGCACCCGCGCGCAGGTGGTCGTTGACCTTGTCGTAGCCCATCCGTGCCGACACCGGCTCCTCGAAGACCGAGAAGGTGCCGCCGAAGCCGCAGCACTCGTCGGGCCGGTCCGGCATGACGAACTCGATGCCCCTCACCTTCGACAGCAGCGCCATCGGCTTCGAGAAGCGCGGGCCGGCGATCTCGCTCGTGCTTGCCTGCCCGAGCGCGCGCAGCGTCGAGCATCCGGTGTGCAGCCCGACCTTGTGCGGGAACTCGGCCCACGGGAACGCGTCGACCTTGAGCACGTCGTGCAGGAACTCCACCAGCTCGAACGTGCAGGCGCGCACCTGCGCGACCTCCGGGGTCTGCGGGATCGCGGTCAGGTGGTCGCGGATGTGGTGCACGCAGCTGCCGGTCGGCCCGACCACGTAGTCGAACCCGGCGAAGTTCTGCACAAACAGCTGCTCGGTGGCGGCGGCCTCCTTGTGGCAGCCGCTGTTGGCCAGCGGCTGGCCGCAGCAGGTCTGGTCGAGCGGATAGGCGACCTCGATGCCGAACCGCTCGAGGAGTTCCAGCGTCGCGATGCCGACCTCCGGGAAGAACGCATCGACGTAGCAGGGCACGAACAGGGCGACTTTCACCGGCGGGGTTCCTCGCGGGATGAACGCTGGCCGCGCATCGCGTCGCGGCGCTACCTGCCCCGGCCGGCCGCCGCCTCGGCGCAGGCGTCGACCAGCTGGATGATCGAATCGTAGGGGAAGCCGGCGTATTCGGAAAGCCCGATCTCGCAGGTCCGGCTGGACGAATAGCCGGTCACGCATCCGGCCGGCAGCGAAGGCTTCAGGCGCCGCAGCGCGTGCTCGTTCAGCTCGGGGCGGTTGAAGCCCTTGTCGCCGGCGAACCCGCAGCACAGCACCTCGTCCACCGTCACCACCTCGGCGCTGCAGCACGCCGCGATGCGCAGGAGGCGGTCGACCGTGCCCATCTTGCGCACGCTGCACACCGGGTGGATCGCCACCGGAGCGGCCTGTCGCTCGAGCGCCACCCGCGACAGCACCGCGTCGTGGATGAACTCGATGCTGTCCTGCACCGCGAGCCGGCCCTGCAGGTACCGCTTCATCCGGTACGCGCACGGGCTCGTGTCGAACACGATCGGCAGCCGGCCGTCCTCGCTCGCGACGCGCAGCGCCGCTTCGAGCTCGCCCGACTTGCGGTCGGCGGCGGCGGCGAGGCCCTTGCTCTCGAACGGCTGGCCGCAGCACAGCTCGGACAGGCGCTCCGGGTAGACGACGTCGAAGCCCGCGCGCCGGAAGAGCCGCTCGGCGGCGACGGGGAGGGCGTCGGTGCCCTCGTGGCCGCGCTGCGCCCCCATCGAGCGCGCGGCGCAACTCGGGAAATAGACGATCCGCTCGCGGCCGGCTCCCGCGGCGGCGGGAGCGGCAGGGGACGGCGGCACGAAATGCACCGGACGCGGCAGCGCCGGCGACCACTTGGGCAGGCGGTCGCCCGAGATCCGGCGCAGGAAGCCGAGCGAGCCCTGCATCGTCCGCGTGCCGACGAGCCCGTGCAGCAGGTTGGCGGCGCCGAGTCCCATCCGGACGCCCGCCGTCGTGGCGCCGTAGTGGCCGGCGACGAGGTCGCCGACGCGGCGCGTCAACGGGCCCGCGCGACGGCCGCGCAGCGACTTGATCAGCACGCCGGTCTCGATGCCGACGGGGCAGGCGGTCGCGCACAGGCCGCACCCCGCGCAGGTGTCGATGCCCTGGTAGTCGTAGAGCCCGGAGAGCGTCGCGAGGCCGGCGGCGTCGTTGCCGGCCGCCTCGACCCGCGCGATCTCGCGCCAGCCGACGATGCGCTGCCGCGGCGACAGCGTAAGGCCGCGCGACGGGCATTTCACCTCGCAGAACCCGCACTCGATGCACTTGTCGACGATCTCGTCGCAGGCCGGCAGCGGCTTCAGGTGCTTGAGGTGCGCGCCGGGGTCGCCGTTGAGGATGACGCCGGGATTCAGCAGGTTGAGGGGATCGAAGAGGCGCTTGATCCTGCGCATCAGCGCGTAGGCCTCGGCCCCCCATTCCTTTTCCACGAACGGCGCGACGTTGCGGCCGGTGCCGTGCTCGGCCTTCAGCGCCCCGTCGTAGGCGTCGACGACCAGCACCGCGAGCGCCTCCATGAAGCCGCCGTAGCGCGCGATCTCGGACGGCGTGTTGAAGTCCTGCGTGAACACGAAGTGCAGGTTGCCCTCGAGCGCGTGGCCGAAGATGATCGCCTCGGTGTAGCCGTGGGAGGCGAGCAGCCGCTGCAGGTCGAGCGTGGCCTCGGCGAGCCGCGGCACGGGGAACGCGACGTCCTCGATGATGACGGTGGTTCCCGTCTTGCGCATCGCGCCCACGGTCGGGAACATGCCCTTGCGGACATTCCAGAAGCCGGCGCATTCGGCGGGGTCGGTGGAGAAGCGCACCGGGCCCGACGTCCGCATGCCGTCGAGCGCGGCGACGACGGCCGCGACCTGCGCGGCCAGCGCGGCCGCGTCGGCGGCGCGGGTCTCGACGAGGAGCGCCGCGCCCTCCGGTCCGAGCGCGCGGATCGCGCCGGGGAGGCCCGGCTTGTTCTCCACCGAGCGCAGCGCCGCGCGGTCGGCGAGTTCGACGGCCGCCACCGGGGCGCTCTTCAGCGCCGACACGGCGCGGCAGGCGGCGCCCAGGTCGTCGAACAGGATCAGCGCGCTCGCCTTGTTCGCATGGTCCGGGACGGTGCGGTAGGTGATCGTGCTGATGAAGCCGAGCGTTCCCTCGGAGCCGATCATCAGGTGCGCGAGGATGTCGACGGGATCGGTGTAGTCGATGAGGGCGTTGAGGCTGTAGCCGGTGGTGTTCTTCATCCGGAACTTGTGCCGGATGCGCGCGGCGAGCGCGTCGTTGCCCCGGACCGCGCGGCCCAGCGCGTCGAGCTCGCGCACGAGGTCGCCGCGGCCGGCGACGAAGGCGGCGCGGCTCGCCGGGTCGCCGGTGTCGAGCACGGTGCCGTCGGCCAGCACGACGCGCATCGCCGCCAGCGTGTGGTAGCTGTTCTGCGCCGTGCCGCAGCACATCCCGCTCGCGTTGTTGGCGGCGATGCCGCCGATCATCGCGGCGTCGATGGACGCCGGGTCGGGCCCGATCTTGCGCCCGTGGTGCGCGAGCCGGCGGTTGGCGGCGGCGCCGACGACGCCGGGCTGCAGCGTGATCGTCTCGGCACCGGTGCCGACGGTCGCGTCGCGCCAGCCGTCGCCCAGCAGCAGCAGCACGGAATCCGTGATCGCCTGGCCGGACAGGCTGGTGCCGGCGGCGCGGAAGGTGACGGGGGCGGCGTGGCGGCGGCACGCGGCGAGCACGCCGCGAACCTCGTCCTCGTTCTCGACCACCGCGACGACGGCCGGCACGAGCCGGTAGAAGCTGGCATCGGTGCCCCACGCGAGGCGGCGCAGCGGATCGGTGACGAGCCGGTGCGCGGGAATGAACCCGGCCAGGTCGGCCGTGAGGGCGAGGGTCGCTTGCGGCGTCATGGGCGTCGCGCGTGGCGGGCCGTCGCCCCGGCAGCGGAACGCGCGCCTGGCGGCGGCATCGCGCGGCCGCGCTGATCGTGGACTCGTGACCCCTGCATCTTCCATCCCCCGAGGGTGACCGGCGCCGCCTCGTGGCGATCTGCCGGTTCCTGCCGAAGCCCCGCGACGTCGGTCGCGGACGCGCCCCACGCGCGTCGGCGGACGTTAACTCGCCGGCAGCGCACCCGAATTGATCCAGATCATCCAAGTGCGCGGATTCGCGCGCTTCCTTCGCCCTGTGTTCAGTAGGGACAAACTGCATTTCGATTCGCGCCTATTGATCCAAGTCAAACGGAGCCGGCGCGGGGGCGCTTACTCTTCGCCCTGAGGAAAGCGGCCGTGCAATCACGGTCGCGCGCGCAATGGCCATGGACAAGACCAAACAAGGGGACCCCGGTACGCGACTGCGGCCCGCGAGCCGGAGCCATCGGCGCGCGGCGGCGGCGTGCCGCACCGCAGGCGTGCCCGCGTCGACTGCAGCGTTCGGGCGCCTTGCATGAATCCGTACGTCGCCTTCCTGCTGTATCTCGCCGCGATCCTCGGCTTCGTCGGGGTCACGCTGCTCCTCAACCGGATGCTGGGGCCGAAGCCGGTCAGCTCCGCGCTGAAGCTGGAGCCGTTCGAGTGCGGCGCGACCCTGATCGAGACCCAGAACGTCAGGCCGGTGTCGATCAAGTACTACGCGGTGGCCATCGCGTTCCTGTTGTTCGACCTGGAAACGGTGTTCCTGTACCTGTGGGCGCTGGGCGCGCAGCCGCTCGGCACGTTCATGGTGTTCACCTACTTCGTGTTCACCGTGCTGCTGGTGCTGATCCTTCTCTACGTCTACAAGGCCCGGCTGCTCGAGGCCGTCACCGACTAGCCATGGCACAGAACCCGATCCCAATCCGCTCCGCCCAGGCCCCGTCGGCGGGATTTGAATACCTGTCGACCAAGAAGGACGAGCTGGTCGGCTGGGCGCGCAAGTTCTCGCTGTTCCCGTACCCGTTCGTCACCGCCTGCTGCGCGATGGAGTTCATGGCGGTGAGCTCGTCGCCGTACGACACCGACCGTTTCGGCGCGGCGCTGCCCCGGTTCTCCCCGCGGCAGTCCGACCTGCTGATGGTCGTGGGCACGGTCACGCACAAGCAGGCGCCGGTCCTGCTCAAGGTGTACGAGCAGATGTGCGAGCCGAAGTGGGTGATGGCCTTCGGCGCCTGCGCCACGAGCGGGGGCTTCTACCAGAACTACGCTGCGGTCGCCGGCATCGACAGGATCATCCCGGTCGACGTGTACGTGCCCGGCTGCCCGCCGCGGCCGGAGACGGTCATCGACGCGATCATGCAGCTGCAGGAGCGGATCGCGCGCAGCCACCATCCGATCCTGACCGACACCTTCTGACCATGGCCGTCCCGACGATCGAACTGCTCGACCAGCGCTGCGGCGACGCCGACGGCGGCTGGCGCATCGCGCACGGCGTATTGGTGCGGGTCATCCCCGCGACCGCGCTGCTGGCGACGGTCGGCGAGCTGAAGAGCGGGTTCGAGTTCGACCTCTTCCTCGACGTCACGGCGGTCGACTGGCTGGGCCAGGACCCGCGATTCGAGGTCGTCTATCACTTCTACTCGACGGTGCACTTCGTCCGCGCACGGCTCAAGCTGCGCGTCACCGAGGCCGATCCCACCGTCGACTCGCTGATCGGGTTGTACGGCTCGGCGGACTTCATGGAGCGCGAGTGCCACGACATGTATGGCATTCGCTTCCGCGGCCACGACGACCTGCGGCCGATCCTGCTCTACGAGGGCTTCCAGGGTCATCCGCTGCGCAAGGACTACGCGAAGCAGCACGAGCAACCGCTGGTTCCGTACCGCAAGTAACGCGCGACCACGATGGCCACTCCGCTCCCCGACCCGTTCCCGAATCCGGTCCGCCCGGCGTTCACCCGCGGCGACACCGAAGGCGCGGTGGTCGTCAACATCGGGCCGTCGCACCCTGCGACGCACGGCACCATCCAGGTCATCGCGGCGCTGGACGGCGAGAAGGTGCGCCACGTCGACGTGCACTGCGGCTACCTGCATCGCGGCTTCGAGAAGGAGTGCGAAAGCCACACCTGGGCGAACGTTATCCCCTACGTCGACCGGCTGAACTACTGCTCCGGGCTGATCAACAACTTCGCCTACTGCGCGGCAGTCGAGGAACTGCTCGGCATCGAGATCACGCCGCGCTGCAGGTACCTGCGCACGCTGCTGTCCGAGTACTCGCGCCTGGCCGATCACCTCACCTGCGTCGCTGCCTCGCTGATGGAACTGGGGGCGATGACCGCGTTCCTGTACCTGGTGATGATCCGCGACTACTTCTACGAGCACCTGGCGGCGCTGACCGGCGCGCGGGTGACCTACACGTACGGCCGCATCGGCGGGATGGCGCAGGACCTGCCCGACGGCTGGCTCGTGCGCCTCGAGGAGATCCTGGGCCAGTACGAGGTCTTCATCGGCCGCATCCACGGGCTGATGGACCGCAACCGCATCTTCATCGACCGCACCCGCAACGTCGGGGTCCTGTCCGCCGCCGACGCAGTCAGCTATGGCTTCACCGGGCCGATCCTGCGCTCCACCGGCGTGCCGCGCGACCTGCGCAAGGACGCGCCGTACCTCGCCTACGGGGAGCTCGACTTCGAAGTGCCGGTCGGCATCAACGGCGACAACTACGACCGTTACTACGTCCGCATGTGCGAGATGGACGAGTCCGTCCACATGATCCGCCAGCTGGCCGACATGCTGCCGACAGGCCCGCTCAATGTCGACGACCCGCGCTGCATGCTGCCGGAGAAGCATCTCGTGTACACGGAGATCGAATCGCTGATCAACCACTTCAAGCTGGTCATGGATGGGCCGCAGGTGCCGGCCGGCGAGGTCTACCTCGCGCACGAGGCGCCCAACGGCGAACTCGGCTTCTACCTGGTCAGCACCGGCGGCGGCATGCCCTACAAGATGCACGTGCGCTCGCCCAGTTTCGTGCACATGGGCGGGGTGCAGAAGATGCTCGAGGGCTACCAGCTCGCCGACGTGATCCCGACCTTCGGCTCGGTCAACATGATCGGCGGGGAGTGCGATCGATGAAGCACCTGATCCCCGAATTCGACATCCTGCGCGCGCGCTTTCCCGAGGGGTTCACGTCGTCGCTGGTGCTGCCTTGCCTGCGCCGCATCCAGGAGGATCGCGGGTACGTCGCGGACGAGGACATCGCCGGGCTGGTCGATTACCTCGGCGTGCCGCGGATCCAGGTCGAGGAAGTGCTGAGTTTCTACACGCAGTTCCGGCGCAGGCCGATCGGGCGCTGGCACATCCAGGCCTGCCGCAACGTGTCCTGTTCGCTGCTGGGCGCCGAACGCCTGCTCGACCACGTCTCGCACAAGCTCGGCATCAAGCCCGGCGAGACCACGGCGGACGGGCGCTTCACGCTGTCGACGGTCGAGTGCATGGCGGCCTGCGGCGGCGCGCCGGTGGTCGTGATCAACGAGACCTGCCACGAGGCGGTGAGCGCCGAGCGGATCGACCAGCTGCTCGCGGAGCTGCGCTGACATGAACGAGCGCAACCTGCTGATGACGTTCCCGGTGACGGCGACGTCGCATCTGCTCTCCGAATATCGTGCGCGCGGCGGCTACGGCGCGCTGGCGAAGGTGCTGCGCGAGATGACGCCGGAGCAGGTGACGGAGGAAGTCACGGCGTCCGGCATCCAGGGCCGCGGCGGCGCGGCGTTCCCGATGGGGCGCAAGTGGAACGTCGTGCAGCTCAACGACGGCAAGCCGCATTACCTGTGCGCCAACGCCGACGAAGGCGAGCCGGGGACCTTCAAGGACCGCTGGATCCTCGAGTACGCCCCGCACCGGTTGCTGGAGTCGATGCTGATCGCCTCCTACGCGCTGCAGGTCCGCCACGCGTTCGTCTACA
The DNA here is from genome assembly GCA_943331295.2 of Bordetella parapertussis. Taxonomy (GTDB): domain Bacteria; phylum Pseudomonadota; class Gammaproteobacteria; order Burkholderiales; family Casimicrobiaceae; genus CAIWHR01. Next base: position 66,213 of record CALQLA020000020.1, on the reverse strand, counting down.
TCCGCGGCGAGTTCGACCAGCCGTACCGCCGGCTGGCCGCCGCGCTCGACGAGGCCTACGCCGCGGGCCTGATCGGCGAGAAGATCCTCGGTACCGGCTTCTCCTGCGACATCGTGATCTACCGGGGCGCCGGGTCGTACGTCTGCGGCGAGGCGTCGGCGCTGCTGAGCTCGCTCGAGGGCCGCAAGGGCTACCCGCGCAACCGTCCGCCGCGGCTCACGGTGCGCGGCCTGTACCAGAGCCCGACGGTCGTGAACAACATCGAGACGCTGTCCAACATCGTGGGCATCATCGAGCTCGGCGGGGCGGGTTTCCGCAAGTACGGGACCGCCAAGAACCCCGGCACGCGGCTGATCTCGATCTCGGGCCACATCCGCAAGCCGGGCGTGTATGAAATCGAGATCGGCTATCCGTGGGCGAAGTTCCTCGAGGAGGACTGCGGCGGGGTGCCGGAGGGGCGTGCGATCAAGGCGGTGATCCCCGGCGGCATCTCCACCAAGGTGCTGACCGGCGCCGAAGTCGCCACGCTGCGCCTGGACAACCAGGAGGTCGAGGCCGCCGGCTCCTCGCTGGGCTCGGGCGGCATGGTCGTGATCGCCGAGGGAACCTGCATGGTGCGGCTGCTGCAGGTGCTGCTGCGCTTCTACCACCACGAGTCCTGCGGACAGTGCACGCCGTGCCGCGAAGGCATGGGCTGGCTGCACCGGATCATCGACCGGATCGTGGCCGGCGGCGGCCGGCCGGAGGACGTCGAACAGCTCTACAGGATCTCGGCCTGGAACGACGGCACGACGATCTGCGGCATGGGTGACGCGGCCGGCTACGCCACCGCCGGCATCCTCAACAAATTCCGCGACGAGTTCGAGTACTGCATCGAGCACAAGCGTTCGCGCTACGACGGGAATCTGGAATGCCGCAGATCTTCATAGACGGGAAGCCCTACGCGGCGGAGCGCGACCAGACGGTGATCGAGGTCGCCCGCGCCAACGGCGTCGAGATCCCCCACATCTGCTGGCATCCGGAGCTGTCGGTGGCCGGCAACTGCCGGGTCTGCGCGATCCAGGTCGAGGACCGCAGCTGGGTCGAGATCGCCTGCAACATGCCGGTCAGCGACGGTCTGCGCGTGCTGACCGACTCGCCGAAGGTGCGGGAGTACCGCAAGTCGATCATGCAGCTGATGACGCTCAACCACCCGGTCGACTGCGGCATCTGCGACAAGGCCGGCGAGTGCAGGCTGCAGGACTATCACTACCAGTACAACGGCGAGCGCTCGCAGTCCTGCGACCCGAAGGTGCGCGCCACCAAGTTCCACCCGCTGTCCGACCGGATCATCCTCGACAACGAGCGCTGCGTGCTGTGCTCGCGCTGTGTCCGCTTCACCCACGAGGTCTCGAAGTCGCACGCGCTCGGCATCGTGCAGCGCGGCGACGCGTCGCTGGTTCGCGCGGCCGAGGATCATCCGCTGGACGCCGACCCGTACTCGGACAACATCGTCGACATCTGCCCGGTCGGCGCGCTGCTGTCGAGGTCGTTCCTGTACAGGTCGCGGGTCTGGTACCTGGAGCCGACGCCCTCGGTCTGCCCGGGCTGCGAACGCGGCTGCACTGTCAAGCTGTGGCATCGCAAGGTCGAGTGGAAGTTCCAGGGCCTCGACCCGAAGCAGAACCTGCGCATCGAGCGCGTGACGCCGCTGGAGAACGCCGAAGTCAATGGACCGTGGATCTGCAACAAGGCCCGCGATCTGGTGGCGCTGTTCGAGCGCCCGCGGGCGCTGGCGCCGTTGCTGAAGGGCGTGCCCGTCGAGATGGCGGCGGCGATCGCCGCGGCTCGCCGCCTGATCGACGCGGCGCAGCAGCGGGTCGCGCTCGTGTCCAACTGGGGCTCGAACGAGGAACTGGCCGCCTTCCAGCAGCAGTTCGGCTCGCGCTTCGCCACCGTGGTCAAGACCGACTGCCGTCCGCAGCCGGGTGAATTGGTCGAGGACGACCTGCTGATCCGGCCCGACAAGAACCCCAACACCGCCGGTGCCCGCGCGCTGTTCGCGCAGACGGACAGCGCCGCGGCGATTCCCGCGACGACCGACCTCGTGCTGGTCTGGGGCGCGGGTTTCGACTTCGCGCGCGTGCCGGCAGGCGCGCGGGTCATCTACCTCGACGCCTGGCAGGCCGCCGAGAACGCGGCAGCCGACGTCTTCATCCCGCTCAGCATCCAGACCGAGCGCGCCGGCCATTACACGAATTGCGAAGGCACCGTCAGCGCGTTCGCCGCGTGCTTCCCGAAGCCGCCCACGGTGGCCGACGCCGCGACGCTGTTCGGCGCGCTCGCCCCTTCGGCGGTTCCCGTCACATGATCCAGGACCTGGTCGTCGAACTGGTGTTCATCGGCTACGCCGTCGGCGTGTTGCTGCTGTTCGGCACCGTGCTGACCTGGGTCGAGCGCAAGCAGGCGGCGGTCATGGCCGACCGGATTGGCGCCAACCGTGCGTACGTCCGGCTTCCGTTCACGCAGATCAAGCTGATCTGGCTGGGGCTGTTCCACGGATTGGCCGACGGTCTCAAGATGATGCTGAAGGAGGACTTCAGGCCGCAATCCTACGACCGCGTGGCCTACGCACTGGGGCCGTGGATCGTGTTCACGCCGGTGCTGCTGGTGTTCGCCGTCATTCCGTTCGGCGGCGTGCTGGTGCCCGCGACGCTGTTCCAGGGCATTCCCGCCATCGCCAACTGGTTCGGCGATCGCCACTACGCGCTGCAGATCGCGAACCTCGATGCCGGGCTGCTGGTGGTGTTCGCCTTCGGCGGGCTGACCATCATCGGCACGATGCTGGCCGGCTGGTCGTCGTCGAACAAGTTCTCGATGCTGGGCGCGCTGCGCGCGGGCTCGCAGATGATCTCCTACGAGCTGATCATGGGCCTCACGGTGCTGGGGCTGATCCTGCTTTACGGCACGGTGGACCTGACGGCGATCGCGCAGCAGCAGTCGGGGGTGGCACTGGGCGCCCTGCCCGCCTGGGGCATCGTCTACCAGCCGTTCGCGGCCATCCTGTTCATGACCGCGGCGATCGCCGAGAACAAGCGGATACCGTTCGACCTGCCGGAGGCGGAGTCGGAGCTGATCGCCGGCTACTACACCGAGTACAGCGCCATGAAGATGGGGTTGTTCATGTTCGCCGAGTTCATCGAGATCGCGATCATCGGCGCGCTGTTCACCGCGCTTTTCCTCGGCGGCTACAACCTTCCGTTCATGACCGATGCCGGCTTCTCGCTGCCGGGCGGGCAAACGGTCGCGCTCCCGCATTGGGCGGTGGTGGTCACGCAGCTGGTCGTGTTCCTGGCCAAGGTGCTGCTGGTGTGCAGCTTCCAGATCCTGGTGCGCTGGTCGCTGCCGCGCTTCCGCTACGACCAGCTGCTGACCTTCGCCTGGAAGTTCATGTTCCCTCTGGCTCTCGCCAACCTGACCGTGACCGTCGTCGCGATCTGGCTCCTGCGTGCCCTCTGAGACTCCGCCCGTGACCCGGAAACCCTACGTCCGCAAGCGGTACTGGAACGAGCCCACGATGTCGTGGTGGGAGCGGGCGTACCTGTTCGAGATCCTGCGGGGGCTCGGCATCACCGGCGGCGTGTTCCTGCGCAACATGTGGAAGTGGATGACGTTCCGCAAGGGCGCGCTCACCACCTACTACCCCGAGGAAACCCGCGTCGACTACGCCGAGCGCAACCGCGGCAAGCACGTCCTGACGCAGCGGCCGGACGGCAGCCCGCAGTGCGTCGCCTGCAACATGTGCGCGACGGTGTGCCCGGCCAAGGTGATCGAGATCGAGGCCGGCTTCGACCCGGACGATCCGGCGCACCCGAAGTTCCCGGTCGCCTTCACCATCGACTACTCCCGTTGCGTCTTCTGCGGCCTGTGCGTCGAAGCCTGCCCCGAGGACGCCATCCGCATGGTCAAGGAAGTGCCGGATCTCCCGACCCACGATCGCGACCGGCTCTGGCTGTCGCTCGACGAGCTGCTGCACTGGAAGCCGCAGAGCGACGTGGCGAAGCCGTATCCCCCGAAGCCGGCGACCGGCGGCGCGCGAGGTGCCGAATGATCGAGACCGCGCTGCTCTACCTGTTCGCGCTCACCGCGCTGGGCGCGGCGGCGCTGATGCTCGTGCTGCGCCACCCGATGCGGGTCGCGCTGGCGCTGGTCGCCAGCATGATCTCGCTCGCCGGCGTCTACGCGCTGCTGTCGGTGCACGTGATCGCCGTGTTCCAGGTGCTGATCTACGTCGGTGCGGTGATGGTGTTCATGGTCTACGCGATCATGCTGCTCGACGTTCGCGACCGCTCGTACACCGGGCGCTTCTCGCGGCTGCTGATACCGGGCGTGATCGGCCTCGTGGCGTTCCTGGCGATCATCGGCCACGGGCTCTGGCACACACGGGGCGAGCCCGCGGGGGCGGCGGGCACGCTGTTCGGCGTGAAGGAGTTCTCGCTGGAATTCCTGTCCCACTACTGGCTGCATTTCGAACTGGCGTCGGTCCTGCTGGTCGCCGCCGTGGTCGCCGCGCTGGCGGTGCTGCAGATCGGACGGCGCAAGCATGGATAAGCTGCAGTTCTTGCTGGCGGTCGCCTTCGCGCTGTTCGCGCTGGGGCTGGTCGGGGTCATCGTCCGGCGCAACGTGCTGGTGATGCTGATGTGCATGGAACTGATGCTCAACGGCGTGAACCTGAGCCTCGTGGCCTTTGCCCAGCAGACCGGCGCCTCGGCGGGCGCCGTGCTGGTGTTCCTGGTCTTCGTGGTCGCGACCGCCGAGATCGCCATCGCCATCCCCATCGTGCTGCTGCTGGTGCGGCAGAAGCACGCGCTGGACCTCGACGCCTACGTCGACCTGAAAGGATAAGCGATGCGACACGCGCTCGGCCTGATCGTTGCGCTGCCGTTGGCAGGCTTCCTGCTCAACGGCCTCTTCGGCAGGCAGCTGGGCAAACGCTTCGTGTCGGTCGTCGCCTGCGGGATGCCCATCCTCGCCTTCGTCCTGGTGGTGCAGGCTTTCCTCGGCCTCACGGCCCCGGGCGGCGCGCCCGTCACCGAGGTCGCCTACACCTGGGTGCTCGGCACCACCCACCCCTTCGAGATCGCCTTCTATTTCGACCGGCTCACCGCGGTCATGGCGCTGGTCGTGACCGGGGTCGGCTCGCTGATCCACATCTACTCGATCGGCTACATGAAGGAGGACAAGAGCTACGCCCGCTACTTCGCGTATCTGAACCTGTTCCTGTTCTTCATGCTGATGCTGGTGCTGGGCAAGTCGCTGCTGGTCCTGTTCGTCGGCTGGGAGGGGGTGGGGCTCGCGTCCTACCTGCTGATCGGCTTCTGGTTCGAGGACCCGGACAAGGCCCGCGCGGGCAAGAAGGCCTTCATCACCAACCGGGTCGGCGACGCCGGCTTCCTGCTCGGCATGTTCGTGCTGTTCCAGGCGTTCGGCACGCTGGACATGGTAACGATCAACACCGCGTTCCTGAGCGGTCCGGCGCCGGCGGTGTCGGCGAGCCTGGTGGGGATACTGCTGTTCATCGGAGCGACCGGCAAATCGGCGCAGATTCCGCTGCACGTGTGGCTGCCGGACGCCATGGCAGGCCCGACCCCGGTGTCGGCGCTGATCCACGCGGCGACGATGGTGACGGCGGGGGTGTACCTGGTCGCCCGGCTGTCGGGGATCTACCTGCACGCGCCGGAGGCCAGCGCGCTGGTCGCGGGAATCGGCGTCGCCACCGCGTTCTTCGCGGCGACGATCGCGGTCGTGCAGACCGACATCAAGAAGGTTCTCGCGTATTCCACCATCTCGCAGCTGGGCTTCATGTTCGTGGCGCTGGGCGTGGGCGCCTACGGGGTCGCGATCTTCCACCTCGTCACGCACGCGTTCTTCAAGGCCTGCCTGTTCCTGTCGGCCGGCAGCGTGATCCACGCGCTCGGCGGGGAGCAGGATATCCGCAAGATGGGCGGGCTCGCGCGGCGGATTCCGGTGACCTTCTTCGCCTTCGCGGTCGCGACCGCGGCCATCGCCGGGCTGCCGCCGCTGTCCGGGTTCTTCTCGAAGGACGAGATCCTCTGGTTCGCCTTCGCGAGCAGCCGCGGCGGCTCGACGTTGCTCTACTCGGTGGCGGCGGGCACGGCGCTGATCACGTCGTTCTACATGTTCCGGCTGCTGTGGCTCACGTTCTTCGGCGCGTCGCGGATGAGCGCGGAAACCGAGCACCATGTCCACGAGTCGCCGCCGGCGATGACCGGCGTGCTGATCGTGCTGGCCGTGCTCTCGGCGGTCGGCGGTTTCCTGCCGATCCCGCACTTCCTCGAAGCGCTGCTGCCGTTGCCGCCGGTACCCGAGGCGATCGGGCATCTGGAGCACACGCTTGTGGTCGTATCGGTGGTCCTGGCGGTGATCGGCGTGCTGGGCGCCGCGTTCATGTTCGGCGGCGCCGCTGCGCGCGCCGAGCGGGCAGGGCGGCAGTTCGCCGGCCTGCACACGCTGCTCTCCGGCAAGTACTTCGTCGACGAGGCCTACGATCGCTTCATCACCCGGCCGCTGGTCTGGGTCTCCGACCACGTCTTTCTGCGACTGGGCGACCGGGCGCTGATCGACGGCTCACTCGACGGCATGGCGGCGCTGGGCAAGCGCACCGCGGGCGTTCTCGGGCGGGTGCAGAACGGCAACCTGCACCGGTACGCGCTGCTGGCGCTGGTCGGACTCATCGTCACGCTGGCCTGGAGTTGGCGCCATGGCTGACGCTGGCCTCCTCAACCTCGTGCTGTGGCTGCCGGTCGCCGGCGTGCTGGTCCTGTTCGCGCTGGCGCCGAAGCAGGACGCGCCGGTGCGGCTGGTGACGCTGGCGGTCATGCTCGCCCAGTTCGTGCTGGCCGCGATCCTGTACCTGCGGTTCGACGCCGCCGCCACGGGCCTGCAGTTCGAGACGACGGTGCCGTGGATCGCCGACTGGGGCGTGGCGTACCGGATCGGACTGGACGGCTACAACCTCCTGCTGGTCCTGCTGACCGCGTTCCTCGGGCCGCTGGTGGTGCTGGGGTCGCTCACCGCGATCCGGCAGGACGTCAAGCTCTTCCACGCGATGGTGCTGCTGATCCAGTTCGCGATGGTCGGCGCGTTCGTCGCGCAGGACCTGTTCCTGTTCTACCTGTTCTGGGAAGCGATGATGATCCCGATGTTCTTCATCATCGGCATCTGGGGCGGCGAGCGCCGGATCTACGCCACCTTCAAGTTCGTGCTGTACACGGCGTTCGGCAGCATCCTGATGCTGGCCGCGCTGATCTACCTCGTCTGGTCGCTGGACGCCACGACCGGCGTGACCTCGTTCGCCTTCACCGACCTGTACCGCTCCCAGCTGCCGCTGCGCGTGCAGGTGCTGCTGCTCGCCGCGTTCGGCCTGTCGTTCGCGATCAAGGTGCCGATCGTCCCGTTGCACACCTGGCTGCCGGACGCCCACGTCGAGGCGCCGACGGCCGGCTCGGTGATCCTGGCCGGCGTGCTGCTCAAGATGGGCACGTACGGTTTCATGAAACTTGGGTTCCCCCTGTTCCCCGACGCGACGCGGCTGCTGGCACCGGTCATCTCGACCCTGGCGGTGGTCAGCATCATCTACGGCGCGTGCCTCGCGCTGGTGCAGACCGACATCAAGAAGATCATCGCCTACTCGTCGATCAGCCACCTGGGCTTCGTCATGCTGGGCCTGATCAGCCTCGACCTGCTGGGTATCCAGGGCGCGGTGATGCAGATGGTGAGCCACGGGCTGGTCGCCGGCGCGCTGTTCCTGCTGGTCGGCATGGTCTACGAGCGCTGCCACACCCGCGAACTCGCGGCCTACGGCGGACTGGCGTCGATCATGCCGGTGTATTCGGTCTTCGTGGTGGTGTTCACGCTGGCCGCCATCGGCCTGCCCACGACCAGCGGATTCACCGGCGAGTTCCTGGTGCTGCTGGGGGCGTTCAGCTCGGCCTGGCCGTCCTACGGGCGCGGCGAGTTCTATCCGCTTTTCATCAACGCGAGCGCGATCGCCGGCGTGGTGCTCGGTGCGCTGTACATGCTGTGGTTTGCGCAGCGCTTCCTGTTCGGACCGGTCAAGGCGCCGCACCAGCCATTGGGCGACATCAACCTGCGTGAGCGCTTCATCCTGGTGACGATCATGGGCGCGGTCTTCTGGCTCGGGCTCTTCCCGGCCGAGCCGCTGCGCAAGACGGAAGTGGCTGCCCGGCATTTCCGGCAACTGGTCCTGGAAACCCGGACCGGTGCGCCCGCGGTCGCGGCCATCCGGCCGGCGCCGGACGCCACCGGCGAAGCGAAGGCGGGTGCGCGATGAACTGGAGCAATGTGCTGCTCGCGATGCTGCCCGAGACGGTGCTGCTCGCCGGCATCGTCGTGCTGATCCTGCAGGAAATCGGCGCGAGCCGCGAGGAGCGCGCACTGGGCGTGTCGCTGGCGGCGCTGGCGCTCGGCGCCGCGCTGGCGCTCTGGCTGTGCTGGCAGGGCTATGCCTGGGACGCGTTCCCCGGCCAATTCTCGGTCGACCCATCGGCGCTGCTCGCGAAATTCGTCGTCCTCGCGCTGGCGATCCCGGTCGTGCTGATGTCCTTCGAGGAGGCCGCCCAGCGGCAGTTCCACATCCTGCTGCTCTCCTCGTTGTACGGCGTTTGCCTGCTGCTGTCCGCCGACAGTTTCCTCACGCTGTTCATCGGCCTCGAGCTGATGTCGCTCCCGCTCTATGCGCTGGTGGTGCTCGCCTATCGCCGCCCGGCCAGCGCGGAGGCGGCGCTGAAGTACCTGGTGCTGGGCGGGACCGCCACGGCGACGCTGTTGATGGGCGTTTCGCTGCTGTACGGCGGCACCGGGTCGCTGGCACTGGCCGGCTTCGCCGATGCACTGGCCGCGACCGACGCGATGACGCGCATGGCGGTGGTGCTGATCATCGTGGCGTTCTTCCTGAAGGCGGCGATCGTGCCGTTCCACGCCTGGGCGCCGGACGCGTACGAGGCGGCCGCGATCCCGGTCACCGCGTACATGGCGACCGTCGTCAAGGCGGGCGTGCTGCTGGCGGCAGTGCGGATGTTCGGTGCCGCCACGACCTCGGGGTCGGTCACCGAACTCATCGCGTTGCTGCCGCTGCTCTCGATCGTCTGGGGCAACCTCGCCGCGATGCGGCAGCAGAGCTTCCGGCGCATGATCGCGTACTCGTCGATCGCGCACGCGGGATACCTGTTCTACGCTTTCCTCGGCGACCCCGCGGGACGCTTCCAGGCGGTGCTCTTCTATGTCATCGCCTACGGCGCAATGAACCTGCTCGCATTCGCCGCGCTTCCCAGGCACGAGGACGACGCTGCCCGCGATCGCCTGGACAACCTGAAGGGCCTTTACCATCGCCGGCCGGTCTCGGCTGTGCTGATCGCCGTCGCCATGTTCTCGCTCGCGGGCCTGCCGCCGCTGCCCGGATTCATCGCCAAATTCCTGATCTTCCGCAACGTGATGGCCGCTGGCTACACGACCTATGCCGTGCTCGGCCTTGTCGGCAGCTACCTCGGCATCTACTTCTACCTGCGGGTGATCCAGATCCTGTTCATGAGTGCCGAGGACACGAATGCCGTGCGCGGCGCGCCCGGCGCGATGGCACTGGGGGCGGGCGCGCTCTGCGTCGCCATGGCGATCGTGCTCGCGGTGTTCCCGGGCTGGGTGATCGGGCGGCTGTAGCGGGCCGGCCGCAACGGGCGGGCAGGCAAACGCGGGCCCCGGCGGCTTCCGGCGCAATCAGTGCGGCGAAATCGGTGCGAGGCGCGGCGCACGCGCGCCCCGGCCCGCACCGTTGCGCGCGGCTGGGGCGCGCAGCGACTTACATCCCGGCGCGCTTGGCGACCGGCGAATGCATGTCGAGCAGCTGCAACCTCGTCGCCTGCAGCCGTTCCGCCACCAGGGCCAGCAGCCGGTGCATGAAGACGAAGCCGAACTGCGGATCGCGCTTGCAGGTCGCCAGCAGGTCACCGCCGTGGAAGGCCAGCGCGTCGACGGGGTCGAGCGCCCGGGCCTGGAAGTGCTTCCCGCTGCCCATCAACACCGCCGACCACCCCAGCTCGTGCCCGGCGGAAAGCGTCTGCACCCGGTAGGTCTGCCCCGGGGCCTCGATCTCGAGCGCGATCAGCCCGGACGCGATCAGATAGAAATCGGAGCACTCATCGCCTTCGCGGAAGATGACCTGGTCCTTCGCGAAGCGGGCCCGGGTGGCCAACGTCGCAAGCGTCTGGACGTGCTGGGCCTGGAATTCTCCCAGGAACGGGTGCCGCTGTAGCATCGCTAACACGCTGTCAGTCATGATGGGCTGCCTTCCTTTCTGCCCGCTGTGCGGGGGGTTCGCTGCGTGGGGATACCGCTCACGGTCGGCGGGTGCCGCTGTGGCGCCCGCCAGTCACCATCGTGCTCCGCTCATTCGGCATACGCAACGTACCGGGGCTCGTACATCTGCGCCTTCACGTGGGCCAGGAGGTCGGCCGGTCGCGGTACGCCTGCCAAGCCCCGACTATAAGCGACAGCGGCCACGGTGGCTCCGATCTGCGCCGATACCTCGCGGATGCTCCCGAGCGGCGGATAGAGGCTGCCCTGGTCGAGGTCGGCCTGAGTGACCAGGTTTGCCAGCGCGCGGGCCGCCGCCATGAACATTTCCTCGGTGATCCGGGTTGCGCGGGCGGCGATGGCGCCGAGGCCCACTCCCGGGAAGATATACGAATTGTTGCCCTGGCGCGGCACGAAGGCTCGCCCGCCGAGCGTCACAGGCGCGAATGGCGAGCCGCAGGCGAAGATGGCTCGCCCATCCGACCAGCGATAGGCCTGTTCGGCCGTGCATTCCGACTTCGAGGTCGGGTTGGAAAGCGCGAACACGATCGGCCGCTGGTTGATCGCCGCCATCGCCCGCACGACCTCCTCGGAGAACGCGTTGGCGACCGCGGCGACGCCGATGATGGCCGTCGGCTGCAGCGACTTGATCGCGCCGAGCAGGCTGGCCTCGGGGGCGTGGTCGTGCGCGTAGTTCCGCTTGTGCGCGGCGAGGTCGGCGCGCGAGCGGACCACCAGTCCCTGCGAGTCGACCAGCCAGCAGCGGCGGCGGGCGCCGGCCTCGTCGAGGCCTTCGGCGACCATCGCCGCGACCACCAGGTCCGCGATGCCGGTGGCGGCCTCGCCGGCGCCCTGGAACAGCAGCGTCTGTGCGCCGAGCTTCCCGCCGGTGATGCGCAGCGCCGACAGCACGCCGGCCAGCGACACCGCCGCGGTCCCCTGGATGTCGTCGTTGAAGGTCGGGATGCGGTCGCGGTACTTGTGCAGCAGCCGGAACGCATTCTGCGTGGCGAAGTCCTCGAACTGGATGACCACGTCGGGGAACAGTTGCCGGGCGGCGGTGATGAACTCGTCGACCAGCGCGTCGTATTCCTCACCGCGCAGCCGCGACTGCTGCAGCCCGAGGTAGAGCGGGTCGTTGAGCAGATCCGGATTGTTGGTGCCGACGTCGAGCAGCACCGGCAGGCAGGTGTCCGGCGGGATGCCCGCGCAGGCGGTGTAGAGCGAGAGCTTGCCGACCGGGATGCCCATCCCGCCGGCGCCCTGGTCGCCGAGACCGAGGATGCGCTCGCCGTCGGTGACCACTATGATCGCGACGTCGCGGCGCGGCCAGTTGGCGAGCACGCTGGCGACGCGGCCGCGGTCGTTCGCGCTGACGAAGAGGCCGCGCGGCCGCTGGAAGATGTGGCCGAACTGCTGGCACGCGAGGCCCACCGTCGGCGTGTAGACGATCGGGGTCATCTCGTCCGGGTGGTCGATCAGGATGCGGAAGTAGAGCGCCTCGTTGCGGTCGTGCAGCGCGGCGAGATTGATGTACTTGTCGAGGCTGGTGGTCTTGCTGCGGAAGTTCTCGAGCACGCGCTCGACCTGCTGCTCCTGCGTGAACACCCGGGGCGGCAGGAGGCCCGTGAGCCCGAGCGCCTCGCGCTCGGCATCCGTGAACGCGGTGCCCCTGTTCAGGGTGGGGTCCCGCAGCAGCGTCATGCCACGGGAGGTCGTTGCCGCCAACGGGGGCTGCGCGGCGGATCGGTCGTCGGTCATCGTATTCGTATCCTGTTGTCCGGGGTGTGTCGTCGCCGCCTTCCGGTCGTGACGCGCGCTGCCCTGCCGCGCCGACGATGCGCCATTGTCGTTAGTCGTCGAATCGCCGCGCAAGCGTTGATGGCGGCTCTGTTGATGCAAGTCAACTGTGTTGATGCAAGTCAATGGCGGCGGCGCGTTCGGACGCTACCCTTGTCGCCAAGCCGGGGCCGCGTTGCATGTTGCAGTGCGGCACGTCGCGCCGGTTGATGGCGAGTCAGGTCCGGCCGTATTCTCTTGGCCGGCATTTACCCGCGAAAGGGAGAGCTGATGGAATCGAGCAGGCAGATCATCGCCGGAGCCGGGTTGGCGCACCGCGAGCGGAAAAGCCGCTGGCCGGCGCGGCTCGATTTCGCGCAGAGCGCCAGCGGCCTCGTGCTGGGGCTGTTCATGTGGGGCCACATGTTCTTCGTGTCGTCGATCCTGATATCGAAGGACGCGATGTGGACCATCACCAAGTTCTTCGAAGGCTATTTCGTCTTCGGCCGCTCGTTCCCCGGCCTCGTCTCGATCGTCGTCGCCTGCGTGATCGTGCTGTTCGTCGGCCACGCGCTGCTCGCGTTGCGCAAGTTCCCGATCAGCTGGCGCCAGTACGACACCTACCGCGGCCACATGCGCGTGATGCGGCACGAGGACACCACGCTCTGGTTCTGGCAGGTGTTCACCGGCTTCGCGCTGTTCTTCCTCGCGTCGGTGCACCTGTACATCATGCTGACGCATCCCGAACGGATCGGCCCGTACGAGTCCGCCGACCGGGTGTGGAGCGACTACATGTGGCCGCTCTACATCCTGCTGCTGCTGGCGGTCGAGCTGCACGGCGGCATCGGCCTCTACCGGCTCTGCGTCAAGTGGGGCTGGATCGGCGAGGCCGCGCCCGACGCGATGCGCGTGCGCCTGAAGCGCGTCAAGTGGGCGATCACGGTGTTCTTCCTCGTGCTGGGATTCGCGACGCTCGCCGCGTACATCAGGATCGGCATCGAGCACCAGGCCGACTATGGCAAGCCGTACGTGCCGACCTGGCTCGACAAGACACCTGCAGGTGGCGTGAAATGAAGATCATCTATACCGACGTGCTCGTGATCGGTGGCGGGCTGGCAGGCCTCCGCGTCGCCATCGGCGCGAGGCGCCGCGGCCACGACGTCATCATCCTGTCCCTGGTGCCGCCCAAGCGCTCGCACTCGGCGGCGGCGCAGGGCGGCATGCAGGCCTCGCTCGGCAACGTGATCAAGGGCCAGGGCGACACCGAGGACGTCCACTTCGAGGACACGGTCCGCGGCAGCGACTGGGGTGCCGACCAGGAGGTCGTGCGGATGTTCGTCAACACGGCGCCCAAGGCCGTGCGCGAGCTCGCCGCGTGGGGCCTGCCGTGGAGCCGCGTGCGGCGCGGCGACCGCACGGTCATCATCAACGGCCAGCCGGTCACCATCACCGAGCGCGACGAGGCGCACGGCCTGGTCGCGCAGCGCGATTTCGGCGGCACCAAGAAGTGGCGGACCTGCTACGTCTCCGACGGCACGGGCCACGCGATGCTGCAGACGATGAGCGACCAGGCGATCGGCGCCGCGATTCCCGTGCACGAGCGCACCGAGGCGATCGCGCTGATCCACGACGGCAGCCGCTGCTTCGGCGCCATCGTGCGAAACCTCGTCACCGGCGAGCTCGTCGCCTACGTCGCCAAGGCCACGGCGATCTGCAGCGGCGGCGCCGGCCGCATCTACCGCGTCACCACCAACGCCGTGATCTGCGAGGGCATCGGCAGCGCGCTGGCACTGGAGACCGGCGTGGCCACGCTCGGCAACATGGAGGCGGTGCAGTTCCACCCGACGGGCATCTTCCCGGCGGGCATCCTCGTCACCGAGGGCTGCCGCGGCGACGGCGGCCTGCTGAAGGACGTCGACGGCCACCGCTTCATGCCCGACTACGAGCCCGAGAAGAAGGAACTCGCCTCGCGCGACGTCGTCAGCCGGCGGATGGAGGAGCACATCGCGAAGGGCAAGGGCGCCAAGAGCCGGTTCGGCGACCACATCTGGCTCGACATCACGCTGCTGGGCGAGAAGCACATCCGGCACAACCTGCGCGAGGTCTGGGAGATCTGCCACCACTTCCTCGGCGTCGATCCGATCAAGGAATGGATCCCGGTGCGCCCCGCCCAGCACTACACGATGGGCGGCGTGCGCACCAACCACACCGGCGAGAGCCCGGCGCTGAAGGGCCTGTTCGCCGCGGGGGAGGCGGCCTGCTGGGACATGCACGGCTTCAACCGGCTGGGCGGCAACTCGGTCGCGGAGACGGTGGTGGCGGGCATGATCGTCGGCGAGTACATCGCGGACTTCTGCGACAGGCTCGAGAACGAGACCGACATCCCGACCCGGCTCGCGCACGAGTTCCTGCGCCGCGAGCAGGCGAAGATCGACACGCTGATCGACGGCGGCGGCACCGAGGACGCGTCCGCGATCAAGGGCCGCATGCAGGACCTGATGACGGCCAAGGTCGGCATCTTCCGCCGCGGCGAGGACCTGCAGGCGGCGGTCGACGAGCTGCAGCAGCTGCTGGTGAAGAGCCGTAACATCGGCCTGTCCGACAAGTCGCGCGGGTCCAACCCCGAGCTCGTCACCGCCTACCGCGTGCAGAAGATGCTGAAGGTCGCGCTCTGCATCGCCTACGGCGCGCTGACGCGCACCGAGAGCCGCGGCGCGCACTTCCGGCAGGACTTCCCGCGCCGCAACGACGCGCAATGGCTGTCCCGCACGCTGGCGTCGTGGAAGAGCGAGAACGACACGCTGCCGACGCTCGACTGGCAGGCGCTCGACGTCAGGCGCATGGAGCTGCCGCCGGGCTGGCGCGGCTACGGCGCCAAGGACTACGTCGACCATCCCGACACGCCCGGCCGCATCGCCGAAGTCGAGGCGCTGAAGGCCCGGATGGCGGGTGCCCCGCGCTTCGCCGTGCAGTCGGCGCTGATGCCCTACGACGCGCTGCTGCCCGAGCCGATACGGGGCCGCAACGAACGCATCGACGAACTTTTCGGGAACGACAAATGAACCGCGCGGTCATCAAGGTGTTCCCCGTGGGCAACGGGGTCGTGGCCGGCAACGGCGGGGGCGGCGCCGGCGACGGCAACGGCGCGCATCGCCGGCTGAAGATCAGCGTGCTGCGCTACAACCCGCAGCACAAGGACAGCGTGCCGCGCATGCAGACCTACGACCTCGAGGAGGCCGACGGCATGACGCTGTTCATCGCGCTGAACGAGATCCGCGAGACGCAGGACCCGTCGCTGCAGTTCGACTTCGTCTGCCGCGCGGGGATCTGCGGCAGCTGCGCGATGGTGATCAACGGCCGGCCGACGCTGGCGTGCCGCACTCTGACCAAGAACCTCGACCCGGAGATCACGTTGGCGCCGCTGCCGTTCTTCGAGCTGATCGGCGACCTCTCGGTCGACACCGGCAAGTGGATGCGCGGCATGAGCGAGCGGGTGCAGGGCTGGCTGCACATGAAGAATCCCGATCCGGACCTCACGCGTCTCGAGGAGAAGATGGAGCCCGAACTGGCCGACAGCATCTACGAGCTCGACCGCTGCATCGAGTGCGGCTGCTGCGTCGCCGCCTGCGGCACGGCGCGGATGCGCGAGGACTTCGTCGGTGCGGTGGGGCTGAACCGCGTCGCCCGCTTCCGGCTCGACCCGCGCGACGCGCGCACGGACCAGGACTTCTACGACGTGATCGGCGACGACAACGGCGTGTTCGGCTGCATGTCGCTCCTCGCCTGCCACGACGTGTGCCCGAAGAACCTGCCGCTCGCCACGCAGATCGCCTTCATGCGCCGCAAGATGGTGAGCATCGGCATGAAGTAGCTCGGCGGCCGCCGCCGCCCCTTCGCCGGCCGCGCGGTCCCGGCCCTGCCGGCTGCTCCGGTCCGCGAACCTCTGCTACCATGAGAATTGCGTCTTCGCGACTGACCGGAGCGAGTCCGTTGCTAATCGCCCTCATGTCCGACGTTCATGCCAACGTCGAAGCCCTTGATTCCTGCCTTGCGCACGCCCGCGACCGCGGCGCGGAGCGCTATGTATTCCTCGGCGACCTCGTCGGCTACGGCGCCGACCCCGGCGCGGTCGTCGACATCGTCGAACGGTACGCGGCGGACGGCGCGATCGTGCTGAAGGGCAATCACGACGACGCCATCGCCACCAGCGCCGGCTATTTCAACGAGGCCGCCGAAGCGGCCCTCGAATGGGCGCGCAATGCGCTCACGCCGGCCCAGAAGCGCTTCCTCGCCGGGCTGCCGATGATCGCGCGCGAAGGCGAGATCTGCTACGTCCACGCATCGGCTGCCTATCCGGAGCGCTGGGAATACATCGACAGCCCGACGGCCGCGCGGCGCTGCGTCGACGCTGCCCTTGCCACCTACACGTTCTGCGGCCACGTCCACGACCAGCTTCTCTACTTCGAGAATTCGCAGGGCCGGATGTGCGAGTTCCGCCCGTCCGCCGGCACGCCGATCCCGGCGCGCAGCCCGCGCCGCTGGGTGGGGATCGTCGGCTCCGTCGGCCAGCCGCGCGACCGCAACCCGGCCGCGGCGTACACGCTCTTCGACCTGGCGCGGAGGGAAGTCACGTTCTGCCGCATCGTCTATGACGCGAAGACTGCGGCCGCCCGGATTCGCGAGTGCGGCCTGCCGGGTTCGCTCGCGTACCGCGTCGAGCTCGGCATCTAGCCAGCCCGCCTCCGATGCGGGAAATCATCCAGCCCGGCGCGATCGTCGACGGTTACCTCGTCGGCGAGTGCATTCATGAAGGCGGCACCGGCGCCATCTTCCGCGCCGTCGCCCCGAGGCACAAGGAGCCTGGGTTCCCGATCGTGCTGAAGGCGCCGTTCCTCGGCCGCGGCGAACCGAGCGTGGGCATCGACAGCTTCGAGATGGAGCAGACGATACTGCCGACGCTCGAAGGCCCGCACGTGCCGCGATTCGTGGCGGCGGGCGACGTGACGACCACCCCGTACCTCGTGATGGAGTGGGTCGAGGGCGCGCCGCTGTCGACGGTGGTCGCGCGGGCGCCGCTGCCGCCGGAAGAGGTCGCCCGCATCGGGGCGGCGCTGGCCGACGCCGTCCACAGCGTGCACCTGCAGGAAGTCGTCCACCTCGACATCAAGCCTGAGAACTTCATCCTGCGCCCGGGGGGCGGGGCGGTGCTGCTCGACTTCGGCTTCGCCCGGCACGCGCGCTATCCCGACCTGCTGGCGGAGGAGCGTCAGTACGCCGCCGGCTCGGCGGCCTACGTGTCGCCCGAACAGCTGCAGGACGACCGCAGCGATCCCCGCAGCGACCTCTTTGCGCTCGGCGTGGTGCTCTACGAGCTCGCCACGGGTACGCAGCCGTTCGGGCAGCCGCGCACGCTCACCGGCATGCGCGACCGGCTGTGGCGCGTGCCGGTGCCGCCGCGCGCGGTCAATCCCGCGGTGCCGCCGTGGCTGCAGGAAATCATCCTCGGCTGCCTCGAGCGCGAGGTGGCGAAGCGCTACCAGTCGGCCGCGCACGTTGCGCTCGATCTGCGTCATCCCGAGCAGGTCGAGCTGACGGCGCATGCCGAACGGACAGCGGCCGCGAGCTTCTTCGGGCACCTCGGACGGTGGTGGCGGTTGAAGCGCGGCGCCGATCCGCGCAATCGCCGCGAGGGCGACTCCGTGCCGGGGCCGGCGGTGATCCTCGTCGCCGTGGACACCGAGCATCCGGACGACGAGCGCCATACGCCGCTGCAGTGGACGACGGCGCAGATCGCCTCGCTCAACCCCGCGTTCCGGCTGATGTGCGTGTCGGTGATCAAGAGCGCGCCGGTGGGGCAGGGAGCCACGGAACTCGAGACAACGACAGGCAAGCACATCGAGCACAAGACGCGCCTGCGGTACTGGGTGGAACCGCTGAAGCTGCCGGCGTCGCGGGTCTCGCTGCACGTCGTCGAGGCCGTCAACGCCGCCGACACGCTGCTCGAACTCGCCCGCGCCAACCACGTCGACCTGATCGTGCTGGGCGCGCCGGTGCCTTCGCAGCGGAAGCTCGGATGGTGGCGCTCGGCCGCATCGACGGTGACGGCGAACGCGCCGTGCAGCGTCCACGTGGTGCGCGTGCCGGAGCGCCGCGGCCAGTTGCGGCAGGCCGCCTACGGCGTCGCCGGGAGCCCGGAGCCGGGCGGGATGCCGCCGGGCGGAGGGAAGGACTCGGAGTAAGGCGGGGGCCGCGCGCCGGCGCGGCGAGGGAAGCGCGGAGCGCTAGCGCCGCGCGCCCATTTCCCACGTCTCGTTGGCGTGCAGCAGGAGCGCGGGGTTGCCGCGGACCGACGTGACGAAGGTGCGCACCTCGTCGCTCTTCCATGCGTCGCGGTAGGCGTCCCAGGCCGCGTCGAGCGAGACGCGGCGCAGGTCGGCCGGCGCGAATGGCAGCGCGTTCAGCAGCTTGACCTTGCCGTTGGGGACGACCAGCAGCATCGCCTGGGGGCTTCCGAGGCGCGTCTCCATTTCCGTGACGATGTCCCACGGATAGATCGACAGCGCCATGCCGGTGGCGCGCGCAGAGGCGCGCTCCCGCAGCGCGTCGGCGGCGCGGCGCCATTCCTCGTCGGTGCAGGCGAGCGTGTCCCACGCCGCCGCGGCCCGCCCCAGGCGCATCAGGGGGCCGGTGATGAACGCGCCGCAGCCGAGATCGGCCGCGAGGTCCCAGGCGGCGACGATCTCGCCGATGTTGAAGCGGTTGGGGACGAAGACGAATTGCGGCGTCATGCCGCGCGCTACGAGCCGCTTCATCGCGCCGACGGCGCCCGCGAAGCTCTGCCCGGGGCGCGAGCGCTCGTGGGTGGCGGCCGTGGCGCCGTCGATCGAGATCTGGATGCACTCGACGGCGAGCGCCGCGAGGTGGTCGGCAGCGGCGTCGTCGATGCGGCTGCCGTCGGTTTCCAGCTTGAGCGCGACGCCGGCGGCGGCGAGGCGGTCGAAGATTTCCCAGCTGTGCGGTACCCCGAGCGGCTCGCCGCCGCCGAAGGCGACGAAGGGGATGCCGATGTCGATGATCGACTGCGTGACGTCGAGCGCCTCGCTTCGCGTCAGCTCATCGCGCCAGGCACGGTCGGGGCCCGACTCCTCGCAGCAGGCGAGGCACCGCGCCGTGCAGCGGTTCGTCAGCTGCCAGGCGAAAAAAAGGGGCGCCCGGTATGCATCGACCGCGCGCCCGCTCATTGCCGGAAATCCGGCAATTTCAGGTGAACCGGATGTACGGCTGCGCCATCACCTGTTCCGAGACGTCCTCGAGCTTGGGCGTTTCCCAGGTCAGCTTCTCGTTGGGCTTCGTCGAGGTGGCCACTTTGTGGTCGGCCTTCCGTTCGCTTTCCGTCGCTGCATGTCCGCTCATATGCTCTCCTGTAAGGTCAGACTGGGGCCACCGAAATCAACCGCCAATTTTCAACTGCCACTTGTTCGCTTCCGCGTGCCGCGATTCATCGCTGATCGCCCGGCGTATCGCGGGTGCCATCGCATCGTTCCGCCAGGCACCGCAGTACGCTTCCCACGCCTCGGCAAACGTCTTGCGGCGCAGATCAGCGCAAACATCCGGCAGGGCCGCCGCAACTTTCACCCAGCCGTTGGGTAACACGAGCATCGTCGCAGGGGGCTCCTCGAGCATGCCCTGCAGGGCATCTTTCATCGCGAAGGGAATATAGCAGAGTTCCATTTCGCGGCCAATGCGTCCCTCTTCCCGCGCGAGGAGGGAGAGGAACGCCTCGTAGTCCGCCGCCGAGGGCTCGAGTCGGCCCCAGAGCTTCGCCGCGGTGCCGATGCGCATCAGGCGGCCGGTATTGAAGCGGAACGCGCCGAAGGACCGGGCGCGCGCGATGACCGCCGCGGCCTCGTGCAGGTTGAGACGGGTCGGGGCGAACGTGATCTCGAGCGGCAGCCCGGCCGCGCGCACGGCGCGGCATGCCGCATGCGCCCGGGCGAGCGACGCGCCCGGGCGCTGGCGCTCGTAGGTTTCCTGCGTGTCGCCGTCGATGCTGATCTGGATCGACCGGATCGGCAGCCGGGCGAGCCGCGCGGCGACCGCGTCGTCGAACAACTGGCCGTTGCTCTCGACTTTGAGCTTGACGCCGCCGTTGCCGAGCGCCCCGGCGACCTCGAAGAAGTGCGGGACGACCAGCGGCTCGCCGCCGCACAGCATGACGTAGGGGACGTTCGCGGCCACGATGTCCGCCGCGAGCGCCAGCGCTTCGGCGGCGTCGAGCTCGCCGGGCATCTTCTTGCCCGGCGCCGATTCGGTGCAGCAATGCAGGCAGGCGAGGTCGCAGTCGCGCGTCAGCTGCCACGACACCAGGAGCGGCCCGGCGAGGCCGTCGATCCAGTGCGTCATCCGACCGGCCACCAGGCGGCAGCGAGCAGCCCGATGGTGAACAGCGTCACCGCCACGGCGTAGCACGTGACGATGTTGCGGATCGCCGGCACGAAGAGGCGCGGGATCTCGTAGGTGGCAACGGCGGCGCGCGCGCTCGCCGCGAGCAGCGGCACGGCGAGGAGCGCGGCGAGGCAGGCGGGCGGGAACACGCGCGCCGCCACGCCCAGCGGCACGACCAGCAGCCCGGCCGAGGCGAGGCCGAGGTAGAGCCACACGGCGTTGCGGCGGCCCACGCGGACGCACAGGTTGCGCTTGCCGACCAGGCGGTCCTGGTGGAAGTCGGGGATCGCGTTGACGACCGCGAGCGCCATGATCAGGAATCCGGGCACCAGCGACGCCCAGAACGCGCCCCACGGCAGCTTCCCGGTGTAGAGGTAGACGCTGCCCAGCACCATCCACGGGCCGTACGACAGCGCTATCACGAGTTCGCCCAGACCGCGATACGCCCAGCGGATCGGCGGCGCCACGTAGAAGATCGCCGCCATGCCGCCCAGCACCGCGAACAGCAGGATCGGCCACCCGCCCCGGTAGGCGAGGTAGACGCCGACCGCGAACGCCGCGGCGAACGCCGCGATGCCGATCCACATGACGAGCGACGACATCGGCGGCAGGTCCGCCGGGTTGAACACCCGGTCGGTGCCCATCCGCGAGTCGAAGTACTCGTTGAAGGTCTCGACGCCGATCACGGCGCAGACCACGCCGGAGAGGCCGCTCCAGAAGATCGGGCCGTCGAGCGTGCCGGTCGACCCGTAGGCCCAGGCCGCGCCCAGGCCGTAGGGCAGGAGGCCCGCGTACAGGAAGAACCGGTAGCGGACCATGCTGAAGATCCACAGCACCCGCGCCAGCGGCGACGTGCCCGCGAGCGTCGGGGTCGCCCCCACCGTCATACGTAGACCCACTTGTGGAGCGTCGCCGTCTTGCCGGGATCGGCCGCGAGGTCGTCGATGAACTGCGCGACGCGCGGGTCCTGCCAGGCGCGCTGGAAGTTCGCCCAGATCTCGGCGATGGACTGGCGGCGGAGGTCGCCGCAGATGAACGGCAGCGCGTTGATCAGCTTGACGAGGCCGTTGGGCAGCACGATCAGCAGCGCGGCCGGGTGGACCAGCCGGTAGCGCAGCTCCTCGAGGAGGCCCATCTCGTGGTAGTGCACGCGCATCCGGCCCTCGTACTCGCCGGTCTTGCGGTGCAGCGTGTCGAAGAACGCGTGGTACTGCTCCTCGGACAGCGCGAGCTTGTGCCAGGCCTTCACCGCGTTGCCGGTGAACATCGTGCGGCCGGTGTAGAAGCTGTAGGCGCCGAGCTCGTGGGCGAGGTCGATCGCGGTGCCGATCTCGTGCACGTTGAAGAACGTCGGCGAGTAGTTGATCTCGATCGGCACGCCGGCCGCGTGCAGGTTGCGCACGCCGTCGACGGCGGTGTCGAAGTTGCCGCGGATGCGCATCCGGTTGAACGTCGCCGCCGTCGCCCCGTCCATGCTGACCTGGACCGCCTTGACCCCCAGCGCCTTCATCCGCTCGCAGTTCCCGGGCGTCAGGTAGTGGCCGTTGGTCTCCACCTTGAGCTGCGCGCCGCGCGAGCAGACGTACTCGACCATCTCGAAGAACAGCGGGTGGACCATCGGCTCGCCGCCGGAGAAGGACAGGTACGGGATCTCCTGGTCCATGAACTGGCCGAGGACGTCGAAGACCTGGTCGCGGTCGAGCTCGTCGGGAAACGCCTTGCCGGGGCCGCTCTCCTCGATGCAGTGCAGGCAGGCGAGGTTGCACTCGTTGGTGATCTGCCAGGCGACGTAGAGCGGCGCGCCGAGGTCGCTCGATTCGGCCGGGGCCGACAGCGCTGACGAGGCCGCGGGCGGCGGCGGCATGGGGTTGGCGGTCGTTCCGGTCACGTCGTCAATCCTCGACCAGGCCTTTCTGCCGCAGGTCGGCGATGAAGGCCAGCGCTTCGCGCTCGATGGCGCCGCCGCTGTCGTCGTACGTTTCCCTGAGCCGAGCGACGATGGCCTTCTCGTCGCCCCCCGCCTTCATCTCGCGCACGACCGCGGTCGCGACGGCGTTGAGCGTAAAGACCTTCTCCGATCGGGTCTCGAAGAGGACGCCGCCGAATTTTTCTTCGCGGAACTTGACGTACTTTGAGAGTTTCATGTCGATTGCGCCAAAAGGCTGGTTTGGTGGATTTGGACAAGGGGCCCGCTGCCCGCTGCCGCCCCTGAGGGCGCGCCGCGGGCGGGCGGCAGGACGGCACGTTCGTGCCGGCGGAACGGTGGATTATGCGGGGAGATCGGGCATTGATCCAGAACCGGCTGCGGAATTTTGCCGATCCTGCCGGCTTTCCGGCAGCGGAGGGCCGATCCGGCCGGCCGCGCCGGCCCCCTGGCGTGCGCGCTCAGGTCGCGGGGCCGAGCCCGATCGGCGGCGGCGCGAGGTTCACGATGCGCGTGAACAGCTTGTCCTGCTGCGCGGCGGCGTCGGCGCCGAACAGCGGGTCGGTGTGACCCTTGAACGCGGCGTCGATTTCGGCCCAGTCGTCGGCCGACAGGTGGGCACGCGCCAGCGGCAGGACCTCCGTTTCCTCGCGCCCCATGTGATTCCAGTGGAACGCGGCGAAGTCCTCGACGGCCTGGGCGAAGGCCGGATAGAACTCGGCGCCGCCGTGCTCGTAGCGCGACAGCGCCTGCTCGAGCGCGCGGACCTTGTCGGTGCAGACCGCGTGCTCCGCGTGCAGCGCATCGAGCACCGGGGCGGCCTCGGCGCAGCGCGCCCGCAGCCGCGCGAACAGGTAGCGGTCTTCCTTCGGGTGATGGAAGCGCTCGGGCACCGTGTCGATGTAGTGCACCATCGCGCCCAGCACCGCGAAATCGGGCTTCGCGCCCTGGTCCTTCACCTCGTGCACCAGGAACAGCATGCCGTGCAGCACGGCGGCGAGCGAGCGATGCTCGTCCTGGATGATCCGGATTGCCTCCAAGAGCCTCTCCTTCGGTTGCCCGGCGCCGGGTGTCCTGCCGGCGGGGCGCTAGATCACGCGCGAGTAGCTCGCGCGCTCGGTCTGCTCGCGCAGGAAGCGGTCGAACACCATCGCGACGTTGCGCACGAGCAGGCGGCCGCGCAGGGTCACATCGATGCCTTCCGGCGTGATCTCGACCAGCCCGTCGGCGGCGAGCGGTTGCAGCAGCGCGAGCTCGGTCGCGAACGTCGGCGCGAACGCGATGCCGTGCGCGGCCTCGATGTCGGCGTAGCGCACGCGGAACTGGCACATCAGCGCCTGGATCACGTCGCGCCGCAGGTCGTCGTCGGCGGTGAGGTCGTAGCCGCGGAAGCAGGGCAGCGTGCCGGCGTCGAGCCGCGCGTAGTAGTCGTCCAGCGTGCGCACGTTCTGGCTGTAGGTGCGCCCGACCTTGCCGATGGCGGAGATGCCGAAGGACAGCAGGTCGCAGTCGGCCTGCGTCGAATAGCCCTGGAAATTGCGGTGCAGCTTGCCCTCGCGCTGCGCCACCGCGAGCTCGTCGTCGGGCCGGGCGAAGTGGTCCATCCCGATGTAGACGTAGCCGGCGTCGGTCAGCTTCTGAATCGCGAGGCGCAGGATCGCGAGCTTGTCCTCCGGCGTGGGCAACTCGGCTTCGCTGATCCGCCGCTGCGGCTTCGACATGTGCGGGACGTGCGCGTAGTTGTAGAGCGCGATCCGGCTGGGCAGCATGGCGATCACGCGGTCGAGCGTGACGGCGAAGCCGGGGATCGTCTGCCGCGGCAGACCGTAGATCAGGTCGACGTTGATCGACGTGACGCCGTTGGCCCGCGCCGCGTCCAGCACGAGCCGCGTCTCGGCCTCGCTCTGGATCCGGTTCACCGCGACCTGCACGTCGTGGTCGAAGTCCTGGACCCCGAGGCTCATCCGGTTGAAGCCCAGCCGGGCGAGCAGCGCCACCGTCTCGGCGGACACCTTGCGCGGGTCGATCTCGATCGAGCACTCGGCGTCGGCGGAGAACGCGAACGTGCCACGCAGCATCCCCATGAGGTCGGTCATTTCCTCGGCCGAGAGGAACGTCGGCGTGCCCCCGCCCCAGTGCAGCTGCGTCACCGGCGCGCCGGCGTCGACCAGCCCCGCGACGATGGCCATCTCGCGGCCCAGGTAGCGGATGTACTTGGCGGAGCGGCCGTGGTCCTTGGTGATGACCTTGTTGCACGCGCAGTAGTAGCAGATCGTGTCGCAGAACGGCAGGTGCACGTACAGCGACAACGGCTGCGCGGCGCCCGCGCCCTGCCGCGCGAGCAGCGCGTTGGCGAGGTTGTCCGGGCCGAACTTCGCGTGAAAGCGGTCGGCCGTCGGGTACGACGTGTAGCGGGGGCCGAAGCCGTCGTACTTCCTGATCAGCTCGGAATCGAAGGAAAGCCCCGCGGCGGGGGCATGCAGTGAGGTCGGGTCCATGGGCCAGTATCGTGCCAGCGGATTCCGGGTGGTGAATTGAGCCAGATCAACCGGGGATGAGTCTACGCGGAAACGGGGGGCGTCGGCACGGGTTCAACCCTGTCCGCCATGGGGTCTTGCGGGTCGCGGAACCCCGAAGCCGAGGCCGCGCACGACGAAGTCGCTGATTTCCCCGACCACGGCCTCCGGCGTCGCGTCGTTCTTCAGCGACCAGCCGCGCAGCGCGATCATCACGGGCAGGAACGTCAGCATGTTCGCCGACAGGTGGGGATGCGGCAGCGGCACCTCCAGTTCGCCGGCGGCATCGGTGATGATCTGCTCGAACATGCCGATGAATTCCTCCACCCGGGCGAGGATCACCTTGCGCGAGCGCGGCTCGAGGAGGTGGCTGTCCTGGTAGATCAGCAGGATCTCGCGGCGGTGCCGGTACATCACCTGCGAGATCGCCCGCACCGCGCCCCGCACCCGTTCCACGGGGTCGTGCGAGACCTCCAGCGCCTTTCGCGCCTGGTCGTTGTACTCGGCGACGATCCGGTCGCAGACCATGTACAGGATGTCGTCCTTCGAGCTGACGTAATTGTAGATCGTCCCCTGCGTCATGTTCGCGACGCGCCCGATGTCGCGGACGGTCGCGTTGTGGAACCCCCGCTCCATGAAAACCTCGATCGCGGCGTTGATGAGCCGCTCGCGCCGCTCGCGCACGCGCTCCGGGTTCTTGGTGGCGGTCTTGATGCGCCGGGGTTGCACCGGGCGGAGACTCGGGATGGGCGGCGGTGACGACACTTTCGATGCCTGTTTCCGGTGAATGGCGTGGCCCGTGTTCACGCGGCCGGTCCTGCCGTAACCCGGGTTTCGCCGCGCTCAACCCGGGCTACGGCAGGGGAAACACGGAGGAGGCAGGGGGAACGCGGAGGATTCTGAGCGGCTGGTCAGGTTAGATTAACCGCGCAGCGATGCCGTCGGCAAGCCCCGCGCCATGCCGCGTCCACTGCTGACCCATGCTGCGCCGCAATATTGACACGCCGCGGCACCGGGCCATATTCTGAGCGCTCAGTCAGTTTTTTGAAGCCGCATAGGCCACAGGAGGAGTTCGATGAAGAAGCTGCTGCTTGCCGCAGGCGGGGTGCTGCTCGCCCTCGCGCTGCCAATCGCCGCCCAGCAACAGGGCGTGACCGCGGACACGATCACCGTTGGCGCGCACGGGCCGATCACCGGGCCGGCCGCCTACATCGGCCTCGCCGGTCGCGACGGGATGCTGCTCGCGATCAAGGAAATCAACGCCGCGGGCGGGATCAACGGGCGCAAGATCGCCGCCGTGTTCGAGGATGACGGCCACTCGCCGACGAAGGCGCTGGCCGCGGTCAAGAAGCTCGTCGAGCAGGACAAGGTCTTCGTCGTGATGTCGGTCGGGGGCAGCAACGCCACGGTCGGTGCCGTCGACTACATGAAGGAGAAGGGCCTCCCGTACTACGTGTCGATCGCCTCGGCGCCGCCGGTGACCTGGCCGCACGCGAAGAACCTGTTCCGCGGCGGCACCACCGAGTCGGCGCGCTACGGCGAGCTCTACGCCGAGTTCCTCGTCACCTACTACAAGGCGAAGCGGATCGCGATCATGAGCGGGCGCGAGGAATACCCGCGCAACGAAGGCGACGCCACGGCCGACAAGCTGAAGACCTGGTTCCAGATGGCGCCGGTGGCCCGCGTCGAGTTCAACATCGGCGACAAGGACTTCACCCCGCAGCTGGTCGAGGTGCAGAAGTCCAACCCCGACGTGATCGCCTTCTTCGGCAACCCGGCCGAGGCGGCGATCGCGATGCGGCAGGCGAAGGAACTCGGCCTGAAGCAGCCGTTCTTCATCGGCAGCAACATGGTCGACCCGGCGCTCGTCGCCGCGGCCAAGACCTCCGCCGAAGGCGTGATGGGCTTCTCGCTCATCCCCTACCTGCCGGGCTCGAAGGCGGCGGACATGGTCAAGTGGGAAGCCGCCTGGAAGAAGGAGTACCCGAGCGCGCCCTCCGGCCGTCCGAACAACTTCGACCTGCTCGCGTACGGCGACATGTACGTGCTGGCCGAGGGCATGAAGCGCGCCGGCGCCAACCTGACGACCGACAGCCTCATCAAGGCGCTGGAGGGGATCCAGAACTACCGTGTCGGTCCCGTCGCCACGCCGCGGACGTTCTCGACCAAGCACCACATCGGGAACCTGACGCTGGTGCCGATGGTGGTCAAGGACGGCCAGTGGGAACCCGTCCAGTGGTCGAGCACGCGCGAGAGCGACATCCTCAAGCGCTACAACTGAAGCCGCTGCCGCGGCTGCACGTCCGGGCCCGCTGCGCGCGTTGCGCGGCGGGGCCGGCAGCTGCGGCCCGGCGCGCACGCGGGCATTGCGCCGGACGCACGGCGTGATCCCCGCCACCGTTCCCGCGGCCGGTCGCCGCGCCGCCGCCGCGCCACCCTCCGGCCCCGACTTCCCGACGCGATGACCGCCACGCTCGCCGTTCAACTCGCCATTGCCGGCATCAGCGTCGGCAGCATCTACGCGCTGGTCGCGCTGGCGATCGTGATCCCGTTCAAGGCGTCGGGCGTGCTGAACTTCGGCCAGGGCGAGAACGTGACGCTGGGCGCCTACATCGCGCTGGTGCTCACCCAGCTGGCGCTCCCCTATCCGGTCGTCCTCGCCTGCGTGCTGGCGCTGGGCGCCGTCGGCGGCATCGTCGTCGAGCGCGTGCTGATCCGGCCGATCGTCAAGGCGCCCGAGTTCACGCTGGTGATCGCGACGTTCGCGATCGGACTGCTGATCAAGGGCATCATCTCGGTCCGCTTCGGCGACAGCCCGAACAGCATCGACGGGCCGTTCGGCACCGATCCCATCGTCGCCGCCGGGCTGCGCTTCAACCCGACGTCGGTGTGGATCTTCGCCTGCACGCTGCTGGTGACGCTCGCCGTGATCCTGTTCTTCCGCTGGACCCGGCTCGGGATGGCGATGCGCGCGGTGTCGGTGAATGCCGAGGCGGCGCGGCTGATGGGCATCCGCGTGACCACCGTCTACCGCTGGTCGTGGGCGATCAGCACGGCGATCGGCGCGCTCGCCGGCCTGCTCGTCGCGCCGCTGATCGGCATCAATCCCGAGATCGGCCAGCTGATCATGCGCGGGCTGCTGGGCGCAGTGATCGGCGGGTTCACGAGCATCCCCGGCGCGATCGTCGGCGGCCTCGCGGTGGGCCTCATCGAGACCTACTCCGGCGTGCTGATCGGCAGCGCGTTCAAGAACCTCGTGCCGTTCATCCTGCTGATGGTGCTGCTCGTGTTCCGCCCGCAGGGGCTCTTCGGCAGCGCCGAAGTGAAGCGGGTCTGACGATGAAGGGCGGCCGGCTCACGCTCGTCCTGCTCGTCGCCGCGGCGCTCGCCGGCGCGGCGGCGGCGAAGCTCGGCAGCTATCCGATCTACCTGATGAGCCTTGCGATGATCAACGTCATCGCGGCCGTCGGCCTGAACCTCGTGACCGGCAACTCCGGGCAGATCTCGCTGTGCCATTCATCGTTCATGGCGATCGGCGCGTACGGCTCGACGCTGCTCGCCGCGAAGTTCGGCGTCCCGTTCTGGGCGGCCGTCCCGGCGGGCGCCGCGCTGGCGGCAGGCATGGGCGCGCTGCTCGGCGCACCGGCGAGCCGCCTCTCCGGCATCTACCTCGCGCTGGCGACGCTCGGGTTCCTGCAGATCGTGCAGATCGTGATCGAGGAATTCGCCGGCGTCACCGGCGGCGTGCGTGGCCTCGCCGTGCCCAAGGCGGCGCTGGGCGGGGTCGTGGTCAGCGAATACGCGCGGTTCCTGATCGTCCTCGGCTGCTGCGCGCTGGCGATCTGGACGGCGCGCAACCTGCTCGCCTCGCGCGTCGGGCGCGAGCTGAACGCGGTGCGGCTGTCGCCCCATGCGGCGCAGGCGCTGGGCGTGTCGGTGCACCGGGTGCGGCTGGCGGCGTTCGCGCTGTCCGCGGCGTACGCGGGCGTCGCCGGCGGGCTGCAGGCGATCGTCGTCGGCTTCATCGACCCGGTCGAGTTCGGCGTCTCGGCCGCGCTGCGGCAGATCACCTTCATCGTCGTCGGCGGCATGGGCTCGGTCGGCGGCTCGGTGCTCGGGGCCGCGGTGCTCTCGGCGCTGCCGGAGGCGCTGCGGCCGGTCAAGGAATACAGCGACATCATCTACACGCTGATCCTGCTGGGCTTCCTCATCTTCCTGCCGCACGGGCTCATCACGGTGTGGCACAAGGCGACTGCGCGGCTGCGCCGCGCGCCGCCGGCGAACGCGGCGCCGGCGCCATGACCGACCGGCTCACGCTGGACGCGGTCTCGGTGCGCTTCGGCGGGCTGGTGGCGGTGCGCGAGCTGTCGCTCCGCGTTGCGCCCGGAGAGATCCGCGGGCTGATCGGCCCCAACGGCGCCGGCAAGACCACCGCCATCAACGCGATCACCGGCGTCGTTCCGATCGCGCAGGGCCGGGTGCTGCTCGACGGCCAGCCGGTCTCCGGCCTGCCGGCGCACGCGATCAGCCGCCTCGGCATCGGCCGCACGTTCCAGCACGTCGAGCCGTTCGGCGAGATGTCGGTGCTGGACAACGTGGTGCTGGGCGTCTTCCGGCACGAGCGCGTGCCGTTCGTCCATGCGGCCTTTGCCACGCCGCTCGCGCGCCGCCGCGAGCGCGCCGCGATGGACGAGGCGCTCGCCGTGCTGGAGCGCTTCGACCTCCTCGCGTGGCGCGATGCGCCGGCCTCGGAACTGCCGTTCGGCGTGCTGAAGCGGATGGACCTCGCGCGCGCGCTTGCCGCGCGCCCGAAGCTCCTGCTGCTGGACGAGCCGACCTCCGGAATGAGCGCATCCGAGGCCGACCGCGCGATCGCCGCGGCGCGCTCGCTCGCCGAGTCGCAGAACATCACGCTGCTGGTGATCGAGCACAACATGCGCGTGATGATGGCGCTCGCCCACACGGTGACGGTGATGCAGTACGGCAGCGTGATCGCCGAGGGCACGCCGGCGGAGGTGCAGACGAACCGCATCGTCATCGACGCCTATCTCGGCGAGGAGGCGACCGATGCTGCGGATTGAGTCGCTGCGCTCGGGCTACACCGGCGTCGACGTGCTGAAGGGCGTCGCGCTGGTCGTGCCCGACAACGCGATCGTCGGCGTGCTGGGCCCCAACGGCGCCGGCAAGACCGCGCTGCTGCGGGCGATCTCGGGACTCAACCCGGTGCGTGGCGGGCAGATCTGCTTCGACGGCGCCGAGCTCGCCAACGCGGCACCCGACGCCGTCGTGCGGCAGGGCGTGGTCCAGGTGCCGCAGGGGCGGATGCTGTTCGGCTCGATGACCGTGCGCGAGAACCTCGAGCTGGGCGCGTACCTGCAGACCGACCGCGCCGCGGCGCGGCAGCGGCTCGCCCTCGTCCACGAGATGTTCCCCGTGCTGGCGCAGCGCGGCGGGCAGGCGGCCGCATACCTGTCCGGCGGCGAGCAGCAGATGCTGGCGCTGGGCCGCGCGCTGATGGGCAACCCGAAGCTCCTGCTGCTGGACGAGCCGTCGCTCGGCCTCGCGCCGAAGGCCTTCGACACGATCCTCGAGCGCGTCGTCGCGATCCACGCCGCCGGCGCGTCGATCCTGATCGCCGAGCAGAACGCGCGCAAGGTGCTGCGGATCGCCCACCACTGCTACGTGCTGGAGAACGGCGCCGTCGCGTTCGACGGCACGGGTGCCGACCTGCTGCGCGACGCCCGCATCGAACAAACCTACCTTGGAGCAGGCCACTAGACCATGAAGATGATCGACATCCATTCCCACTGGGGGACGAAGCGCGGCTACGCGCTGCGCACGGAGGCGGAGCTCGCGCAGCAGAAGAAGACGTGGAACTCGGAGCCGAAGTACGCGACCGAGGACGAGATGGCCGACTACTTCCGCAAGAGCGACGTGCGCACGGTGCTCGACTTCGGCTACACGAAGTACATCCCTCTGGAGGAGGCCCGGTCCGTCCACGACTACGGCTTCGCCACGCAGCGCGCCCATCCCGACGTGGTGCTGGGGCACTGGATCCACGTCGACCCGCACACCGGGGCCGACGGCGTGCGCGAACTGCGGCGCTGCATCGACCACGCGCCGGGGTTCATCGGCTTCGCCGTGTCGGGCTCGGGCAGCGGCCCCGCGAGCGATCCGGCCTGGAAGCCCTTCTACGCGCTGTGCATCGAGGCCGGGATTCCGGTGCTGATCTTCGTCGGCACCACCGGGCTGGGCGCCGGGCTGCCCGGCGGCGACGGCATCATCCTCGACGACTGCCATCCGCGCCACCTCGACCGCGTGGCCGCCGCGCACCCGCAGATGAAGATCGTCGCCGCCCGGCCCGGCTGGCCGTGGCAGCCCGAGACCATCGCCGTGCTGATGCACAAGCGCAACATCTGGTACGAGGTGCACGGCTGGTCGCCCAAGTACTTCACGCCGGACCTGAAGCACGAGATTCCGCGCCGCCTGCGCGACCGGGTCATGTTCGGCGCCGACTACCCGCTGTTCACCTACGAGCGGCTGCTGCGCGACTGGCGCAGCGAGGGCTACGCCGACGACGTGCTGCAGGACGTCTTCCTCAACAACGCCGAGCGCTTTCTCGCGGCGATGAAGCGGCCATGAAGCTCGGCCTCGAAGGCAAGGTCGCGATCGTCGGCGGCGCCAGCCAGGGCATCGGCTACGGCATCGCGCACACGCTGGCGGAGGAGGGCGCGGTGGTCGCGATCACGGCGCGGCGCGAGGCGGACCTCGTCGCCGCGGCGGAGCGCATCCGGGCCGGGACCGGCGCCACGGTGCTGCCGGTGCAGGCCGACTGCCGTCGCGCCGAGGACTGCGCGCGGGTGGCGGCGACGGTCCGGCGCGAACTCGGCGGGATAGACATCCTGGTCAACAACGACGGCGCGCCGCCGCTCGGCGCGGCGCTGTCCTTCGACGACCTCGCGTGGGCGAAGGCGGTAGAGCAGAACCTGATGTACGTCGTGCGGATGGCGCGCGAGGCGGTGCCGTCGATGCTGGAGCGCGGCGGCGGCAGCATCCTCAACATCACCGCCATCTCGGCGATCCAGCCGATCCCCGGCTTCGCGCTGTCGGTCGCGACCTGGTCGGGCGTCATCGGCTACGCGAAGACGCTGTCGCTCGAGGTCGCGCCGCACGGCATCAACGTCAACACGATCTGCCCGGGCTACATCGACACCACGCGGCTGCAGAAGGTCTTCGCCGCGGGCAGCGAGCCCGCCGACCTGGTCAAGGCGCGGCTCACCGACGAGATTCCGATGAAGCGCGTGGGCACCACCGGCGACATCGCCAACCTCGTTGCGCTGCTGGTATCGCCGAAGGGCCGCTACATCACCGGCACCGCGATCCAGGTCGACGGCGGCCTGCTGCGGGCCGTGCGCTGACGCCGGCCCCCGCGCCGCTTCGCCGCCGCCGCATACTCGAACCCAAGGAGCCCATCATGATCGACGTACCCCGTCCGCCCACCCCGCAGGACATCGAGAACTACCGGGCGAAGGGCTGGTGGAAGGGCGAGACCTTCGCCCAGGTGCTGGAAAAGCGCGCGCGTGAGACGCCAGACCGCGAGGCGATGTGCGACGCGCGGCGGCGGATCACCTACGGGCAGCTGTGGGTCGAGGTCAAGCGCTTTGCCGAGTTCCTGCGCCGGCAGGGCGTCGCGCGCGGCGACGTCGTGACGCTGCAGCTCCCCAACCGGATCGAGTTCCCGGTCGTCTTCTTCGCGCTGGAGCTGATCGGCGCCGTCGCCAACAAGATCAGCGCCGACTTCCGCGCCACCGAGGTCGAGTACATCCTGCGCTTCTCGAAGTCGAAGGCCTACGTCTGCGCCGCGCAGTTCAAGGGCTTCGACTACCTTGCGATGATCCGCGACCTGCGGCCGAAGCTCGCCGAACTGTCGCTCATGGTCTGCGTCGACGACGTCGCGGCGCCGGACGTGGCGAGCTTCGCGAAGGTGGTCGACGGCACGCCCGAGATCGCGCCGCAGGACCGCGTTCACATGTCGCCGCTCGACGTGATGCGGATGTGCTTCACGTCGGGCACCACCGGCAATCCCAAGGGCGTGCTGCACTGCTTCGAGACGACGCTGTTCGCCTGCGAGACCTTCAACGCGGAGCTTGCCGTCACCGAGCGCGAGGTGTTGCTCGACTACCTGCCGGTGGGGCTCAACTGGGGCTACATGACGCTGGTGCAGTCGGTGATGGCCGGCGCCCGCGTCGTGCTGATGGAACGCTTCTCGGCCGAGGGCGTGCTCGACCTGATCGAGAAGGAGCAGGTCACCTACATCCCGACCGCGCCGGCGTCGATCGTCGCCATCCTCAACGCGCCGTCGCTCGCGAAGCGCGACCTGTCGTCGCTGCGGATCGTGATCACCGGCGGCGCGTCGGCGGCGGTGGAGACCATCAAGGCGTTCCAGGTCGCGGTGCCGCGCGCCAAGCTGATCGAACTCTACGGCATGCTCGAGACCGGCTATCACGCGTTCACCCGCCTCACCGACGACCCGCTGAAGGTCAACGGCACGGTCGGCCACTGCGTGGCGACGATGGGGCTGCGCATCATCGACGACGCGGGCAACGACGTGCCGTTCGGCGAGGTGGGCGAGATCGCCGCGGTCGGGCCGTCGGTCCACCTGGGCTACCTCGACAACCCGACGGCCAATCGCGACGCCTTCACCGCCGACGGCTGGTTCCGGAGCGGCGACCTGGGCCAGTTCGTGGACCGCGAGGGCAACGTCCGGATCGCGGGGCGGAAGAAGGAGATCATCAACCGCGGCGGCAAGAAGTACTTCCCGCGCGAGATCGAGGAACTTCTCTACGAGCACCCGAAGATCGTGCAGGTCGCCATCGTCGGCACGCCCGACCTCCGGCTGGGCGAGAAGAACTGCATGTGCGTCGTGGTGCAGCCGGGTGCCGTGCTGACGCTCGACGAGGTCGTGGCGTTCCTGCGCGGCC
This sequence comes from Bordetella parapertussis, assembly GCA_943331295.2. GTDB lineage: Bacteria > Pseudomonadota > Gammaproteobacteria > Burkholderiales > Casimicrobiaceae > CAIWHR01. Next base: position 32,199 of record CALQLA020000020.1, on the reverse strand, counting down.
GGGTGGCCGACTACAAGCTGCCCGAGGAACTGATCGTGCTGCCCGAGCTGCCGATGACGCCCACCGGCAAGATCCGGCGGCCGGAGCTCGTGAAGCAGGTGACGCGCGCCGGCTAGCGCCCGTTGCCGCTCGCCGCGCGGGGATCCGGCATCGCGTAGCCCGGGTTGAGCGCGAGCGAAGCCCGGGTGGTTGCGGCAATCGGCACGGTCCACCCGGGTTTCGCGTTCGCTCAACCCGGGCTACGGCAGACGTTGACGGCTACAGGCCGTAGCCGTTCGGCTCGAACGCGCGCGCCGGCACCGGCTCCGGCCGCCAATCGGACGCCGGCGCGTCGGGAAAAACGCCGCGCCAGACGTTGCAGCGCGGCACCGCGTCCTGCATGAGGTCGTCGCCCCACGGAAAGCGCAGGCCGTCGCGCCCACCGCGCGCGGCGAACTCCCACTCGGCCTCGGTGGGCAGCCGCGTGCCGGACCACGCGCAGTAGGCCGCGCAGTCGTTCCAGGACACGTGCACCACCGGATGGTCGGGCCGTGCATGGACGTGCGTCCCGGCGCCCTCCGGCCGTTGCCACGAGGCGTGCTCGAGCGGCAGCCACCACGGAAGCCCGGCGACGGCCTGCCGCGCCTGCCGGCGGGCGGGCTCCGGCAACTGCAGGTGGAACACGAACGACCATCCGGCACGCTCGGCATCGGTCACGTGGCGCGTCGCCTTCGCCATCGCCCTGCACCGCGTCGGGCGCGCGCGCGCCGGATTGCGTCCGCGCCGCCCGCTCCGGCAGTCGCGCCCGGCACGGCCCTGCGCGTTCATCCCTCCGGCTTCTCCCAGAAGGCGCGGGTCACGCCCTGGCGCCCCATCAGCGCGAGGATCTCCTCGCGCGGGATCACGCCGCAGCGCGCGGCTCACGCGTCGTACTGGCGCGCCATCTCGGCGACCCGATCCGGATGCGCCGCTGCCAGGTCGTGCAGCTCGGTCCGGTCGGCTTCCATGTCGTAGAGTTCCCACGGCCGGGGGTAGTCGCGGACGAGCTTCCACTTGCCGATGCGCACCGCGGCATTGCCCTCGTGTTCCCAGAACATCGGCGGTCGCTCGAGACCGTCGCGGTCGAACACCGGCGCCAGCGACCGGCCTTCGAGCGGCTCGATCGGCCTGCCGTCGAAGATCTCGGGATACGCGGTGCCGGTGACGTCGAGGATCGTCGCCATGATGTCGGGCAGGTAGCCCGGCGCGTGCCGGATCGCGCCCTTCGCGGCGATGCCCTGCGGCCAGTGCACGATCAGCGGCGTCGAGATTCCGCCCTCGTGAATCCAGTGCTTGTAGAAGCGAAACGGCGTGTTGGACAGGTTGGCCCACGCGCCGCCGTAGCTCTGGTAGGTGTTCTCGGGGCCGGGCATCCGCGCCGGATCGTTGCCGAAGTGGACCGGCTCGCCGGCGCGGGTGTGCGACTTCGCGATCATCAGCTTGTTGACGAGCTCGTCGATGGTCACGGACTCCGGTATGTCCTCGGCGCACGCGCCGTTGTCGGACAGGAAGATGATCACCGTGTTGTCGATCTGTCCCGATTTCTCGAGCGACGGCGCAGGCCGCGACCTCTCACCCATCGGCGGTCCTCAGCGGCCGCCCGGCCGCCCGAAGGCCGCTGACGCGCCCCCCCGGGGGGCAGCGAACGGGAGTGAGCGTGGGGGCAGTCATCTCAGCGGCCGCCCGGCCGCCCGAAGGCCGCTGACGCGCCCCCCCGGGGGGCAGCGAACGGGAGTGAGCGTGGGGGCAGTCATCTCAGCCCTTCAGGATCTGCTGGATGCGGGCCTGCGCCTCGTCCAGCGCTTCCTTCGGTTTCTTCTGGCCGACGAGCGCCGACTGCACGGCGGTGCCCATGGCCTCGCCGATCGCGGGCCACTGCGGCACGCGCGGCCGCCAATCGACGTCGGTGTCCTGCTCCAGCGACTCGATCGCCGCCGGGATGAAGTTGTCGCCGGCGTCCTTCATCGCCGCCGCGAACTCCGGCGAGCGCCACTGCGAGACCCGGTTGATGCCAGAGCGCTTGGCGGGGCCGGCGAACTTCCACGACGTGCGCGCCTGCGTTTCCGCGGACGCCGCCCATTCGACGAACAGCCACGTCGCCTTCTTCGCGCGATCGGACAGCGCCGCGTTGATCGGGAAGCCCCAGTTCCAGATCGACGTCACGCGCTTGCCGTCGATCGAGTCGGCGTCGCGCCAGGCCTTGATGATGTCGTCGAACTTGAACCAGGCGCCGTCGGTCAGCGTGGCGTCGTTGAGGTAGCGGTCGAGCGGTTCCACCCACTTGTTGGCGACATAGAGCGGGTAGTACATCGGGTCGGCGGCATGCGTCGCGTAGGTTGCCGTCTTCGACGACAGGTCGAGCAGCGCCTTCTGGCGGACCTGGCCCGGCGGCACCTTCTCGAAGCGCAGCTTGATCCCGGTGAGCGCCTCGAACTGCGGCTGCAGCGAGATCAGGTTCTCGAAGTAGCTGGCGGGAATCACGGCGACCGTGATCGACTCGCCTTCGACCTGCCGCCAGTTGATCTTCGCGGCCTTGTACGGCGCGAGGTCGTCGGCCTGCGCGAACGCGGAACCCGCGAACTGCGGTCCCAGCGCGCCGGCGATGCCGAGGGCCGCACCGTGCCGCAGCAGCTCGCGGCGGCGGGGAAGGAGCGGAGCGCGGTCTTCGGGAGCGCGCTTTGTCATCGGGTTGCCTCCAGGCGGTGGGAAAACGGCGGGTCCGACGGCGGGTCCGCGCTCTCTGTCGCGCCCCGTAGCCGGTTTTTTTGTATTCGTTTACATTAACGTTGCCAGCGAGTCGCCGGCGACACGACCCCCTGCTCAGGAAGGGATCGCGCCCCGCCGGCTCCAATGCAATGCAAACGATACCGGATCCGCCGCGCACCGCGCCGAACGCCACGATGCCCACCCCGCCGCCAGACCGCGAAGTCCCCGCCCGCAACGGCCGGCGCGCGAGCGCGAAGGACGTTGCCCGCCTCGCGGGCGTGTCGACCGCCACCGTGTCGCGCGTGATCAACTTGCCCGGGCAGGTGGATGCCGACACGCGGCAGCGGGTGCGCGACGCCGTCGCCAAGCTCGCCTACGTGCCGCACGGCGCCGCGCGCGCGCTGCGCAGCCACCGCAGCCAGATGGTGGGCGCGGTGGTGCCGTCGTTCAACTACGCGCTGTACGCGCGCACCAGCAGCGCGATGCAGACCGTGCTCGACCCGAAGGGCTATTCGCTGGTGCTGGCCGAGCACCACTACGACCTTGCAGCCGAGGTTCGCATCACCGGGCAGCTGGTCAGCCGAGGCGTCGACGCCTTCGTCTTCGTCGGGCTGCACCACGATCCCGCGCTGTTCGCGCTGCTCGCCAACTATGGCCGACCTTACGTGCTGACCTGGGGCGTCGACCCGATGCGGCGGCGTCCCAGCATCGGCTTCGACAATCGCGCCGCGACGTTCGAGATGACCCGGCACCTGATCGGGCTCGGGCACCAGCGCTTCGGCCTCCTCTCCGCCATCACCGACGGCAACGATCGCGCGACCGAGCGGGGTGCCGGCATGCGCGCGGCGCTGGCGCAGGCGGGAATCGCGTTCGACGAGCGTTGCGCGCAGTACGGCCCGATCGACCTCGCGGCTGCGGCCGGCATGATGCACCGGCTGCTGGCGGCGAAGTCGCGGCCGACGGCAGTGGTCGCCACCAACGACGTCTTCGCGGTGGGCGGGATGATCGCCTGCCGCGAGGCGGGCGTGCGCATCCCCGCCGACATCTCGATCACCGGCGTCGACAATACCGACCTCGGCGCGACGCAGACCCCGCCGCTGACCTCCATCGGCACGCCGATCGTCGCCGTCGGCCGCGCCGCGGCGGAGCAGGTGATCGCGCGGCTGGAAGCCCGGCCGCACGAGCCGTACCAGACGCTTCCGTTCGAACTGGTGATCCGCGGCAGCACCGCGCCGCCGGGGACACGGGCCCGCTGAACGCAATCTGGCGTCGGCGCAAGGGAACTCCGCCCATGCCACTCCACCCACGGTAGAATCGCCGTCGGCCGGAGGATGTCGCGCCCGACGCCCCGCCGATCCGGACAATCCCCGCTGCCTCATGCGCCATCGCCTGCCATCCGATTCGAACCGCGCGTCCGGCTTTCGCGTCGCCAGGGCGGGCTGACCGGTGCGCCATCCGCTGAATCGATACCGGGACCTCGTCTTTTTCGCCTCGGGGTTCGCGGGCCTGATCTACGAATCGATCTGGACCCACTACCTCAAGCTTTTCCTGGGCCATGCGGCCTATGCGCAGACGCTGGTGCTCGCCATCTTCATGGGTGGCATGGCGGTCGGCGCAGGCTTGACCGCGCGATCCGGCCTGAGGCTTTCGGCGCCGTTGCGCACCTATGCCTTGGTCGAGGCGGCGATCGGCCTCTGCGCGCTCGCGTTCCATCCGCTGTTCGTCGCCGCGACCGGGGGCTTCCACGAACTCGCATTCTCGCAGCACATCGACGGCATGCCGTTCGTCGCGGCGAAATGGGGTCTCGCGATCCTGCTGATCCTTCCGCAGTCGATACTGCTCGGCGCCACGTTTCCGCTGTACGCATCGGCGGCAGCACGCCACGCGCCGGCGACCGAGGGCCGGTCGATCGCCACGCTCTATGCCGCCAACAGCCTCGGCGGCGCGTTGGGCGTGCTGCTGGCGGGCTTCGTCCTCATTCCCGCCGCGGGGCTCTTCGGGGCGATCGCCGCGGCGGGGACCGTCAATCTCGCGATTGCAGCGATTGTGCTGTGGCGATGCAACGCCGCGACGCCGCAAGCCGCGCCGGCCCCGATGCCCGTGCCGACCGCGCCGGCGCCGCCGGCCCCGGCGGCGCGCCCCGCATCGAAGCGCGACGCCGCGCGGCGGGCGGCGACGGCGGCAGCAGCCGCGGCATCCGCCGCCCCCGCGAAGGCAGCGGAGCGCAGCCTGCCCGCTGCCACGATGACGAAGCTGCTGCTCGCCGTGTCGTTCCTGACCGGCGCGTCGTCGTTCATCTACGAGATCGGCTGGATCCGCATGCTGTCGCTGGTGCTGGGCGGCGCCACGCATTCGTTCGAGTTGATGCTGTCCGCGTTCGTGCTTGGCCTTGCGCTGGGTGGGCTCTGGGTCCGGCGCCGCATCGATACGGCCGCGCATCCCGGCATCCTGCTGGGGCGCGTCCAGATCGCGATGGGCGCCGCGGCGCTGGCGACCGTGCCGCTCCACAGCCTGTCGTTCGACCTGGTCGCCTGGGCGATGGGCGTGCTGCCGCGAACGGATGGAGGCTACGCATTGTTCAACCTGCTGCGCTACGGCGTGGCGTCGCTGGTCATGTTTCCCGCGACGTTCTGCGCGGGCATGACGCTTCCGCTGGCGACCCGGGTTCTGTTTTCGGTCGCCGGTGAAGGCGAGCGTGCGATCGGGCGCATCTACAGCGCGAACACCCTGGGCGCCATCGCCGGCCTGTTGTTCGCCGTCCACATCGGCTTGCCGTGGCTGGGACTCGAGTACCTGATCGGCGCCGGCGCCCTCGTCGACGTCGCGCTGGGCGCGGTGCTGCTGGTCGCGTTCGGCGGCACCCGGCGGGTCAAGTACGCGATCGCGGCGCTCGTGGCCTGCGTCGCCGGCACGGCGGCTGTCGCCGCGACCTTCGACCCGCAGAAGATCACATCGGGGGTGTTCCGGACGGGGAAGGCCGTGGCCGCCGGGAAGGTGCTCGAGCTCGCCCACGGCAAGACGGCGACCATATCGGTCGAGCGCAAAGGCGACTTCGTCATGATCAAGACCAACGGCAAGCCCGATGCCAGCGCGATCCTCAACGACTACGGCTATGCCCCCGACCAGGTGACGATGACGCTGCTGGGGGCGATCCCGCTGCTGCTCCACGCCGCGCCGGCACGCGTGGCGAATATCGGCTTCGGGTCCGCGATCACCGGCGAGGCGCTGCTTGCCGATCCCCGGGTCCGTCACCTCGACACGATCGAGATCGAGCCGCAGGTGGTGGCACTCGCGCGGCACTTCGGCGATCTCAACCGCAGCGTGTACGCGGACCCGCGCAGCGCCGTCCACATCGACGACGCCAAGTCGTTCTTCGCCGCCGGCGGGAAGACCTACGACCTCGTCATTTCCGAGCCGTCGAACCCGTGGATCAGCGGCGTGGCCGGGCTCTTCTCGGTCGAGTTCTACCGGCAGGTCGGCCGCTACCTGAACGAGGACGGTCTGTTCGCACAGTGGTTGCAGACCTACGAGACGCATCCGGACCGCTTCATCTCCGTCCTCAAGGCGATGGACCAGGCATTCGACGACTATCTCGTCGTGGCGCTCGACGACGGCGACACGCTGCTGGTGGGCAAGCCGCACGGTCGCATCGCGATTCCCGGTGACGGGTTCGCCGGCATGCCCCCGCGCCTGCTGCGCCAGTTGCTGCGCGTCGAGGTCGCCAACCAGGCGGACATCACCTTCCGCATCGTCGGCAACAAGGCGCTGTTCGGGCCGTGGCTCGGGGCGAGCACGGTCGCCGCGAACTCCGATTACCACCCCTACCTCGATTCGAACGCCGATCGCGACCGTTTCTTCGACCAGTTCTGGCCGGGGATCGTGGACGTCGTCCTGTCGCCGTTCCCGATCGCCGAGGTGATCGGCGGGCGCCCGCCGCTGCCGACGCCGTCGAATCTCTCGGTCACGCGTCAGTTCGGGACGGAGCCCGCCATGCTCGCTGCCCGCCTGGTCAAGGACGCGCTGTTCGGCATCGCCACCGGGCCGCTGGTGCTGCCGATGCCCTCGCAGATTCCCGAGGCTCAGCTGGACCAGGGCGCCCGCATCCTCGACGGCTGCGACAATCCCCCGCCCGGCGACAGCCCCTACGCCGCGGCGCGCCTCGCGACGCGTGTGCTGCCGTTCCTGTCGCCGGCGGAGGGTCGCAACGTGCTCAATGCGTTGCGCGGCGCGGCCTGCCTCAATAATCTCTACGGCGCGCAGGTCGCGTGGCCGGTGCTGCTGGGCCATGCGGCGGATCGCAATCCCAAGGGATTCGGGCCGGTCGCCGACGCGATGCTGGTCAGCGGGCAGGGCGGGACGGAGATTCGCGCGCGCTACCTGCTTGGGATGGCGATGCTGGGCCAGGTCGCGGCGGGCGCGCCGGACCGCGCGCGCGCGCTGTGGGATAAGTTCTCGCCGAAGGCGCTGGGCGGAACGCCGCCGGGATTGCCCTTCGAGCTTCTGCGCGCCCATGCCTTTGCCGCCGTCCCGCGCTAGTGTGCGCAGCGGCAACCGCCGCTGACCCTGCCGGATTGTCTGCCGAGGCGCGCGGCGGCATGATGGCGGTTCTCCGGTGCCGGCTGGCCGCGCGGGCCGGGGGCGGCGTCGCCGAAGCGCGGCCGAACGACCAGGAGGCAATGCCATGACCACGTTCAATGTCGTGCGTTTCCGGGTGAAGCCCGGGCGCGACGAAGCGTTTCTGGACGCGCACCGCAGGCTCAATCCGCAGTTGCGGGGCATGCGCCGGTTTTCGATGATCAAGACGGGCGACCGGGCCTACTGCGTGATCGGCGAGTGGGAAAGCCACGAGGCCCTGGTGGCGGCGAGGCCGGTGATGATCGGCATGCTGGACAGCTTCCGCGATACGCTGGAGGACCTGGGCGGAGGCGTGGGCGTCACCGACCCGGTCTCGGGCGACGTGGTGCTGGAACTCGCAACCAACTAGCAGATCCGGCGCGACGGCGGGCTTCGCGCGCGGCAAGAGGAGGAGAATGGGCATACGCATCGCGCGCGACGCCATCGGGCGCGTGTTCTTCCAGCGCTGTTTCTATCTCTTCTTCCTGCTGCTGGCGATGATCGCCGCCGTGCCCTTCGTCGATCCGACCGCGCGCGGACGGGTGATCGTCACGACGATCAACGTGCTCCTGCTGATCGCGACCGTCGCCGCCGTCGGGCGGGCCCTGTTGTCGTTCGTCTTCGTCATCGTGCTGGCGCTGCCTACCTGATGATCGGCGTGCTGTGGTCCTTTCTGTTCACGCTGATCGACTTTCACTACCCGGGGTCGTTCGCCGTCGGCGGGCAGAAGGCGCCGCTGCCGCTCATCGATTCGCTGTACTTCAGCTTCACCGTGTTGACGAGCACGGGGTGCGGCGACATCGTGCCGCTGTCGCGCCAGGCGCGCGCGATCTGCGTGGTCGAGCAGGTGCTGGGCGGCCTGTTCCTCGCCATCCTGATCGCGCGGCTCGCGGGCGTCTATCCGCCGAACGCGCGCGAGGCCGGCAACTAGGGGACGATCCCGCGGGGCAGTCGCCGGCGGCGGCCATCCGTCCGGCCGACGCGAATCCCGCGCCCGCCGCGCCGACTTGCGGCACAATCCGCACTCCCGGCCCGGCGCGCGACCCTGCCGGGCGCCGCGCCCGACCCTTCCGCCTCGATCATGACCGCCGCCACCGCCGCTTCCAAGACCGTCTCGCCGGCGCTCGCCGTTCTCCGCGACACCTTCGGCCATCCCGCCTTCCGCGGCGACCAGGAGGAAGTCGTCCTGCACGTCGCCGCGGGGCGCGACGCGCTGGTGCTGATGCCCACCGGCGGCGGCAAGTCGCTGTGCTACCAGATCCCGTCGCTGCTGCGCGAGGGCACCGGCATCGTGGTGTCGCCGCTGATCGCGCTGATGCAGGACCAGGTGGCCGCGATGAAGCAGGCCGGCGTGCGCGCCGCCTTCCTCAACTCGTCGCAGGACGCAGCGGAAGCGCGTGCGGTCGAGCAGGCGCTCCTGGCCGGCGAGCTCGACCTCCTGTACTTCGCGCCCGAGCGGCTCGTCACCCCGCGCTGCCTCGACCTGCTGCAGCGCGCGCGCATCGCGCTGTTCGCGATCGACGAGGCGCACTGCGTGTCGCAGTGGGGGCACGATTTCCGGCCCGAGTACCTCGAGCTGTCGCTGCTGCACGAGCGCTTCCCGGACGTGCCGCGCGTGGCGCTCACGGCCACCGCCGACCCACAAACCCGGCAGGAGATCGTCGACCGGCTGGGCCTCGCCGGCGCCCGCATCTTCGTCTCCAGCTTCGACCGGCCCAACATCCGCTACACCATCGTGGACAAGGTCGATCCGCGCGCGCAGCTCCTCGGGTTCATCCGCGACGAGCATCCGGGCGACGCCGGCATCGTCTACTGCCTCACGCGGCGCAAGGTCGACGAGACCGCCGCGTGGCTCGCCACCAAGGGCGTGCAGGCGCTGCCGTACCACGCCGGGCTCGATACCGCGACCCGAGCGCGCAACCAGGCGCGTTTCCAGCGCGAGGACGGCATCGTCGTCGTGGCCACCATCGCGTTCGGCATGGGCATCGACAAGCCCGACGTGCGCTTCGTCGCGCACCTCGACCTGCCGAAGAGCATCGAGGGCTACTACCAGGAGACCGGGCGGGCGGGGCGCGACGGCCAGAGCGCCGACGCGTGGATGACCTACGGGCTCGCCGACCTCGTCGGGCAGAAGCTGCTGATCGACCGCTCGGAAGCGAGCGAAGACTACAAGCGCGTGTCGTCGGCCAAGCTCGACGCGCTGCTCGGACTCTGCGAGACCGCGACCTGTCGCCGCGTCCGGCTGCTTGCCTATTTCGGCGAGGAGAGCGGACCCTGCGGCAACTGCGACACGTGCCTCGAGCCGCCGGAGACGTGGGAGGCCACCGCCGCGGCGCAGAAGGCGCTGTCGGCGATCTACCGGACCGGCCAGCGCTTCGGCGCCGTCCACGTCATCGACGTGCTGCGCGGCAAGGCGACCGAGCGCACCGCGCGCTGGGACCACGACAAGCTGTCGGTGTTCGGCATCGGCGCCGATCTCGACGACGCCGCCTGGCGCGGCGTGTTCCGGCAACTCGTGGCGCTGGGCTTCGCCCGCGTCGACCACGAGGCGCACGGCGCGCTGAAGCTCACCGACGCGAGCCGGCCCGTGCTCCGCGGCGAGGCGCAGGTCGCGATGCGCCGCGTCGTCGCGCGCGCCCGTCCGAAGAAGGCGGCGAGGAGCGGCGCGGGCGCCGATCTCGTCCCGGCCGACGGTGCGCTGCTCGAGCGGCTGAAGGCCTGGCGGCTCGCCGAGGCGCGCGCGCAGGCGGTGCCGGCCTACGTGATCCTGCACGACAGCACGCTGGCGGAGATCGCCCGCCGGCGCCCGCACGACGACGATGGGCTGGCCGGCATCGGCGGCATCGGCGCCGCGAAGCGCGCGCGCTATGGCGCCGCGCTGCTGGAACTCGTCGCCGCGGCGCCGTAGCCGGGGCTGCCGGCACCACACCCGAATCCCCGGTTCCCGGCGCGCGTCGCCCGGGACGCCGGCCACGAACCGCAACGGACGACACATTCCCTCATGGCACAGAAGGCAACGATCTTCAAGGCCGACCTCACGGTCGCCGACATGGACCGGCACCACTACCAGGACTACGCGCTCGTCGTCGCGCGCCATCCTTCCGAAACGGACGAGCGGATGATGGTGCGGCTCCTCGCGTTCGCGCTCAACGCCGGCGACGCGCTGACGTTCGGCAAGGGGCTCGCCACCGACGACGAGCCCGATCTCTGGCACCGCGACCTGACCGGCGCGATCGAGACGTGGATCGATGTCGGCCGCCCCGACGAGCGGCGCATCCGCAAGGCCTGCGGTCGCGCGGCCCGCGTCATCGTCTACGCGTACGGCACCGGCGCCGACATCTGGTGGGGCCAGGTGGCGGACAAGCTCTCGCGCGCCGGGAACCTGACGGTGATCACGCTGCCTCCGGTGGCGACGCAGGCGCTCGCGAAACTCGCGCGCCGCACGATGCGACTGCAGTGCATGATCCAGGACGGCGAGGTCTGGATGAGCGACGACGACGCGCGGGTCGAGGTGCCAATGGTGACCACGCTCGCCCCGCCGGCATCGCGCTGACACGGCCCCTGCGGGCGGCATCGCGCCGCCTTTGCAGCGCGCCCGTTCTGTGGAACAATCAGGCCAACTTCATGATTCAGGGTGACCGCGATGCTGGACCGCGACGGTTATCGCCCGAACGTCGCCATTGTCGTCGTAAACGCACGGAATCAGGTCTTTTGGGGCAAGAGGGTACGCGAACACTCGTGGCAATTTCCGCAAGGTGGCATCAATCCCGGTGAAACGCCAGAACAGGCGATGCACCGCGAGCTGCACGAGGAGATCGGCCTCCAGCCCCATCACGTCCGGATCCTGGGCCGCACGCGTGACTGGCTGCGTTACGAGGTGCCGCAACACTGGGTGAGACGCGAGTGGCGAGGCAGCTACCGCGGTCAGAAGCAGATCTGGTACCTGCTGCGGCTCACGGGCCGCGACAGCGACGTCTGCCTGCGCGCGAGCGACCACCCCGAATTCGACGCCTGGCGCTGGCACCCCTACTGGGTGCCGCTCGAAACCGTCATCGAATTCAAGCGCGAGGTCTATCGCCGCGCGCTGATGGAACTCGAGCGCCACCTGCACGCGCGGCCGCAGACGCGCCGCGATCGGCTGTATGGCTGGGTGCACCCGTCGATGCCGCCGTCGTACGCCGACCCGGCGGGGTAGGCGGGTATAGGGCCCCCGAAGCGCGCTGTCGCGCGCCTCCCCCCGAGGGGGCGGTCCGCGCCCTTCGGGCGGCCGGGCGGGCGCGGACGAAGGCCCCCGAAGCGCGCTGTCGCGCGCCTCCCCCCGAGGGGGCGGTCCGCGCCCTTCGGGCGGCCGGGCTGCGGGGCTGCGGCAACGCGGCAGCCTCAGCCCAGCAGCACCAGGTTGTCGCGGTGGATCAGCTCGGGCTCGTCGACGTACCCCAGGATCGATTCGATCTCCGACGACGGCCGACGGAGTATCCGCGCCGCTTCGCCCGCGCTGTAGTTGACGAGGCCGCGTGCGACCTCGCGGCCTGCACCGTCGACGCAGCCGACCACCTCGCCGCGCTCGAATTCGCCCTCGACCCCGATCACGCCGATCGGCAGCAGGCTCTTGCCGTCGCTCGCGAGCGCGCGGACAGCGCCGGCGTCCAGCACGAGCCGGCCTGCGAGCTGCACGTGGTCGGCCAGCCATTGCTTGCGCGCGCCGAGCGACCCGCCGTCGCCGAGCAGCGTGGTGCCGATGTCCTCGCCCGCAGCGAGCCGCGTCAGCACGTCGGGCTCGCGGCCCGAGGCGATGACGGTCGAGGCGCCCGACCGCGCGGCGCGCTTGGCGGCGAGCACCTTGGTCAGCATGCCGCCGCGCGAGAGGGCGCTGCCGGCGCCGCCGGCCATCGCCTCGAGCCCGGGGTCGCCGGCGCGGGCCGTCGCCACCAGCGTGGCGTCGGGGTCGCGGCGCGGATCGGCGGTGTAGAGGCCCGACTGGTCGGTGAGCAGCACCAGCACGTCGGCCTCGATCAGGTTGGTGACGAGCGCGCCGAGCGTGTCGTTGTCGCCGAAGCGGATCTCGTCGGTGGTGACCGTGTCGTTCTCGTTGATGATCGGGATGACGCCGAGGCCGAGCAGCGTGCGCAGCGTCGAGCGCGCGTTGAGGTAGCGGCGGCGGTCGGCGAGGTCCTCGTGCGTCAGCAGGAGCTGCGCGGTGCGCAGCGAGTATTTCGCGAACGCCGTCTCGTAGGCCTGCACGAGGCCCATCTGCCCGACGGCGGCCGCCGCCTGCAGTTCGTGCATCGCCGACGGGCGCGTGGTCCAGCCGAGGCGCTTCATGCCCTCGGCGATGGCGCCCGACGACACCACGACGACGCGCTTGCCGGCGCGGCGCAGCTCGGCGATCTGCGCGGCCCAGCGCGCGACGGCGGCATGGTCGAGGCCCTGGCCGTCGTTGGTGACGAGGCTCGACCCCACCTTGACGACGAGGCTGCCCGCGGTGGCGACCGGCGTGGCCATTGGCGCCGCCTTCAGGCCGCCGGGCCGGCGCCGCCCGCCAGCGGCTCGGGATAGACGGGCTGCGCGGGCGTCTCCTGCGCTTCGGCGGCCTCCGGGGCCGCCGGCACGGGCGGATGCGTGTCCAGCCAGTCCTGGATCGCGAAGATGAGCTCGCGGCAGCCTTCGCCGTTGATCGCCGTCACCGGGAACACCGGGCCTTTCCACTTGTAGGCCTTGACGAAGGCCTTCACCCGCGCCGCGCGCTCGGCCTCGGGAATCAGGTCGAGCTTGTTCAGCACCAGCCAGCGCGGCTTTGCGTACAGCGCCTCGTCGTAGCGCTTCAGCTCGTTGACGATGGCGCGCGCGTCGTGGACGGGATCGCTGTCGTCGAAGGGCGCGAGATCGACGATGTGCAGCAGCACCCGCGTGCGCTGCAGGTGGCGCAGGAACTGCACGCCGAGGCCGACGCCGTCGGCCGCCCCCTCGATCAGCCCCGGGATGTCGGCGATGACGAAGCTGCGGTCCTTGTCGGTGCGCACCACGCCGAGGTTCGGCGCCAGCGTGGTGAACGGATAGTCGGCCACCTTCGGCCGCGCCGCCGAAACGGCGCGGATGAACGTGCTCTTGCCGGCGTTGGGCATGCCGAGGAGGCCCACGTCGGCGAGCACCTTGAGCTCCAGGTGGAGGCGCCGCTTCTCGCCTTCCTCGCCCGGCGTGAACTTGCGCGGGGCGCGGTTGACGCTCGACTTGAAGTGGATGTTGCCCAGGCCGCCCTTGCCGCCCCGGGCCACACAGGCCTGCTGGCCGTGCGCGGCGAGGTCGACGAGGCGCTCGCCCGTGTCGGCGTCCATGACCAGCGTGCCGACCGGAACGCGCAGCACGATGTCGTCGGCGCCCTTGCCGTACTGGTCGGCGCCGCGCCCGTTCTCGCCGCCGCGCGCGCGGTGGATGCGGGCGAACCGGTAGTCGATCAGCGTGTTGATGTTCCGGTCCGCGACCAGGTGGATGCTGCCGCCGCGGCCGCCGTCGCCGCCGTCCGGCCCGCCGCGCGGCACGAACTTCTCGCGCCGGAACGACGCCGATCCGTTGCCGCCGTCGCCGGCGATCACGTCGATGTACGCTTCGTCAATGAACTTCATGGGGTGACCCTTCGAAACAGGATGAAGCGTTCGGTGTCGTCGCCGCGCCGGCGCCCTTCCCAGGCGATCTCCCAGCCCAGCCGCACGATGGGTTCGCCGTCCAGACGATTGTATTGGACGAGCACCAGCGGGCAGGCGTGATCGGGGGACTTCTCCTCGCGCACGGTGACGATGCCGGAGAAATAGTGGAACAGCGCGCGCTGCGCCTCGCCGAGGTTGCGGCTCGCCACGCAGTTCCCGGCGGGCAGGCGCTCGACCTTCAGTTGCTGGGCCAGTGCTTCCGCGACCGGCCGGTAGCTGCGCCGCGAGTCGAGGTACGGCAGCCACAGCGACATGTAGAGCGCCCACACCAGCGTCATGCCGGCGGCCCAGTTCAGCACCGCGCGGCGGTTGGTGCGCCGCGCCGGACGCACCAGCGCCAGCCACAGCACGGACAGGAACGCCGACACGCCGACGGCGAGCCACTGCACGGGCGGGCGGAAGCCGGGCTCGGTGTCGCGGAACACGCGCGCGATCGCCGGCGAAATGCCGTGCGCGACGGCGTCGAACCACACCCACCACACGAGCGCCGCGAGGAGGCCGAAGGTCAGGATGCCGAACCAGTCGAGCGCGCCGGAGAAGCCGCGCGGCAGCGTGTCGACCTCGATCGACGCGAGCAGGCACAGCGGCAGCATCAGCGGGATCGCGTAGATCGCGCGCGGCTCGGCCATCACCAGCAGGCAGGCGATGATCACGGCGGCCAGCGTGGCCGGCAGCACCACGCCCGGCGTCCCGATCCCGCCGTTGAAGCCACGGCCGCGCGTCCACAGCGTCCACAGCACGAGGGGCAGCGCCGGCCACGCGAACCAGGGCAGGTTGCGGATCAGGTACAGCGGGTCGCCCGAGGCGCCCGTCGCCAGCGGGGCGAAATAGTCGCCCGCGCCCTGCGCCGCCCACCACGCCGCGAGGTGGGCGGGCTCGACCGCGAACAGCGCGAGCGGCCAGGTCGACGACACCGCGATCGCGACGGCCAGCGCCACAGCGCAGGTCGTCGCGTGCGCGCGGGTGCGCCAGGCGGCTGCGACTGCAGGCAGCGCCGCCGCCGTCAGTGCGAGCCACAGCGGCCCGAGGAAGCCGCGGGTGAGGAAGGCGAGGGCGACGCCCAGGCCCAGTGCCACGCCGCCCGCCACGCTGCGCCTCAGCGCGAGCGCGAACCCGTAGAGCGCCAGCGCGATTCCGCCCAGCAGGCCCATTTCCGGCGACAGCTGGTGCGCGCGGTCCCACAGGCCGACCGTACCGACGAACAGCAGCAGCGGCAGCCAGCGCAGCGCGCGGCCGTAGAGCTCGCGCGCCGTCGCCGACAGCAGCACGAGCGCCAGCGCGAGAAACGCACCGGCGGCGAGCCGCGCGGCGTCGTGGATCGGCAGGACGCCGCCGAACACGCGGCCGAACAGCGCGGCCACGGCGTAGGCGAGCGGTGGGCGGTCGACGAACGGCTCGCCGGCGAGCGTCGGCGCCAGCCAGTCGCCCGACTGGAGCATGCCCCAGGCGATGCCGAACGCCGTCGCGTCCTCGGTCTTCCACGGGTCGTGCCCCACCAGCCCCAGCAGAATCCAGGTGCCGCACAGGACGATGAGCCCGAACTGCTTCAGCCCCCGATACGGGCCGGAGGGGCTCAGTTCGGCGGCGTCGGCGGAGGGCGTCGTGCGGGGCATGCGGGAGGCGGGGTGCGGAAAGGGATACCGGTGCGCGTTACGGTGCTCAGGGGCCCTAAGATAACCCCGCAACCGGCGGCCGGAAAGAAAAAGGCAGCCGAAGCTGCCTTTCCGGGACGAATCGCGGGACGAATCGCGGGACGAATCGCGGGACGAATCGCGGGACGAATCGCGGGACGAATCGCGGGACGAATCGCGGGACCGCCGCAGTGCCGCGCAGCTCGGGGTTCAGGCCGAAGCGGCGGGCGTGGCGGGCGCGGTCTTCGACCCGTAGCGCTGGCGGAACTTCTCGACGCGGCCGGCGGTGTCCATCACCTTCTGCTTGCCCGTGTAGAACGGGTGGCACGCGGCGCAGACGTCAAGGCGCAGCGGCTTGTTCACGGTCGAGCCGGTCGCGAACGTGTTGCCGCAGCTGCAGGTAACTTGGATTTCCTGGTACTTCGGGTGGATTCCGGTCTTCATGGTGTCCTCGCTGGCGTACCCCGGCGGCGCTGGAAGTGCGGCGCAGGGTCGGCGACAATCGATAATTATGCCCTGTTTCCCGTTCCGGCGCAATTCCCGCGTCGGCAGGGGTGGGAGATGGGGCGGGGAGGCGCGGTTTTCAAGCCCGCGCCGGCGCAGACGGTCAGCCGCGGCGCATCGAATCGAAGAAGTCGGCGTTGTTCTTGGTCGACTTGACCTTGTCCAGCAGGAATTCCATCGCGTCGAGCTCGTCCATCGGGTACAGGAGCTTGCGCAGCACCCACACCTTCTGCAGGATGTCGGGCTTCAGCAGCAACTCCTCGCGGCGCGTGCCGGAGCGGTTGACGTTGATCGACGGGTAGATCCGCTTCTCGGCCATCCGGCGGTCGAGGTGGATTTCCATGTTGCCCGTGCCCTTGAATTCCTCGTAGATGACGTCGTCCATCCGCGAGCCGGTGTCGATCAGCGCCGACGCGATGATGGTGAGCGAGCCGCCTTCCTCGATGTTGCGCGCCGCGCCGAAGAAGCGCTTCGGGCGCTGCAGCGCGTTGGCGTCGACGCCGCCGGTCAGCACCTTGCCGGACGCCGGCACGACGGTGTTGTAGGCGCGGGCGAGGCGGGTGATCGAGTCGAGCAGGATGACGACGTCCTTCTTGTGCTCGACCAGGCGCTTGGCCTTCTCGATCACCATTTCGGCGACCTGCACGTGGCGCGTGGCGGGCTCGTCGAACGTGGACGACACCACTTCGCCGCGCACCGAGCGCTGCATTTCGGTCACTTCCTCGGGCCGCTCGTCGATCAGCAGCACGATCAGGATCACGTCGGGGTGGTTCGCGGCGATCGAGTGCGCGATGTGCTGCAGCATCACCGTCTTGCCGGACTTCGGCGAGGCGACCAGCAGGCCGCGCTGGCCCTTTCCGATCGGAGCGACGATGTCGATGATCCGGCCGGTGATGTTCTCCTCGGCCTTGATGTCGCGTTCCAGCACCAGCGGCTCGTCGGGGAAGAGCGGCGTCAGGTTCTCGAACAGGATCTTGTTCTTGGCGTTCTCGGGCGGCTCGCCGTTGACGCGGTCGACCTTCACCAGCGCGAAGTAGCGCTCGCCTTCCTTCGGCGTGCGGATCTCGCCCTCGATCGTGTCGCCGGTGTGCAGGTTGAAGCGGCGGATCTGCGACGGCGAGATGTAGATGTCGTCGGTGCCCGCGAGGTACGACGTGTCGGGCGAGCGCAGGAAGCCGAAGCCATCCGGCAGCACCTCGAGCGTGCCGTCGCCGAAGATGCTCTCGCCCTTCTTCGCCTGCTGCTTCAGCATCGCGAAGATGAGGTCGTGCTTGCGCATCCGGTTCGCCCCCTCGAGTTCCATCGAGTTGGCGAGATCCACGAGTTCGGTGACGTGCTTGGCTTTCAGTTCGGACAGTTGCATGGTGCGAATGGGGGCGCGCGGAAATGACGAAGGCGGCGGGGTGCCGCGGGGGAGCTGTCGGGAGCGTGGCGCCGGGAAGAAGCCAGGTGGCGCCGTGAGCGTTGCCGCGATAAACGCCCCTCAGACCGAGGGGCGGGCGGCGAACACGAATGTCAGCGTAGCGGGTTCAGAGATTGCTGTCAACAAAAGCTGTCAGTTGCGACTTGGACATCGCGCCGACCTGTTGCGCGTGCACCTTGCCGTCCTTGAACATGATGAGCGTCGGGATGCCGCGGATTCCGTACTTGCCGGTGACCTCGGGGTTGGCGTCGATGTC
Organism: Bordetella parapertussis; assembly: GCA_943331295.2. Taxonomy (GTDB): domain Bacteria; phylum Pseudomonadota; class Gammaproteobacteria; order Burkholderiales; family Casimicrobiaceae; genus CAIWHR01. The sequence goes on along the minus strand of CALQLA020000020.1, from coordinate 14,346 downwards.
GAGCTTGGCGACGGTGAGTCGGCCGGCGTAGATCTTCGCGAGGTCTTCCAGCACCGGCGCGATCATCTTGCAGGGTCCGCACCACTCGGCCCAGTAGTCGACCAGCACCGGGGTCGCGGACTTCAGGACATCGGCTTCGAACGAGCCGTCGGAAACGTGCTTGATGTGTTCGCTCATTCTTTCCTCGAGAGGGGGGGGGCGGGAACTGCGATGTGGGCGGGGCGCCTGGTCCTGCGTGCTGCCCGGCCGCGGCGGGGACGGTCCCCGGAAGTATCGAAGTTAGCGGAAGCGCGCAGTGCGCGCAAGCGCGGGCACGAATCTTCGGCCCCCATGCCACCGGAGTGGGGCCGGCTTTGCTAAAATCAACGCTTTTTTGGCGGGGCGCGCGCGATGACCTACGTGGTTACGGAAAGTTGCATCCGGTGCAAGTACACGGATTGTGTCGATGTCTGCCCGGTCGATTGTTTTCGCGAGGGGCCGAACTTCCTCGTCATCGACCCCGACGAATGCATCGATTGCACGCTTTGCGTCGCCGAGTGCCCGGTCGAGGCGATTTACGCGGAGGACGACGTGCCGGCGGACCAGCGCGAGTTCCTGGCGCTCAATGCCGAGTTGTCGAAGGTCTGGAAGCCGATCATCGAGCGCAAGGCCGCGCCGGGCGACGCCGACGAGTGGAAGGACGTGAAGGACAAGCGCGGCATGCTGGAGCGATGAACCGCGTCGGCCGGATGACGCCATCGGCCTCGTCGGAGGTTTGACCACGCCCCGCTTCGCCGCTAAACTCGAACGCTTCTCGTTCTCCAGCCTTCGATTCCTCGAGTCAGAATCCCCCAATGAAAACATTGTTCCTTACCGCGACTACCGCGATCGCGCTGCTGGCTACGGTCCCGGGCGCTTCGATCGCCCAGACGGCGCCGGCTGCGGTACCGGTCGGCGACGCCGTCGCCGGCGCGCAGAAGACGCAGATGTGCGCGGGCTGCCACGCCATCGAAGGCTGGCGGACCGCGTTCCCCGAGGTCTACAAGGTGCCCAAGCTCGGCGGCCAGCATGCGCCCTACATCGTGAAGGCGCTGCAGGCCTACAAGTCCGGCGATCGCAACCACCCGACGATGCGCGCCATCGCCGCGTCGCTGTCGGACAAGGACATGAACGACCTCGCTGCGTTCTACTCGCAGGGCGGATTGAAGACGGCGGCGAAATGACCATGATCAGCAAACTGATGCTTTGCCTCCTTGCCGCCGCGGCACTCGGCGCGAGCGCCGCGCAGGCCTCCGACATGGAGTCGGCCAAGGCCAAGGTGACGGCCGTCTGCGCCGCGTGCCACGGCATGGACGGCAACAGCCAGCTGCCCGACTACCCGAAGCTCTCGGGCCAGCACCGCGACTACCTTGCCAAGGCGCTGCGCGACTACAAGACCGGCGTGCGCAAGAATCCGATCATGGCGGGGATGGCCGGACCGCTGACGCAGCAGGACATCGAGAACCTCGCCGACTATTTCGGCTCGCAGCCGGCCAAGGTGGCCACGCCGCACCACTGAACTGCCGCGGCAGGTTCTCCGACGGGCGTCCTTCGCGGCGCCCGTTTTGCTTCATGCGGGCCGGCGGATGTCGTAGCCCAATGGTATGGACTCCTCCCACCTAACGGCATCGAGTGCCAGACTGTGAATGGGTTTTACTCACAGACGAAGGGGGAGGAGTCCATGCCATTGGGCTACGCAACGCGGGCTACGCGACGTGTACAAGGCGCGCCAGGCGTGCGGAGCGTTCCCCGCCGCGCTCAGCGCTGCCGCTCTAGGCACTGCAGGTACAGCGCGCCGTCGGGCGGGGTGCGGTGGCGCTGGGCGTGCCAGATCACCTCGCCCAGGCATTCGAGCACCGCGTGCAGCGCGGCGTGCTCGTCGCCTTTCGCGCGGGCCAGGCGTTCGAAATGGGCGCGGATGCCGGGGGGTTGGTCGATCGCGATCTGCTCGGCGACCGCGAGATGCAGCGACAGGTGCAGGAAAGGGTTGACGCCGCCGGACTCCGGCCGGTAGTCCTGCTCGAGATGGCGGCCGGGAGCGTCGAGGACAGGATGGTATTCCGGGTGCAGCGCGGCGATGCCTGCCGCCATCCGCTCCAGGTCCGACAGCGGCGCGGCGGCCCGGTACTTCGCCCAGGCATCGACCATGAAACGGCGCGCTTCGTCGCGCGAGGGCGTGAACATTTGCGCTATGCCGTCTTGTCGCGGTAGTCGCAGAGGTCGCGGATCAGGCACTCGCCGCACTTCGGGGTGCGCGCGACGCAGACATAGCGGCCATGCAGGATCAGCCAGTGATGGGCGTCCTGCCTGAACTCCCCGGGCACGAAACGCAGCAGCTTGCGCTCGACCTCGTCGACGTTGGCGCCCGGCGCGAGGCCGGTGCGGTTGGCGACGCGGAAGATGTGCGTGTCGACGGCGATCGTCGGCTGGCCGAACGCCGTGTTCAGGATCACGTTGGCCGTCTTGCGTCCCACGCCGGGCAGCCGCTCGAGGGCTGCGCGGTCCGCCGGTACCTGGCCGCCGTGCTCGGCGAGCAGGATTTCCGACAGCGCGACGACGTTCTTCGCCTTGGTGCGGAAGAGCCCGATCGACTGCACGTAGGGGATGAGCCCGTCGACGCCGAGCTTCGCGATCGCGGCGGGCGTGTTCGCCACCGGGAACAGCCGCGCGGTGGCCTTGTTCACCCCCTTGTCCGTCGCCTGCGCCGACAGCACCACCGCGACCAGCAGCTCGAACGGCGTGGTGTAGACAAGTTCCGTCGTCGGATGCGGGTCCGCGGCTCGGAGCCGCTCGAAAATCGCCCGTCGCTTCTGCGGGTTCATGGCTTCCCTTTGCCGGGATCGTCGCCGGCGGCAATTGCCGCAAGCCGGGCGAGGCGCGCCGGCTCGCCGGATTCCATCGCCGGTTCCCCGGCGAACAGCGCGAGCGCCTTGCGTGCCCACGCGCCGGCGGCGGCCTTGTCGCCTTGGGCCAGCGCGATCTCGGCGAGTTCCTCGTAGACGTAGCCGTCGGGCTCGCCCAGCCGGTCCTGCTCCGCGGCCAGCGCCGCCTGCACCGCCTGCGCGTCGTCGAGGCGCCCGACCGAGCGCAGGCCGCGCCCGACGGTCCACTGCGCGATGCGCAGCCTGGCCGGATTGTCGCGCGTCTTCTGCGCAGCCAGCGCCTTTTCCCAGTACGCGAGCGCGGCTGCGTAGTCGCCGCGCTCGTGCAGCGTCCAGCCGATGTTGTTGTACAGCGAGACGTCCCAGCGCTGCGCGCGCGGGTCGGCCGCCTTTTCGGCGATGGCCAGCGCCTTGAGGTTCCAGTCGAGGCGCTCCGGTGCCGGTGCGGCGATGCCCAGCATGTGCGCCGCGTCCACCGCGTAGTACGCATCGTCGTCCCGCTGCGCCAGCGCAAGCGCCTCGACGAAGAGCGGCACGGCACGCTCCGGCGCGCCCGACGAATTGAGCGTTCGGCCGCGTTCCAGCAGGAAGCGCACGCGGACGAGATCCGGCGCGGCTGCCTGCGCCTTCGCGATGGCGTCGAGCGTGGCGTCGGCGTCGGCGAATCGGCCGCGCAGGCCCTGCGTGCGCGCGATCTGCGTCGTCACCATCAGCGCCTGCGGGCTGCCCGCGGGCCATCGCGCGAGTTCGGCGCGAAAGCGCTGCTCCGATTCGGCGGGCTTGCCGAAGTCCCATTGCGCGTCGAGCGTCGCGGCGAAGGCGGCGAGCGCCGGTGACGCTGCGTGCGCGGCAGGCAGCGCAGCAAATGCCAGCACCGACACCGCGAGGCGCAGGAGCCGGCGCATCAGCGGGCGCCGGCCTTGGGCACGCCGGCGCGGCGGGACCGCGCGCGCGCCTGCGCGGCGGCAATCGCGGCCTGCCGGAATGCCGGCCCCTGCGGGTCGGCATCCGGCGGCGCCGATGCGGCCGGCCGCGGCACGCTGCCTGGCGGCGTCGCCGGCGTTGCGGCGAGCCGCGCGCGGCGCGCATCGAAGCGCGCGCGCGCGCCGGTCGCATCGGCGCGGTCCCAGGCCCGGGCCGCGGGGTGCATCTCGATGCAGTCGACCGGGCAGGGGGCCACGCACAGGTCGCAACCCGTGCACAACGCGGCCATCACGGTGTGCATCCGCTTGGCGGCACCCAGTATCGCGTCGACGGGGCAGGCCTGGATGCACAGCGTGCAGCCGATGCAGCGCGCCTCGTCGATCCACGCGACCGTCAGCGGCCCGGGCGCGCCGTGGGCCGGGTCGAGCGCCAAGCGCGGGCGCCCGGTCAGCACGGCGAGCACGGCGACCAGCGCGTCGCCGCCCGGGGGGCAGCGGTTGATCGCGTCGCCGTGCGCCACCGCCTCGGCGTAGGGCCGGCAGCCGGCGTGCCCGCAGCGGCGGCACTGCGTCTGCGGCAGCGCGGCGTCGAGCCGGTCGACCAGCGTGGGGAGGATGACGGTGTCCATCAGCGCGCATTCTAACGTTGTGCCGGCGCAAGGGTGGCGGAGCGCCTGCGTCGGCGCGCATCCGTCGCCTGTCGCCGATTTGCCCCGCGCGCCGCGGCGGCCGACAATGGGTGCCGCGGACGCTCGTCTGCGACCCGAGCGTCCACGATGGCACCTGCCGACCCGAAAACCGATCCTGCCGCTCGCCACCACCGGCACGACACGCACGATCGCGACCACGATCACGACGACGGGCACCCGCACGGTCACGACAGCGACCACGGGCATGGCGGGCACGACCACCGGCACGGGCACGCCCATGCGGACGCGTCGACGGCGATGGGAACGCTCTGGGTTGCGCTGGCGCTCACCGCCGGTTTCGGCGTCGTCGAGGCGATCGGCGGCTGGCTCGCGGGGTCGCTGGCGCTGATTTCGGATGCGGGGCACATGGCCACCGACGCCGCCGGCCTGCTGGTGGCTTTGATCGCGCAGGCCGTCGCGCGGCGCCCGGCGTCGCGCAGCGCGTCGTACGGGTACGCGCGGGCCGAGGTGCTCGCCGCCTTCGTCAACGCGCTGACGATGCTGGCGCTGGTCGTCTGGATCGCCGTCGAGGCCGTGACCCGGCTGCTGGCACCCGAACCCGTCCGCGGCCCGCTCGTGATGGTCGTCGCCGGCATCGGGCTCGTCGTCAACCTCGTGGTGGCGTGGATGCTGTCCCGCGCCGGCGGGGGAATCAACGCCCGCGGCGCGCTGCTGCACGTGATGGGGGATCTCCTGGGGTCGGTCGCCGCGCTGGTCGCCGGCGCGGTCATCCACTTCACCGGCTGGCTGCCGATCGACCCTATCCTGTCGCTGGTGGTCGCGCTGCTGATCCTGCGCTCGACGTGGATGCTGCTGCGGCAGTCGACCGGCGTGCTGATGGAGCGGGTGCCCGACCACGTCTCCTACGACGCCGTCGGCCGGTCGCTGGCGGCGCTCGCGGGCGTCAGCGGCGTGCACGACCTCCACATCTGGTACGTGGGTGCGCAGCGGGTCGCGTTGTCGGCGCACCTCACGCTTGCCGACGGCAGCGCGTGGCCGCGGACGCTGGCGCTGGCGCAGCGGATGCTCGCGCGCGACTTCGCGATCGACCACGTGACGCTGCAGCCGTCATGGCCGGCGCCGCTTCCCGACGGGCGGATCATTCCCGTCACGCCGGCGGCGGCGGAACCGGCGCGACGCCTGCATTGACCGAGCGGGCAGGGCCGCAGGAGCCGTAGCCCGGGTTTCGCTGTCGCTCAACCCGGGCTACGGATGGCCGGCTAGAGCCACTTCACCTGCCGGAAGCGCCGGTAGAGCACGAGGTCGATCCCCAGCATCAGCAGCAGCGCATAGGGGTAGCCGGCCGCCCACTTCAGCTCGGGCATGGCTTCGAAATTCATCCCGTAGATGCCGGCGACGAGCGTCGGCACCGTGATCAGCGCGCCCCACGCCGCGAGCTTCTTGGTCACCTCGCTCTCGGCGAGGCTGATCATCGCGATGTTGACCGTGATTGCCGTCGTCAGCATTTCGCGGATGCTCTCGATCGCGGCGTTGATCCGCGACAGGTGGTCGTAGACGTCGCGGAAATACTCCTGCGTGCCGACGCACAACTGCGGCACCCGGCCGCCGTACAGCTTGCCGACGGCTTCCATCAGCGGCGCCGCGGCGTGCTTCAGCGTCATCAGCCGGCGCTTCAGCGCGTACAGCTCGACGATCCGGTCGCGCGTCGACGAGCCGTCGAACAGCTTGCTCTCGGCGTCCTCGAGCGTCGTCTCCAGCTCGTCGAGGATCGGGAAGTAGCGGTCGACGATCGAGTCCATGATCGCGTAGAGCACGAAGCCGGCGCCGAAGCGCAGCAAGTCCGGCTCGCGCTCGCAGCGCGCGCGGACGTCGCCGAAGCCCTTGTGGGTGCGGTGGCGGACGGTGAGGATGTAGTTGCGGCCGGCAAAGATGTCGACCTCGCCGACCAGCAGGTCTTCGTCCGCTTCCGGCGGCGTGGCCTCGACCGTGTGCAGCACCGCGAACAGCGAGTCCTCGTACTCCTCGATCTTCGGCCGCTGGTGCCCCGTGCGCGCGTCCTCGATGGCCAGGGGATGCAGCCCGAATTCCACGCCCATTTCGTCCAGTTCGCCGGGCTTGGGCTCGAACAGCGCGACCCAGACGAAGCAGTCGGGCCGGCTCACGTACTCGCTAACGGCCGCGACCGGGATGTCGCGCAGTTTCCTTCCGTTCTGGTAGGCGGCGCAGTTGACGAGCATGTGCGATTCCGGCCGGTGGCGACAGCGGCGATGATAGCGGCAGCGCGCCGCGGGCGCCATCGGCGCGATTCCCGCCCGGCCCCGCCGCCGTGACGGGGAAGGTCGTCGCCCCGTGGCCGGCGGAGCGCCTTGCAGGTAACATCCGCCTAACCCCATCCTGCCGCGATGCGCGCGCGCATCCGGCCGCGCGCCCCTCATGATCATCCGTTCGCTGCTCGACACCGACCTGTACAAGTTCACGATGATGCAGGTGGTGCTGCATCACTTCCCGGGTGCGCAGGTCGAGTACCGCTTTCGCTGCCGCAATGGCGGCGTCGACCTGACGCCGCACATCGGCGAGATCCGCGACGAGATCCGCTCGCTGTGCCGCCTGCGCTTCACGCCCGACGAGCTCGCGTACCTGCGCGGCTGGCGCTTCTTCAAGAGCGATTACGTCGACCTGCTGGGGCTCTTCCAGCTCGACGAGCGATTCATCGCCGTCGAGCGCGTCGCCGGCAGCGAGACGGAAATCGACATCGTGATCCGCGGGCCGTGGCTGCACACGATCCTGTTCGAGGTGCCGGTGCTGGCGATCGTCAGCGAGGTGTACCTGCGCAACCGCCATCCGGACCTCGACCTCGGGCTCGGCCGCGAGCGCCTCGCGGCGAAGGTGGAGCGGATCAACGCGGTGCCGGACCCGGCATTCCGCATCGCCGACTACGGCACGCGGCGGCGGTTCTCGCGGGCCTGGCAGGACGAAGTGCTGCAGACCCTGAAGCGGGGCATCGGGCCGAAGTTCGTCGGCACCAGCAACGTGCTGTTCGCGATGGCGCACGGGCTGACGCCGCTGGGCACGATGGCGCACGAATACCTGCAGGCCTGCCAGGCCGTGGGGCCGCGGCTGCGCGACTCGCAGGTCTTCGCGTTCAACACCTGGGCGCGCGAGTACCGGGGTGACCTGGGCATCGCGCTGTCGGACGTCTGCGGGATGGACGCCTTCCTGCGCGATTTCGACCTCTTCTTCTGCAAGCTGTTCGACGGCGTGCGGCACGATTCCGGAGACCCGTTCGCGTGGGGCGAGAAGCTGATCGCCCACTACCAGCGGATGCGGATCGACCCGCTGTCGAAGACGATGGTCTTCTCCGACAGCCTAAACGTTCCGCTCGCGATCCGCCTGTTCGAGCATTTCCGCGGCCGGATGCAGACGGCGTTTGGCATCGGCACCAACCTCACCAACGACGTCGGCATCGAGCCGCTGCAGATCGTCGTCAAGATGACGCGCTGCAACGGCCAGCCGGTCGCGAAGATCAGCGACGAGCCGTCCAAGGCGATGGACTACGACCCGTCGTACCTCGCGTATCTGCGCGAGGTGTTTCAGGTACCCGCGACGCCGTCAGCGGCGGGGCCGCGGCACTGACCCCTGCGCGGGCGGCTGGCTCGCGAGCGTCTGCTGGTAGGCCTTGATGGCGGCGGGGAGCTGCGCTTCCATCGCGCTGATCCGGTCCTGGCGCACGGGATGCAGCACGAGGAACCCGGGCACCGTGGCGCCGCCGGCGCGCATGACCTTGCCCCAGGCTTCGATCGAGGCCGCGGGGTCGATGCCCGCCTTGGCGAGGAGCTGCAGCGCGAGCGTATCGGCCTCGGCTTCGGCCGCGGGGTCGTAGTGCTCCGACAGCACCACCTTGCCCAGCACCTCGCCCAGCTCGATAGCGGCCCGGTTGGTGTCCGGATCGGGCGCCGTGCTGCCGCGCCGGCGGTCGTACTCGGCGACGGCGGCGGCCGTGTCCCGGCCCAGCAACGCGTGCGCGAGGGTGTGCGCGAGCAGCGCCGAGTACTCGGCATCGGTGAGGCGCATCCGTTCGAAGAAGCCGGTGCTGACCATGATCTTGCCGCCGGGGAGTACGTAGGCGACGGGATTCTCCCGGGTTTCGACGCCCAGCGTCCACGTCCAGTCGGCGGCGGCAGGAAGGTATTCGGCGGCGATCGCGATCAGCGGGTCGGCGCCATGGCGCGCGCGCGAGACCGTCCCGCGATTGACGTTGTACGCCTTGGCGAGGTTCGCCTTGCGCGCCTCGCGGACGAAGATCGTTTCGGCGGCCTGCGACAGCAGGCTTGCGCTGACCGTGGGGACCACCACGACCGGCGCCGCCGGCGGCGCCGGGGCCGGCTGTGCGCCGGCGGCGAACGCGACGAGCAGGAGGGCGGCCGCCGGCCCGCGCCAGCCCGCGGGGGACAGCGGCAGGGCGAAGCGGCGCGACGGGCAAAGCGGGCGGGTGGTGCACATGGCGGGGCGGAGGGGGGGTGGCATCGGGAGGAATCAGGATGGAGGCCAGGTTGCGGCACGGGTGTGCGGCGAATACCGGGAGGCTAATTGCATTCGGCTGTTCCGTCCAGCAAAGGTTCATTCGCAGGCCCGGCGGCCGCTGTCGGCACCCGCGCGTTGGGTGTAAAGTCGGCGCATGGCTACCCCCCCGAAAGTGCAGCCGGCAGCGCCCCCGGTCCCGATGCCGGCCCCGGCCGCCCGGCCGCCGGACCGGCGGCTGAAGCTCGACGAAGTCCTCGATCTGTTGGTCGCCGACGGGCTGGTGGCGGCGGCGGATGCGCAGAAATTCGCGGCCCTGCGGGCGAACCGGCCCGGCCACCCGCTCGAGCTCATCGCCGAGCAGAAGTGGAAGTCGATGCAGCCGCCGCACCGCGTGCTCGCGCTGGATGGCCTGGTCGAGTGGCTCGCCGGGAAGCTGGGCATGCGCTACCTGCACATCGACCCGCTGAAGATCGACCTGGGCGGCGTCACGCAGTCGATGTCGAACGCCTACGCGGAACGCTACCGGATCCTCCCGGTGGCCGTCACCCGGACGACGCTCACCGTCGCGACCAGCGAGCCGTTCGAGCGCTCGTGGGCCGACGAGCTGTCGCAGATGCTGCGCACGCGCGTCGAGCTGGTGTTCGCCAATCCGGCCGACATCCGCCGCTACCTGGGCGAGTTCTACAACCTCGCGCGGTCGATGAAGAAGGCGCAGGAGGCGGCGCCGGGCGAAGTGTCGCTCGCCCGCAACTTCGAGCAGCTGGTGGCGCTGGGCCAGCTCGACGCGAACGACAGCCACGTCATCCACATCGTCGACTGGCTCTGGCAGTACGCGTTCGAGCAGCGGGCCTCCGACATCCACATCGAGCCGCGCCGCGACGTCGGCGTGGTCCGCTTCCGCATCGACGGCGTCCTGCACCAGGTGTACACGATTCCCACGCCGGTGCTGCTCGCGATGACGTCGCGGATCAAGCTGCTGGCGCGGATGGAGATCGTCGAGAAGCGGCGCCCGCAGGACGGGCGGATCAAGACGGTGACGCCGGAGGGCGACGAGGTCGAGCTGCGGATCTCGACGATGCCGACGGCTTTCGGCGAGAAGCTCGTGATGCGGATCTTCAGCCGCGAGGTGCTGGTCCGCGACTTCAGCGAGCTGGGCTTCTCGAACGAGGACTGGGACCGCTGGGAGGAGATGGTCAAGCAGCCGAACGGGATCATCCTCGTCACCGGGCCCACCGGCTCGGGCAAGACCACCACGCTCTACTCGACGCTGAAGCAGCTGGCTACCCCCGAGGTGAACGTCTGCACCATCGAGGACCCGATCGAGATGATCGAGCCCGCGTTCAACCAGATGCAGGTGCAGCCGGTGATCGGCGTCGATTTCGCGCACGGCGTGCGCACGCTGCTGCGGCAGGACCCCGACATCATCATGGTCGGCGAGATCCGCGACCGCGAGACGGCCGACATGGGCGTGCAGGCGGCGCTGACCGGGCACCTCGTGCTGTCGACGCTGCACACCAACGATGCCCCGACGGCCGTCACCCGGATGCTCGACCTCGGGGTGCCGCCCTATCTCCTCAGCTCGACGCTGCTGGGCGTGATGGCGCAGCGGCTGGTGCGCACGCTGTGCCCGCACTGCAAGGCGCCGACGGATCCGCCCGACGACGACACGTGGCGCGCGATCACGGCGCCGTGGCGCGCCGACAAGCCGACGCAGGTGATGGGGCCGGTCGGCTGCCTCGAGTGCCGGATGACGGGTTACCACGGCCGCCTCGGGCTCTACGAGATCATGCTGATGACGCCGGCCATCCGCCGCCTCATCACCGCCGACTGCAGCGATGCCGCGATCCGCGAGCAGGCCTACAAGGACGGCATGAAGCCGCTGCGCGTCTCCGGCGCGATGAAGGTCGCCGCCGGCATCACCACCGCAGAGGAAGTGATCAAGGTCGCGCCGCTCGCGTAGCGGTTCTGTGGTTCCGTAGCCCGGGCTGCGACGGTACGACGCAGTTCAACCGACGGGCGGCACCGAGAATGCCGCCGGCGTCTCGCCCGCCTGGTGCTTCCGCCACATCGTCGCGTACGCCGCTTCCAGATGCCGCCGGAAGCGGTCGGGGTCGAACAGCGGCGACGCCGCGCGTGCTGCCGCCAGCCGGTCGCGCAGCGCCCGGTACCGGGTCGCGTCGTGCGCGAGCGCGATCGCCAGCGCCTCGTAGTCGGCCGGGGACGTCGCGACCAGTTCCGGCAGCCCGACGGTCGAGAGCAGGCTGCCCGCCATCCGCGCCGCGAACGCTTCCCCGGCGCAGGCCACGACCGGCAATCCTGCGCGCAGCGCGTCGCTCACCGTCGCGCCGCCATTGAACGGCATCGTGTCGAGGAAGAGGTCCGCGGCCCCGCAGCGCGCCAGGTGCAGTGCGTAGGGCACGCGCGGGGCGAACGCGAGGCGCGCCGGCGCGACGCCGCGCGCGGCCGCCTCGCGCCGCAGGTTGGCGATCGCCCCGTCGCTGCTGCCGACCAGCCACAAGACGCTCCCCGGCACCGCCTGCAGGATCCGCATCCAGCCGTCGAACGCCGCGGGCGTGACCTTGAACGTGCTGTTGAACGAACAGAACACGAAGCCGTCGTCAGGCAGCCCGAGTGACGCGCGCGGCGGCGGCAGCGCGATCGCGTGCGGCGCGGCATTCGCCTGGTAGGTGTCCGGCAGCCAAACGACGCTCTCCGAGCAAGCATCGCGCTGCGCCTCGGGAATGACGAACCGGTCGGCGATCACGTAGTCGATGAAATCCGCCCCCATCGTGCCGGGAAAACCCAGGTAGTTCACCTGCACCGGCGCCGGCCGCCGCGCGAACACGCCGGTGCGAGCGTCCTCGGTGTGGCCGGCGAGATCCACCGCAATGTCGATCTCGTCGGCGTGGAGGCGTGCCGCGATCGCCTCGTCGCTCAGGTTCCGCACGTCGATGAAGCGGTCGAACGCCGCTTCGAGCCGCGTGCGCAGCGGCCCCGGGGCCGCCGGGCCGTACGACAGGGCGACCGTCTCGAATGCGCCGCGGTCGTGGCGCTCGAACACGTCGGTCATCAGGTGCGCGAGCGCGTGCTCGCGAAAGTCGGCGGACAGGTATGCGACGCGTATCCGGCCGCGGGCGCGGCGGCCGTCCTGCGCCAGCGGCGCATGCGGCGGGCAGCGCGTGCGGACCCATGTCCGCGCGCAGGCGAGCTGCGCCTGCGTGTCGTCGGTCACGGCCAGCAGGGTCAGCGGGTCCGCCGCGCAGCCTCCCGCGCGGTTGTCCGCGACCACGGCCGCCGCTGCTGCGTCGTATCCGCGCCAGTCGGCCTGCTGCATCCGCGCATGCAGCAGCATGCCGCGGGCGAACGGCAGTGCCGGGTCGAGCGCCAGCGCCCGTTCCAGGTCCGCGGCCGCACCTGCCGCCTGTCCCAGCGCCGACCGGGCGATGCCGCGGTTGTACAGCGCGGCCGCGAAGCCGGGTGCCAGCGCCAGTGCCTGGTCGTAGCTCGCGACGGCGGCGGCGTAGCGCTTCATTTCGTTGAGCGCGCTGCCGCGGTTGTTGTGCGCGGCGGCGAAGTCGGGATTGGCCTCGAGCGCGCGGTCGTAGCTTGCGAGCGCTTCTTCGTGGCGCCCGAGCGCGGCGAGCGCGACGCCACGGTTGTAGGACGCTTCCGCGGAAGGGCGGGCGCCGGCGAGCGCGGCGTCGTAGCCGGCGAGCGCCTCCCCGTACCGGCCCAGCGCGGCAAGCGCCACCGCGCGGTTGTAGTGGGCCGCGGGGAATTCCGCGCGCACCGCGAGCGCGGCGTCGTAGCTCGTGATCGCCTCGTCGAAGCGGGACAGCGCGGCCAGCGCAAGGCCGCGATTGCACAGCGCTTCCGCGTACCGGGGCTTCAGGGCCAGCGCGCGGTCGCAGGCCGCGAGCGCGTCGGCGTGCCGATTGAGGCGACGGAGCACGACGAAATGATTTGCGGCGGCCTCGGCCGAGCGCGGATTTGCGGCGATCGCCCGCTGCAGCAGGCGGTCGGCATCGTCGATGCGCCCGCGCTGGATCGCGATGAGGCCGAGCCCGTGCAGCGCGTCGAAGTTGTCGGTCGCGCGCTGCAGGATCTCGGCGTAGACGCGCTCGGCAGCCGGAAGATCGCCGGCGCCGTGGAGCGCTGCCGCACGTGCGACGAGGCCCGCGAGCGGCGGAGTCGGGGCTACGGGGGGCGGGGTCGGGGGGGGCAAGGGGAGGCTCGGGACGGCGGGTCGGCGCGACAATCGTAACGCAACCCGAGTCGGCGCCGGCGTCACGCGGGACCGGGGCGATGCTGGCGCGGTGACGACTAGCAGTTCGTTGAAGTTATCGGCATTTTGAGCGGCCGGATCGATTGCGATGAAATTTGGCGGAGGAATCGGGTGGGACCAATGAGATATCGCGGGTTTGCGCTCCCGTTTGCGCCTGATTCGCCGGAATCACTGGGCGAATCGCGCAAGCGGACGCACCTCTCCCGTCTATCCGCTCCCCGCCATCGCCGCCCGTGCCGCCATCAGGCCTGGCAACCGGCGCAGATTGGTGGTCAGCATCGCCAGCGTGAACACGTTGTCGGCCTTGGCCAATCCGCGCAACTTGACCTGGCGGATGGTGCCGCCGTGCTCCCAGCGCGGGAACGCCAGCACGAAGTGGTACAGGATGCGCGCGAACGGCAACCCGGCGATCGTCACCCGCAGATTGCTCATGGCGGTGCAGTCCGATAGGCCGCGATGGCCCGGCGCATGGTCCTGCGGGAAGAACACTTCCTTCGGCGGTCCTGCCAGCGCGCGCCAGTGGCGAATGTGCCGCTGGAGGGTGCGCAGCATGCCGTCGGGGAAGCGGTCGGGATGATCGTCCTGCAGTTTGCGCAGCAGCGTGATCGCCATCAGCTTCGGCGCGCGCTGCAGCAGCGGCACCACCTCGCTCTCCCAGACCCCAGAAAACGGATCGACCCGGGAGCGCCAATAGTGCCGGGGACTTTGCGCCGGCAGCGTGACCGAGCCCTCGATACGACGCGCGCTGCGCTCACTAATGCCGGCCTTCGCCGCGGCCAGTTCCGGCGTGTTGTTCTTGCGGATCTTCATGTAGAGGCTGACCCCTCCCAGGATGTCCTCCGATGCTTCGTTTGGTTGAGGACGAGGGGGTTGGATGCGCCCCTCACCGATGTCTATTCAATGTTCGTGCGCCTGCAGTTGTTAGTGGCTGCGTAGAACCGCGGACATTTGCCGCGGAGTAGCCGGTGCCGGCTGCCCGTCGGCGCCGACGGCGGCCTCAGAACGGCGAATCGGGGTCGAAGCAGAGCGGACGCTGGCGCGGATCGTGGTGGTCGATCTGGTCGCGG